>NZ_CP060092.1:3035357-3638928 GCF_014217335.1 Teredinibacter purpureus | reverse complement strand
CCCGGCTTCCATAAAGAGGTCATCGGAGGAGGGTGTAAAGCCTAATGCTTCGTAAAAGGGTATTGCATGTACTTGGGCATGCAAAAAAGGTGTTAGTGTTTGTTTTTGGGTAAAGTTTTCTATTTGCAATTGTTGTAAAACGGCGTTCAATAATTGTTTGCCGAACCCTTTTCCTCGGTGATCTTTAAGAATGGCCATTCTACCTATTTGCCCTGTAGGCAATAAGCGGCAGCAGCCGATCGGTTGTTGATTGTACTCAACGATGAAATGATAAGTGTCGCTATGCTCATCTAGGCTTTCCCATTCTTCGTCCTCAGGGACCTTTTGTTCGTCTATAAATACACGACGACGAATGTAGGCGAGCGGTATTTTAGATTCGCTCCAGGTCACACATTTTATGTCGAGGTTAGGGGGGCGTGAGCTCATGCTATATCCATCGTTAATCTTGCTTAGTGTCGTCGGGTATATGAGTTTACCGGATTTTTTTCTCACTCAAAACTACTGACATATGAGAGGGCTGATACTTTTTTTAAGGCAAAACGATAGGGGTGTAATGTGAATTAGGTCTCTACTATTACGGTTGATTTTCGGCGTCACACAGCAGCCCTTCTTCTGCTAGGTGTTGTAATAAGTAGTGGTCGCGCGGGTTTACTTCGTCGAAAAGAAACGCCTCGTATTGGCTAAGTTTTAAGGCCATTTCTTTAGTGCAGTGCCATTTTTCACCGTTAATAAAAACGACACAGTGGTCGCTGGTTTCGTAGAAAGCGCAGCGCGCGAATGGGCTGAGGGCACAGGGCTGAACGGTGAGCTGCTCGGGTGTGAGGTCGCTTTGACAGGCGTCTATTCCACCAGGATTGGGACGGGTCATATATTCGCCGAACCAGTTAGCGATAAGGCCTTTGTTAGTGGCAAAACGCTTAAGAATATCTTCTACTTTGGATATAGCTTCAGGGGTGATTTCGCCGCTCAACGATTGCTGGGTGAGCCCTTTGTCGGTATAGCGCATGTCGGCATTGGCGAGTGATGCCATTTCTTGAGCAAAGTCGAGCATTATGTCGCTGTAGCTGGGTGCGCGAAAACCAATGGAATAGGTCATGCAATCGTCGCCAATGGCTTCTCCCCAATGCGCTAAGTTAGGCGGTATATAAAGAAGGTCACCAGGCGCCACAATCCATTCGTCTGTCGAGTTAAATTGTTCGAGTATTTTTAGGTCCACGCCTTGAATTAGCGGTGTATCAGAATCGCATTGTTGCCCTAACCGCCATCGGCGTGTGCCCTGTGCTTGCAATAGAAAAACATCATAGTAATCAAAGTGAGGGCCAACGCTGCCACCATCGGCGGCGTAGCTCAACATAATATCGTCCAAGCGCCAATTAGGGATAAACCTAAAGGCTTCAAGGAGTTGGTTAAGTTCGGGGTCTAGTAAATCGGCATGTTGAATCAGTAAAGTCCAGTGGCTCTTGGGGAGTTCCTCAAATACGGTCTCGGGTAAAGGGCCGTGCTGGAGTGTCCAGTCGTCTTGTTGGCTACCTTTAACGATGAGGCGAGACACCACGTCTTCATCAAGTGAAAAGCCCGCTAACTCATCGGCCGAAACCGGCGGTATAAAATTGGGAAACGCTTGACGGATAAGTAGAGGTTTTTGTTGCCAATAATCGCGGAGAAATATATCGATTGGCATCTCGCCGAGATGGGTGAGTCGAGCGAAGGGGTGCGTGTTGTTCATGGTGCCTCCGGGCGCTAACAATTCAAGTGATAGTGGTGGTGAACTCACGAGTAAACGTATGGGTTAAGCATCAATACAGGTTGAATGGTAGTTGTGATGATGCCGTTAAGTGATGAATACTTTATTCGTACGGTGGCGACGGGCAAGGGGGTAAAGGCAATACCGGGGTATTGCCTCAAATAAAATCAAATAGAATACGGCTCAGTTGAACGCTTACTATGGCTCGAGCAGTGCTTTTACTGACTGAGCTTGTGCAATTGCGTTGCCGATATAGCGGCCAGGCGTAAGTTCGCTTAGCTCTCGCTTTGCTTTCTCTGGAATATCTAACGTTTGTACAAACGTTTGGATAACTTGCTGGCTAATCGCTTGCCCGCGGGTTAATTCCTTAAGCTTTTCGTACGCACCTTCGATGGCGTAGCGTCTCATGACGGTTTGAATGGGTTCGGCTAACACTTCCCAGCTGTTATCCAAGTCGGTGGCGAGCGTTGTGTCGTTGATTTGTAACTTGCTAATTCCTTTAAGGGTAGAGGCATATGCAATTTGACTGTAACCAAAACCCACGCCCATGTTGCGTAAGACGGTGGAGTCTGTAAGGTCTCGCTGCCAGCGCGATACAGGCAGTTTAGCCGATAGGTGGTTGAACATTGCATTCGCCAAACCTAGATTGCCCTCTGAGTTTTCGAAGTCGATAGGGTTTACTTTGTGCGGCATGGTTGATGAGCCAACTTCACCGGCAATGGCTTTTTGCTTGAAGTAGCCCAGTGAAATATAGCCCCATATATCGCGATCGAAGTCGATGAGAATGGTGTTAAACCGGCATATCGCATCAAAAAGTTCTGCGATGTAATCGTGAGGTTCAATTTGGGTGGTATAAGCGTTCCACGTTAGGCCAAGGCTTTCGACAAAGGTCTGCGCATTTTCTTGCCAATCGATTTCAGGGTAGGCCGACAGGTGGGCATTGTAGTTTCCTACGGCACCGTTAATTTTCCCCATTAAAGGAACGCTTTTAACCTGTTTGATTTGGCGCTGTAAGCGTGCGGCGACATTCGCAAATTCTTTACCGACGGTAGTTGGTGAGGCTGTTTGCCCATGGGTGCGTGATAGCATGGGAGCGGCGGCGTGTTCAATGGCGAGATCGGCGATAGCTAATGTGATCTCTTCCAGAGCAGGGATTAACACTTGTTCGCGTCCGGCGTTAAGCATCAAGGCATGGGACAGGTTGTTGATATCTTCGGATGTGCAAGCAAAATGAACGAACTCTGATATTGCTTCGAGTTCGCTATTGCCTTTAAATTTGTCTTTTATAAAGTATTCAACGGCTTTAACGTCGTGATTCGTGGTGCGTTCAATATCTTTAATCGCTTGTGCGTCGGTTTCCGAAAAATTGTCTACGATACTATTCAGCACGGCTTGTGCGTCACTGCTTAGGTTGGCTATTTCGCTTATATCAGTGTGTTCTGCTAAGCGTTGCAACCAGCGTATCTCAACCTCCACGCGGCAGCGAATCAAACCAAACTCACTGAAGAAGGGGCGCAAGTCGGCGGTTTTGCTGCCATAGCGGCCGTCGATAGGGGAAATGGCGGAGAGGGCTGATAATTCCATAGCGAATGAGTTCTCTTGGTTGTGGTGACCGAACGGCTTACGTCTAGCGTGGGCCCAGTCTTACTGTCATAAAAAGGCGCGCAGTTTACCTGAAATATTGATGTTTTTCAGGTGTTTGGTGACGGCATGCCTGGATTTTAGGCGCTTTATGGAAAAGAGGCCTGAGCTTCTTTAGGTGGAGAACGTTATTTTTTAAGGTGTGGCTCAATATTTACCACTAGAGGCAAGCGCCTCAATTAAAAAGCGCGCAGTACCTTAACCGTTTCAATTAACTTAGATCGGTAAAATACTAGGTGCCAACGGCTTCCGCCGACTTGACGCCATAGGGTAGCGGAGCGAATTCCGGCCAATAAGAGCGCCCGAATTTGGGAGGCTACACGGTTTTGCTGAAGATAACTGTATTCGCCTGTGACTTGTATACGGTAGGGGAACTTGCTAATGGTGTCGGTGTAAATATCTGCGATATTGCCTACGACGTTGTCATGTGTGGCCCCAAAATGCTGGACTTGTTGCTCGGTTTTTTCCAGTCGATTACTAATAATTTGGAGTATGTCGTGGCGCTTTGTCAGCCGATTTTGTAAATGGATCATGCCAAGAATATAACGCAAGGTATCGGCGTGGTTAGGGTTTCGGTGATTTTGGAGGAGTACTTCTAAGGTTTCTAAGCCGTTGTCTAGTGCGGCCGCGCAACCGAAAACCTCTTCTGTTGTGGAGGGGTTTAGATTGAGCAGGCTGTTAACTGCGGTTTCAAATTGTTCGGTTTTAAGATAACCGGTTTTTGCGAGCTCTTCAACTTGAAGGGCGCACTGGACAATGCCCGCTAACGCGAGGGCAATATCTTGCCACGACTTTTCCAACCTTTAACTCCTTTGGTGTTGACGGATAACTTACTGGGTATCGGCGCCACGGGGTTGTGAGTGAGCGGGGTGCTCGATAACGCCTCCGCCCAAACATGTGTCATCTTGGTACAACACAATGCTTTGTCCTGCGGTGATAGCGCGTTGAGGCTCATCAAACTCAACGGATATGGTGTTATCGAGTACTTGGGTGAGCGTACAGGCTTGGTCTGGTTGACGGTAACGTGTTTTCGCCATGCAGCGGCTGCCACTTGCGAGAGGCGTATGATTAATCCAGTGCATATTGCTCGCGATTAACCCGGGTTCAAATAGTAGCGGATGGTTTTTACCTTGCACCACTAAGAGCTGGTTTAAATCGAGTTGCTTGCGAGCGACATACCAGGGTTCTTCCGGTGCGCCGGCCACACCGCCAATCCCTAAGCCTTGTCTCTGGCCGATGGTGTAGTACATCAAGCCTTGGTGTTGGCCAATTATCGCTCCCTCTGGCGTAACGATGTTTCCGGGTTGGGCCGGTAAATAGGTTTCTAAAAAGTCTTTAAAACGTCTTTCGCCGATAAAACAAATACCAGTACTGTCTTTTTTGTTGTGCGTTACAAGGTCGTGCTTTTCGGCCAAGGCGCGAACAACAGGTTTTTCAAGTTCCCCAATGGGAAAGAGTGTTTTACTAAACTCTCGTTCGCCCACCGCGTGTAAAAAATAGCTTTGGTCTTTGTTGTTATCTAGCCCTTTGCATAGGTAGGTATGTCCGTTTTGTGTGCGCGTGCGGGTATAGTGACCCGTGGCAATGTAATCGGCGCCTAGAGATTCTGCATAATCTAGAAAGACTTTAAATTTTATTTCTCGGTTACAGAGAATGTCGGGGTTTGGGGTTCGGCCGGCTTTGTATTCGGCTAGAAAATGTTCGAAAACATTGTCCCAATATTGGGCGGCAAAGTTTGCCGTATGCAAATGAATACCGAGTTTTTGGCAGACGGCCGCCGCGTCCATTAGGTCGGTCATGGCCGTGCAGTATTCTGTACCGTCGTCTTCATTCCAGTTTTTCATGAATAAACCTTCCACTTTATAACCTTGCTGTAAAAGCAGCAGGGCAGAAACGGAAGAGTCGACACCGCCGGACATGCCGACAATTACTTTAGTAGCGGAGACAGGTTTAGACAAAGGTAGCTCGGGCATGGGCATATGTGTGATGGTGATAACTGGGTAAGCTCACGTTGGGTGTTCTGGAACGATATTGTAGTACAGTCGCGTGGGTTTCGACATGGGGAATGGGGCTCAAGGGACTATGAGTGGTATTTTTGTCGTTGCTAAAGACTGAAGAGTAATCAAATAGCTGAAAAATACGGGGTTGATGAATGCGAATGTTGAAGCGGCAATGGGTATGGGGTGTACTGATTGGTACGTTAGGATGGGTGAATGTCGGATTGGCGATCGATACTCCAATAGTACCTGATGACGTAGAGCATTTTTGGGCGAAAAATGCGGAAACGTCGAGCTTCGTTGGTGCTGACGACATGGAGATTGCGTACGTTAGAGTCGTGCATCCAGCGTCTCGTGGCGTGGTGGTGTTATCCAGTGGTCGTACTGAGTCGTATCTAAAATATAAAGACTTTGTTGGGGTGGTGTATCAACAGGGCTATTCCTTTTATGGGATAGATCATCGCGGGCAGGGGTTGTCGGGGCGGTTACTCGATGATCGGCGTAAGGGGCATGTTCGGGTTTTCGCTAATTATGGCGCTGATTTTACCCAATTTATTAATACCATTGTGGTGCCCGAAACACCGGGTCAGCACCGCTATCTGGTTAGCCATTCTATGGGTGGCAGTATCGCAGTATTATCTCTTGCGAGTACCTCGCCCAGTTTCAATGCTGCAGTTTTAAGTTCCCCTATGATGGAGGCGAACCTTGGTTTGCCTGGAGGTTGTGCCATTGCTGCGCTTATGAGCTGGTTTTGTGCTGAATGTTCCACCCCGCGCGAAGTGTTTGCGACGGAGCTGGAGGCGTTTAACCATACAGCATTGACTCACGATAAAGAGCGATTTTTCAAGGCGCGAGCGTTAATGAAAGCGGAGCCTCAAATCGCGTTGTCTGCGCCGACCTTTGGTTGGGTTAAGCAGGCCTGTGATAGCCGAGCCTCACAACGAGATGCGGCAGCGAGCATTGCCGTGCCAGTGATGTTGCTTCAGTCGGGAGCCGATACGGTGGTTCATAATGCCGCACAAAATCAGTTTTGTGCCTTGCTAAATAAGAAAGGTGAAACGGTATGCGTGGGTGGGGCACCGAGCGTGATAGAGGGCGCTAAGCATGAATTGTTTTTTGAAGCAGACATTTATAGGGATCAAGCACTGCGAGCAATGTTTGAGTTTTGGCAGCGTTACCCCTAAATAACACTGCCGAAAAATAGGTTATTCGGGCTTATATTTACGAACAGCATGAATAACGTGTTGCCCTTCAAAGTAGACGGTATAGGCCGTGTATTCCCAATAATAAATGGGGGGGGTGCCTGCAGGGCCTTCCATGCTTAGAGGTTGACCAAACGAAGCCTCCACTTCGGCTTTAGTCATGCCGCGAGACGGGATGGGTACGTTCCACGGTGCTCGTCCAAGCTGCACGTCAGTGGAGGGATTGGGCATTTGTACGGTATCAGCGGCAACGGGAGTTGCCCAGCATAGGGCGGCGAGCACGGCAGGAAGGGTCGCCTTTTGTACTGTCTGCAAAAACATCATGTTCTAAATCCTCTACTGGCTACTACTTATCTGTGGCTTTTTTTTGACTGACTTGAGTCTTCAGTATTTGTCGAGATAACTCTTGGCGGTCTTTATCTTGTAATCGATGAAATTTAGCGGCAACTTGATAGTTGCTTTGTTTGGGTTCACAGCGAATTACTTTAGCGAAGATTACCACGGGAGCGTAGTGGGGTAAAAATATCAGTCTCATTGCGAGAAAATTTCCCTTGTAGACGGCGCGTTCGGCAATAAAAGCAATGCCTTCTTCGCTAAGATTGATACGGGTTTTAGGTTTGTCGCCTGCTTCTTTATCTTGTGCGAATAAAGAGTGGCGCGCGATAAGGTCGATTTTACTGCTAAGTGTTTGAAGGTAGTCGCCCAGTAGCCGGTTTTTGTCGGTCAGTGCGCGCAGAGTTTGAATATTGTCCTGGTCGAGTCTTCGTAGTTCGTTTAATAGGCTAAGTGATACTGAGTCTTCAAATTCAATTTCTGGTGGGTCATTTTCAGCAGCAAAAGCATCAACTACCTTGTAGTCAAAGATCACATCTTGGTCCACACGAAAAAAGTCACGGCGCTCTCGCCCTGAGAGTACCTTAGGTTTGTCTGCTTTCGATGTTTCGTGGTCGTTCATTGTTCGCCCTATTTCGCCCAGCAATCGGCAGTGTGCTGCTGAATAGTATAATAGTTCATTCCGTCAAAACTTGTTCTAACGCGGGTTCTCCTGTTTAATCGCAGGCATGATTAATTCTCCCTTTCGCTCTTCTCTTCCGCTCTATATTGGTTTGCGTTATGCCAACGCTAAACGTCGCAATGGATTTATCGCTTTCGTCAGTTTATTTGCGTTGGTAGGTATGGCGTTAGGTGTCTTTGCCTTAATCGTTGTGCTGTCTGTTATGAACGGTTTCGATAGAGAGTTGAAGGAGCGCATTTTACGTGTTGTGCCCCATGGTTTTTTAACCACTGAAAAGCCGCTTGAAAATTGGCCCGTGCTTTACGATCGCGTAAGTACTACTGAGGGGCTGAATGCTGCTGCGCCCTTCATAGAAGGGAAAGCTCTCATTAGTTTTGGTCGTACGGTGAAGCCTGTTCAAATTCAAGGTATAGATCCTGAATTTGAAAAAGATATATCGGCGATTGAGCAGCACATGTTAATTGGTGAATTGGCCTATTTGCAGCCTGGCGAATACGGCATAGTGATGGGTAATCTTGTTGCACGACATTTGGGGTTGACGATAGGCGATAAAATCTCGGTCACGCTACCCGAAGTCTCGGTGACACCAGCAGGCATTTTTCCGCGTAGTAAACGTTTTACCTTGGTGGGGGTGTTTGAAGTTGGGGCTCAGGTTGATCAATATTTAACGTTAATTCATATTCGAGACGCTCAAAAACTCTTGCGGCGCGGTGAGACAGTAGATGGGTTGCACCTGAAATTTGATGATATCTATCGAGCGCCGGCGGCACTTAGCGCATTAGGGCGATCGCTAGGCGACGGTGTAAAGGTGAAAGACTGGAGCCAGACGCAGGGCAGTTTGTTTCAGGCGGTCAAAATGGAAAAGACTGTCGTAGGGCTCATGCTCAGTATTATTATTGCGGTTGCGGCGTTTAATATTATTACGAGTTTGGTGATGATGGTGGCGGAAAAACGGAGTGATATAGCCGTTTTGCGAACCCTTGGCATGACACGCTATGACATCGTTCAAATTTTTATGGTGCAAGGTATAACGCTCGGTTTAATTGGTATTGTGGTGGGTGCCATAGCGGGGGTGTTAACTGCGATATGGTTACCCGAAATAATGGCATTTATTGAGGCCCATACCGGCCTAATGGTCTTTGACCCTAGTGTTTATTTCGTTGCTTATTTACCGTCGCAATGGCGGTTAGACGACACATTAATGGTGTGCGGGCTGTCTACGCTCATTGCAATTCTCGCCACAATTTATCCTGCTTATCGCGCGTCGACAATAGAGCCGGCTGAAGCGCTTCGCTATGACATATAGAGCTTATGACTAATCAATTTGTATTAACCTGCCGTAACGTAGCCAAAAATTATAGCCAAGGCCCACAGTTGGTAGAAGTGTTACGTTCCGTGAATTTAAGCGTAAAACCGGGTGAACATGTTGCCATTATTGGTGCGTCGGGCAGTGGTAAAAGTACACTATTAAATGTGCTGGGCGGTCTCGATAAACCGGATGCCGGTGAGGTGCAGATATCCGAGCAGGCATTTTCTACGCTAACAGATAATCAGCGAGGAAAAGTGCGCAATCAATCACTAGGTTTTGTGTATCAATTTCATCACTTGCTGCCTGAATTCTCAGCGCTGGAAAATGTTGCTATGCCTTTATTTATTGGCGGCGAGAATAAAAAATTGGCATTGAGAGAAGCGGAGCGTTTGCTGGAGCTGGTGGGGTTACAGCCTCGCTTGCAACACAAACCCTCGGAATTATCCGGTGGTGAGCGGCAACGAGTAGCAATCGCAAGAGCTTTGGCTAATCAGCCCGCTTGCGTCTTGATGGATGAACCAACGGGAAATCTAGACGGGAAAAATGCGCAAGCAATTCAATTATTAATGAATCAATTGAGTCAAGAGTTAGCGACGAGTTTTGTGGTGGTTACGCATGATGAAACGTTTGCCAAAACAATGGATATTATCTACCGGTTGGACGCTGGCGAGTTAATCGCGCTATGAAAGTATGGTTGCCGTTGTTTGTTGGTTTACGTTACGTCGGTGCACAGCGCCGTAGCCAGTTGGTTTCTTTCTTGTCTGCTATTTCGATTTCGGGATTGGTCGTCGGTGTTGCGTTATTAGTGGTTGTGCTGTCGGTTATGAATGGTTTTGATCGAGAGTTGCGAGAAAAGATATTGGGCCTAGTTCCTCAGGCGACAATTAAGCACCGAGAAGGACTGGATAATTGGCAATATGTTGTCGACCAATTAAAAGGCAACGCCGATATTGTGGGCATAGCGCCGTTTGTCGAGTTAAATGGTTTGGTAAGCTTTAGAAAAAAAACGGAGCCGGTGCTGCTCTACGGCATTGATCCTCAATATGAAACGAAGGTTTCTGATATTGAACGCTACGTTATAGACACCAATTTATTAACATTATTAGCGCAAAACGATACATCCTTATTGCTTGGTTCAGCTGTTGCCACAAAAATTGGTGTGGCGGTTGGCGATAAAGTAATGGTGGTTGTGCCTGGTTCGGAAGGCGAGCGCTCATCGGCTAAGGTCGATTATTTTACGCTCATCGGGATCATCGATTCGAAAACAGAGTTGGATCACACGTTGGCGTTAACGGGCCTAGAGCAGGCGTCAAATTTAGCGGGGATGGCAGGGAAGGTGAGTGGTGTTCGGCTTAAATTGCGCGATTTATTTGCGGCTCCCCGTGTTGTTTATACAAGTTTGATTAAGTTGGGTGCAGGGTACACGGGTACTAATTGGACCCGTACTCAAGGTAATTTGTATCACGCCATTCAAATGTCAAAGAATCTTGTGGGGTTGCTCATGTCGCTAATTGTCGGTATTGCAGCTTTTAATGTGGTATCGACTTTAATAATGGTGGTGATTGATAAACAGGGCGAAATTGCCATTCTCCGGACACTGGGTACTTCAACAAAAACAATCATGGCTATTTTTATTGTGCAGGGCAGTGTGATTGGCTTGGTAGGGACATCACTGGGAATAGCGTTAGGTTGTTTAATGGCGATGGGGGTACAGGGCTTCGTACAATTTATTGAAGGCGTATTTCATATTCAATTTCTTCAATCAGATGTCTACCCGCTAACTTATTTGCCGTCGGAAATTCGTAGCACCGATTTATTCCGCATAGCGTCAACCGCATTAAGTTTGAGTTTTATCGCGACCTTGTATCCTGCGTGGAAAGCAACACGGGTACAACCTGCGGAAGCGTTGCGGTATGAGTAAGTTACCTTTAGGTCTTGGGTCTTGGGTCTTGGGTCTTGGGTCTTGGGTCTTGGGTCTTAGGGTTTACGTCTTCGTTGCTGCCAGCGTTGTACGACATGCCATCGCCATGCCCACTGTACAACGATATAGCCGAGGCACCCGAAAAATACGCTAGCAATTAAGCTTCCCAGCACCAGTGGCTCCCAAATATTAGAGAACTCGCTCACCACCCACTGCCAAGACATTTCAACTTTCACTGGGTGAGGTTGAATTTGTAATAATCGTGCACCGAGCTTGTAGGTGGCGTAGTAAATTACGGGAAAGGTAAGGGGGTTGCTTACCCACACGAGCGCAACCGAAATTGGCAAATTGCAGCGAAATAGTAGAGCACCTGCCGCAGCAATAGGGATTTGACCAAGCGTAGGTAAAAACGCTACAAAAAGACCCACAAAAAAAGCGACGGAAACCGAGTGTCGATTGAGATGGAATAAATTGGGGTCGTGCAACATGGAACCTAAAAACTGTAGAGCTGGTGCGTTGCGGATTTTGGCAGGGTCCGGCATCCAGCGTTTTATAATGTTTCGAGGCATAGTTTACAGCGCTAATTCAAGAGGGTTATCTATCGTTTTGGCCACATTAGCAGTAGGCTGAGGGGCTTTGCGTATACGGTGTCATATGGCACAGAGTCGGTACGAGTAGTCGAGTAACTTAAGCATTATAGCCATAAGCGTATTCGTACAGATTAAAATAGGCGTCATTTGTACTGCCTAGCAACTGTTGCTCCAAAGAGGTGCAGTTAGCTAACTAAAATAACGTCTCCATTCGCTTACCCCTCGACTTTTCCTATGGTCGCAAACGGCGGCTATTATGCCCAGAACGACACCGCTTGGCTACTTTCTGTATTGATAAAAGCATTGTAGTCTGTAACGTGTTTGCTAATTTTGATTATGGATAAGCGCCCTCGGAATGGATACCAAAATCACTATGTTGCCCTCCTTTACTCGCACTATCTACAGGCGTTTTCTTCTTTTGCTACTGTTCGCTCTCGGGGCTGGTTTACCGGTAATCTTAAGGATTTCCTATGATCAATTTACGACGCTTCTTTATGGGCTAACGGCCGTTGCAGTTGTTTGCTGTTTATGTGCCTTTGTACTAAGACATTATCGCTGGCCGCTGTGTATTCTCGTGGTAGGGATAGTGGGTTTTGTTGTTAACGGTTATCGCATTGCACTGCTTATAAATGCCCAATTACCGGCAGCGTTAGAAGGCGCCGATATTCCTGTTACGGGGCAGATAGTGAGTATGCCCAAAGTGACACAGCACAGTGCTTACCGTAAAAGCACGAGTTTTTATTTTCAGATAGATACCATCGACCTGCCGTCAAATAGCGCTATTTTACAGGTGGGTCATAAACTGCGTTTAAGTTGGTATCAGGCGCGTTCGGCCGAGCCGCTAGAACCCGGCGAACGTTGGCAGTTTACCGCGCGATTAAAGCGCCCACGAGGCGCGGTAAACCCAAGTGGCTTTGACTATCAGGCCTGGTTGCTAGGGCAAGATGTTGTGGCAACGGGGTATGTTCGTGATAAACAGCCTGTGACAAAAGTGCTCGGCAGTAACGCAGCCGGTGGCGTAAATTTTGAACGGTGGCGCTTTGCGCTTATGGGCCAACTGTTTGACTTGGGGAAAGACGGGGAGGTTGCTGAGGCGTCGTCATTACCATTGCTAAAGGCGCTGTTACTTGGGGATAAGTCGGATATTAGCGGCTCACAATGGCGAGTATTACGCCAAACGGGTACGGTGCATTTAATGGCGATTTCTGGGCTGCATATTGGTTTGGTGGCCACAATAGGCTACTGGCTAGGTTTATTGTTGGCACATGCTTTAGCGCTCTGGCGACAAGCAGGCCTCCGCTGGATCGCGCCTTTAGTGTCTATCGCTATGGCCACCTTTTATGCGGGTTTAGCGGGTTTTGCCATACCAACTCAGCGGGCTTTGGTAATGGTAGTGTTGTTTGGTGTGGCATGGGCGTGTGGTAGGCGGTTAAATGTTTGGTTTGTTTTTTTGGTCGCATTAGTCTGCGTTGTGCTCTTGGACCCTTTTGCTTTCTTATCGCCCGGCTTTTGGTTGAGTTTTGCCGCTGTTGCAATACTGGTGTTTGTTTTTGGGTGGCGGCGCAGCGCACGTGGGCGTTTCGCAATGCTTAAAGCATTAACTAAAGCGCAGTTTTGGTTGTTGATTGGTTTATTCCTACCGCTCGGTTTTTTGGGTATGCCAGCGACGTTGTTGGCCCCAGTGGCTAATCTAATTGCTGTACCTTTTGTATCTTTTTTTATTGTGCCATTGCTGCTGCTAGCCGTACTACTGGCTCCGTTTGCACCGTCTTTATCCATCGAATTTATTGCTTTCACTTCAACGTTATTCAGTTACCTTTGGCAGTATTTAGAGTGGCTGTCGGGCATCGAGTGGTACGGGTATTGGGTGCCGGAAATTACGTTGTTATCGGGAGTGGGGGCGTTGCTCACCGTCGTACTGTTGTTGTCACCTAGGGGCCTAAATGTGCGCATCTTAGGGGTGATATTGGGCGCGGTATTGGTTGTTCGTCCCTTGGTATACCGCGCTTCATCTGATTCTTTGCTGCTGCAAATGCGGGTTTTGGATGTTCAGCAAGGTTTAGCGGTTACATTAGAAGCGCCTAACCATACGGTGCTATACGATACTGGCGCCCGTTATGGGGAAGGCTTTGATATGGGAAGCCGTGTTGTAGCACCTTATCTTCGGTCTCGAGGTATTCATACGTTAGAGACCATGGTCGTTAGCCATGGGGATAACGACCATGCGGGCGGGTATCTATCGCTGGTAGAGGAATTGGATACCAGCAATGTTATTGCGGGGCAACCAGAGCGCTTACCTAAGGCTGACACTCATCCGGCGAAATGTGAGGCGGGTAGTGTGTGGCGGGCCGCAGGGTTGGATTTTCGAGTATTGTGGCCCAACACGCAGAGCCATATTCAAGAGGCCAATAATTATTCGTGCGTACTGTTGGTTGAATCGAATCACTTTAGGCTTTTGTTTCTAGGTGATATAGAAAAACCTGTTGAGCGTGAATTGATGCGCAGTGGCGAGTTACCACGCGATGTCGATGTGCTAATAGTGCCCCACCATGGCAGTAAAACGTCATCGTCTCTAGCACTGGTTAAACATCTTAACCCTCAATATGCGGTCATGAGTGCTGGCTATAACAATCGGTACCATCATCCTCACCTACGAGTGCTTGAGCGTTATACCGCTGTAGGTGCGACTATATTGCGTACAGATCTGCAAGGGGCCATTGGATTTAGATGGGATACGCAAGGGCATTTAACGGTCGAAACGGCACGTACAATGTTGGTTAAGCCGTGGTATAGATAGCATTTCCCCCATTTTCACCCCTACAACTTAACTTTATCGGGTATCATAACGCCCTATAAAACAGAGGGTTAGGCGTGCATTCTCACGCGTAAATAACCCCTGAAACTCATTTTTAGGAGTAAGTAGTGTTAGAGATTCTTACCTCGGGCGGCTGGTTGATGTTGCCGATTGTTGTTTGTTCTATTGCCGTAATTGCCATCAGTATCGAGCGCTACTGGACACTTAACCCAACAAAGATTGCACCGCGTCACCAGTTGGGGCAGGTGTGGAAGTGGATACAAGAAAATAAGCTGGATAGTGACAAGCTACGTGAACTCCGTCGATCGTCTCAATTGGGGCGTATATTGGCTGCGGGTTTGAGTAATTCTCGCCATGGTCGCGATGTAATGAAGGATAGTATTGAAGAAGCCGCCAGCCAAGTTGTGCATGAAATGGAGCGCTATTTAGGTGCTTTGGGCACCATAGCCGCTATAGCACCTCTATTAGGTTTGCTGGGCACTGTTATTGGAATGATTAAGGTTTTTACGGCGCTTAACCTAGAAGGTGCCGGTAATGCAGCCGTATTGGCGGGCGGTATTTCGGAAGCGTTGATTACCACTGCCGCGGGGTTGTGTGTAGCCATTCCCGCAATGATGGCGCACCGGTTCTATGTTCGCCGTGTGGACACTCTGGTTGTGACCATGGAGCAAGAGGCTATCAAGTTAGTCGATGCGTTGCATAGCGATCGTCGCGTTGATGTGAAAGCGTCGTAAATATAGGCTCAGCGAAAATCAGGTGCTTCAATGCAATTTAAGCGACAAGTAAAAGCAGAAGAACAGGTTAACCTTACACCGCTCATCGACGTGGTTTTTTTATTGTTGATATTTTTTATGGTTTCAACAACCTTTACCAAAGAAACGCATTTAAAAATTGATTTACCGGAAGCCGTTGGCGATAAACAGCCTACAGTTGTGGATCAAATTGAAGTTGTTGTTGATTCCCACGGAGGGTATTCAGTAAACGGTCGAGCTTTGGTGAACAAACAGATAAACACGCTCCGTACTGCAATATTAGACGTGGGCGGCGGCAATACTGGTGTACCGTTTATTATCACAGGAGATGCAAACACGCCTTATCAAATTGTTATTTCGGTGATGGATCTCGCGGGAGATATGGGCTATGGCAACTTGAGTTTAACCACTCAGACACCCGAAGAGGGCGACGAGAATAGCCGCGCCGCGGATTAAGAGGTTTAATAGTGGTAGAACTCAACGCTGCATTATTGGCCAAACCGGTTCGGCGTAATCGTTTAGCTGCTTTCGTTGAACAGCGATGGTATAGCCGCCCAGGGTGGCTGTGGTTGTTATGTCCTTTTGAATACCTTTTTCGAGGTATAGCTTACTATCGGAAAAAAATATTAACTCAGCGGCAGACGACATCACCGTTACCGGTAATCGTGGTTGGAAATATTTCAGTCGGTGGTACGGGCAAAACACCGGTTATTATTGCCTTGGCGCAGTATTTACGTGATAACGGATTTAAGCCAGGTGTTATATCTAGGGGTTACGGTCGTACGACAACCACATTACATTGTGTTGGGCCATCTTCAACGGCCGCCAATGCAGGCGATGAGCCATTAGAAATTTATCAAGCGACACGGCTTCCCGTCATTGTGAGCGCCGACCGACGGCAGGCCGTTCAGTACTTGGCCGAGAGTGGTGATTGCACTATTGTCTTGGCCGATGATGGTTTACAGCATTATACCTTACCGCGCGCGTTAGAAATTGTTGTGCTAGATGGCGATAAAATGTTCGGTAACGGGCATTGTATGCCCGTGGGCCCCTTACGAGAACCCGTGAGCAGGCTAGGCTCTGTGGATGAGGTTTTAGTAAGAGGCGGAAACCGTTCATTATTAGGTGCGTCGGTATTCCAGTTTCTAACCGTAGGGCTTACAAATGTTAAAAGTGGCGAGAAAAAGCCTTTAAATTTCCTATGTTCGCTGCCGCCTTTTTATGCGGTAGCCGGTATAGGCAATCCCCAAAAATTTTATACCTCTTTAAACGAAGTAGGACAATTGCACTGCGCGGTTGAAAAGCCTTTGCGCTATACCGCCTGCAGCTTTCCAGACCACTATACCTATAGCGAACATGATTTTACGTTCGCCAACCATTCACCAATTGTCATGACAGCAAAAGACGCCGTGAAATGCCAAGCTTTCGCGCAAGATAATTGGTGGTGTTTAAATATTCAAGCAGATTTGCCCGAGCCTATGCTTGGTAGGCTACTTGAAAAAATTAGAAAGGTAACTACAGATGTCATTTAGTGTCGTAATCCCCGCGCGTTACGCCTCTCAACGTTTGCCCGGCAAACCTTTGGTGGATATTGCAGGCAAAACAATGATTGAGCGTGTCTATCGTTGCGCACAAAAAAGTGATGCCAAGCGCGTTATTGTTGCAACAGACGATGATCGTGTAATGACTGCGGTTAAAGCGTTTGGTGGAGAAGTGTGTATGACATCCACAACACATCAATCTGGCACTGATCGCTTAGAAGAGGTCGTTCGGCATTACGGCTTAGCGGACGACGAATTAGTGGTTAATGTTCAGGGGGACGAACCCTTAATTCCTGCTGCGGTCATCAATCAGGTTGCACGCAATTTAGCGAACAACGAGCAGGCTAGTGCGGCGACGTTATGTGAACCCATTGTAACGATAGCGGCTGCTCTAAACCCGAATGCTGTAAAAGTGGTCTGCAATGCTCAGCAGTTTGCGTTGTACTTTTCACGGGCTCCCATTCCGTGGGATAGGGATGGCTATAGTGCAAACGGCCAAATTAAGAGTGAACATCCCGCGAATGAAGCGACGCGTCGACATATTGGTATATACGCTTATCGCGTAAAATTGTTACATGAGTTTGTACAGTGGCCCATTTCGGTGCTTGAAAATATAGAAAAGCTGGAGCAGCTACGCATTCTCGCGAATGGACTTAATATTCATGTAGAGGATGCGTGTGAATACGTGCCCGGTGGTGTTGATACCCAAGAAGATTTGGATCGCGTGCGCACAGAAATTTTAGAGGCTTAGCTGTGAAGAACACGAGTGTTTTATTTGTATGCTTGGGGAATATTTGTCGGTCACCGACAGCGCACGGCATTTTTCGTGATGTAGTTGCGCAAGAAAAACTTTCCCATGTTATTCATACTGAATCTGCTGGAACTTCGGGCTGGCACATTGGAGAGCCGCCGGATAAAAGATCGAGTGCCGCAGCATTTTCACGGGGGTGTGATTTGTCTGCCTTGCGGGGTAGAGCATTCGAAGCTTCTGATTATCAGCATTACGATTATATATTGGCTATGGATAACGCCAATCTCTCGGCCATGCATTCCCTCAAACCGATCGATTACAACGGCGTTCTGGCGTTGTTTCTGGATTTTTCTAGTCAAACTTCTTACACCGAAGTGCCAGATCCTTATTATGGTGACGGTAGTGGTTTTCAAACCGTTCTGGATTTAGCGGAAGATGGCTGTAGGGGCTTGCTTGAGCATATAAAAACGCATCGATTATGATTGTGCCTAATATTCTAGAAAATGTTGATTTACAGCCATTCAACACCATGGCGGTACCGTCGCGTTGCCGTTTCTTTTTAACGGCAGAAAACGTTGATGATATTCGTTACGCCTTAACGTGGGCAAAACAAAAAGGCGTTAGCGTTTCAATTTTGGCTGGCGGTAGTAATTGTTTGTTGCCCGCGTTTGTTGATGCTCTGGTTGTACACCCGAAGCTATTGGGGATTACGTTGTTGGAGGATTTCGAGACTTCAGTATTGGTAAAAGCATCGGCTGGTGAAAACTGGCATGCGTTTGTTTTGTATTGTTTAAATCAGGGGTTTTTTGGGCTAGAAAATTTAGCGTTAATACCGGGAATGGTAGGTGCGGCACCCATACAAAATATTGGTGCATACGGCGTCGAATTAAAAGATGTTTTCGAAACACTGGAAGCGTTGGATCGAGATACGGGTGAATTAGTTGAGTTTAATTCGGCCGCGTGTGAGTTTGATTATCGAGACAGTGTTTTTAAGCATCGTTTGGAAAATCGGGTTGTTATCACAGCGGTTACTTTTCGCCTGAGTCGTCATGCCTCCGTCGCTGAATGTTACCCAGCATTGGAGGCCGCCTTGGCGGCCGTAGGAAGAAGTAAAAGTGCGACACCACACGATGTTGCCGCAGCAGTTGTGGCGATTCGTCAAAAAAAATTACCGGACCCAAGAGAACTGCCCAATGCAGGTAGTTTTTTTAAAAATCCTATTGTGAGTAACAATGTCGCTAAGCGATTAAAACAGCGTAATCCTGATGTTGTGATGTTTGATGCAGGGGAAGGCTACAAAAAAATTGCGGCCGGTTGGTTAATTGAAAAAGCGGGATGGAAGGGTAAAGAACAGTTTGGTGTGCGTGTACATGAGCATCAGGCATTGGTAATTACCAATCCTAATCGCGTTGAACGCGATCAAATACTAAAGATGGCTGATGCAATATCGTCGCAGGTACTTGCACTCTTTGGTGTTACGCTTGAACAGGAGCCTAGGTTGCTTTAATAGCGTGTCCCAGCACTAGAATAATTCGATTTCGTCATTATCCGCATCAAGCGCTTGCTCTGTTTCTTTTTCGAAATGGTGGTTGTATATTTTTAACGCTTCTTCGATTGTGCCTCCGCGCATAATATATTCAAACATTATCCGCTCGGCTTCCATTGTGTAACTACTTTTAATTCTTTCTTGCAAACTTCGCCATTGTTCCGGATTGGCAATTTGTTCGTCATGCTGCATAAGCTCCGAGACTTTTTCGAGGCTTCTCGTGACATGGTCCAAGCGTTGGCATACGCGATCATAAAATTGAAAGGCTTGTATTGAGGCGCCTATATTGGTGTTCATTTCTCTAGCTGTTTCGGCAAAATCAGATTTAAAAATTTCCAGCTCTTCTGGTTTCGACAGTTTTTGGATTTGCGTGCATATGTCACCGGTATGGCTGGCTAGCTTTGTGAAGGAGTGTGTCAGGGTGTCGACTGATTGATTGGAGTCCACCATAGTCGCTTCTATTTGACAGACTGCCAAGCAGAGCATGTTGATGGTTTCTTTTACGTGAGACCAGTCTGCACTTGAGTGCTGGGGCGGTTGAGCCTCTTCTGACACTTGGTTCATTATATGGCCTCAGTAGAGAATGATGATTGTCTAAGCATAGAAGAAAATTGGTAGGTTGAGCAGATTTGCGTGTAATTTTCGGGGACGTAGCCGGTATTTGTGGGCGGGTTTAAATACGATTTTTAGCTTCTAAATCACTCACAAGATTACGGGGTTGCCCAAGTCGATATCCGTATATTACAGAAAAGGCTAAAACGTTTTGTACGTAGCCACGAGTCTCTTTATAAGGGATGATTTCTATCCAAATGTCATAGGGTAGGTCTTGTGGGTTTTTCTCTATCCACGTTGATACTCGGCGGGGGCCGGCATTATAGGCTGCAGCCGCCAGTATTCGGTTCCCCTCGTATCGTTTAAGGAGTTGCTGGAGGTAATGGCCACCCAAGCGAATGTTGTGTTCAGGGTTATATAAATCTTGTTTGCTATGCTTAATTCCGTTTCGTTTAGCCGTAGATTTTGCCGTGTAAGGCATTAATTGCATAAGCCCCATGGCGCCCGCTGACGATCGAGCTTTTTCTGAAAAGGCACTTTCTTGCCGAGCGACGGCATAAATTAAGTCGGGTGCGACTTTTGTGGTGCTCGCGGCATCGTGTATTTCAGTTTCGTACGCAAGGGGGAAACGAATACTCAAGTAATCCCAAAGGTTGCCGGTAATCATTGCGTGGATACCCTTGTTGTACCAACCCCATTGTCGCGCGAGCTCGCCTGCGGCAATTAAATCATCGGATGCCATATCGCGGGTAGTAAAAATCCATTCAGCCTGAGCTTCGGCAAGATCACCTTTCAGCCAAAGTTCTTTAGCGCGCCGCAGGCCAGGAATACTCTCCATTGTGAGGAGTGAACTAGCGGTAATTTCGACGGGTAATTGTTGTAAAGAATAGGTACTACCAATATGGTCGGCGGCAAGAAAGCCGTAAAAGCTTCGTTTTTCGGCAAGGGATAGGTAAATATCGCCAGGGCTTTGTGATGTTTCGTTTGCAGAATCCAGCGCCGTTATTGCGCGTGCGCGCCAGTACCGCCAGCGGTCAGTTTGCTGTTCAGGAGAGGAAAGGGCGTTTATCCACTCTAAAACACGGGGCCAGTCCTCCAATTTGAGTGACTCTCGGATAATCGACGCAATAACTTTATCTTCTTGCAGGTTATGTGAGCCGGCAATGATTCGCTCAGCAAGTGCGGTATCTCCGTTACGAATGAGCCGAGTGGCAATATAGAGCTTCGTTTTGGTGCTGAGTGATGCAGGGAAAAGCTGCTGTGCTTCGTAGAGTTCCCAATATTTGAATGCATCTTTAGCATTTTTGCGAGCGTAGCGCCGGATACCATGAGCAATAATCTGCTGCATGTGAAGCGACTGTTCGGTAAAAGTGCGCGTTTTGCGAATAGAGTAGGGTAAGCGATGCACTTGTAGGTACAGGTCGGCGTGTTGAAGAGCGCCTTTATCCATAAATGAACGTACATAGCGGGCAAGGCTTTGATTCTGGGCCTGCATGGCATTGTGAAACCGAGCCCACGCTACCTCTTGCGTGAGCCCACCGGTTTGACGCCATCGGTCAAAAATGGGGTCACAGGCTTCTGGGTGCGATTGTCCTTCTTGCCATAATGCCGCAATTTCATCGTACACGTCCTCATCACCTTGATCACTGCGGGCGTATAGCCAATAGCATTGTAGTGCTTTAGAGGGGAGTGATGTTCCTTCGTAATAACGGAGGTACTCGCTCCAACGCCTTTTCATTGCCAGTGTGTATAGAAACTGTTCACGTAAGCGGGTTTCCAGAAAAGTGCCGTGATACGTAGATAGGAATTTGTCCAGTTTACCTATTTCTAGTAGTGGGAGGTTGTGCTTTAGCCTTCCATATTCAAGGTAAGGAACCAACGCGTAGTTACCAAGAAGGGCAAAGTGCTGGTCAAAGCTCTGCCAGTCCTGCTTGTTTAATGCACCCTTCGCCAGCTCATAGTGATAGCGTTGTTGGGTAATAGAATTGAGTTCAGTGGAGCGTGATGATGTGAGTGAGGCAGGTTGGGCTGTAATGCCTAAGGCACCTACAGGAAAGCAAAAATAGCAAATGGAAAGCCAAGTAAAAGAGGAAATTAGGGTAATTCGACTAAAGCGCAACAACATCTCACCGCATACAACGAGTAATTAAACAGAAAATAAGTGTATTCACATAGCATCTAACCAAGTGTTACCGATAAAATGCGCCACCGCCACTGCCAATTTGGAATATCTTTTATGATTTATCCACATTGGTGTTCTTTGACAGTGCCCCAATCGAAATGTTCTGACATTCGATTAACGATTTACGAGAAATTCATGTCGCTTTGCAAATTAGAAAACACCCATCTTCACTACGGCGAACAAATATTGTTTGACGAACTTTCGTTGCAGTTGGACCCAGGCGAGCGCCTTTGCATTATTGGCCGTAATGGTGTGGGCAAATCAACACTGCTTAAATACATACTGGGTACGGTGGATGTCGATTCTGGAAGTCGATGGCTGGGGGATGGCATACGCGTTGCCACACTCGATCAAGAGTTGCCACCGGCGGATGGGCGATCGGTCTATGAATTTGTAGCTGCGGGCATGCCAGCGTTAGGGGCCGATTTGAATGCCTATGAGGTTTTGATTCATCAAGGTGTAGATGCTGACCTAGTCGAAATGGAACGCGTACAGCAACGAATTGAGGCAGCCGATGGGTGGCGGGTTCAAACGCGTATTCAACAAGTGTTGACCAAATTAGAACTCGATGGCGATGTAAAAATGAATAGTCTATCGGGTGGGTGGCGAAGGCGTGTAGCACTAGCGCAAGCGTTGGTAATTGAGCCTGACATTTTGTTGCTAGATGAGCCAACGAACCACCTCGATATTGCTGCTATTCAATGGCTAGAACAACAACTGCAAAACTTTGCTGGAGCGTTGGTGTTTATAACCCACGATCGCGCATTTTTGCGTTCAGTGGCCAATCGTATTGGCGAACTCGATCGTGGTGAATTACGTGTTTGGCGTGGTGATTATGATGGCTTTTTGGAGTTTAAAAAGCAGCAATTAGACGCAGAAGAGCGACAGAATGCGCTATTTGATAAAAAACTCGCGCAAGAAGAAGTATGGATACGACAAGGAATTAAAGCACGTCGAACTCGAAACGAGGGGCGCGTACGGGCGTTAAAAAAATTGCGTGATGAGCGTGGCCAAAGACGGGAGCAGTTGTCCAGTGCTCGTATGGAGCACGGCGGTGATGTTGCCTCGGGCAAGCTAGTGGCGGAGCTAAAAAATGTTAGTTTCGGCTGGGAAGATAAATCGATCATTAAAAACTTCACGAGCACAATTATTCGTGGCGATAAGATTGGCCTTATCGGCCCTAACGGAATAGGAAAAAGTACACTACTGAAATTGATTTTGGGCGATATAGAGCCAAAAGATGGAAGTGTACGAATGGGAACAAAACTCAGTGTTGCCTATTTTGATCAAATGCGTGACCAATTAGACCCTGAAAAAAGTGCGATGGACAATATCAGTGAAGGCCGTGATAGCGTTGAAATTAACGGTAAACCTCGACACATTATGTCGTACTTGCAAGATTTCTTATTTACTGGAGAGCGGGCACGTACGCCCATTAAAACGTTATCCGGTGGGGAGAGGAACCGTATTCTGCTTGCCAAACTATTCAGTAAGCCCAGCAACCTTTTAGTGATGGATGAGCCAACCAACGACCTCGACGCTGAAACACTTGAGTTGCTGGAAGATATCTTGGTGGAATATACGGGTACGTTATTGCTCGTGAGCCACGATCGGCAGTTCTTAAACAACGTGGTGAGCAGTAGTATCGCCTTTGAGGGGAACGGCACGGTTAAGGAATATGTGGGGGGCTATGATGACTGGGTAAGGCAAGGCGGTGTTTGGCCTCAGACTGGGCAGTCAGGCCTTCCGGCTGCAAACTCCGTGGAGGCTATTGAAAAAGTGCCTGCAGTGAAAGCCGCACCCGCTAAAAAACTGAGTTACAAGCTTCAGCGAGAGCTGGATAAACTGCCTGCCGAACTCGAAAAACTTGAAGGGCAGGTGGAAGCCGTGCAAGCTAAAATGGCCGCGCCTGATTTCTATCAACAAGACCCATCTACCGTTGATGAGGCCCTGAAATCACTTGCGGCCATAGAAAAGACATTGGCACAGCGATATGAGCGCTGGGAAGAACTCGAGGGTTTGCAGAACGATTTGTGAGTTCTATCTGGCCCCTTAAACTTTAACCGCAAGGACGTCACAGCAGGCATTTTGAACGACACCTTTTGTAATGGAGCCAAACAGTATGGCTAATCCATGTCGGCCGTGGCTGCCGACAACGATTAGGTCCATGCTGTGTGTTTCGGCAATGCGGTGAATCTCGTGCGAGGTTTGGCCGATACAAATATACTGAGCCTGTGTTTTAACGTCCACTTCATCGATAATTTTGGCTAGCCGGGTTGTGGCCTGTTGTTCCATTATCTTTTGCGCTTCAGTGAGGTCAATGGGCACATCGCCGCCGTAAGCAAATGCGAGAGGTTCAACAATGTGTGCAACACTAATATCGGCTTTAAATAGATCTGCAATGAGTGCCGCTTTATTTAAAATGTGAACACAGTCTTTTGAAAGGTCAAGCCCTACAAGAATGTGTTTGTAGTGGTTAGTGCTGTTCATATTACCTCCGGCTGTCATAGATTAATTTATCCGTGAACACTGTGGGTTCATGTGATTTGAGTATAGCGCCGAACCGGCTGTTACTGGACAATAGCCTTCATCAACCCATGGTTTTAAGGAATGGATATGCTGCCAACATTCATAGCGCTGTGCTTAGTTGTGGTAATGATTGTAGGGCCCATTATGATGGTGCAGCCCAGCCGATACCAAAAGCGTCTCGCGCGGCTGCGCACATTGGCGGCTAAACGGGGTTTAAGGGTACGCTTAGGTCAAAACCCTGCACCGGGGGAGCCGCGACAACTGGCCATCTATAGCCATGCTATAGAGACGAACAAAAGGCTTCAAAAAATACCGACGTGGTCTTTGGCAAGGCAAACGCTTGAGCACGAATTGAATTTCGCCACAGGTTGGGATTGGCTTTGTGAAAGGCAAGCACCGAAAGTGTTGCACGAGCCTATACAGCAGTGGTTGATGGCGCTGCCAGCGTCTATTCGAGTGGTCGAGGTGACAGAGCACAGTGTCGGCGTTTATTGGACTGAGTCTTGTTGGCACAAAGAGCCTCGTTGGGAGTTGTCTGTGGACAAATGCCTGAACGATGTCGATCAGTTTTTAAATCGCCTTACTCAAATAGTGGACGCTCAATGATACGTGTAGCGGGCTAGGTGTTATTTAACATACTGCTGGGCAGGGACTCTGTATCGGGTTTGGGGTTGTAGTGGTTTTCGGGCATGTATTCTTCGGATAAGGCTTTTCGTTGGTTCGTCATAAGTTCGCCTATTTCTTTAATTATTTCGTGACGTCGGTCGTCGCTAATGCTGGTTTGCATTGCCACTTGTTGGGCTTTTTTATAAAAAGCGTAGGCCTTAAGCACGTCTCCACGGTTAAGTGCTTTGTGTCCATGCCCGATATTGCTGACCACACCTACCATCATATGTGCCCAGGCAAGGTCATTGATCAGCGCTTCCATTTCTGCCATCTCAAGTTTTCCAGCAGCCTGTCGCTTACGTAAAATACGGCCAGTCTCGTTCAATAAAAAAAGGGTTCTTGCGATGGCAGAATCACTTTCCTGTAACCGGTATATTTCCCTAGGCCTATTGGGGTTTCTAAACTCTTCAGCTAATTGCTCTGCCGTATTTTTGATCACGAATAGGCTTTGACTTTCGGGGTCAAGTCGTATCATTCCCGAAATTAAATCAATAACCTCTTCGTTCACATGGCGAGCAATCTCGGGTGAATCCACAAGGCCATCAAGCGTAACGGCCATCTCTTCTAAATCATCAACACGTCGTTTCATTTGCACTAGTTTTCGGCCAATGAGTCGCGAGCGGGTCTGCCGCTCGTTGACGGCACTAACCACAATTAACGAAATCATGGCGATGATGATAAAGATGACAAGTAAGGTAATGCTAGACATTGTGTATGAGTATGGGCGCCATAAATGAGACATAGGTAATAAATTTTATTTTAGTAGTATTTGGCGGCGCAGGCGCCTCACGGCTATGATTGGGTTTGTAGTCTTTCAGTCTCGTATGGCATTATATTGCTAATTATCAGATAGTTAGGTTCTTTTGTTAATGTTAGTTGGTTGGTGGCAATTGGTGGTCGTCGACCTAAAAAAGTACCGATAGGCTAAATAATTCGCGCTTGACGTTATAACAACAAGGACTTATATATGCGCACCTTCGTAAATTCAGTTTGTATTGGTGTATAAAATTAAACCAGTAGGGTTGGCGAATTTCTTAGATAGAAATTGGCTATTTGAACGTCAGTATTACGGAAATGTATAAAAAGAGGGATGCGAGCATGATTGCCCCAATGGGGTGAAAAAGCGCGTACCACATCCAAATTCATTGAATAAAAAGTAGAAGGCTCTCATGGGGAAATCGCTGGTAATTGTGGAATCACCTGCAAAGGCGAAAACGATTAACAAATATCTCGGCAACCAATATGTGGTGAAGTCGAGTGTTGGTCATATTCGAGATCTACCCACAAGTGGTTCGAATAAGGCGCCGGTAGACCCAAAAGCCAGAGCGAAACAAGCCGCTCTGACGCGAAAAATGTCGCCAGAAGAAAAGATCATACATAAAAAATCAAAATCGCGAGAGCAACTGATAAAACGCATGGGGATTGACCCCGATAACAATTGGGAAGCGCAATACGAAACGCTTCCTGGAAAAGAGAAAGTTGTTGCGGAATTACGGAAATTGGCGGAAGACGCCGATGAAATCTATCTCGCGACGGATCTCGACCGCGAAGGGGAGGCCATTGCTTGGCACCTGCGGGAATCCATTGGTGGCGACAGCAACCGCTATCGTCGTGTTGTCTTTAATGAGATTACAAAAAGTGCTATCCAAGAGGCGTTTAAAAAGCCTGGCCGTTTGGATATCGCACGTGTCAATGCACAGCAAGCCCGCCGTTTCCTCGATCGTGTTGTTGGGTATATGGTGTCGCCGCTGTTGTGGGAAAAGATTGCACGTGGGCTTTCTGCTGGCCGTGTTCAATCGGTGGCCGTGCGCTTGATCAGTGAGCGCGAAGGTGAGATTCGCGCGTTTATTCCAGAAGAGTACTGGGAAGTTAAGGCACAATTAGATACCGCAAAAGGCGAGCGGGCCAAGTACGAGGTTAAAAAGTTTCAAGGTGCGGCGTTCAAACCCGTCAATGAAACACAGGCAATGGCCGCTGATGCGTCTTTGCGTGCTGGTAACTTCAATGTTACTCAGCGTGAAGACAAACCCACCAAATCAACGCCAAATGCGCCCTTTATAACCTCGACACTACAGCAAGCAGCCTCAACACGATTAGGTTTTGGCGTAAAGAAAACTATGATGATGGCCCAGCGTTTGTACGAAGCGGGTTACATCACGTATATGCGTACAGATTCGACGAATCTCAGTAAAGAGGCCGTTGAAACCTGCCGAGAATTCATTTTGGATCAATATGGCAAGGCCTACCTGCCAGAACAGGCAAATCAGTATTCCAGCAAGGACGGCGCTCAGGAGGCGCACGAAGCGATTCGCCCCTCGGACGTATCTTGTCTGCCTATCCATCTTAAAAACATGGAGAGGGACGCAGAGCGCCTTTACACGCTTATCTGGAACCAGTTTGTCGCCTGCCAAATGACACCGGCTGAATTTACCTCAAGCGCTATTGTGGTAACGGCTGGAGAGTATGAGTTGCGGGCACGTGGTCGAGTGATTCGATTTGATGGCTTTACCAAAGTTATGCCAGCGATAGCGAAGAAAGAGGAGGATGCTATTTTACCGGATGTAAAAGTAGGCGATGCCCTCAATTTACACGACGTTATGCCTACTCAGCACTTTACTAAGCCAACCGCGCGGTACACCGAGGCCAGCTTGGTTAAAGAGCTAGAAAAACGTGGCATTGGGCGCCCATCTACCTACGCGGCTATCATCTCTACCATTCAAGATCGCGGCTACGTTCATGTGGAAAACCGTCGATTTTACAGTAATAAAATGGGCGATATAGTGACCGAGAGGTTGGTTGAAAGCTTTAGCGATCTTATGAACTACAGCTTTACAGCCAATATGGAAGAGTCTTTGGATGAGGTGGCCAACGGCAACAAAGATTGGCTTGTGCTTTTAAATGATTTTTACAAAGACTTCACGGTGAAGTTGGAGCAGGCGCAAAATATCGATGAAGGTATGCGTCGCAATGAGCCAGTGGAAACAGATATCGACTGTGGAAATTGTGGCCGTAAAATGCAAATTCGTACCGGCAGTACAGGTGTGTTTTTGGGTTGTTCTGGTTATGCCCTGCCACCTAAGGAACGCTGTAAAAACACCATGAATTTGGTGGCTGGTGAAGAGGCTGTCAACGTAGATGATGACGAAGAAGCTGAATCAAAGCAGTTGCGTCAAAAACGACGTTGTTCATTGTGTAACACGGCAATGGATAGCTACCTGCTGGATGAGACGCGCAAGTTACATATTTGTGGCCGAAATCCAGATTGTGATGGGTACGAGGTGGAACAGGGTGTATTCAAAATTAAAGGCTATGATGGCCCTTTGATTGAGTGCGACAAGTGCGGCCAAGATATGCAGTTAAAATCTGGCCGGTTTGGTAAGTATTTTGGGTGTACCGCTGACGAGTGTAAAAATACCCGTAAGTTGTTGCGCAGCGGCGAAGCTGCACCGCCTAAAATGGACCCTATCGATATGCCGGAGCTTATTTGCGATAAAGTGGATGACCATTACGTACTGCGTGATGGTGCCAGCGGCTTGTTTTTAGCTGCGAGCCAGTTCCCTAAAAATCGCGAGACACGGGCCCCGCTAGTTAAAGAAATTTTACCGCACAAAGCCGTACTCGACCCCAAGTATAACTTTTTGTTAAGTGCTCCAGCACAGGATAGTGACGGTATTGATACGCTTGTTCGGTATAGCCGCAAAACCAAAGAACAGTATGTTCAGTCAGAAGTCGATGGTAAGGCAACGGGCTGGAAGGCCTTTTACGAGGGGAGTAAATGGGTTGTAACGGATAAACCAGCTCCTAAGCGGGCCGCAGCTAAAAAAGCGCCGGCGAAGAAGGCTCCGGCGAAGAAGAAAGTCGCGGTTAAAAAAACGCCTGCTAAAAAGAAAACAACAAGCTAAGCATAAGATGGCTGCTGCAGAAGTATTTCAAAAGAAAGTCGATTTGCAGCTGCTCTATGCCCGGACGCAGTTGAATGCGTTGGTGGGTCAGAGCGGTTTTGCGAAGCAAGCATTTTTGCAGGCGGCATTATTGCAATTGCATCTTGCGTTAAAGGCTTATATCTCAGAAATTACCAATGGGCGTGTTGTCGTAGAGGGTGCTGAGGAGCTTCTACGGCTCGATGTGGGTGCGTACGATTTTAGGCTAAAAGAACTTCAGGTTTTAGCTACGGATACTGCTCAGTGGTTATCGCAGCTTTATTTTAGTATTAACCACCTCTATACGGCAGGCTCCTCGCTACCGGTAACCCGTTCTTTTGCTGCGTCCGCTGTTAATGTAATCGCTTCCAGTGGCTCCGCTCCACAACAATGGGATGAACTATCGGTTGCGGATGTTGAGCGGGTTATTCAGGCTTTTAGAGCTTTCATCGATAATCAACGCGGTTTGTCTATAGAGTCTTGACAGGCGTTTTAGCGTGATTGTAGATTTTTAACCGAGTGAGTGAAAATACGGGCATAAAAAATGATACAATTTTGAGTCACATATTAGGTTGTCAATAGGTAGGGGGTAGCCCTGATGACTCAAAGCAGTACCGATAAAGAGATATCAATGTTATACGAGATAGTTGAATTAGCGGATGGCGAAATTGCGTTACAAAAAGATGAAGAGGGAAGTGAGCCTCTCGTACGAATAAAGTTTTCGGAAGAATCACTTTATTTTTTAAATGAAGCAAAGTTTGATATTGCTAAAGCAATGATCGAAGCCGGCCTTGAAGCCGCAAGTGATATTCAAGACAGTTCAAACCCTCAAGAGCAAGAGAGCCGAGAAGAGGGAAAGGTTGAAGAGTTTACGCTTCATTAAGGTGTTCAGTTCGGCTGTAAACCACCTAAACGTATTTTTAACTCAGCAGAATAGGTTGCCCTAATGATCTATGGGTAACCTTCATATCCATAAGGCGTGTGCGGCAATACTCGCAATGTTACTTATAAATCTTTGTCCTGTACCCCTTCGAGTTTAAGTCTAACAAGCTTGTAAATCTGCGCGGGCGTTAACGAAATCGTAGTAGTAGCCCTTTGCAGCCAGTATTTTTACAGGCGGTATCCAGCGTATAAAAATCTGACTCCGTAAGGCTTCCAGCCTCTGCTATAACAGTGCTGCTTGTATTGTTGGTCAGGGCTTCCCAGAATACTCGAGAAATATCGCTAACATTTTTAGGGTGAATGATGCGCACATTGTTTAAATTAAAGCCGAACGATTGAAGTTGTGCTTTGCTAATGCCCGTCGGGGCTATCCACGTAAACCATTTGGATTGGCTTTGCTGGCTTAGGTGCGCAAGCATCGGTAGCACTAGGTTGTAGTCAGGGATGCCGTTTGATCCGGATAATACAATCTCGGTCAAACTGGCCGAGTTTGAGTGGACGGGCGATGAGTTGGCACAGCTTCGATTATAAGCTATTTTTTGTGCTGAATTTGCCATGGTAATGTCCTCTGGTTTACAGGGATTAGCTGCGACGAATAACGCCTACACTTAAACCCTCGATTGCAAAGTTTTCATCTCTCAGGTCGACTTCAATAACGTCGAAGTCCGGGTTTTCTGGCCATAATTCGATAATTGCTCGATTTCTTTCACGCTTAAATCGTTTGACCGTTACTTCATCTTCTATCCGAGCAACGACAATATCACCATTTCGAACTTGGTCCGTTTTGTGGACGGCTAATAAGTCTCCATCAAAAATGCCGATGTCTTTCATGCTCATTCCGTGAACGGTTAGCAGGAAATCAGCTTGAGGACTAAAAAAGCTTTGGGGGACATCGCAATAATCTTCTATATGCTCTTCTGCCAAGATGGGGCTGCCAGCGGCTACGCGGCCAACGAGGGGGATACCGGTTTGCGTTTCGGGAAGGCGGATTCCACGTGATGCGCCGGCGATCATTTCAATGGCGCCTTTTCGGGCTAGTGCCTTTAGGTGTTCTTCCGCGGCGTTCGCCGATTTGAACCCTAGTATTTCTGCTATTTCAGCTCGTGTAGGTGGGTAGCCTGTATCTTGAATGTGATCCTTAATTAGATCTAAAATTTGCTGTTGCCTTGCCGTGAGTTTGATCATCCGTTGTCTCCAGTCTAATGGGCGCAGCTTGGTGGTTAAGCTGAGTGATTTCAGTCTGTTTTAATATACAGTACTTGGTATTATATACAGTGTTTGTGTGTGCGCAAGCTTTTCGTGGTAAGGCCTAAAAGAGATAGAGTGCCTTGCTTTCGTAAGTTACCGTTCGTTGTTCTGTATTGCTCTGTTAAACTTGCAGCTGGAACTGTTGGTCTAGGTTTAAGTGGTCGGCGGGGTAAAGAACGGGAGAATGTGAATGCTTGATACTCTATTTAAAGGAGCTGGGATGCGGCGTCAGTACTGTCGAATGAAGGAGCGTGTGGATAGCCGTATTAGAGAAAAAGCGATCGAGCGGGCACGAACACGTATTTACTTGCATGGCAAACAGCCAGAAGACTACGCTGAAGAGGTGCTCGAAGTTATTGTTAAAGAAGAGGAAGATAAGCTACGTGCGGAATTTAAGGATAAGGGTATTCTTATGTTACTTGCCGCTTTGGGTTTGTCGTTTTGGTCTTAAGGTGACCCTATGTTTAAGTTTTTAACAAAATCTATTGTCTTTAGCGTGGTGTGGCGGCGTTATAAGACACTTATAGTGTCGACGGTACTCCTTTTTCTTATGTATTTTGTTATTGCTCTTATTCATGATGATTATGTGGAGTATTCGCTGGCGAGCCAAACGGAAAATGCTTTAGGGTTTGCTTACATCGTAAAGTGGGCTGCTATGGCCATTGGCACGTTTGTTTATTACGTTATAAACTTCCCGCCCGCAATATTACGTAAAAATAAGTCCGGCAAGCGGTTACGTGATGCAGAGGAAGAAGCCGTTTTGGGTGCCGCATGCGAAAATTTTTCGGAAAATCCGCTACGGGATAATGACCCTTTCGCGGGAATAAGACAAAAGAAACAGTTAAACAGTAGAGCGGATGCCTGCCTGAAAGAATAATCTAAAACGTGATGTGCTAATTGTGGCCTATTTCAATGTTTATAGGCTGTCGTCGAAGCCGAGAAAAGGCTCTGGTTCTATCGTTTCGAGTGGGTTGCCATAACCGCTATTAATAGAGTTTGGATTGTCTTCCCACGGTTCAGCATATGATGCACCATAACCTGCGTTAGCGTCTTCAGGGGCGGCCGCAACCACTAGATTTAATTGCCCCCAAGTGTCCAGTTCAAATTCGTCGATATCACCGTCTTCGTATTGAATCTCGATGGCGCTATTATCTTCATCTAATGCGACAATTTCAAAAAGTTGCTTGCTTGACGTGTCTTGATACCAGACACCGATTACTGGGAATATCTTTGCCATAACCAACCTCCAACGTTACCACTTTACGCTACCACTTCTTCTGTTGCTTCGCACTATCTTTGGGTAATGCAAGGATGAAATATTCAGTTGTTAGGCGTATTATCGTAAAAGCACTGTAACGTTATGATTTGCACTGACTTTTAGAGGTTCTAGGGGGGTATAAATGATGATTTATAAACCCCTTTGTTATAGTCGACGGTTCATAAATATAGAAAAAGTCTATAAAACTTTGGCTGAAAACCGTGGTTTGGGTAAATACTATTGAAACCGCTGCGTACACAGCTTTAACCCATTAAAAAAATAAATAAATAGAGGTGGTTTATGGCTCAGGGAGATACGGTAGAAAAAATATTGCATTCAGCTGGTGTTTTATTTGCTGAGCGTGGTTTTGCGGAAACGTCTTTGCGTACGATCACGGGAATGGCAGACGTTAATTTGGCCGCAGTTAACTATCATTTTGGCTCTAAGAAAGAATTGATTCAAGCGGTGTTTTCCGGGTTTTTAGGTCCGTTTTGTACTATTTTGGAATCTGAAATGGACGCCGCCTTAGATAAAGTGTCGGCCGGTGTGGAGCTCGATATTGAGACAGTTTTAGGGTGTGTTTCGGCCGCCGTTTTAAAAACACCGGCGGCTACTGGGGTAAGTGTGCAGAGAATAATGCGATTGTTAAGCTTGGCGTATACGCAATCACAAGAGCATTTGCGCCACCACTTGGTTGCAAACTACGGTAAGACATATGGCCGTTTTTCAGCATTAGTGCAAAAGGCGCTGCCGGAACTCACACCTGTGGTTTTTTATTGGCGTCTCTATTTTATGTTGGGGGCTATGGCGTTTACCTTGTCTAGCTACGATTCTCTTCGTTCAATATTGAACAGTGAATATGCTCAAGATAGTGAGCTCGAAGACGTAATGAACCTAATGGTACCGTCCTTAACCGCGATTTTAAAAAACCCATCATGATACATTCTTATCTTGGTCCCGTTGTTATTGATGTTGCGGGCACATCTTTGTCGCTTGCTGATAAAAAGCTACTCGCCGACCCTTGGGTGGGAGGTGTTATTTTGTTTAGCCGCAATTTCGAACATAAAGAACAGCTGGCTCGATTGGTAGCTGATATTCGCAATAGTAATGCTAAGCTCCTTCTTGCTGTAGATCATGAGGGTGGGCGCGTGCAACGCTTTAAAGAAGGCTTCTCTCTTATTCCGCCTATGCAGTCTCTCGGCAATCTCTACAGTTCTGATCATGTACAGGGCTTGTTGGTGGCGAAAGAAATGGGTTGGTTGTTAGCGGCCGAAGTATTGGCTTCCGATATCGATATTAGCTTTGCACCCGTCTTAGATGTTGACGATTGTGTGAGCGATATTATTGGTGATAGAAGTTTTCATCCAGACCCCACTATTGTTGGCGTGCTTGCGCAGTCTTTTATGGCTGGAATGCACGAAGCGGGTATGGCGACAACTGGAAAACATTTTCCTGGGCACGGCGGGATAAAAGCCGATAGCCATCTAGAACTACCTGTTGACGCTAGGACGTTAGATGAATTGGAGTCGCGTGATCTGAAGCCCTTTGCGGATCTCACGCAGTCTTTGGATGGTGTAATGCCTGCACATATTCAGTTTCCCTCAATTGATGGTGAGCCTGTAGGCTTTTCACCTTGGTGGCTTAAAACTTACCTACGCGGAACGTTGGGGTATGACGGTGTTATATTCAGTGACGATTTGACTATGGAAGGGGCTGTTGGGGCAGGGAGTTATTCTCAACGGGCGATCAAAGCGTTGCAGGCGGGATGTGATTCGGTTTTAGTATGTAATAGTCGGAGTGGCGCATTGGAGGTTGTGGATGCTTTGCGTGCGCTATTTCCGAGCGTACTTCAATCAAACCTTGAAAAAATGAAAGCGAGAAAAACCTTAACATGGGGGCTGCTCCAGAAGAGCGAACGATGGCGCTCAGCGGTAAGTTTACTTAGCTCGATTTGAGTGATTTAACGATGGAAGACATGATAGAAAAATTGAAAAAAATTTATTCCACAATTTATGTTGAGGGGATAGGGCCTGAGTATCTTTGGATTGTCGACATGTTTACGGTTGTGCTACTGACATTATCCGTAGCGGCACTCACCAGTCGATTTTTAAAGAAAATAGAAATAAAAGCACTTAAAACTAAGTCGGCTTGGGACGATGCGCTAGTATCTTCATTGCAGCGGCCCGCTAAATGGTTTGTATGGGGCTTTGGTATTTTGACTGCAGCGGATATGGCTGGAGAGCAATCGGCCTCTCTTTTATTGGGGTCGGTTGATAATCTTCGTCAATTGGGTGCGGTTATTGTTATCGCCTGGTTTCTTACTGGGTTTATTAGGCGCGCAGAAATAAACCTGATGAATCCTGACTATAGCCATAAACCGATGGATAAAACCACGGCTATGGCGATGGGTAAGTTGCTACGTATATCCGTAATTATTACGTCCGTGCTAGTAGCCTTGCAGTCGTTAGGCTATAGCGTATCGGGCGTTTTGGCTTTTGGTGGTATTGGTGGTATTGCTGTTGGTTTTGCGGCAAAGGATTTACTGGCGAATTTTTTTGGCGGTCTTATGGTGTATCTGGATAGGCCGTTTACCGTTGGAGATTGGGTGCGTTCTCCGGATAAAAATATAGAGGGTACGGTTGAGGATATTGGGTGGAGGTTAACTCGAATCCGTACCTTTGATAAGCGTCCACTGTATGTCCCCAATGCGACATTCACGCAAATTTCAGTGGAAAACCCTTCTCGAATGTCCCACCGTCGAATTTATGAAACCATTGGTGTTCGTTATGATGATGCCAATAAAATGGAGCTGATCGTCACCGAAGTGAAGAATATGCTCGCCAATCATGATGAAATTGATCCCGATGCAACGCTTATTGTAAATTTTAATGCCTTTGCTGCTTACTCTCTAGATTTCTTTGTTTATTGTTTTACAAAAACAACTAATTGGGTTTACTTTCATGAGGTCAAGCAAGATATTTTATTGAAAATTATTCATATAATAGAATCTCATGGTGCTGAGTGTGCTTTCCCTACGTCTACGCTGCATATTCCAGAAGCTGTTAAGGTGGCGTCGGCGCCTGAGTCGCCTGACAGTTAACAACGATCGTCTGTCGGTTAAGGCCGAGGTTAATCCGTAATGTAAAAATTTCTGTAGATAAAAAATCTCTATGAAAAATGCTAAAAAATTGTTTTCGTTCGATGAATCGCAGCAAGCGATCGTCGGCTTGTCCGACAAGTTAAATCGCCATTATCGCTCCTCCTCTAGTAATGGTAAAAAGCCGGTTATTGTTTTGTCTTTATTAAATGGCGGAATGGTTTTTAGTGGTTTGCTATTGCCCCATTTAAACTTCCCTTTGTTGCTTGATAGTATCTGCGTGTCGCGGTATCGCCAAAAGACGACCGGTGCTGACTTGCAGTGGCATTCGTACCCTGGTGTAGATTTGTCTGGAAGCGAAGTGCTTTTGCTAGATGATATTTATGATGAAGGTATTACTCTCGCAATGGTGAAAGCTTGGTGCCTTTCACAGGGCGCTGAACATGTAATAACCAGTGTTTTAGCGTGGAAGCAGCTACCACCAAAGAAGCAGAGAGCCGAGGTGCTGGAATGCCCCGATTTTTTTGCACTACAAGTGCCCGATGAATTTGTTGTTGGATTGGGTATGGATAGCGCTGGGTTGTACCGTAACGCACCTGGTATATATGTCTTAGACGAAAAGTAAACTCAATATGACGATTGCAGTAATTGGTGGGTCTGGTTTTTATTCTTTTCCGCATTTAGAGAACGCGCAACGACAACGGATTCGCTCACGCTACAGTTTAGAGCCCGTTAGTGTTTTGGGTGGGACGCTTGGTGGCGGCCGTAGTAAAGTTTATTTTATTGCACGACACGGCGATTCTCACGCTGTACCGCCGCACAAAGTTAATTATCGCGCCAATATTGATGTGCTTTCACAGTTAGGTGTTGAGCATATTGTTGCCATTAACGCGGTAGGTAGTGTGACATTTGAGATGCCGCCCGCCTCAATCGTATTGCCTGATCAAATAATCGATTACTCGTGGGGAAGGGAGCATACTTATTTTGATGAGTTTTCAGGGGCGCTAAGCCATATTGATTTTACACGGCCTCTAGAAAGCCCGTTGCGTGAAAAATGTTTTAGTAGATTGGTCGATACCTTGCCGGCATGGAACGGCGGTGTATACGGTTGCACGCAAGGCCCGAGATTAGAAACGTCAGCCGAAATTCGAAAACTAAAGGCTGATGGTTGCGACTTGGTTGGCATGACATTAATGCCCGAAGCAGCATTGGCAAGAGAAAAAGCAATAAGTTATATGTCGATTTGTGTGGTGACCAATTGGGGTGCCGGGCTTCAATATGGTAAAGACGTTGGCGATGGAACCGATGTGGCGCCTCTAAACATTGAAGGAATAAAGGACGTGTTAGCGGCACAACTCACAAAAGTTCAAGATGTCTTAGTGGATACACTGATATTACCCTAGACATTAAAATGATTTTGTCTTAATGTCTATTCACGCTTTAGTTTATTGGTTCGAGTGATAATTACTACTGAATGCTAACTCAAACGCTTGTATGGGTTTTGGTGGCGTTGAATCATTCGAAAAAAGTTAAATCAATTTGGGTTTTCTTTCTTCAATAAATAGATAGGCGTAATTCAAAAGAAACAACTAAACATAATAACAATAGACACAAGAGGTGTAGACATGGCTGATAGAGAACTCGGCACTGTCAAGTGGTTCAATAATGCACGGGGCTACGGCTTTATTACTCGCGGTGAAGAATCTGAAGATATTTTTGTGCACTATCGCAATATTCGAGGAGAAGGTTACCGCTCACTAAGCGAAGGTCAGAAGGTGGAATTTGAACTTCAAAAAGGTGATAAAGGATTGCAGGCAGAAGATGTTGCCTGCATCTAATTAGTGGTATCGCTGCAATGCTGTTCAGGCGAAAATTAAATATTAAAACTTTTTATACTAGCCGTTTAATAGTGTTCGTTGGCTAGGTTTTTGTATTTAGCTGTTGTTCGTTTGAATCGCTAGCGATAAATTGTTGTGTTTCTTACAATAAGTTTATCGCTAAGCGTTCATCGTATTATTGGGTGTGTCATTCTATGGCTCGATACTTTCGTTTTCGAGCATCTCCGGCGTAAAGGGTTGAACGACTACAAGAACGCCTAGTTTAGGGTGGTCGATAAGATGTAATTCACCGCTACGCATTCTACGTTTTTGATTAAATGTCGCTATTTTCTGCACGAGAAAAGGTTGATCGGTTAAGTTTGAAAAATCGTTGAGTAGCGCCGTCATTCGTGAATCTGAATCTAAAATTGTGCCAGCGTTAAGGTCTAACGAAAAATCAGTATTGCTCATGCCGCCAATTAGGCCGCCGGTGATATTGGGTGGTGCAATTCCTGTAGGAGCATCGAGCGTTAGTGTAATGTCGAGGGGGTCCGTTGTGATTCGTTTTGGAATTGATGGAAGCTCTGGCCAGTGTTCACTTTCTTGCCCGTAGTTGGCGGTAAATTGTGTAAGCCAAAGGTCACTTTTTATGTGCAGGTAACGGCTGCGGCTAAAGGTCACTGTGCCTTCGAGTTCGTGGTGTTCGCCAAACTGTTCCCCGCCATTAATAACAATAGCCGGCGCGCTTTCTTCTGCGTTAATTGGTTGCCTCCAACTTTGGTGGAACAATATGGAGAGCCCATTTTCGGCTTGCAGCGGATAGGCGATATTTTCGAGAATGTAGGCATGTTGTTCGAGTAGCTCAAAGGGTGCAATCTCTGCGCTGTAGTCACCCTCCTTAATCATTGCGTTTTCTGGGGTGTCATTCTCTGCTGTTGGCGCATCATCCTCAAAAGCAAGCGCTTGCGTAGGCAACGCCTCCTCCAGCTCGAGCAAGGTTTCGTCGGCATTGGGGTGCTGCTCTTCTGTCGTGGGTGCTAATGCGGCGTTATCTAGGTCGAGTAGCGCTATTGTAGGGTCGATGAGGTGTTGTAGGTTGGCTGGGTAGCCTAAGGCAATATTTTTGGGCCATATTTCTTTGTCGGCGGTATTCTGCTCAGCGCGTTTGAAAATGACTAATTCAATTTGGTACCAGTTTTCGTAATTGTTGATAACGCTATTGTCTTGCGCTGAAGGGGTTTGCGCTGTGGCATGGGGCGAAAATTGAGTGGCTGCACACAAAAGTAAAGACCGAAAAATGCGCCCACAATAAAATGGGTGGAAAAGCGGTTGCGCTGTTTTAGAGGTAAGAATCATTAGCTGGCCTGTTTGAGTAGTTGCAGTACTTGGCTGACTTGCTTCAAGCGTTGATCGGCATTTTCCATATCGAAACTGAATTTTAAATGGTTTGCCCCTTCAAGTCGGTAGTGTTGGGGTTGTTTTTGTACGAGTTTAACAATTGTGAGGGGATCTACGCTCGTTTTGCTCGCAAATTCCACTCTGCCGCCGGTTTTGCTCGCTTCAACTTTGGTAATGCCTAGGCTTTCTGCTTCGAATCGAACACGGGTTTGCCGCATAAGATTTTTAACGGCGTCGGGTAGTAGCCCGAATCGATCGATCATCTCAATCTGTAATTCATTCAAATCTTGCTCGTTTTTCACAAGCGCTACACGTTTGTAAAGTGTTAGGCGGGTGTGCACATCGGGCAAGTAGTCGTCGGGAATCAGGGCTGGTATACGCAAATTAATCTCGATATTGCTGTCTTCAGGCTGCTCTAGATCAATCTCTTTGCCTTCTTGGATGGCTGCTACAGCTCTGTCGAGCATGTCCATATAAAGTGAAAAGCCGATAGCTTGCATTTGCCCGCTCTGGTCGTCACCTAGAAGTTCGCCGGCGCCACGTATTTCAAGGTCGTGGGAAGCGAGCATAAAGCCAGCACCTAGATCTTGGGCTTCGGCAATTGCTTCAAGTCGTTTATGGGCGTCTGCGGTCATGGCCTTTTTGTGGGGCGTTAAAAGGTAGGCGTAGGCTTGGTGGTGTGAGCGGCCCACTCGCCCTCGAAGTTGATGGAGTTGGGCGAGGCCAAATTTGTCGGCTCGCTCGATAATAATGGTGTTGGCCGTGGGTACATCAATACCGGTTTCGATGATTGTGGTACAAATAAGAACGTTGAAGCGCTTGTGGTAGAAGTCCGACATTACTCCCTCAAGTTCTCTTTCTCTCATCTGGCCGTGACCAATACCTATTCGTGCCTCTGGAATGAGCGCTTGAACTTCAGCAGCACGTTTTTCTATGGATTTAACTTCATTGTGGAGGAAGTACACTTGGCCGCCACGTAGTATTTCACGCAGAACCGCCTCTTTTACTAAGTTCTCGTCGGATTCGCGAATAAAGGTTTTTACCGACAGTCGTTTTGCTGGAGGTGTAGCAATAATTGAGAGGTCTCGAATTCCCGACATCGCCATATTGAGTGTGCGAGGGATAGGTGTTGCGGTAAGAGTGAGGATGTCGACTTCTGTTCGCAGCGCTTTTAAAGCTTCTTTTTGACGAACTCCGAAGCGATGTTCTTCATCAATAATCAATAGGCCTAGATTGGCGTATTTAAGGTTCCCCTGAATAAGTTTGTGGGTGCCAATAACGATATCGACTTGGCCGGTTTCCAGCTGTTTCTGAACGACCTCAAGCTCTTTGGTGCTTCTAAAGCGAGATATGACTTCGATATTAACCGGCCAATCGGCAAAACGGTCTTTGAAGTTTTCGTAATGTTGTTGTGCGAGCAGTGTAGTGGGTACCAGTACGGCCACTTGCTTACTGTTTTGTGCAGCGATAAAGGCTGCGCGCATAGCAACTTCTGTTTTGCCGAAACCGACGTCACCACATACAAGGCGGTCCATTGGTTGGGACGAGAGCATATCGTCGCGCACAGCAGCAATGGCCGCTACTTGGTCTGGCGTTTCTTCAAACGGAAAGCCTGTGCTGAATTGTAGATAAGCGTCTTTTGGGTTGGTGTATGCAAACCCTTGGCGGGCTTTGCGTTTTGCGTAAATATCAAGAAGTTCTGCGGCAACATCTCGCACCTGCTCTGCGGCTTTGCGTTTTGCTTTTTGCCAGGTTTCACTGCCAAGTTTGTGCAAAGGGGCGTGGCTTTCTTCTGCGCCACTATAACGGCTAATAAGATGGAGGTTGGCAACCGGTACATATAGCTTGGTTTCGTTGGCATAGGTGAGCACCAAGAATTCTTCGGCCTGCCCATCGTGTTCGATGGTTTGCAGCCCTTTGTATCGTCCAACGCCATGTTCTATATGCACTACGGGTGCGTTGAGTTTAAGTTCAGTGAGGTTTTTGACAATGTTGTCGGCATCGTCTGTGGCCTTTGTTCGTCGTCGTTTTTGTGAAACACGATTGCCGAAGAGTTGTTGTTCCGCTATGAATATCATTGCGGGGTCATTGATATTAACGGTGGTATCGATATCAGCGACGGTAATCGCAATACTGCTATTACCGGTTAAAAAGCCGGCAATGCCGTCGGGCTCGTCAGGCGAAACGGCTATTTTTTGTAATTGCTCTTTTAGTATTTCTTTGCGTCCAGACGTTTCGGCACAAAAGAGAACTCTCTTTTCAGTCTCGAGTAAAAAATTCTCGAGTAAGTGAAGGGGGTTTTGCGCTCGATTGTCAATTCCCAGTGCGGGTGTGGGCGAAAAATTGTAGTTCGAATTACCAGTAGACTCGGCTATTTTCTGTGTGTGTAAAACAATGCGGGGAAACTGCTTTAGCGACGCGTGTAGGTCGGCTACCGGATGAAACGCTAGGTGTGCAGGAAGGATGGGGCGTTCGATGTCGCCGGTTCTGCTTGCGTAACGTTGCTCAATGTCTCTCCAGTGGTGCTCAATAGCGGCGTTTACGCCTTCGTGCACAAATATGAGGGTGTCTTCTCGTGCGTCGGGCAGGTAGTCAAACAGTGACGATGTTGTTTCAAAAAATAGCGGTAGATAATACTCAATCCCTGCAGGGGAAAGGCCATCGGCAACATCTTGATAAACAGGGCAGGATTGATGGTCGACATCGAAGGTTTCGTGCCAACGCCGTTTGAAGCCATTGATACCGGCTTTGTCTAACGGGAGCTCTTTGCCGGGTAAGAGCTCAATTTGATCGACTTTTTGGATGGTGCGCTGTGTTTCAGGGTCAAATTCGCGAAGAGAGTCGACAGCGTTATCAAACAGCTCTATGCGGTAGCAGGCGCGACTCCCCATGGGGTACACGTCTATTAGCGCGCCCCGCACCGCAAACTCACCATGTTGGTACACCATGTCGACGTGTGTGTAGCCAGCATTGACCAGCTGATCTCGAAAGGCTTCACGGTCTAGGGTGTCGTCTACTTTCAGAATCAGTGTTTTGGTTAGTATGAAATCGGCGGGGGGGAGTCGCTGCATGAGCGTTGTAGCAGCAACGACAATGACGCAACGTTCATGTGCGTGCATATGATAGAGGCACCGCATGCGCTCGGAAATGATATCTTGGTGAGGTGAAAAGCTATCGTAAGGGAGTGTTTCCCAGTCGTTGAAGAGCATAACGCGACATTGTTCATCGCGGCCCTTTAGAAATTGCGCGATATCACGCCTGTATATTTCGGCTGTCCCCATATCGGGTGCAATAACCAGCATGTTTTTCTGGGTATCTATAAGCGCTTGCACCATGGCGAAAGCGCTGCCGCTAGTGCCGCATAGGTTCCCCCAGGCGCGTTTGTCGGCGGCTTTAGAGGGCACAATTGGAGAGAGCGGGTTTGATAGGGTCATTACAGCCTGTTACTCAGAAAGAGGGAGTTAGGAGCGGGATTTTAATGAAAGCACGGGCTTAGGTGCAAATAGTTGATGATTAATTTTTCGACGAAGGGTGATTGCGTAGCCACTGTCTCCCATTGTTTTGCTCAAACGCAAAATATTCCCGATAAAACAATACGTTAATTGGGTTTTTTTCAGGGTTTAGCTGGTCATAGAGGGCGCCCAAACATATAATTGGCGCGATTTTTTATGGGGTGCTACGGCGCTGATGCTTATTTGAGCAATGAGGCCGCCCATGACTAAAAAGTCCGCCAATTTGATCTATTCTAAATTGGAATGTCATTGCGAATAGGTTCGCGCTTCATTACACACGTTATCTAGTGGTTTTGACGGTAGTTGGCATGTAAGTAATCAAATTTATACTGCTGGCAAGAGCAAGGGCACTTTGCCGGCGGCAACAAGATTTTTAAAACACACTCATCTAAATCTTAAACTTTAGGCAAAGACGTATGATCAAGATCCGTCGAGGATTGGATTTACCTATCACCGGGGCTCCCCGGCAATCCATAGAAGATGGCCCGTCGATTCGTTCTGTTGCTGTTGTAGGCTTTGATTACCACGGTATGAAGCCAACGATGGCCGTTCAAGCGGGCGATAGGGTTAAAAAAGGGCAACTCCTGTTTACTGATAAAAAAACCGAAGGCGTGCGTTATACCTCGCCGGCATCGGGTACGGTGGCCGCGATAAATCGCGGAAACCAGCGTGTAATGCAATCGGTTGTCATCGATGTTGATGGTGACGAAGGGGAGGTGTTCGCACAGTACCCCGCTGCCCAGCTGGCGTCGTTGGAACGCAGCAAGGTGGTGGATAACTTAGTTGAATCAGGTTTGTGGACGTCAATTCGTACCCGCCCGTTCAGCAAGGTTCCGGCTATTGAAACGGCGCCCTCATCCGTATTTGTGAGCGCAATGGATACAAATCCTTTGGCCGCTGACCCTACTATCATCATAAACGAGCGTCCAGAAAGCTTTAAAAATGGCTTAGCGGTGTTGTCATGTCTCACAGAGGGCAAGTTGTTTGTCGCTCATGGGGAAGGCGCCCCAATCCCTCAGGTGGCAATTGATAGTGTCGAATATCAGGCCTTCGGTGGCGTTCACCCTGCGGGTAACGTAGGAACGCACATGCACTTTCTTGCACCGGTGAGCGCAACAAAAGTAGCGTGGTCTGTTGGCTATCAAGACGTGATGGCTATTGGCGATCTATTTACAACTGGCCAATTAAACGTCGAACGCGTGATCTCTATTGCTGGCCCTCAAATTGACGATCCTCGAATGGTTCGTACGCGTTTAGGTGCAAATCTGGAAGAATTGTTAGCAGGGCAAGTGAAAGTTGGTGAAAATCGGACTATATCCGGGTCTGTTTTTGGTGGGCGTAAGGCTTATGGCCCATCAGCTTTCCTTGGTCGCTATCATAACCAGGTGAGTGTTTTACTGGAGGGCCGTGAGCGCCCCTTTATTCACTTTATGGTGCCGGGCATTAACCGTTTTTCTGCGTTACCTATTTATATCTCAAACCTGCTTAAAGGTAAGAAATTCAATTTTACAACCTCCGCTAATGGAAGTGAGCGTGCAATGGTGCCCACTGGTGCCTACGAACGTGTTATGCCGTTGGATATTTTGCCAACGCATTTATTGCGTTCAATAATTGTGGGTGACACTGAAATGGCTCAAAAACTAGGTTGTTTGGAGTTGGATGAAGAGGATTTGGCTTTGTGTACGTTTATTTGCTCGGGCAAATATGAATACGGCCCAATTCTTCGCGATAACCTTACGCGTATCGAGAAGGAGGGTTAATTGATGAAAATGTTACGAAATATTTTAGATAGTGTAGAGCCGCATTTTCACAAAGGCGGTAAATTGGAAAAGTGGTACGCACTTTACGAAGCGACCGATACCGTTTTCTTCCAGCCTTCTGACGTTACAAAGTCAACCGCCCATGTACGCGACGGGGTAGACCTTAAGCGTGTCATGATTACCGTTTGGTTGTGTGTCTTTCCTGCCATGTTTTATGGCATGTACAACTTGGGTTGGCAGGCCAACACCATTCTGGCTGATATGGGCGCGACGTCTATTGAAGGTTGGCGCGGTGCGCTAATTGGCTTATTGGCTGGCCACGATCCTGCGAGTATTTGGGATAACTTTATTTACGGTGCTGCGTTCTTCGTACCCATTTATGCCACGGTGTTTGTTGTGGGTGGCTTTTGGGAAGTGTTATTCGCGATGAAGCGCGGGCACGAAATTAACGAAGGCTTCTTTGTTACCTCTATCTTGTTTGCGCTTATCTGTCCGCCAGACCTACCTTTATGGCAGGCTGCGTTAGGTATTAGCTTTGGCGTGGTACTAGGTAAAGAGGTGTTTGGTGGTACGGGTAAAAACTTTCTTAACCCTGCGCTTACCGGCCGAGCCTTTTTGTTCTTTGCTTACCCAGCGTCTATGTCGGGTGATGCGGTTTGGGCAGCGGTTGACGGTTATACCGGTGCAACAGCCTTATCCGTTGTGGCACAGCAGGGTATGGATGTTCTGCAATTACAAATGACGTGGATGGACGCCTTCTTCGGCAAGATGCAAGGTTCTATTGGTGAAACCTCAACTCTGGCCTTAATTATTGGCGGCGGTGCATTACTGGCTACCAGTATTGCTTCGGTACGCATTGTTTTGGGCGTGCTTATTGGCACCATTATTACCACGCTTATCTACAACGCTGTTGGTGATGCCAATTCAAACCCAATGTTTGCCATGCCTTTTTGGTGGCATATGGTCTTGGGGGGGTATGCTTTTGGTCTGTTCTTTATGGCGACCGATCCTGTATCGGCTTCGATGACGAACGCAGGTAAGTGGTGGTTCGGTGGTTTGATCGGCTTTATGGTCATTACCATTCGTGTAGTAAACCCAGCCTTTCCAGAAGGCATGATGTTGGCGATTCTATTCGCTAACTTGTTTGCTCCGCTTATCGACCACTTTGTAGTGCAATCCAACATCAAGCGGAGGTTAGCACGTGGCTAATAACGATACGATTAAGAAGACCCTTACGGTCGCGTTACTGCTGTGTATCGTATGCTCGGTAGTAGTATCCACGGCGTCAGTTGTACTCAAGCCGCTACAGGTGGCCAATAAACAACTCGACTTTAAACGTAATATTCTCTCTGCAGCAGGCTTGCTGGAAGAGGGGGTTAGTGTTGATGCGCAATTTGAAAAAATTGAAACCCGCATTATTGATTTAAGCCGTGGCCAATTTACATCTGAAATTGATGCTGACTCTTTTGATCAACGCAAATCTGTTAAAGATCCAAGCCTTTCGGATGCGCTAAGTTCTGAACTAGATATTGCCGGCCTATCTCGTCGCGAAAAATTCGCCAAGGTTTATTTAGTTAAAGGTGATGCGGGTATCGAAACGGTTATCCTGCCTGTTTCAGGATATGGCCTGTGGGGAACCATGTACGGTTTTCTGGCAATAGAGTCTGATATGAACTCGGTTGTTGGCTTAGGTTTTTACGACCATAAAGAAACGCCAGGGCTAGGTGCAGAAATTGAAAACCCTCGCTGGAAAGCACTTTGGACGGGTAAAGAAATTTATGCGGCTGATGGCACGGTGGCCTTTGATGTGATTAAAGGTAGTGTCGCCCCAGGTTCTGCAGGTGCACAGCACAAGGTTGACGGCTTATCCGGTGCGACCTTAACCAGTGTTGGTGTAAAGAATATGATTAAATTCTGGTTGGGTGAAAACGGCTACGGTCCCTTCCTCAACAAGCTTAAAGCGGGAGAGGCCTGATTTATGAAAGTTAAAGAGCTTTTATTTAAGCCCATACTCGACAACAACCCAATTGGTTTACAAATTTTGGGTATTTGTTCCGCGCTGGCGGTAACCAGCAGCATGAAGGTCACCATCGTGATGTGTATTGCACTCACAACGGTTGTAACTTTTTCTAACTTTTTTGTATCGATAATCCGAAACAATATACCTAACAGTATCCGCATTATTGTGCAGATGACGGTTATTGCTTCGTTGGTGATTTTGGTTGATCAGGTACTCAAAGCCGTTGCTTACGATATAAGTAAACAGCTTTCAGTATTTGTTGGTTTGATCATTACTAACTGTATTGTAATGGGCCGTGCCGAAGCCTTCGCTATGAAAAATCCACCTTTACAGAGCGCCCTAGACGGTTTTGGTAATGGCTTAGGGTATAGCGCCATGCTTATCGCTTTGGCCGTTGTGCGTGAGCTTTTTGGCGGCGGCACTTTGTTTGGCTTTGAAATCATGCAAACCGTGAACAACGGTGGTTGGTACGATCCAAACGGAATGTTGTTATTACCGCCCAGCGCTTTCTTCCTGATTGGTTTATACATTTGGGCGATTCGTGCATACAAGCCTGCTCAAGTTGAAAATGCCGACTTTAAAATTGCACCCAATACCAAGAAGGAGGCCGTGTAATGGAAGAACTCATTTCCTTATTTGTTCGTTCGATTTTTATCGAAAATATGGCACTCGCATTCTTTTTGGGAATGTGTACGTTTCTTGCGGTATCCAAAAAAGTGGAATCCTCTTTTGGTTTAGGTGTTGCGGTTGTTGTAGTGCAAACCATTACCGTACCGGTTAACAATTTGCTTTACACCTACCTGTTAGCTCCCGGCGCTTTGGCGTGGGCGGGCTACCCAGAGGTGGACTTAAGCTTCTTAGGCTTGATTACTTATATTGGTGTTATCGCCGCGTTGGTACAGATCTTAGAAATGTTTTTAGATAAGTACGTACCGGCTCTTTACAACGCACTCGGTGTTTTCCTTCCGCTTATTACCGTGAACTGCGCCATTCTTGGTGGTTCTTTATTTATGGTTGAGCGCGATTACAACTTTACAGAAAGTGTTGTGTTTGGTGCTGGCTCCGGTGTGGGCTGGGCGTTGGCCATTACGGCCTTAGCCGGTATACGTGAAAAAATGAAGTACAGCGATGTACCCAAGGGCCTAGAAGGCTTAGGTATTACCTTTGTTGTAGTTGGCCTTATGTCGTTGGGCTTTATGTCTTTCGGCGGCATCTCACTGTAATCAGCAAGGAATTAAACGAGTATGAATATTGAAATCATCCTTGGCGTGATCATGTTCACCGTTGTGGTATTGGCGCTGGTGGGAATTATCCTCAGTGCCCGCTCCAAACTGGTTAATAGTGGTGACGTCAGTATCGAAATTAATGGTGAAAAAACCATTACCGTTCCTGCCGGTGGCAAATTGTTGCAAACACTGGCTGCGAACAACCTTTTCTTAGCGTCTGCCTGTGGCGGCGGCGGTACTTGTGCACAGTGTAAATGTAAGGTGACGGAAGGCGGCGGCTCTATGTTGCCGACAGAAGAATCCCACTTTACGCGACATGAAGAAAAAGAAGGCTGGCGATTAAGTTGTCAGGTTGGCATTAAAGAAAACATGAAAGTCGAAGTGGACGAAGAAGTATTTGGTGTAAAACAGTGGGAATGCACTGTTGAATCCAATCCAAACGTTGCCACTTTTATTAAAGAGTTAACGTTAAAATTGCCAGAAGGCGAAAACGTTGATTTCCGCGCGGGTGGTTATGTGCAGCTTGAGTGCCCGCCGCACCATGTGAAATATGCAGACTTCGATATTGAAGAAGAGTATCGCGGCGATTGGGAAAATTTTGGTTTCTTTAAAATGGAGTCAAAAGTTGAAGAGCCTGTGATTCGTGCGTATTCCATGGCGAACTATCCCGATGAAGTGGGTATTGTGAAATTTAATATTCGCATTGCAACACCGCCACCACGTACACAAGGTATTCCTGCCGGTCAAATGTCGTCTTATGTTTTTAATTTAAAGCCGGGCGACACAATAACGGTTTATGGCCCATTTGGTGAGTTTTTTGCGAAAGAGACCAATGCTGAAATGGTGTTTATTGGTGGTGGTGCGGGTATGGCGCCAATGCGGTCACATATTTTTGATCAGCTACGCCGAATTAAAACTGATCGTAAAATGTCATTTTGGTATGGCGCCCGTTCTTTACGTGAATTATTTTATAAAGACGAATATGACCTATTAGCCGAAGAAAATAACAATTTCGACTGGCATGTTGCGTTATCTGACCCGCAGCCAGAAGATAATTGGGATGGCTTAACGGGTTTTATTCACAATGTATTACTAGAAAATTATTTAAAAAACCACCCAGCACCAGAAGATTGTGAGTTCTACATGTGTGGTCCACCCATGATGAACGCGGCTGTGGTTAAAATGCTTCAAGACCTTGGGGTTGAAGACGAAAATATTATGCTTGATGACTTTGGTGGTTAAGGAAGCACACAACATAATGTTTTTTATAGACTGCTTTTTATCAAAAAGCATACGCAAAGCGAGCCCGGTTCTTCTGGTCTCGCTTTGTTTTTTTATGCTTAATGCCTGTTCACCAGAAACTCCGTTGCGCGAATATGCCCTAGAGGGGCATACGATGGGTACTACCTATCATATTACGGCGGTGCTCAACCCTGAGGTGATTGTTGCGCAAAGTGCTTTGCAAATGGAAGTGGATAAGTTGCTGGAGAATGTTAATCAGGCAATGTCTACTTATATAGCAGATTCAGAGTTATCGTTGCTAAACAAAGCGCCCGTTCATCAGCCGACGGTTGTGTCGCAACCGCTGTTTCACTTGCTGCAGTTAAGTCGTGATATTCATGTGCTCTCAGGTGGTGCTTTCGATATTACTGTAGGGCCGTTAGTCAATTTGTGGGGCTTCGGGCCAGAAGAGCGCGACGAAAAAAAGCCGAGTGCCAGCTTGATTGCTGCGGCGAATCAACGTGTAGGCCAACAATTTGTTAGGCTCGAACAATCAAATTTGCAGGTTACCAAAACGGCTAGCGTTGCCATTGATCTTTCGGCGGTAGCCAAGGGTTACGGGGCCGACGCCATTGCTGCGCTGTTTAAAGCCCATGCTATTGTCGATTATATGATTGAGGTCGGTGGTGAAATTGCTGTAGCGGGTAATAATGCTAGGGGCATTCAGTGGCGTCTAGGCATTGAGCAGCCATCGCTCGTGCAAACAGGGGTTATGCAAGCTATTTCGGTTAGCCACGGGGGAATTGCAACTTCGGGTGATTACCGTAATTATTTTGAGTTTGAAGGCGAAAGGTTTTCTCATACCATTGACCCTAAAACCGGTTACCCTATTACTCACACATTGGCGTCTGTAACTGTTGTAGCAAGTTCGGCGGCCAAAGCGGATGCTATTGCTACAGCAATGAATGTTTTAGGCCCTGATAAGGGGTACGCTTTGGCGGTAGACAATAATATTGCCGCTTATTTTATTATTCGAACAAAAGAGGGGTTTGTTTCGAAAGCCTCTCCCGCATTTAATCAGTATCGAGTGACATTATGATTGTATATTTGTTAGCGTTTCTTATTTTGGTTTTGGTCGTTGTGGGCATGGCTGTAGGGGTCATTTTTAGCAATAAACCTATTAAGGGTTCTTGTGGTGGGTTAGGTGCGATTGGAATTACGACCAGTAATTGCGAGATATGTGGCGGCGATACGCAGAAATGTGACGACGAGCAAGAGCGTGTTGCCAAGTCGGAAGGCAAAGAGACGCCTACCCAGAAAAAAGCGCTCGCTTATGATGCAACAAAAAATCAATAAAACGAGCCACATGAATTTTAGAAATGGTTAGGGGATGTACATCGAATGGCAGATTATCAATACGATCTTTTAGTGATAGGGGCCGGGCCCGCGGGTGAATCAGCGGCAATGGCCGGTGCAAAAAATAATTTAAAAGTTGGTGTTGTAGAAGGCCAAACATTTCTCGGTGGTAACTGTACTCATAAAGGTACTATTCCCTCGAAGGCGTTGAGAAATGCTGTAAAGCAGGCCATTCGATATAAAGCGCATCCCTTATTTCGTCATATCGCCGACAATCAGCCGTTAACCTATCCGCGTATTTTGTCTGCGGCTTTAGAAGTTATTCCCAAACAGGTAGAGTTACACACTGAATTTTTTAGCCGGAACCGCATTCAGGTTCACAGTGGCATGGCTAAATTCGTGGGTGAGCATGAAGTACAAGTTATGGATGTACATGGTGCGTGCGATTCTATTGTTGCGAAGAATTTTTTGATAGCTACGGGGTCTCGTCCATATCAACCGAATGATATTGATTTTAATCACTCTCGCATTTACGACAGCGATAGCGTGTTATCAATGGCCTATACGCCTCGCACATTAATTATTGTGGGCGCTGGCGTGATTGGTTGTGAATACGCTTCAATCTTTTCGGGTTTGGGCCTTAAAGTTGATCTTATTAACGCAAGAGAAAAATTACTCGAATTTCTGGATGATGAAATTTCGGATGCTTTAAGTTACCACCTTAGAAATAACGGTGTGATGGTGCGACATAACGAAGAGCACGCCTCGATTGATTGTTCGGGTAAGGGCGTGACGTTAAACTTGAAATCAGGTAAGCGGATACGGGCTGATGCATTGCTGTGGTGTAATGGTCGCACGGGTAATACCGATTCTTTGGATTTGACCGCGCTCGGTTTAGAGGCCAATCACCGTGGCCAGGTTAGTGTTGATAAAAATTATCGCACGGCGGTCCCTCATGTGTACGCCGCGGGCGATGTCATTGGATGGCCAAGTTTAGCCAGTGCCTCCTACGACCAAGGCCGATCAGTAGTGGATGCCATTCTAGGGCGCAATGTCCGCTTTGTTGAAAATGCCCCTACCGGAATCTATACCATTCCAGAAATTAGCTCTGTTGGTAAAACTGAAATAGAATTAACGGCGGCTAAAGTTCCCTACGAAGTCGGGCGCGCCTTTTTTAAAGATACCGCGCGAGGTCAGATTAGCGGTGAAGATGAAGGAATGTTAAAAATTCTTTTTCATATCGATACCCATCAAATATTGGGTATTCATTGTTTCGGCGCAGAAGCCTCGGAGATCGTCCATATTGGTCAGGCGATTATGGATCAGCCTGGCGAAGCTAACACTATCGATTATTTTGCCAACAGTACGTTTAACTATCCAACTATGGCTGAGGCCTATCGTGTCGCGGCCTTGAATGGGTTGAATCGAGTTAATCGCGATTAACCTTATAAGTACGCCGGGGCGCTTAAAAGTGCTCTAGCATTGTTAATGGGTAGCGTTCTCCCGTTAGATAGCGCTCAATGTCGGAGAGCACCATTGGGCTTCGTAAGCGATGTTTGTTGGCTCGAATCTGCTCTATGCTTAACCATAGAGCGCTTTCAATATCGGGGTCTAAGGGTTGTGATTGATCCTGCCTGAGGGCGCTAGCAATAAAACTTGTTCGCATGTAAGTAATGTTGTTCACTGGCGATGTGAACAATGAATTCCCTAGAAAGGCCTCAAGCTTAATTTCCCATTGGGTTTCTTCTTTTGTTTCTCGAATAGCCGCTGTAAAAAGCGTTTCGTTTTGCTCGAGGTGTCCAGCGGGCTGATTAAGTAAAAGCGCACCATTTTTATTTTCCTCTACCATCAAAAATAAATTGTCTCGCTCAACGATCGTGGCCACTGTGACATGTGGATACCATTTCATAGGCTACCTTTTTCGAGTATTTCTTGCTGGTGTATTGCGTGAGTTTACGTGGTTACGTGTTTTTTTCGCTGTTACTGGTTGTTTTGGCAGATGAACCTCTTCCATCCGGCATTCACCCGGTTGCAATTCGCCAAGCGTCCAAGGCCCTATAGCCGCGCGTATTAGCCGTAACGTTGGAAGGTTTACGGCGGCCGTCATTCGCCGTACCTGCCTGTTTCTACCTTCTGTAATAATGATTTCTAGCCAATGAGTAGGAATCTCTTTGCGTTGTCGGATAGGAGGAGTACGCGCCCAGAGTAATGGCTCAATAATAGTGCGTACTTTGGCGGGTTTGGTTTTTCCGTCCTTTAGCGTAACGCCCGTTATTAAGGCGTCAATGGCTGCTTGGTTGGGTTCCCCCTCTACTTGTACCCAGTAGGTTTTCGGCAGTTTTTTATCGGGGCTGGTAATACGGTGCTGAAGATCTCCGCTATTGGTCAGCAAAAGCAGCCCTTCAGAATCATGATCGAGCCGGCCGGCAGGATAAAAATCCGAGGCAATCGATTTCTTACCGGTGAAGATATTCGCTAATGTTGTTTTTTCTTCGCTGCGACTAAATTGACTTAAGCAATTGAAAGGTTTGTTAAGAAGAATGATTGTAGGCATATAGATGCATCTTTTTGGTGCTGAAGAGCGTGCGAACGGCGCTTACGTCATCGGGTAAACGCTGCTATAATTTGCGACCATTTTACGGTGTATCCCCACCGATTTCCTTCTTTATTGGAGCCACTGGCACACTCGCGTCGGGTGCCTCCTTTTTATCTTCTCACTAAGGGTATAGAGAATGTCGACAGATAAACCTACCATCATTTACACCGAAACGGACGAAGCTCCAGCACTTGCAACTTATTCTTTGTTGCCAATTATTCAAGCTTTCGCAAAGGCGTCCGATATTGCGGTGGAAACTAAAGATATTTCTTTGTCAGGTAGGGTTATCGCCAACTTTTCCGAATACCTTTCAGAAGATCAGCGTCAAGAAGATGCATTAGCCGTATTGGGCGAATTGGCGAAAAAACCAGAAGCGAATATTATTAAATTGCCCAATATCAGCGCTTCCGTACCGCAGTTGGGCGCTGTTATTAAAGAGCTTCAAAGCAAAGGCTATAAGCTTCCGGATTACCCTGAAGCTCCGAGTACTGACGAAGAAAAAGACATTAAAGCGCGTTACGATAAAATCAAAGGCAGTGCTGTTAACCCTGTATTGCGAGAGGGCAACTCCGATCGTCGTGCGCCTGCTTCAGTTAAGCAGTACGCACAGAAAAACCCACACTCAATGGGCGCTTGGGCGAGCAATTCCGCATCGCACGTGGCCTCCATGGGCGCGGGCGATTTTTACGGTAGCGAGCAATCCGTAACGGTCAGCAAACCTACTACTGTGAGTATTCAGTTACTCGAAGGGAATAATGTTGTCGCGTTAAAATCCAATCTACCGTTGTTAGCGGGCGAAGTTATTGACTCGTCAGTGATGAGCAAAGCGGCGCTGTGTGAATTCTTAGCCGCTGAAATCGATAATGCTAAAGCCCAAGATGTGCTGTTTTCATTACACATGAAAGCCACCATGATGAAAGTGTCCGACCCTATTATTTTTGGCCATGCGGTTAAAGTCTTCTACAAAGATGTATTTGCCCAATACGGTGAGTTATTTGATGAGCTAGGTGTTGATGCCAACAATGGTATAGGCGATGTTTACGCAAAAATACAAACGTTGCCGGCTGAGCAAAAAGCTGAAATCGAAGCTGCCATCCAAGCTGTATATGCCGATCGCCCAGCAATGGCGATGGTAAACTCAGATAAAGGTATTACTAATTTACATGTCCCTAGCGATATCATTATTGATGCGTCAATGCCCGCAATGATACGTGCCTCTGGGCAAATGTGGGGCCCTGATGGCGAGCAAAAAGATACTAAAGCCGTTGTGCCCGATCGTTGTTATGCCAGTATTTATCAGGCCACCATCGATTTCTGTAAGGAGCATGGGGCTTTCGATCCCACCACAATGGGAAGTGTGCCTAACGTTGGTTTAATGGCGCAAAAAGCAGAAGAATACGGTTCTCACGATAAAACGTTTGAAATGTCCTCAGCGGGTACGGTTCAAGTGATCGATGCTGCTGGCTCTGTTCTAATGGAACATACCGTTGGTGAGGGTGATATCTTCCGTATGTGTCAGGTGAAAGACGCGCCTATTCAAGATTGGGTCAAGCTAGCGGTCACCCGCGCGCGCGCGAGCAATACGCCTGCGATTTTTTGGTTGGATGAAAGTCGAGCGCACGATGCTCAATTAATCGCTAAGGTTAAAAGGTATTTGGCTGAACATGACACAGCGGGGCTCGATATCCAGATTCTGCCCCCCTTAGAGGCGACTAAGATGTCATTGGCGCGCATCAAAGATGGCCAGGACACCATATCGGTTACTGGTAACGTGTTACGCGACTACCTCACGGATTTGTTCCCCATACTCGAGTTGGGAACTAGCGCAAAAATGTTGTCAGTTGTACCGTTGATGAATGGCGGCGGCTTGTTTGAGACCGGTGCGGGAGGCTCCGCGCCAAAGCATGTTCAGCAGTTTGAGCAAGAGAATCATTTGCGTTGGGATAGCCTGGGTGAATTTTTAGCGCTAGCTGCGTCATTTGAACACTTTAGTCTTGTGCACGGGAATCCTAAGGCGCAGGTGTTGGCTGATACCCTTGATCAAGCAACCGCGCGCTTTTTGGATAACAATAAGTCGCCTTCACGACGTGTAGGAGAGCTCGATAATCGCGGCAGTCACTTCTATCTCGCCATGTATTGGGCTGAGGCGCTCGCTGCGCAAAATACTGATGCTGATATGAGTACACGGTTCAGTGATGTAGCAAAAGAAATGGTTGAAAAAGAAGCGGTTATTATTGAAGAGCTGAACGCTGTGCAAGGCGTAGCTGTTGAGACAAACGGTTATTACAAACCAAGCCCAGCATCACTAGGGGTTGCCATGCGTCCAAGTACCACTCTAAACTCGATTATTGACGGCGTGTAATTCGTCGTACGTAGTACGCAAGAGTGCAGCACAAAAAAGGCCTTTATCACCTAAAGATAAAGGCCTTTTCTTAGGATTTAACCAGTATTCGCGCTAAGACTCCTCCACCATAGTTTCTTTTGGTGGTGGTGCAGGCTCAGTGACGGAGGTAGAGGCTCCTGCCGATAATTTGATTTGTTTGGCGTGTAAACCTTTGTCACCTTGCTCTACTTCAAAGGTGACAGGCTGACCCGCTTTAAGTGTGCGGTATCCGTCCATGTCAATGGATGAATAATGTGCAAACAGATCTTCGCCTCCACCTTCGGGTAAAATAAACCCGAAGCCTTTAGCGTTGTTAAACCATTTGACGGTTCCGGTAGGCATAGCTCGGTCCCTTTAGTATTGTTGCTTTGCACCCATATAGTGTCTTCTGGGTATTTATTGTTATTACAGCAACCGTCTCCTTGACGGATTGGATACTTTGTAACCAACAACGACTTCATTGTCAAGTTTTTGCTCAATCTCCGCTGTTTGCGTACATTTGGTTCAGTTAGAATCTTCTTCTATAACGTTTTGTGTCGTTGGTGTAATACATGGGTAATCTTGAATTTCTTCGTCTAACCTTAAATAAAGATGACGACTCCGATTCGGTCATAGATGATGGCGGTTTAGCTGTCGAGGCTGAGAAGCCGAAGCTTAAAAAACCACCACTGTATAAGGTCGTTTTAATGAACGATGATTATACGCCGATGGAATTTGTTGTTGAGGTGTTGGAAAGTTTTTTTGGTATGAACCGGGAGCAGGCGACTCACGTAATGTTAACTGTACATACCCAAGGTAAAGGTTTATGTGGCGTCTATTCACGTGATGTTGCAGAAACCAAAGCCGCACAAGTCAATCAATATGCACGGCAAAATGAACATCCGCTGCTTTGTGAGATCGAAGCGTGTGATGATGGTGATTCTGAATGAGATTGGAATTTAAGTAGTTTCCGCATGTTGCCATAGGGCGTGGTATCGTGGTGCAGTGGAACCCAATTCAGGTGTGATAAACAATGCTGAGTAAAGAGCTAGAATCTACATTAAATACAGCGTTTAAAGGTGCTAGATCGAAACGTCATGAGTTTATGACCGTCGAACACCTTTTGCTGGCCTTGCTGGACAATGAGTCTGCCGCTAGCGTCTTACGAGCCTGCGGTGCTGATTTGAGCGTTTTGCGGCGGGACCTCTTAGAGTTCGTTGATTCTACAACGCCTCTTATTCCAGAAGAAGATGAAGAGCGGGAAACGCAGCCAACGCTTGGTTTTCAGCGGGTGTTACAGCGCGCGGTCTTTCATGTTCAGTCATCAGGTAAGAACGAAGTCACTGGTGCAAATGTATTAGTTGCCATTTTTAGTGAGCAGGAAAGCCAAGCTGTTTATTATTTGAAGCAGCAAAGCGTTGCACGCATAGACGTCGTTAATTTTATTACACATGGTATTTCGAAAGTTTCAGGTTCTAGTGGTGCTCATGGTGATACAAACCAAGAGCCGCCAGAAGAAGAGGTTGCCGCCGCAGGTGAGGGCGGCCAGCAGAACCCACTGGAAGCCTATTCCACTAATCTGAATGAACAGGCTATGCAGGGGCGTATAGACCCTCTAGTGGGGCGAGATTCAGAAGTGGAGCGCGTGGTACAAATTCTTGCTAGGCGTCGTAAAAACAATCCTCTATTGGTGGGGGAGAGTGGCGTCGGTAAAACGGCTATTGCTGAAGGTTTGGCGAAAAAAATTATTGATGATGAGGTACCGGAGGTCTTGGCAGGTAGTACGGTTTATTCTCTCGATTTAGGCTCCTTATTAGCCGGGACTAAATATCGCGGAGATTTCGAAAAGCGTTTTAAAGGCCTACTCGCAGAGCTGAAGAAGCGAGAGCATGCAATATTGTTTATCGATGAAATCCATACCATCATTGGTGCCGGTGCAGCGTCTGGCGGCGTTATGGATGCATCAAACCTTCTGAAACCCTTGTTAACGAGCGGTGATTTACGTTGCATTGGTTCCACAACGTATCAAGAATACCGAGGCATCTTCGATAAGGATCGCGCTCTTTCGCGACGATTCCAGAAGATTGATGTGAACGAGCCATCGGTAGAAGACACGTATAAAATTCTTCGAGGTTTAAAATCTCGTTTTGAAAAGCACCATAATCTTAAGTACACCGATACCGCGCTAAAATCGGCTTCTGAGCTGGCAAGCAAGTATATTGGTGATCGTTTTATGCCCGATAAGGCCATTGATGTTATTGATGAGGCAGGAGCCTACCAACAGCTGCTGCCCGAATCAAAGCGTAAAAAAGTGATTGGTGTGCGGGATATTGAAAATATTATTGCAAAAATTGCCCGCGTACCGGCAAAAACGGTATCGTCAAATGATAAAGAGTTGCTAGCAAAATTAGAAGATAACTTGCGAATGACGGTATTCGGTCAAGACGAGGCTATAGGCTCAATAGGTTCTGCGATTAAATTGTCGCGTGCGGGTTTAACTAACCATGAAAAACCGATTGGTTCTTTCTTGTTTGCTGGCCCAACTGGCGTTGGTAAAACAGAGCTTTGTAAGCAGCTTGCGACGGCAATGGGCGTTGAGCTCGTGCGGTTCGATATGTCCGAGTATATGGAGCGGCATACGGTTTCACGCTTGATAGGCGCCCCTCCAGGCTACGTAGGTTATGACCAGGGTGGTCTACTCACTGAAGCGGTAACAAAGCAGCCTCACAGCGTGGTGTTGTTGGATGAGATAGAGAAAGCGCACCCCGATGTTTTTAACTTGTTGCTTCAGGTAATGGATCATGGCGCTTTAACGGATAATAACGGTCGCACTGCCGATTTTCGAAATGTTGTCCTTATTATGACCACTAATGCCGGGGCTGAGACAATGGAGCGCTCCTCCATAGGTTTCACTAAGCAAGATCACACAACCGATGGAATGGAGGCTATCAAGAAAACGTTCACGCCAGAGTTCCGTAACCGTTTAGACGGCATTGTACAGTTTGGTGGCCTGTCGTTGGATGTTATTAAAACCGTTGTTGATAAGTTCCTGATGGAGCTACAAGGCCAGCTCGACGACAAGAAAATCACGCTGGAAATTAGCACCGAAGCGCGAGAGTGGTTGGCAGTGAATGGTTACGATGAAAAAATGGGTGCTCGGCCAATGTCGCGTATTATTCAAGAAAAGGTTAAAAAGCCTTTGGCAGAGCTGGTGTTGTTTGGTGTGCTAGCGGAGAAGGGCGGTGTTGTCACCATCGATGTGAAAGATGATGTGCTAAGGGTTATCCCTGTGGTCGAAAAACCCAAGGAAGATTCTCCAGAGGCCTGCGTTTAGTCGGCAATCACTTTCTGTTGGAATCAACACACAATAAAAAAGGCCTGCATATAAAGCAGGCCTTTTTTATTGACAGCAAATAAAGACTAACGGGCGCGGTAAGTGATTCGGCCTTTACTTAAGTCGTAAGGTGTCATTTCCACCTTAACTTTATCGCCAGTCAGAATTCTGATGTAATTTTTACGCATCTTTCCAGAAATGTGAGCCGTTACAACGTGCCCATTTTCCAGTTTCACGCGGAAGGTGGTATTCGGCAGAGTATCGATAACTTCGCCTTCCAGTTCAAAATGGTCTTCTTTTGCCATTCGGCACAAACCTCAGTCATTTCAGGTTGATTTAGAGAGGCGGCATTTTGCCCTAAATGAGTGTGAAATCCAAGTTAATTGACTAGAAAGAGCGGGATTTTATTGTTACCTGAAATAAAGTGGGGTTATGGCAGAAAAACAGGACGGAGCCAGCTGGCCTGTTTGACGTTATTGGAAAGGTGGGGCGAGGGGAAAACAGCCAATACGTACATTATGCAGTCGTTGTTATATTATAACAACTGGCCTTTGGCCTCAATTTCGGGTGGATAATCCGTTACGGTTACCCAGTGTTGATCAATTAACACCTGATAAGGCCGGTAATTTATTTTGTAATTCATTTTCTGACATTTGCGTATCCAATAACCAAGATAAATAAATGTGAGATTATTGTTTTGCGCGTATTGAATTTGATGAAGTACCGCAAAATTGCCTAAGCTGCGGTGAGCTTCATCTGGGTCAAAAAAGGTGTAGACAGCTGATAATCCATGATCGAGCGTATCGGTCACCGCTAGCGCAATTAGTTTATTGTTGGCGTCGCGCATTTCAAGGTATTCGGTAACGCCCCACTCGGCGGTTAAGAAATCTGTATATTGCGCGTGACTAGCTGGAAACATATCGCCATCACAGTGGCGCTTATTGATGTACTTTTCGTACAAAGCGTAATGTTCTGGTGTGTCGATGGTATGAACAACTGTTATCGTTAAATCACGATTGTTTTTCAAACATCTTTTCTGTGATCGATTAGGTTTAAAATTATTGACCATAAGGCGGATAGGCACGCAAGCCTGACAGTTTTCGCAATGAGGTCGGTATACGTTTGCACCACTTCGACGAAAACCGTACCGAGATAGTTCGCTATAGAGCGCTGCGTCCAGCGAAGCCGTAGGGTCGATAAACACGGTGGTAGCATCTTCGCCGGGAAGGTAGCTGCACGGGTGAGGTCGCGTAGCGTAAAGTTTTAACGTTGATAAATCGTTCTGCTCGCTCATGGGAATCTGATCATCCTGAAATAGTATCGCCATCAATGGTGGCGTCGATGCCGTTAAAGCCCGTTTCCGGCATTTCCCAGGCTTGCTGCCACTCTAGAATAAAGGGTGAACGGGAACCGTTTATGCGCCTCAGTGCTGAATTCATGCCTTTGGGAGCAAAGGGTGGCTTCTCAATTGCCCGCGCGAGCGTTTCTTCAAACTGATCTCTAGAGACTTCTGTTGCGCCAAAAGAAGCCAAGTAAGGGCTTTCTATTTGGCAGTCAATCAGTTCGAACTGCCAGCGCTTTAGCTGTTGAGCGAGCGTTGAAAAAGCTGCTTTTGACGCGCCGCTTACAAGGCTGTACATAGATTCGCCGAAATAGGCGCTTCCAAGGGCTACGCCGTACAAACCGCCGACAAGGTCGTCGCCTAGCCAAGCCTCAACAGAATGCGCTACCCCCATCTTGTTGAGCTCTACATACGCCTCAATCATCTCCTCGGTGATCCACGAGCCATCTTGTTCTTTGCGATCAATTGTACCGCACTGGCGCATAACGGTTTCAAAGGCCTGATCGATAGTGATCCGAAACATCTGTTTACGCAGTAGCTTTTTTAAAGACCGGCCAAAGTGAATGTTTTCCGGTAGCAGCACCATGCGAGGGTCTGGTGTCCACCACAGTAGCGGTTGACCTTCACTGTACCAAGGAAAAATGCCGCGAGAATAAGCTTGAATAAGGCGTGGGGGAGTTAAATCGCCCCCCACGGCCAAGAGGCCGTCGGGGTCTTTTAATGCGCTAGCAGTAGGGGGGAACCAGATTTCATGTGTATCAAGCCAGTGTAGTTGGCTCATTGCAGGTTCCCCTCATTAGCGGCGGCAGGTGCTTAACAGATTATAGGTTGTCTAAATACTTCTCTGCATCCAACGCCGCCATACAGCCAGCACCAGCAGATGTCACTGCTTGCCTATAGATGTGGTCGGCAACATCACCCGCCGCGAATACACCGGGAACGCTTGTGGAGGTTGCTTCACCTTCCAGCCCACTTTTAATTTTGATATAGCCATTATGCATGTCGAGTTGGCCAGCAAAAATATCCGTGTTAGGTTTATGTCCAATGGCAATAAACACACCGCTCACGTCAATGTCTTGGGTGCTGCCATCAGCGGTTGATTTTAAACGCATGCCGTTTACACCGCTGTCATCACCCAATACCTCGTCTAGAGTGTTGTTCCACATAAGAGTAACGTTTCCGTTCTTCGCTTTTTCGAGCAGGCGATCTTGCAGTATCTTTTCTGAACGTAAAGAGTCGCGACGGTGCACAAGAATAACTTCGCTTGCAATATTGGATAGATAAAGCGCTTCCTCAACAGCCGTGTTGCCACCGCCAATAACCGCAACTTTCTGGTCGCGGTAGAAGAACCCGTCACAGGTAGCACAGGCGCTAACGCCTTTTCCTTGAAAGGCTTCTTCTGAAGGAAGACCTAAATATTGAGCTGATGCGCCCGTGGAGATGATTAGAGCGTCACAGGTGTAAGTTTCGTTACCCACTAACTTTTTAGGGGAACTGTTAAGGTCACATTCATGAATATGGTCGAAAATGATCTCGGTATCAAAGCGTTCGGCATGCTGTTGCATTTGAACCATTAAATCCGGCCCCTGTAGGTCATGAACACCGCCGGGCCAGTTTTCGACTTCTGTTGTTGTCGTTAGCTGGCCACCTTGCTGCATGCCAGTGATAACCACCGGCTTCAAGTTGGCGCGTGCAGCATAAATGGCGGCGGTGTATCCCGCAGGGCCGGAGCCAAGAATAATCAAGGGGAAATGCTTCGCGTCGCTCATAGTTCGCTGTTCCTTTATCAAGTAGGGTGTAAGTAGAGAGGGGGCTGATTCCCTTGGTCCGTAGCGTGCTCAGTTAACACGGCCACTGCTTATTGGGGCCGAATCTTAGAGTATCCGGCGTAAGGCTGCTAGGTTTGGCGTTCTATATTTGCCATAGCGAAAACCAATACAATTATTGATGGTCAATATATTGGGATTAATAAAGCGGGTACAATACCGCAGTCTTTTAAATTATAACGCAATAAGAGTCCAGTTTTGAGCAAAGCAGAAGTGAAAAAAGGGGATGAGGTTGCCGAAAAAACAACCACCGTGGCACGCATACTGCGCGAAGGCATGCTTATAGGCCTAATGCTCACATGTGCGTTTATAGCGTTGGCGTTAATCAGCTATTCAGCGAATGACCCCGGCTGGTCGACAACCGGTGATGGCAACGCGATACAGAATGCTGGAGGCCCTACTGGGGCTTGGTTAGCGGATGTATTTTTCTCCCTTTTTGGCAATATTGCGTATTTATTCCCAATGTTGCTGGCTTATCAAGTGATCGTTCAGTTACGCGACCGCTGTCGAGCCAACTTCGACGGCATCATATTTTTGTTGCGACTGATTGGCTTTATTCTAGTTATGGTTGCGGCGACAGGCATCGCCGTTATGCAATACGGAACGCAAAGCGAGCTGTTACCGTTTTCTGCCGGAGGCTATTTAGGCCTCACTACCGCAATGGCGATCAATAATACGTTTGGGTATATGGGAGGGAGCATGTTGCTCCTTGCCATTTTATTGTTCGGGTTAACAATATTTATCGAAATATCATGGTTTGCGGTAATGGATACGGTAGGTCAGTCGGTATTTAAGGCAATTGGTTGGGCAAAAGGCCGTATTGTGCACTGGCGCAATGGTGCGCAAGAGCGTAAACAAGCCAAGCTTGCCGTTAAAGCACGAAGGGACGCGGCAAAAATTCATATCGCGCAAGAAAAGAAACGTAAGCCCCCAAAAATTACGCCGCCTAAGAAATCCCCGCCAGAAGTGAGTGTAAGAGCACAAAAAGAAAAACAGCAAACCCTAAAGTTTGACGACTCCCCTCCAGTAGGAGAATTGCCGCCGGTTAGTTTGCTCGACCCAGCAAACGCTAAAAGTGATAAAGGTTATTCAGAAGAATCCCTAGAAGCGATGTCGCGATTGCTTGAATTAAAGTTAAAGGATTTTAATGTAGTGGCAGAAGTTGTCGCTGTATTACCTGGCCCCGTAGTGACTCGTTTTGAGATTCAGCCGGCCGCAGGGGTGAAGGTGAGTAAAATTACCAACCTAGCGAAAGATCTTGCGCGGTCGCTTGCGGTTATTAGTGTGCGAGTGGTTGAAGTTATTCAAGGCAAGTCTGTAGTCGGTATTGAAATCCCTAATGAATACAGAGAAATGGTTCGCTTAAGTGAAGTTATCAGCTCGGCTGCGTACGAAAAATCTAAATCGCCGTTAACACTTGCGCTAGGGCACGATATTTCAGGGGAAGCTATTATTGCCGATCTTGCCAAGATGCCCCACCTACTGGTGGCGGGCACCACCGGTTCGGGTAAATCGGTAGGCGTAAACTCCATGTTGGTGAGTATGCTTTACAAATCGCCACCTGAAGACGTTCGCTTGATACTCGTCGACCCCAAAATGCTAGAGCTATCCGTCTATGATGGCATCCCTCATTTGTTAACGCCCGTCATTACCGACATGAAAGATGCCGCCACCGGTTTGCGGTGGTGTGTCGGCGAAATGGAACGCCGTTATAAACTAATGGCGGCCATGGGGGTGAGAAACCTAGCCGGTTACAATAAGAAAATTCGGGATGCGAATAAAGCGGGCACACCCATACCCGACCCATTTTGGTCGGCGGAAGATGAAGGCGTCATAGTGCTTGAGAATGCGACGGCCCCCAACTTGACAACCATGCCTTGTATTGTCGTCGTCATTGATGAGTTTGCCGATATGATGATGATCGTCGGCAAAAAAGTAGAACAACTGATTGCGAGAATTGCACAAAAAGCCCGTGCTGCGGGCATACATATGATTTTAGCAACCCAAAGGCCCTCCGTGGATGTGATAACGGGGTTGATTAAAGCGAACGTTCCCACCCGCATGGCATTCCAAGTTTCGTCAAAAATCGATTCTAGAACCATATTGGATCAAGGCGGAGCCGAGCAGCTATTGGGTCATGGCGATATGCTCTACCTTCCCCCAGGTACTGGCGTAACGGTGCGGGTACACGGTGCATTTGTGGATGACCATGAAGTCCACAAAGTAGTGGCCGACTGGAAGAAGCGAGGTTCACCCGAATACCTAGATGATATATTAAGTGAAGACGTGGCCAGTATTCCTGTTCCAGGGTTTGCAACGGAAGGGGAAGGTGGGGACAAGCCAGAATCAGACCCTCTGTACGATCAAGCGTTAGAATTTGTAACGGAATCTCGCAAGGCAAGCATCTCATCGGTGCAGCGAAAATTACGTGTTGGTTACAATCGTGCCGCACGACTTATCGAAGATATGGAGCTGGCTGGCGTAATCACTGAAATGGGTTCTAACGGTATGCGTGAAGTTCTCGCACCACCGCCACCTAAGCGATAACACCTTGTTTATTTAATGGGATTAAATTATTTATGATGTTAAAACGTTCAGCCTTGTACTTGTGTACCTTTTTGGCCCTTTTATCGATGAAGTTGTATGCGCAAGACAACAAGGTAGAAGCTATAGCGGCGAATGAGTTAAGCGCAAAGTTAAAATCAATTCAAACCTTTACCGCCTCATTTGAGCAAAGCTTGACGGACCCCTCTGGAGGCGAAATTCAGCCCTCATCCGGCGTGTTAAAAGTGAAAAATCCGGGCTTATTTTACTGGCATGTATCACTACCATACGAGCAACTGGTAGTGGCAAACCAGCATTCTCTTTGGGTTTATGATCCAGACTTAGAGCAAGCAACGGTATCCGATCGTCGGAGTCTCGATAACAGCCCAGCACAAATATTAAGCGGCGATTTTTCCAGCTTGGGCGAGACATTCGCGGTGACGGTAACGCAAATTGAACAAAAAGCACGCTATACGCTTGAAACGCTAGACCTGAATGCGAGCACCTTCACACAGCTTGTGTTTGAATTTACGTACGATAGCAAACACGAAAATGAACAGCTGGCGTCTATGTCACTTGTCGATAAGCTTGGGCAAGTTACGGCTGTTACCTTTTCAGATCAACAGCTTAATACCGAACTGCCGAGTAGCATTTTCGATTTTGTCGCACCAGAAGGTGTGGATATTATAACCAACGAATAACCTCTTATCGTGCTAGAAGCCTGCTGGCCTCTAGCCTTTATTAGCGAACAAAGAAGCGGTAACCCTGTGTTGAAACGGCTATGACCAGTACAGATCTATTCAGCGAATCTCCAACCGACCTTTCTGCGCACCAACCGCTAGCCGCGCGCATGCGGCCGCGCAAACTTGTCGACTATCTTGGGCAGGAACATTTACTGGGCGAGGGCAAACCGCTCCGTTTAGCGCTTGAGCAGGGGCAAATACACTCGATGATTTTGTGGGGCCCGCCCGGAGTCGGCAAAACCTCACTGGCAAAATTATTAGCCAATGAAATTAATGCGCATTTTCTCTCAATATCCGCCGTACTCGCAGGCGTAAAAGATATTCGAGCTGCGGTTATCGAAGCACAACAGCAGCGGCAAGCTTACCAGCGGCAAACAATATTATTTGTCGATGAAGTACATCGCTTTAATAAATCCCAGCAAGATGCATTTTTACCCTACGTAGAAGACGGCACTCTCATTTTTGTGGGCGCCACCACAGAAAACCCCTCCTTTGAAGTTAACAACGCCTTATTGTCACGATGCCGTGTATATGTACTGCAAAGTTTCACCGAAGAGCAGCTAAGTGAATTAGTACAGCGGGCGTTAACGATTGATGTTGGCTTAGGTCGCAAAAAGCTATCACTCGCCGAAGGGGTTCAGCCGTTACTCATAGCCGCTGCCGATGGCGATGCTCGAAAAGTATTGAATTTACTTGAAATTGCAAGTGACTTAACGGAAGAGGGCAAGGCTGTACCGCTGCAAGTCGTTGAGCAAGTGCTAACAGGGGATGTTCGTCGGTTTGACAAAGGCGGCGACCTATTTTATGAACAAATATCAGCACTACATAAGTCCGTGCGCGGTTCAGACCCAGACGCCGCCCTCTATTGGCTTGTACGAATGCTCGACGGAGGCTGTGACCCGCTGTATATTGCCCGCCGAGTCGTTAGAATGGCCAGTGAAGACATCGGCAACGCAGACCCAAGAGGCCTGCAAATAGCGTTAAGTGCGTGGGATGTACAAGAGCGGCTGGGTAGCCCTGAAGGAGAGTTAGCCATTGCTCAATCGGTTGTGTATTTGGCTTCTGCCGCAAAGAGTAACGCCGTGTATAATGCGTACAAAGCGGCACGCGCAGTGGTACAAAGCCTACCGAGCTATGATGTACCGATGCATTTGCGTAACGCGCCAACCACACTCATGAAAACACTGGACTATGGTAGCGAATATCGGTACGCCCATGATGAGCCCGAAGCCTTTGCTGCTGGCGAACACTATTTCCCAGACGAAATGGACGCACATCAATTTTATACACCGGTAAATCGTGGTTTAGAAATTCAAATTGGCGAAAAATTACAACGGCTACGCAGTCTAAATAAACACGCTAAAACGGCGAGTAAAACGACTACTAAATAGCATCGCAGTGCTTTTATAGTTGACGGTTAATCAATAATTTATATTTCGAGATTATTATGCTTTGGTTATCAGTGGCAATAGGTGGCGCAATGGGCGCAATGGGGCGTTACGGTGTATCCGTAATGTTTGCGCCGCACCACTATAAGTTTCCGATTGCGACGCTAACCGTCAACATCATAGGTTCGTTAATGATGGGCATTTTTTATGTGGTCATAGTTGAAAAAGGCTTGATACCACAAGAATGGCGCCACACCATCATGATAGGTTTTCTTGGCGCGTTTACAACGTTTTCGACATTCTCAATTGAAACCCTGCACCTGTTTCAGGCAGGGCATTGGCAAACGGCCATCCTTTATTTGGGGCTCAGTGTGTTACTTAGTGTAACCGCCGTTTTCTTGGGAATAACAATCACCGATAAAATACTGTAACTGGAAAAATCATGTTAGATCCGAAACTTATTCGCTCGCAACTTGCTGAAATTGCTGAAGGCTTAAAAAAACGCCACTACACGTTAGATGTCGAAAAAATACAATCGTTAGAAGAGACTCGTAAAGTTGTTCAAGTTGAATGCGAAGCGCTTCAACAAGAGCGCAATACTAAATCCAAAGGTATTGGTAAAGCGAAGGCCGCCGGAGAAGATATTGCACCCCTCTTAAAAGAAGTGGAAAACTTAAAGGGCGCGTTAACCACCGCAGAGCAAAAGTTGGGGCAGGTACAAACTGAAATGGACGATATTCTATTCGGTATTCCCAATATACTCGCAGAGGATGTTCCACATGGAAAGAGTGAAGAGGATAACGTAGAAATTAGTCGGTGGGGAACACCGCGTACCTTTGATTTCGACGTGAAAGACCATGTAGATGTAGGCGGTGATCTCGGCGGTTTGGATTTTGAAACCGCGGGCAAAATTACCGGTTCTCGCTTTGCTATTATGACCGGCACTATTGCGCGAATGCACCGTGCGCTTATTCAGTACATGTTGAATACGCATACCGGCGAACACGGTTACGACGAAATTTATGTTCCCTTTATTGTCAACAAAGATTCACTCTTCGGAACAGGTCAGTTACCCAAGTTTGAAGAAGATTTGTTCAAATTACGAGACGATCGAGACTTCTACTTAATTCCAACGGCTGAAGTCCCCGTTACCAACGTTATGCGTAACGAAATAATTGATGAACAAAAATTGCCACTTAAATACGCCTGCCACACGCCGTGCTTCCGCTCCGAAGCGGGCAGTTATGGTCGCGATACGCGGGGAATGATACGTCAGCATCAATTCGAAAAAGTAGAATTGGTACAATTTGTAAAGCCAGAAGATTCTAATCAAGCATTGGAAGAGTTAACTGGGCATGCAGAAGCTATTTTACAAGCGCTGGGGCTGCCTTACCGTAAAGTTATGTTATGTGGTGGCGATGTAGGTTTCTCTTCCTCTAAAACCTACGACCTAGAAGTGTGGCTCCCCTCACAAGACACCTACCGCGAAATTTCCTCATGTAGCAGTTTCGGTGAGTTTCAAGCGCGCCGTATGAAAGCGCGTTTTCGCAACGCCGAAACAGGAAAACCTGAACTGCTTCATACGTTGAACGGCTCGGGTTTGGCTATAGGCCGCACACTGGTCGCTATACTTGAAAACTACCAGCAAGCCGACGGCTCTGTTGAAGTACCAGAAGTGTTACGTCCCTATATGAATGGTCAAACGCATATTCAAAATACGTAAGCGTTAGCCCTGTCACATAGTGTGTCTTTGTAGCGCCCAATGTGTAATCGCATTGGGCGTATCTATTTTCGATAATCGAACAACCCGCCCTGTTTGAGGTAAACCCAATGGATTATCTTCCACTATTTTTTGATTTAAGGGGCAAGCGTTGCCTAATCGTTGGTGGTGGCACCATTGCTACCCGTAAAGCACGGTTATTGGCAAAAGCCAATGCGGCTATTTATGTAGTAGCTCCGTATATACAGCCCGAACTACAAACACTTGTCAGTCAAAGTGGTGGTGAGTGTTATGTGCAGTGTTACGAAAAGGGGTATTTGAACAACACAGTACTGGTGATATCCGCTACCGATAATGACCGGCTTAATCAGCAGGTATCCAGTGATTGTCATGCACTAAACCTACCCGTGAACGTTGTCGATTGCCCACAGTTATGCAGCGTGATAACCCCCGCTATTGTGGATAGAAACCCCCTTATTATTGGCATTTCGAGTGGGGGTGAAGCGCCTGTTTTAGCGCGTCGCATACGCTCACATCTAGAAGCCACCATACCTGGGCGGTATGGCAAATTAGCCCAGCTAGCCAGCCGTTTCCGCGACAAAGTGAAACAAACCTTTGCGGATGGAGAGCTTCGTCGCCGTTTTTGGGAGAGTGTTCTAAATGGCGAAATAGCCGAGCAAGTATTGGCTGGTAACGAAGCGCAAGCGGAGTGTGCGATGGTGCAACGCCTAGCCGCGGAGGATTGCGAAACAGGAGGGGAAGTTTATCTTGTTGGAGCTGGCCCCGGAGACCCCGATCTACTCACGTTTAAGGCGCTGCGTTTAATGCAGCAAGCCGAAGTCGTTCTGTACGATCGACTCGTATCCGAACCCATATTGGAAATGGTTCGCCGCGACGCGGACCGCATCTACGTGGGCAAAAAACGCAGTGAACATGCCATGCCGCAAGAGGCCATCAATCAAACGTTATTGTCCTACGCACAGCAGGGCAAACGAGTACTGCGATTAAAAGGCGGCGACCCGTTTATCTTTGGTCGTGGGGGTGAAGAAATCGATTTGTTGGCCGAGCACAACATCCCGTTTCAAGTTGTGCCTGGCATAACAGCGGCATCGGGTTGTGCTGCCTACGCAGGTATTCCGCTTACACATCGAGATTATTCACAGTCTGTTCGTTTTATAACGGGCCATTTAAAAGACGGTCAGGCAAACCTAAATTGGCAAGAATTCGTGGATGCACGACAAACCCTAGTTTTCTATATGGGGCTGGTAGGGTTAGAGGAAATTTGCGCCAAGCTTATCGAATACGGCAAAGATGCCGATACAGGTGCAGCCTTGGTGGAGCGGGGCACACTACCAACTCAGGTCGTTCATGCCTCCACTTTAGAAAAATTACCCGGGCTAATTAAAGGCCGCACGGTTCATGCCCCTACTTTAATTATAATTGGTGATGTGGTTAAGCTTCATTCGAAATTAGCGTGGTTTAAACAGACCGATGAAATAGCTACACCGTAAAATTAACGTGCGCACAACAACATTGCGCTAGCGACGTTAGCCGCTAAAGAAAACCTGATAATTGCCGAAAAACCTACTAAGTTAGGCGCTACAGTAACAGCGCTTTTTACCAACTTAATTGTTGCGCTGCGCTATTGCTCGGCGCCAACGTTATAGAACGACACGCATGGTTGATGCAATCACACCCTCCAATAGACCACAGCCGATAAACTCCGCCACTAAGCGCGAGCGTAGCGCGGCCTCCGTAGAACCTCACCAAGATCAAAAAAACACCGTGGCGTCCAATAATAGGCGGCCACGCAAAGAGCGCCGACAACAGTTAGACCGCAGGCAAAGGCCTTGCAAAACAACCCGTAAACTCTACGAGTTACGCTCAGGAGCCGACCGCCGAAAAAATGATCAAGGTCATCCTTCAATAGAGATAGACGTTTGATATAAGACCTCTTGCACCTTATGCTAGTACCTTCTCCGTTGCGATTCAGCTAGAGGTATTCAATATGTCAGAGACTCCCAGTTCATCCTTAATAACCGATGTTAATGATACTGCATTCGATTACGATTTTTTTGTAATTGGAGCCGGTTCAGGCGGCGTGCGGGCAAGTCGCATAGCCTCACAGTTGGGCGCAAGGGTTGCCGTAGCAGAAGAACTGTATCTGGGAGGAACCTGTGTCAATGTTGGCTGTGTCCCCAAAAAATTATTTGTTTATGCATCGCAATTTCGCGAAGATTTTGACGCATCAAAAGGTTTTGGATGGGGGCATGGAGAGCTTAGCTTTAACTGGCAAACACTGCGTGACAATAAAACAACAGAAATAAAACGCTTAAATGGCGTCTATAACAATATCTTATCCGGCGCTAATGTAGAGATATTGCACGGTAGAGCGACCTTAGCGGGTAAAAACAGCGTTAGCGTCAATGGCACAAACTATAAAGTTAAGCATATTCTAATTGCCACCGGCAGCTGGCCCCGAAAGCCTACTTACCAAGGCGCTGAATACACTATCGATTCAAACGAATTTTTTTACCTAGAAACATTACCACAAAAAGTAATCGTTGAAGGTGGAGGCTACATTGCTGTTGAATTCGCGGGTATCTTAAATAGTTTAGGCTGCGATACTGAACTGGTCTACCGTGGCGAACTTTTTCTACGTAACTTTGATAACAGTATTCGCCATTTTGTGGCCGAAGAAATTCGAAAAAAAGGCATTAAATTATCGTTTAAGCAACAAATCTCTAGTGTGCAAAAAAATAATGATGGTTCACTCACCGTGAACATAAAGAACTCTGCGCAAAACGAAGAAGATCGGAATGTGACTGTCGACGCCGTTGTGACAGCTATTGGCCGAACACCCAAAACAGGCAATCTTGGTCTAGAAGCCTTAGGCGTTGCGCAAAAAACCGATGGTAGTATTATCGTCGATAACAATTTTACAACGAATGTAGAAGGGGTTTACGCGTTAGGGGATGTTATTGGGCGTAAACAGCTTACCCCTGTGGCCTTGTCCGAAGGTATGGCGTTAGCGCGTCATCTTTTCGACGGACAGCCCATTAATATGGATTACGACAATATTGCCACCGCAGTATTTTGTCAGCCCAATATTGGCACCGTAGGGCTGACAGAAGAGGAAGCACTTGAAAGAGGGTATACGCTCGACATTTATAAGAGCGAATTTAAAGCCATGAAGCATACGCTAAGTGGCCTTGATGAGCGTACGCTAATGAAATTGATTGTCGATAAAAATACAGACAAAATATTGGGCGCCCATATGGTTGGCCCTGACGCAGGCGAAATAATGCAAGGTCTTGCCATTGCCATAAAAGCAGGAGCGACAAAAGCACACTTTGACAGCACCATTGGTATCCACCCAACGGCCGCTGAAGAATTCGTCACCATGCGGGAGCCAGTTGGTTAAGGTACAGATAACTATAAACACAGCAAGGAAGCTGGACAATGGACGTGATAAAAACCATGGCGCCCGGTACGCCGGGCACAATACGGTACTACGAAAAATGGGCTGATAAACTCGTAAACGTGCGTTACAGAAGAGATGATACCAATAAAAGAATATTAACTACGGTAGAAATTGTTGTAGACACGCGGCCAATGGATCGTGACGCGAGAAAAGGGTTGTACCTACCATTGAAAATAGGTTTCACCGAGCTAAAGCTAAGACGCCTAATAAAAGAACATAACGGGCAATGGGATCGCAGTCAAAAAGCGTGGTATTTACCACATAAGGTGGTGCGTAAACTTGGTTTAGAGCACAAAGTGGTATTAGGCTTAAACGCGCCCTCAATTCACGAACTTTGACGTCGTACTGACATATATCCACGCTGTATAAATACTATTGCTATATGCCTAGATTTAGGTATATAAGTATAAATGTTGTGGAAATGCGTCTTAACGACGTTGAATAAACTGTTAGTTTTTAATCTTATACCGAGGAATTAGTCATAAAATATATAAAGCATTTTCTAACCATTTCGTCATTCGTGATTATGGCTGGTTGCGTTACTTATGAAGACCAGAGAAATAAGTTAATTGAAAGCCTAGATGAGTCTGAGCGATCATATTTAGTGGGGAAATATTCTGTTCAATGTAAGGCAAATTCTTCTGGAACCAAATGCGGCCAACCTTTTAATTCAATGTCGGTTTACTATACTGCGACTGGAGAATTAGAGTATAGCGATAGATTTAGTTCTGTTAGGGGAAACATGTTTGGCGCTGATACCAGCTATGACATAATCGATTCCAAGAAGGAAGAAAAGGGCTATTACTTTTGTCGTATTTTGCCTGCTGGAGCGTATAGCCTATTTACCATTAAGTACTGGAATTTCGCAGGTGGTGGTAGTGGCTACTATCTTGACGAGAAAGATCAATTTGACATACCTTTCAGTCTTGTTGCTAAAAAAATAACTGTTCTAGATCACGTCAAGTTAACTACAGATATGGGTGAGAATATATTTGGCTTGGATTTGGCAGTGCCTGGAAACGTTGAGCTATCATCGTTAACTGAAAATGAAATTCAGCTAGCGCTTGAGAAATGCCCAGAGGCGGCAAGAGGCTATGAGTTATTAAATCAGAACATCTGGGAAAAACATTACGAATCTTCCTTTGTTCGCTCAAAAAACTAACAAGGCATTGCAGTCCGCTCCGGCGCTACGCGCCTCCGCCTGACGTAAATTGCAACGATTGTTTTGTGCATACGCTGCGCGTATTCTTGCACAAATCAATCGTCACAATTTACGCAGCTGAATGGCGACGTTAGGTGAATTCAAGTGAAGTATATTTTCGCAATAATATTATCTCTTACCTTTGTCAATGCTGCTAATGCATCAAGGTGCGGTTTGGCTGTTAAGTTTTTTAATCCCGATGCGGTAGAGAAAAATATTGTTGCGAGTATCGACTGGCATGGAATGGAAATAGATTCAGGCGAAAATGATTTTCCTGGTGATGTGGCTCACCGAATTGAAATAGGCGCTGCACAAGAAGTCACTGAGTTATTTGTTTTTCCATGTGGATACCCCGGAGACCCCAAAGAATTTTGGGTGAATTACAGGGTTTCAGAAAGTAAAGTTATTGAAAGGAAAAAATATAAAAAGGGTGTGCAAGTTAGAGTTACTACCGGCACCTAACAAGTGTAGCCACCTGACACAAATTGCAACGCGCCTTTTGGTGTTCGCGTTGCTCACAGTACACCAAAAGGCACGCCACAATTTGTGCAGGTGCTACAGGCGTTATGGCGGGTTTAAATAATTTGTATATCGTTCTAGAGTTCGTCAAAATTTGAGAGTTCGCAGTTTAGTAAGTGCCATCGTCGAGAAAGAACAAATAGTTTCACTCGGCACAAGAAAGTAGCCAAGTGGTTACAATAGAAAGCATTGGAATAAGGTGAGAGCAAAACCATTCGTTCCTTGGTTCACCGTTTAAGATTTCACTGCGAAACAAAAGTGAGTGGCTCGCTTCTTCAAGGCTCCATCAAGGACGTGCGAATTGCAAAAATAGTAGTTTAAACTGGTTGGGGTTTTTAATTGGCTAAAGTTCCGCGTTCGCTCCACAAAGAGCGTTGTAGGAAATAAGTGCCACCCAGCTCATAACAAATCGCTGCACTCGGACGCATATTGCGGAGAGCGTTTTTATGTATGTCGCGGTGCTCCATTTTACATAAAAACGCTCTCCGCAATATGCGCCGGTGAGCTCGGCGTTATATCTATAAGGAGTTAAGGTGAAGTTGAAAAGAAAACATATTTTGACTTTTTGCTTCATTACCGTGTTCATATCGCCTGTAGCTCTATATGGATACCAATTCGGTATTGGGCTTTGGAGTGAACATACTAAATGGGCTGAATTTGGGTCGTTTTTCTCAGGTGTGTATTCACCAGTAGTCGCGTTATTTGCTTTTGTCGTGCTTCTTGTTCAAGCTGGCTGGCAGAGTAAAATAAATAAGTACCAGTACGATACATCTTACATATCTGCTAACAGAGACGATATTGCATATTACATCGAAAAAATGGAGCAATATCTTGAAAAGAAAGACGAGCAAGGAGCTAGCCTGTCGCAGCAGTTAGTTCAGCATTACTACACAAAATCAGAAGTTGATCTATTGCAAGAAAGGGATCATATATCGAACTATATTACTGCTTTCCACCCTAAAATATTCGGTATTTGGAATGCTCTGTATCCAATATTAAATGCAATGGGAAGTAATGACGAATTTCCATATAGGCATAATTACTTGGGTTCAATTCAAAAAATAGAAACAATCTTAACTCTGCCAGTCTGCGTGGCAATAGATAAAGTGTACTTTTGCATAAATCGTAAGGTTAATCCTAGCGAAACAATATTTTGGAAAGGTTGTAAAAATATAACCAGTGGGTCAACCTGATGCCGCATGCTTCGCTCCTTTTTGGGCTGCTGCGCAGCTTACCCCAAAAAGGTGCTCCACACGCGGCACAGGTTACCCAAGCGTTATAAGGCAATATGAAATTCATCATTCCTTCAATAATCATCAGCGCCGTGTTTGCCGTGAGCGTCGGCTATTATTTTGGTATCTCATCGAAAGAAAGAGATATTGATTTCACATATTGTAGTATTTACAAAGTTTATACAGACGGTATTATTTACTCGCTAAAAAGCTTAGATATCGAGTCTTCACCAGAGGCTACATTACGGTTAGTATCAGAACTAAAAACAATAAACGGCGAAATTGAGCGTTGTTTAGGTATGGGCCTGGATATTCAACAACAATTAGAGGCTACAAACAGTGAAGCAAATGAGCGCCTGCGTAGCTTATAACAAGGCAATTAAAAATCGCCCACAAAAAACGTGGGCTGGACTCGCTAACGCTCGCCTTTTATTGCAGCGTTATGCGTCTTAACGGCTGGTAGAGTAGGGCTTGGAATTCATTGGTGTTGTTTACTGTAAAAGTCTCATCTGGTTTCGAAGAGTTTACGTGCATCCTCCGTTTACTTTAGCAATCAGCACAACAGCGTCAAAACGCTACCAGTATTCTAGTCTTCACGTTTATAGTTTTTTGGTTTTTCTTGTATTCGTAGTTGTAACTCTATTTTCGACGGGTACTTGGCTCAGATGTAAAGCTAGGTTAATCTCAATGGTTGTTGGTAGTGGCTTTGGGTTTTAAGTCTAAATCAAAGCTATTTTTACTAAATTTATGGCTTTGTTGTGTGTGGTGAACGGGGTGTTTTGTATATATAGAAAGTCGCATAACAAAGCTATCGTAGGGACATTTATTGCTACGCTCCGTTTTGGGGTGGCTACGCCACTTTACCCCAAAACTCCACTCCACAATAAATGCCCCACATAGCGGCGTTATGTGAAGCCAGAATGAACAACGAAGAAGCATTTAGAAATTTTGCTGTAGCTTTAGGTATGTCATCATTTCAAGCTCAATCGCTTGAACATACGCTTGTTTCTCTTTTCGCCGTTAGTGCTTACCAAAAGAAAGAAAAATTAAAATTAAGTATCCGTGAAATCATGGACACTCGTTACACTCAAACTCTTGGAAAATTAATCCGAGACGCTGCTATCGAGTTAAACCTATCGGAAAGCTTAACTGCGGAACTTCAGGAGGCTTTAAAGGTTAGGAATTGGGTAGCACATCATTTTGTGCGTGAATATGGAGCTATTGGGGTTAGTCCTGAATTGTTAGCTGAAGCAACTGCGAAACTTGAAAGAATATGGCCTTTACTTGAGCAGTGTGCTGTAAAAATATATGAACTGTGCATAGAGCGGCAAGTTACTTCTGGCCTTTCAAGAGAACAAATTGAAAAGAATATTGAAAACGTAATTCAGGCGTATATCACTGAGCGAGTACACACATAACAAGGCGTTGCAGCATCGTTCCGCTTCGCTCCACTGGACAGCTTTTAAGTCGCGTCTTTGTGGTTTTGCTGCGCAAAAGTATTCCACAAAGCCGCAACTTAAAAGCTGCCGCTGAACTTAACGTTATGCGTGGTATTAAAAAAAGCGCTTTGTCGGTTTTAGGTTGTTGTCAGTTGTCTTTGTAGTTTGTGCCGCTCCAGCAGTGGTGTAATAGGATAAATCGCAGTGATGCAGTCAGGGAGTGGCATTCAATTTCTAGTCGGTCGTGTCCGCACTATGTCTCCCGTCGTTGTTCTCAGTGGTTTCTTTTTAGGTATTACCAAATCAAGCTTTATCCAAACCTTCTTGTAGTATTATTTTGGGTTTTTGGTAGTATCTGGTTTTAGTGTTTTACGTCTAATCGCTTCGTTTAGGCTAAAGGGCCAGGCTAGCTGGCCCAACGTGTGTGTTACTGGTTTGTGCCGCCTCGCATAACAAGGCGCTCCACCTGACAATTTTTGCTGCGCTCGTTTGTGTATGTCGCGCAGCTCCATTTTACACAAACGCTCACAGCAAAAATTGCAGGTGAGCTTGGCGTTAGAGTTTCATTATGAAATTTATCGCGTTAATAATTTTAATATTTCCAAGCTTGGTTTTAGCCTGTTTTCCAACCGATGGAAGTGAGGTGGAGACTATCGGTACAGTAGTACCTGCTGTATATAAAACTCAAGAAATGATCGCGCACTATAGTGCCTTGGAGCTAGTAGAACCCGAATGTTTTTCACCGGATGGTGAACTTTCAGATGAAGAAGTAAAAATTGGAAAGGTTCAACTTGTGGTTCCAGAAGGAGTTGAAGTTGAGGTGGGTGGCAAATATCGGGTAAACGGTAATGCTTTTCATGGCCATACGGGCCATCATTATACAAAAACCATATTAAGTTCTAAAAATGTACAAAAACTCTAACAAGTTGCTCCTGCTGACATTTTTTCCGTTACTTCTTTTGTGCTTAATAGCACAAAATCATCCACTCCAAAAATGCAGCAGAGCAAGGCGTTAAGGCTCACTATGAAATATCTACTTCTTTTCATTCTGGTATTTTCGGTATATGCCCACGCTGGGAAGTGGTATGAGGGTAGCTGGATGGTTTCTAGTGCGAAATTTCCAGGAATTAGTGCCGTGGGAATGGAAAATATTACGCCCCTTATCGGTACATCTGGTATCGTATCTAGCTCTAACGTTACGCTACGAAATTCATTGTGTACTGAACCAGTTTTTAGCGAGAGTTCCGTTAATAGAGAGGATTTCGAATTCAGCTATAGAGCTACGTTCGAGCAGTTGGGTTTTGGCATAGGGTCTGTATCAGTCGTCACCATTGGTTGCCCAATGAAGGTGGGGTACATTTATTCCCATCTCATTCAAAACAATGGTGTCACTTATGGATTATGGGAGGGCGCTTTTGTTCTACTTGTGGAGTCAAAGCCTTAACAAGTATAGCCACCTGACACAAATTGCAACGCGCCTTTTTGGTGTTCGCGTTGCTCACATTTTACCAAAAAGGCACGTCACAATTTGTGCAGGTGCTATAGGCGTTACATGTCAAAACGATGAGTGACCTAAAGCGCATAGAAAAGATATTGGATGAATACCACGATCAAGAATGGGATCTTTGGTATTTGGGGCCATGTGATGAAATAGCCAACATTTCCAGAGAGTTTAGTGATAAGCAGTGGGATGCGTTCATTGAGAGTACGAAGAAGGAAAAGCCTGATGACTGGCGCGTAATGTTAGCGCATTCATTTGTTGAGCATCATTATGGGAAAAGTAAGTCCTTGGTAGCTTTTCAAGTAGTAAAGTGCCGAGGCTATATGGGGTCATACTGTGCGCTCCAATACATGCAAGATTTGCAAGGTGTTCCCGTATGGCTAAAGGGTGCATTGGCAGAAAAAATAAACAGTATGTTGGTTAAGGTTGGAGAGCAAGATAAAGTTCTACTAAACAATATTCTGAATGAGTGCCTGACCAGCATGTAACAAGTCAAAGCACGCGGACTTGGCAAAGCTGTCACCTTTTTTGTTCCAAAAAAGTCGCCAACTTCACCAAGCCGGTGTTTGAGGCGTTAGAGGGCAGGCATAGTTATTCGATTTTTCTTGATTTTTAGCATGCTTTTTTCTGGTTATAGCTTTAGCTGTGATAATGCAACCGAAACATATTACACATGGGCGAACTTAAAGGTTTTCCCTGAGACGGTATCCAGCCCCATTACTAAAGCTGAAGCCGAGCGCAAAGAGTCAAAAGGTGAAGCTTATTACATGCAGCTTGTTTGTGATTCAGGTGATCTCTTAATGCTTACCAAAAGGTTAAATGGTGCTGTGTTTTTTCAAATAGATTACCTAGATAATGCTGAGGGGATCTATGGAAAGATCACAACGAACTCAAATGGAGATACTACGAAATATGTACGCAGGTAAAGCCTCTAACAATACGTGCCAGCTGACATTTTGGTCGGCGCTTCTTTTTGTGTATGGCTTCGCCATGCTACACAAAACTACACGCCAACCAAAATGCAGCTGCACTCTGCGTTATGAGGCAAAAGGATGCTTGCGTGACTTACGAAGACTTTAATAAATTTTGTGGCTCTCTATCTGCAACATCTTATGTTGTGCAATGGGGGAATTCTCATGTTTGGAAGGTAGGGGGGAAAGTATTTGCTATTGGGGGCTGGGAAAAATCTAATAACCCTGCATTTACATTTAAGACATCAGAGAATAATTTTGAGGTTTTAAGTGATCAGCCGGGGTTTAGACCAGCTCCTTACATGGCATCTCGCGGCATGAAATGGATTCAGCAATACGATGCACCTAAAGAACATGATGAAAATCTAGAGTACTATATTAATGAATCTCACCGTATAGTATCTTTGGGGTTAACTAAAAAGAAACAAAAAGAACTTGATCTCAATCAGAAATGATTATGGCGGAAATATCCATTATACAGCGGCTCATAACAAAGCCATCAATTTGACCGCCTTACGCTGCGCTTCAGGCGGCAAATTATGGCGGCGTTATAAGGCATCTCAAGTATGAGAAGAATTCCAATATTGTTATTTATATTGCTATCACTTGAAGCTTTCGCGCTTGAGCTGCCAGAGGGTTGGAGGCTGCCTACCGCGAAAGAGCTTTCAGGAGAAGAAAGAGACAATCAACATAACTCATACATTTCAGAAAACAGATTCACCAAAGCCGAAGGCGACTTTAACGGCGATGGAAAAATCGATAGCGCCTACATACTTATAAGTAACAAGTTCAATGGCGATGGCCTTTTTCTATATCTGTCTGGCACCAAAGGTTATGAGTGGCATATTTTGGAAGAAAGTAACTGGGACAAATCATATCCAGATAAGAACTATGTATATTCTTCACCCAATATGGGGGTTGGTACGTTACCTCCCAGTACATTTCGTCGGTATGTTGGCAAAGCTTGGCCTACACCAACTGATATAGTTCCTACTGAAGAAGACTTCGCTAATCCAGCACTAGACTACTTCAGGTTTGAAAGCGCGGGCTCACTCTTCTTTTGGAGTAAAAGTGAACAGAGATTCGTAAGGTTTTGGTACAGTGACTAATGCCTTATAACAAGTTAATCAATGTTCGCCAGCAAGCTGGCTGGACCGCTAAAAGCGCTGCTTCGCAGCAACGCGGCCCATTATTAAGGCGTTAGCACAACGAATAAAAACACAATTATGAATAAACTAATTGCTTTAATCATACTATTTCCTCTAAATATACTAGCGAATCCCTTTTTAGAGTTAATTCCTGGCGATAGTTGTTCTGAGGCGAAGGCCATTGAATCGTTAATTGTCGGAGCTGAAAAAGGACAAGTAGAGCTGGACGACGAGGTCGTTTTTTATTCTGTTAGTGGCGAGCATAAGGGGTATAGGGTTCAAATTTCCTATCAGTGTAGAGCTACAGAATTAATTAATTTTTCTTATAAGGAATTCGCCGAGTATAGTGAAGCAAAGGAAGTGGTATATTCTTGGGTGCCCATTATAAAAACTAAAATTGGTGAACCGTATATCCATACCAAGTTTCTAAATAAAGAAGAACTTCCCAATCCTGATACTGTTATGGTTGCTTGGAACTATAAAAATATATTATGTACGGCAGCCGTAGATTCAATTGATTACGGTGCGGTTTGGTCTTGGTAAGTGCTAACAAAACGCTCAAATTGACATTTTGGCCTTCGTTCCGTTTTGTGCATGGCCAGAGGCCATTTTTGCACAAAACTCCACTACGCCCAAAATGCAATTTAGCTTTGCGTTAAATGCTAAGGAAGCTATGAGTATTACACTAAGATCAATCGGATTATTCGGAATATTAATTTTCGGAATTCTGTTCTCTGTAACCTTTGTATCGCCGGGGGTTATTGAAGAGTCAGCGAAAGGATTCGTGAAATACCAAATAGAAAAGGAAGTCAGAGAAAAGCAGCAATCTATAGTAGATTCTAGCGTTGCGAGTAAAGCTCTAAATGTCGCAGAAAGCCTTGGATTGGAATCTGAAAAAATACAAGAGGATTTAGATAACAACCTGCCAGAGAAGATTGCAAGTGTCATCGCCTCTATGTGTGGCTATGATTGTGAAAGGAAAAAAGCATTGGCTCAGTCAATTACATCGGGATACTTGGATCGCCTCAAGAGCATAAAAGTTGCTCAAGATACCTTGGGTGATCTAATCAAAGGAAAATACATCGAAATAGTTAGTAACCTGAAATTTGATCTACGGATATTTCTTGGGTCAAATCTTACGATGTTCCTTATTCTCCTAGTGGTGTCCTTCGCAAAGCCACGAGCTATGGCACATTTGTTTTTACCTGGATTACTTCTGGTTTTGGCTACAATAATATCCTCGGCAATTTACATATATGGCCAAGATTGGTTCTATACCATTTTGTACAACGATTATATGGGGTTTGGCTATTTGGCGTATGTCTCGGTTATATTTGGTGTACTAATAGATATCGCACTAAATAAAGCGCGAGTTACAACCGAGGTAATAAACGGAATAGCCAATGCCTTGGGTTCAGCGTTCTCGGTAGTACCGTGTTAGGCGCATTTAACAAAACAATCAACCGGACTCCGCTAAGCGTGGTTCGCTTTGCTCACAATACCACGCTTAGCTCCGCTCGGTTATTGTGGCGTTAGTGCTCAGGGGGAGCAATGCAGCAAGAAATATTGAATGAATTAGTAACAATTAAATACTTGCTCATAGGTATATTGTTCTCGACAGGGATACCTATGATAGCTGTAGTCGCGTCTAAATTCATGGGTGTGCGTTTTCAGGATCAAACGAGGGGCGAAAAATTCGGGGTGGTTTGCAGCCAGCTACTAGAAGATGGTGAGTACGATGAACTGGTCAGGTATTGTGAAGCAGAGTTAGCAAAACGCCCAAATTCCGCTATAGCTAACTACAATATTGGGCGAGCATTATATGAACAGAACAACTTTCATAGCGCAAAAGAATACTTTCTGAAAGCCAGAGAGCTGGACCCAACATGGGATAAAAAATTTATATCTCCGTTTTTGGAAAAAATTGCAGCAAAGCACTAACAAATAAAGTCACCTGACACGAATTGCGGCGCGCCTTTTGGTGTTCGCGTCGCTCACAATACACCAAAAGGCACCCCACAATTCGTGCAGGTGCTTAAGGCGTTATACGTTTTTATCGAAGTATGAATAAATATTTAGTTTCAGTGCTGGTAATTTTCCTTAGCATCTTTTCAGCTGCTCTGACTTATTATCACTACATACATACGGGTGACACTGTTGCCAATTACGTAGGCTATTTCGTTTCATTGGTGGTGTTGCCCATTTTGTGGGCTGTTATTCCCGCTTTGGTAATAATTGCAATAAAATTTAGTGCACTTAAAAATATGCAAAAATGGCTGCTAATTTTGTTTCCCCTGATTCTACAGTTAATACTTGTAGGTGGAACATTTTGGGTTCTTCAATATGCTCAGCATTAGTACCTTACGTATAACAAGGCTAGCCAGCTCCGCCCCTCTGGGGCTGGACCTCCGTTCCGGCGATTGTTTTTGTGTTGGACGCTACGCTAACACAAAAACAATCACCTTCACTACGGCCGCTGCTAGCGGCGTTATGGCGGGTTTAAATAATTTGTAAATCGTTCCAGAATACTGTCCAATTTGAGAACTAGCAGTTTAGTAAGTGCAAACGTCGAGAAAGAGCAAATAGTTTCACTCGGCACAAGAATGTAGTGAAGTGGTTACAATAGAAAGCATTGGAATAAGGTGAGCGCAAACCTGTTCGTTCTTTGGTTTACCGTTTAAAAACCCACTGCGAAATGAAACAGGTAGTTCGCATCTTCAAGGCTCCATCAAGAAGGTGCGAATTGTTAGAATAGTGGATTAAACTGGTTGGGTTTTTAATAGGCTAAAGTTCCGCGTTCGCTCCACAAAGAGCGCTGTAGAAAGTAAGTGCCACCCAGCTCATAACAAATCGCTGCACTCGGACGCATATTGCTACGCTCGTTTTTATGTATGTCGCGGTGCTCCATTTTACATAAAAACGCTCTCCGCAATATGCGCCGGTGAGCTCGGCGTTATGATTTTTTCCATTTTTAGTTTTAAAGTCAGGTTACACTTTTTTGTTCTAGAGCAATCAGCTTAAATGCTAATTCAACGTTGGGCTAAGTCGTTAATACTGGTAAGTTATATTCAGTACCCTACCTACAGTCTCTCTTGTCCGTAAGTAGGGTCAATTGGTAAAGCTACGGCTTATCAATAACGGTTTATCAATCGGTTTGTATTCATCTCGATTGTTCCGCCTGAATTTTTTATGTATAACAATGCTTACTCTGGTGCTTTAATTTGGCGCCGATTATCGCACCGTTATCGTTAATCGGTGGAAACCCTCAAAACGTAGTTTATAATTGTCTAGCGCAGGGCAATCGGGTTATTTGACACAGGCAGGTTCAAATCATAACAATTGTATAAAGCGCGTTTCGCACCTACGGTGCTTCACTGGACAGTCAAAGCTGCGCTTTGCCTGCCGCTTATACAGGCGTTATACGTTTAAATTGAGTACTAAATATAAATGGTTAGTAAATTAAGAGAAATCTATCAGCTGAAGGTCCAACTAAAAGGAACTCGTCCTCCAGTATGGAGGCATTTCTTGGTTTTAAACACTTCTACTTTGGAGGAGTTTCACCATACAATTCAAATTGTTATGGGGTGGACGAATTCGCACTTGCATCAGTTTATTTGCGGAAAATCGAGATATGGAATTGTAGATCCTGAGTTTGGCATGGATTGGGATGATGATCTACAAGATGAATTAAATTATAAGGTTAAAGACTTACTGAGAAATGAAGGCGATTCTATCCTATATGAATATGACTTCGGTGATGGATGGGAACACCAAATAAAGCTGGAAAAAGTCCTTCCTTTCGATAAAGCACTATTTTTACCATTTTGCGTGAAAGGAAAGCGAGGCTGTCCTCCAGAGGATGTCGGAGGGGTATGGGGTTATGCTGATTTTCTAGAAAAGTGGGTTGATAAGAGCCACCCTGAACATGAAGAATTAAAAGAGTGGGCTGGAGAGTATTTTGATCCCGAAACATTTGAGCAGGACGAAGTAAATGAAATTCTTCAAGAAGTATTTGCCGGCGTATAACAAAGCTATCAAATTGACGGCTTTTCCGTCGCTTGTTTTGTGGCTTAACGCTACGCTACCACAAAACAATCAACTCCAAAGCCGCAATTTATAGCGGCGTTAGCTGTTTTCGTGAAACTAGAGATTTTCTATGGATAAAGAGATACCTGAACACTTAAAAAAATGGAATTGGGGTGCGTTCTTTTTAAACTGGATTTGGGGTGTAGGAAATAACACCTATTCTGCGTTTAAAATATTTATTCCGGTATATGGGTTCTACTATATTTTCAAGCTTGGTGCTCACGGTAGCGAATATGCATGGAAAAACGGGACATGGAGAGATGAAGATCATTTTGTAAAAGTACAACGAAACTGGTCGCGAGCGTCATTTGCGTATATAGGGCTCTGCTTTCTTCTCGCACTACCATTATTTTTCATGGTTGGTCATTTGTTCAGGAATTCTGAACCTTACATTATGTCAATGGCGCTGCTCGAAGGCTCGCCAAAATTTAAAGAAGAGATCGGAGTTCCTTATGACGCAGGTTTTATAACCGGAAACCTGTCTACTTCTGGGCATCAAGGAAGCGCAAATATGTCATTTGGAGTTGATGGGGCTAGAGGCGAAGCAAAAATTTATATTAAAGCTGAAAAAGACATGGATATCTGGAAATTACTTTGTGTCAAAACAGAATACATAAACAGTAGCACAGTCGAACTTCTCGGTGAGTGCGCAAATGGCAGCTAACAAGGCGCTCAATAGGACATTTTTTACTCCGCTTTTTTTGCGGTGGCTACGCCACTTTACCGCAAAAACGCTACGTAAAAAATGCCTATTAGCTTGGCGTTATGACTTAAGGCAACTATGAAGTATATTTTCCTTTTCTTTGTTTTTTTATCCATTAATACATTCGCGTGTATTGTTGGGCCTGTTCAGCTTAATGTTTCCGAACCCAATGGCTTTAACTTCGTTGAGAAAGAGTCTGAGTTTTACGAATCGGTCACCGAAATTAGTATTACAGCCCCATTAAAGTATAAGGGTGAACCCTTTGAGCTAGGAATCTATTCAATAAGCCTAAATGGAAAGTTGGTTGGTAAATCTATTCATTCATCAATAAATGAATCAGGTGTACCTGAATTCCTTGGGTATGTAAGCAATAAACCTGGTTTTAGCTACAGTGTTTCGTTCTTGTATGGTGAGGGTCGGTGTAAATCTTATGAGTTTACTGCTAGCAATGAAAAATAGTCATAACAAAAGTAGCCAATTGACCTCCGTAAGCTGTCTTGGTTTTTGCAATAAGACGCAAAAACACAAGCCAACTTACTCCGGCAATTGCTACTGGCGTTATGAGCCGCCAAATTTTGAGAGTACGTCCATATTTTTGTGGAGAATACGAATAATTTGAATGCTGCCTTGGGTCGCTATGCGATAAAAAATTATATGACTACCCTGAGGAAATCTTTGGTAATTTTCTTTTATATGGTTACAGTTATTGCCTATTTCGGGGGTATTAGAAAGCACATGAAATGTATCATCAAATTGCTTAATGTAAATGTAGCGTTGCTCTCGTCCCCAGCGCTTTTCAGTAAATTTAGCTATAGATTTCAAATCAGTTTTAGCACGTCGTGTTAAAGTAAATGCGCTCATATATGACTTTCAGCATCAAGTTCACTCATGAGGCTGTCATAGCTATAGTCAGCTGTACCGCTTTCTTCTCCGTCAGCCAGCATTTGGCGCAATACATCAAGTTTACTCTCCTTATCTTCAAGCACCCTCAAACCTGCACGTATAACCTCGCTTGCAGAGCCATAGCGGCCACTTTGAATTTGATGAGAAATAAAGCCGTCAAAGTGTTCGCCTAACGTCATACTTGTGTTTTTAGCCATGATTCACCTCCGTAATACCAATATATACCTAATTATGGTATAAAAGTCATAACAAGTCAAAGCACGCGGACGTGGCAAAGCTGTCACCTTTTGTGCAAAAACACGCACAAAAGGTGACAGCTTTGCCACGCCGGTGTTTGAGGCGTTAGTTTTTTAAGAGGTATTTATGAAAAGGAAAATAATTTCAGCGTTGTTGCTGAGTTTAGCAAGTACTGCGCAAGCGGCGAGTTATACTGCACCGAGCGTTATCACCAATATGACAGTTGGTAGAGATTTCGCGAGAGTTAAAACTCAGAATATATCTAGCGCAGAAGGTTGTTCAAAGTCTGAATGGTATATTTTGGATTTCAATGGTGTCGGAACACCAGAGATGTATTCAATGTTACTTGCAGCTAAGGCCTCATCCCAGAAAGTGCACTTTCAGCTAATTGGATGTCATCTCGATTATCCTAAAGTAACGCATGTGTACAACTGCGAAAATTCCCAGTGCACAAACTAACAAGGCGCTCATACTGACAGCTTTTCCGTCGCTTGAATTTATGGCAAAAAAGACTGCCATAAATCAACCAACTACAAAGCTGCGGTATAGCGCGGCGTTATGTTTTAAGGTGAGCTATGAGCATCTATAAATGGATATTTGAAAAATTAACGGGAGTTGAGCTCGTAGACCCAGATCCAAACTTCATTCCTGAAAAAAATGATGCCGAAGAGTTTTTAGACGTAGAACCAGGCTGGCCCAAAGAGGTTAGCGGAGAGTTCTCGCTAATTGATTCGTCTGGCGATGATGAACACTCTTTTTATTGGGTAATTGGTACCTTAGATATACCAGAGTTTGAGCATCCAATTCTTCTTGAATTTAAAGATAAAGTTCTCATAGAGTCAGGGCTCAATAAGCTTGAAGAATTTCCTAGTAAAATAAAAGTTCAAATCAATCCTTCTGTAATGGAGTACTATCAAGTTGTTCGCCATCAAAAAACATAACAAACAGCTCAAGCAGACCTCCACTGCGTTTCTCGTTTTGTGCTTTCCAGCTACGCTGGCACAAAACAATCAACTCCGTTCCGGCGGCTTAGCTGGGCGTTAAAGGCTGTTCGTGGTTTTAGGGTTTTCCACCAACGAGTTAGCAGTGATCGTCCGCCTCTTTCAGTCCGTGTGTTTAACCGGTAAAGTGGCTTGTAATAAAGACCGCGTCAACGTGGCACCAATGGAGGGTTTAGCTGTTGTATCCATCTCAATCCATCCGTTCCCTGTGTTCCGTTTTGTCGTCAACTAATAATCAAGGGCAGTGCTTCGCATTTGTTTGTGCCGGGCTAAGTCCAGCACAATTAGCTAATACAGTGCTGCCCTTAACAAGTTTAGCCATGCGACGCCCAAAAGGCGGGCGCACATGCTAAAGGCGTTATGCAACTAGAGTCCACCCACTTACGGAGAAAAATAAATGAAACGAGCAGTATTTACTATGTTGTTAGCCCTTTTTATATCGGTCGCATATGCAGAGACTGTTACAACAACTGATGGGAGGTGTGTAGTGGTCTAATAGCACCGGACACTTTAATGAGAGACAATATTAGTCAACAATTAAGGTGTCATTATGAGTCAGAAGCGTACTTACAAGCAGTACCCGAAAGAGTTTAAGGAGGAGGCCGTTGCGCTTGTTCGAGAACAAGGCTATTCCGTTCCTGAGGCCGCTAAATCGTTGGGTATCGCAACCAACATGCTCTACAAATGGAAAGAAAAGGTGGAGTCTAGTGAGGCAGGTGAAGTGCTGGCCGAGGATGAGAGAGTCGAGCTTAAGCGCTTGCGCAAGGAAAACAAAGAGCTGCGCATGGAGAAAGAGATTTTAAAAAAGGCCAGTGCCTTCTTTGCGAAAGAAATGAAGTAAAGTACGATTTCATTCAGACTGAATCACCTCGCTTTCCTGTAGTTATGTTGTGTCGCGTGATGGGCGTTGGGAAAACGTCCTATTACGATTGGCTTAAGCGCCCAGGCACAGTGATAACAAGCGATACCTTGCACCTACACCGTAGGATGAAGTGGCTTTTCGAGCAGAGTCGCAATAGCCTGGGTAGTCGCGAGATGATGAAGAAATTACGCGAAGAAGGCTTTCAGATTGGTCGTTATCGGGTTCGTAACTTGATGCGCAAGCTTGGCTTAAGGGTCACTCAGCGAACCGCCTATAAAGTGACAACCAAACGCAAAACCTCGGATGCCGTAGCCGACAACTTGCTGAATCAGAATTTTAACCCAGTGGGGCCGGATCAAATTTGGGCGGGCGATGTCACTTACCTGAAGACCGGCGAAGGTTGGATGTATTTGGCGATTATTATGGATTTGTACTCGCGTCGAATTGTTGGTTGGTACATTGATAAGCGCATGACAACTAATTTAGTGAGCAAGGCCCTGATAAAGGCCTACAACCTAAGACAGCCGCCTAAAGGCTTAGTTTTTCATAGCGATAGAGGCTCACAATATACCAGTAAGCGCTATCGAAAACTTCTAGCGGCTTACGATATGCGGGCGAGTATGGGAGACGTTGGTGCCTGTTGGGATAATGCGGTTGTTGAACGCTTCTTCGGAAGCCTTAAACACGATTGGATATTTAAGATTGCGCAGCCGACAAGAGCGCACATGAAGACTGACGTGGGCAAATATATGCGCTACTACAATGTACATCGTTTTCATTCGGCGAATGAAGATTTATCGCCAATAAAATACGAAGAATCCAAGTATGTGCTGCAAAATGGAAGAGTCGGTTCTGCTCGAATAGAGCAGGTTCGACACTTCCATTCTGCAGTCAACAAGTGAAGCGCGTTAGCAGGGAATTTATAAAAAATAGGTGTCCGGTTTTACTTGACCAGAACAGACAATAGTTTTAAATAAGGATGGCACTTATCAGATTCAAGGTGTAAAGACTAATTCAAGTGATAGCATGGTCGAAGTATCCTCTCATCTTTTCGAGCATAATGTTGATAAGTATTCTCAAAAAACCATTCGTTTTATGCCTATCTTCACAAATAAGTCAGATAAAAATATTATTGCTCTTAAATTTACTACTAAATTTTTAGATCCATTTGGAGAGATGGTATTAGAGATAAATGGTGACAGTGAAGAAAAAATCAAATCTAAGAAAAAAACTACGGCCAATTTATTCTATGTCTTTAAAGATAATCAGTTTATTGATGGGGAGAATTATGACAAGCTCCTGAGCACGGTGACAAATGGTACTGGCTCAATTAAAACTAGTATTACAGCTATTGTGTTTGAAGGTGGTGAAGTCATTAAGCTTCAATAAGTCTAAAATACTGCATAACAAATAAGGATATGTCGCGCTTGCCGCGACATATCTCATTGTTGAACAAGCCCGTGGTCGAGCTCTTTATTAGTAAATAAGTCGATAGGAGGTGTTTGTAATAGTGCCGGTTTTTGTCGGCACTATTTTTGTTGGGCGAACAGAGTCCTCACCCAGTAGGTGATTAAAAATCACTGCGTCATCGTGTAGTGGTTCTCCTATTTAAATGGCTTTTTTGTTACTTTATTCGTGCGCTAGCTTGGGGATGGTTTAAGCCAGTGCCTACCTATTACATTCATTATTGAATGACACTTGGGGCACATCATTCGCTTTTTCATTTGAGGCTCTTTCTGTGTGGTGTTCTCAATATCCACTTTTAGTATCCACTGAACAATGCGCAATATACGCTTGGCGTTTCCATGTAAGAAACCGTAGTCGCGCGCTCGCCTAAACCCTTTGGGTAATACGTGTTGAAGCAAAAGATACAAAAAATCTTCGCCCAGTAGCGTGCGGGTTTTTCTTATCTTTGTTTTGCTATCGATGTATTGAAACGTAATGTGGGTGCCGTCGTCGGCAACGATATTGGTGTTGGCGATTACTCCGCGGTATAAGTACCGCGATAAGTATTGCAGCGCCTCTTTACCTCGTCCGACCTTAGTGCACTGAACAATCCATTTCTTAGGTGATTTATGAGGTGGTAGCCCCGCATCATTGAGTGCCTTTAAAAAGACTCCTCGGAATACCTTGGCGAGGGCTCGGCCGTTAAATAGGTATTTGCCTTTTAGCTTGCGCCATTCCTTTCGGCGGCGGTGCAGGCCACCACCAGGAATGACAATATGAACGTGAGGGTGGTAGTCGAGGCGTCGTGAGTGAGTATGCAATACTGCGCACATGCCCAGTTCTGCCTCAAAGCCTCGCTTATTTAGCCCGAATGTCTTTAGAGTCTTCGTCGCCGATTCGAGTAAAAGCCTGTATACCGTTTTACGATGGGCTTTTGATAGGGCTCTTAACTCGCTTGGCAACGTAAAGGTCGCCATGTAGTAATCTACGGGCAGCTGTTTTTGTAATTGCCGTTCAAGCCAGTCTTGAGTGCTGCCATATTGGCATTGATTACAGGCCCTATGCCCGCATGATTGCGGAATGTTTTGGCTGTAGGGGCAAGAAGAACAGGTTGTGCCTAGTTCGCCATACTGCCCTTTACGACAACCGGTTATGGCGTTCAAGGCCGACCATTGATCTTTGTTAATCTTGGATCTATAGCGAGACTCAAAACGGGTTCGATACTTTTCAGTGATAGCTTGTAGGGTGTGCGCTGGCGTACTCATGCTTGGCCCCACAAAATACGCAGCTTGTTCATGAGTGCGTTGATGCGTTTGCCCGCATTAACGTCTGTGTGATTGGATAGCTGTGTATACAAGGCTGTAGTCTTTGGGCATTCGTGCCCCATTTCATGCTGAATAGAGCGTAGGCCTACACCGGCTTCTGTCAATAGCGTACCGTAGCAGTGCCGCAAGCTATGAATGGTGATCGCTTTACTAATACCTACGTCTTTTACAATGGCCTTAAAAGACTTCTGAAGACCGCCTCGGTCCATGGCGGCTGTTGCTGTATGCCGCTCCTGAGCGTCGCGTCCACGCGGAAATAGGAACCTAGGGTGGCGGTGTGTTGCCCAGTAAGCGCGTAAGGTCTGTAGTGTTGACTGCGGCAAGGTGACGTAGCGATCTTTCTTACCTTTAGCGCATCGAACGTGAATCTTCATACGCTCACTATCAATATCGCCAACCTGAAGGTTCAGGGCTTCAGCAAGACGAAGCCCCATACTAAACGAAGTAAAGATAAAGGCCTGAAAGCGTAACTCCCGGGTACCATTCAGTAGGCGTTCGAGTTCTTTTAGCGTTAACACATCGGGAAGGGTTTTGACTTTAGGTGGCCGAACAATCTCGACCCAGTTCCACTCTTTTTTGAGTACGTACTTATAGAAGAATTGGAGGCCATTGCGATCGACTTTGACGGTAGACCATGAGTGGGTGCGAACAAGGGATTCGAAATAGGCTTCGAAGTGTTCTTGGGTAAGGGTATCAGGCGGGCAGTCGAAAAACGCTGTAATACGCCTAAGGGCGCGAGAATAAACATCGATAGTTGTATCGGCTTTGCCTTGCCGTTTCAATGCGCTAACATGCTTGCGGTACAGTGAATCGAATCGTTTTTGCTGTGTTTTGTTCATTAGATATTCCTCTCGTTAACGAGCGGGCTTGCTCGGAGAGGAATTATCTAATACATAAGGATTTTAACTTTGCCGCGTAGCGGCTTCGTTCAACAAAGCTATCAAATTGACGGATTTTCCGTCGTTTTTTTTTGTGGCTTAACGCTACGCTACCACAAAAACAATCAACTCCAAAGCCGCAATTTATAGCGGCGTTATGTGTAATACGCAACTGAGGTGTGCAAGATTAAAAAGACTATCCTAATTTTTTTGTTGCTAGTGATCTCGGTGGTTTTTATTACCTGTAGAGTTGCTATAGAAAAAGAACAGAAAGGAAAACTAGAAATTGATGTCTTTGCAATTGAATCTGCTTTTTCTGTTGCAGAGCATGTAAAGACATATAAAGAATGCCCCGATCGCCCCCTTGGCTGGAAGGGTGCTATTGAGAGTGAGAAAGGAGATTTGGAGCTAAAGAAGGGCTATGTTAGGTTAATCTACCAATGTAAAGCTGACTTTAGCGCATATATATCGGTATTCTACAGCTTTGATTCTGAAGCGGTTGCATATCTAGAGTCAAACGGTAGCATAAAATGGGTATACGGCCATTTCACCGCGAAAAAAGAAGTGGTTATTTCAACAAGCGAATCGGTTTTGTCAGTACTAAATTCAATAAAGTAGAAACACATAACCAGGCCAGCAACCTGACATTGCATGCTACGCTCCGTTTTGGGGTGGCTTCGCCACTTTACCCCAAAACTACACTCTACATGCAATGCAGGTTCTAGCGGCGTTAGGCAGTAATCGAATTATGATTTTTAACTCAATTAAAAAAATATTCTCCGGAACGGTTTATGTTCAATTGAGTGAGAGTAATATCCGTATATACAATATTGAGTCAGATTTGATATACGATCAGAGCCCTTATATTGCTATTGATAAATCAAATCCGAAGAAAGAGATTGTTCATGCTATAGGCAATGAGGCTGAGCATCTAAAGGGTAGTTTGAAATACGAGGTGACTAATCCTTTTTCTCACCCTAGGCTATTGGTGTCATGCTTTATCAAAGCTGAAAAAGTATTATTGCATGGTATTCGCGAAGTGCATAAAAATAAATTTTTTGCACCCAGCCCGATCGTCGTAATCCATCCTATAGAAAAGCTGGAAGGAGGCATTACTGATATAGAATGTAGGGTTTATCGCGAATTAGCACTTGGCGCGGGTGCGAGAGAAGTTCATTTGCACGTAGGTACTATGTTAAACACAAAGAATTTCAATTTAAACCAGGTAGTTGAGCCTGAAATTGCCTAACAATACGCCCTGAGTAGGACAGTCAAGCACTATTTCATAAATGTTTGTATTAATGCCTCAGGAGGTCGGTTTGTTAAAAATCGGATAAGAATAATGTCGGGTAATTATTTTACATGCGCAGACTGTTGCGACAACCAACAATATTGTTAGTACCGATAATGTGTTTGTTGCTTAGCTTATGCTCAGGTTTTAACTTTGTACTGCAAAATTCAACAGAGGCGAATTTCGTTTTTTAAGAGCATTTAAATATTTTGTTTCGTCATAGGGTGTTTTTGTTTTCCAGCACCTAAAAGCAATACGAATCCATTTAAAAGCCAGTGCCCGAATTATCGTTTGATGGTGTTTACCTTTAGCTTTTTGCTGGTCATAGTAGGCTTGAGCCCAAAAAGAATATCGAATACTTAGCCCGGCCCACTCAATAAACGTTTGCCTTAGAAACGTAGGGCAACTTCGCCGCCAGTGAACCCATTCTTGATTACCGCTGCGTTCGAGTACAGGCGCAACACCGGATAGCCGTTGAAGTTCTTCGCAAGTTTCATAGCGCTCTCTGTTCTCGCCAAAGGCGACTAAAATTCGAGGAGCCATTTGCGGGCCCGCACCAGGAAAGCTGTCGAAAATGAAATGGTCCTTCGTGACACGATACCGTGTTTTTATCTCCTTGTTCAATATATCGATAGCTTCAATCAAAAGTCTTAGCTGGCTCACAAGAATATTGACTAAAATGACGCTGGGCTCAATTACGCCAAAATCGTCAGTAAGCGGCACAGCGTTTTTAATGTCTCTGATACGTTTTTCGTTAATGTCCGGATAGCGTGCATTGTGATTATTGAAAAATCTCAGAAGTGTGCTCTTTCGGGCTTTTTTGGCCTCTTTTAATGTAGGCCATCGGTCTAGGAAATCGCAAAAGATGGTAGTGTCCCTATCTGGAAATATATCCAAAACTAAAGGAAAATGATTTTTTAGAGCAGCAATGATTTTATTGCAAATGTCCACGCGGTTTTGAACCATTTTGCGACGAGTCTCTAATAGCTGCGCTAAAGCGCGAATCGATGCAGATTCTGGCTCGAGCATTCGAAGTTTGTTCATATGGAGCATTAAGAAATCCGCTTGAATCATAGCGTCGGAGGGGTCGTCTTTTGCGCCACTAGTGGCAAAGGCTTTCCGATATTGGGAGACCGTTGCGGGGTTGGCGGGGAAAATGACAATATGAGAATATTTAAGAAGAGCGTAAACCAGCGGTCCTTTCTTAAGCTCGCAGCAAACGGCAACGGGTTTATCAGGGTAGCGCTTTTTAAGCGAGTTCGCCCAATCATCAATGGCATCCGGTTTGCTCGATATCACAAGTAATCGCTGGTTCTTGCCATCCACGGAGCGTTCACAGATATCATGTTTTTGGTCGGCCCAATCAATGCCGACTAATAGGGAAAAATTTGAAACTTTCGGTTCTTTCATCCTCTATCTCCTTAGAGTATGGTGCAAGGGGGCATGCAATGAATTCGTTTCGCGCAGGCATTATAGAAAGTCGGTGCAACGACATTCCCTGAGTATGCGTTTTGAAACGAAAGACTTCTTCTGGTTCGAAAGTATTGTTATGATCTTTAAAAGTTTAAAGCTCCATATTCGTAACCAGAAGAAGCATGTTCCCACTAATCTCACCGAAAGAGAAACTACCGTAAAACAGGAACGGTCAAACTATAAAAAGCTGCACCTGACAAATATTGCTACGCTCGTTTTTGTGTATGTCGCGTAGCTCCATTTTACACAAAAACGCTCTCCGCAATATTTGCAGGTGAGCTTGGCGTTATGCATCCAAGGTGAAGATTATTAGAGCTCTATTTATAAGCTTATTATTTTTTCCATTAATTTGTTTTTCTTCTCAAGAGAGAATTCATCAATGGGAAGACGTGGCATATAAACTAACATTGCCAGAACCTTATGGACTAGTTGAGCTTAATGTTAAATTTGGGGGAGATTATGCAAGTAGAAAAATTATTGAAATGACTTTTTCTATTGGGGATAAAGAATTCCAAGTGCCGCAGAAAGCTCTCTCTGATATAGATCAAATTCAAACCAACAGCATTAGGATTCAAAGTGAGCTTCACAATCCATATAACCTTGGTGTAGGTATCTATGTAGTGTTTAATTATGGGAATAAAGGGCAAAATACAGCACATATCATCACCAATGATTTAAAGTTGGTGTCACGCTCCTTGCGTGTAAAAACTAGTGAAACAACTTGGCAACATAGTGAGATCAAGTTTTAATGCATAACAAAAAGCTGCACGCGGAAACATTTTACTACGCTCGTTTTTGTGCATTCCGCTGCGCTCCATTTTTTCACAAAAGCGCTCTCCGTAAAATGTTCCGGTGAGCTTGGCGTTAACTTTACATGGAGAGTTCATTGAATCCCGAAGCGTTTGAAATTGCACAAGCCGTACTACTTTCATTAGGTGGCGGCGGCCTGATTATACTTTCTCTATCTAGTTTCTTAGGTAAAGTTTGGGCCCAAAGAATATTGGAATCTGAAAAGTCAGAGCATGAAAAAGAAATCAGTGAATTTAAAACACGGCTTTCTTCTCTTGCGCATCAAAAATCGCTTAATTATCAGCAAAAGCTGGATCTATACAAAGTGGTATCCAACCCATTGGTCGTAAGCGCCAATCCAACTACAGGTCAGAGTGTTTAATATTCCAAGGTAACAGATCATCCATGTCGGTACTGTTTAAGTTGGGTAGCGTTTCAAAGACATAGCGTAAATAGTTATACGGGTTTAGTCCATTGGCCTTTGCTGTCTCAACAAGACTATAAATGTTTGCACTCGCTCGTGCACCAGCTTGACTCTTTGCAAAGAGCCAATTTTTTCTACCAATAGTAAATGGACGGATAGAGCGTTCAGCTGCATTATTGTCAATTGGGTACGAGCCATCATCAATGTAAGCTGCAAGCCTTGCCCATTGGTTCGATAGATACGACAACGCTTTGCCCACAGCCGTTTCCGGCGGAATAGTGAGAAGACTTTTATCCAGCCATCTTTTCAAATTTTCAAGAATAGGCTTTGCTTTTTCCTGTCTGATTCTATAACGCTTATCCGGAGGATCGTGTTTGGTTGCTGCCTCTATCGCGTAAAGCTTCTTGATTTCGTTAATTGCAACATCCGCTTTACCTATTTTTCCTTTTGGTTGAACTTTTTGTGCTTCAACGAACTTTCTTCGCGCATGAGCCCAACATCCTATGCGAGTAATATTATATTTTTCGCATGCAGGCTGATAACCCTCATAGCCGTCCACCATAATGGCGGCGGTTTGATTTGATAGTAAGGTATTGGGTGTTTCTTGTGATCGCGATGCTGAATAACGATAAAGCAATGCAGGCCGATCACCAAAACTTGCCATTAACCATAAATAACTTTTACTTTGCGCCGTTTTCCCCGGTTCATCTAAGACTTGCAGTGTTGTTTCATCTAAGTGCAAGAGTGTTTGTTGCTGTAAATGCTCTTGTAAACGATCAATGAAAGGCTGTACAAGATCTCCAACTTTTACCATCCAGTTGGCGAGGTTGGTACGATCCAAGTGAATACCAATACGTTTAAACATGTCGCTTTGGCGATAAAGCGGTAACGCATCGCAATACTTTTGAACCGCCACATAGGCAAGTAACCCTGGGCTGGCGATACTTTTCTCTATTGGTAGTTTGGTGGACCGCGCTGCTGTTTTGACATGCTCTTCACAGCACGGGCAGGCATACTTTAATCGTCGATGACGAATGACTTTGATTTGAGCAGGAATAATATCGAGCTGTTCTAAATCATCACTACCGATAAGCTCTAGCTCCGCACCATCATGTGGGCAGACTTTATCCTCTTCGGATAGATCATGAATAATGTCTTCTCTTGGAAGCTCTTCGGGAATGCTGATGCGTGGCTTACGTGTACGCTCGTGAGACTTGACTATTGTGGTATCTGCTTCTTGCTCAAAAGCTGCCTCTTCGGCAATGGATTCAGCCTCATTAAAGAGACCGACTTGATCAGGAGAAGCTTTTTCGCTTGAGGGTGAAAATTTACGATGAAGGAAGAGACGAATTTGCTCCTTCAGTGATTCAACTTGCGCATCTCTCTTAGCAAGCTTTTCTCGCAATTCCGAATTTTCTTTTTCAAGTTTCACCACGGTATTCATGGTGCTGGATTATACCAAAAACACTAGCCAACGGAGCGATAACTTAGCGTTTTATGAGGCTTAATTTGCATAATATCGAAGCCACGTAGCAGCCAGAGCCATTGCTCACCACTAAGCTTTATGGTTTCTTTCTTTGAACGCTTAGGCCACTTGAACCGCTCTTTCTCTAGACGCTTTTGCCAAAGTACAAATCCTGACTCATCCCAGTAAAGCACTTTGAGCTGGGAGCAGCGCTTATTGCAGAAAACAAAAACAGCGCGATCAAAAGGCGATAACTCCATTTCTTCAGATACGATAAGCGATAGACCGTTTATCGCTTTACGAAAATCAACCGGATCTCTATGCAGATAGACCTCAATATCATCATTCCAATGAATCATGCTAAGCTATGCACCAAGGTCAAAAGTGACTGCATCGGCATATTGGCAGGACACTGGATTTTGCAGCGACCAACAGCAATCGTAAAGTTTGTATCTACGGTGCCTATCTTAGTCGACTCAACACCAACGGCAACAAACTTAGATTGATTGCGACTTAGGCGTTTGTTCAGTTGCTGGTTGAAGTAGCTGGAGTTTATTTTTTGGTCTTTGCAGTACTGAGTTTGAGTCTGGCCGCTTTGTTTAAACGCTTCAATGAGTTTTGGCCAGTCGTACTTTTTGTATTTTCGCATGATCCCTCCGGTTATTTAGTGGAGGCATTAGGGTACTGAATGTCTAGCTCTGCTGATAGATGGGGTTGGATTGGCGCTTACCATTGGTCGAACTTGTTGCACTTATAAATAAAAGAGAAGGGCTAACCGAGGCACATGTTCACGAATTCGACAGACAGCGTCTACACATTACTGCGCAATTGGCTCTATTTGCCCCGCAAAATGTTTTTGAATCTTTTAATACAATGATCGACTATATCTACGATTCATTAGAAACAGGCGGTTTTGAATTTAGTGTTTTTCGAGAAAAGGCACTTAGTTACTTATCTGAAATGCGGAAAGATATTGGCATTTACCAAGATGAAGTTTCATATAATGGGCATAGATAAAGTTAACAAGGCGTTGCAGCTCGTTTCGGCTTCGCCTCCACTGGACAATTAGTAGGTAGCCGTTTTGCACTGGCTTCGCCAGTTTACTGCAAAACACCCACCTACTAATTGCCGCTGAACTTGGCGTTAGCCGTCATGAGTGCCATGAATAAACTATTATTGTTATTAATGCTCGTGTTAAGTGGGTGTGGGGTCTATGAATGCATAGATATGAAAGTAGAGCGTGAGCCGAAACCTATTGATAAAACCATAATCGTTAGCCTTGCCTTCCAAGAGCAGGAGATGAGTATGGAATTAAAGTGCGAAGAATACTACGATGCTTTGTGCGCTGAGCGCGGAAACTACTGGGACGTTCGGGAAGTTGGTTCTGAAAAATCAGGTCAAACGAGCTCATTTAAATTTACTGATCCTAAACTAGGTAACGTAGAAGTTTCAGTCCCTTGGTGTGGCGATATTGTGAAAGGTCGTATGATTCCGCTGAACCATATATTGCCAAAAATAAATGGCGAAACATACTGGTTGGTGAGTATGGAAAATGGAGTTGGTAAATACCAAACATCAAAACATATGACCAAAACAGTCAAAGAAGCATATTTTAATTTATCAATGAGTATAAACGGAGTTCAACTTAAGTAGTGTCACAGCTAACAAAGCCATCAAATCGACAGCTTTACGCTGCGCTTCAAGCGGCAATTTATGGCGGCGTTCTACGTAAATATGAATGAAATTAAGTGCCAATGCGGAAATACAATTAAAGAGGGCTCATATCCTTCTTCAACATCTGCGTACTATCTAACAGAATCGAATGAAGATCGTTACGCTGATGCGATTGCAATGCCTGTTGAGGAATGCGTTGAATCAGCAAAAGCCGGTAGCTTAGATAATTGGTTCTCTACTAATAAAGGAAATGGGTATCCTGAAGATCTGTCTAAAGATACATTCGCATATGACATCATTGGGAACTCCCAACAAGTTAATATGAATCGAGTCTATGAATGTGAAAATTGTGGGTCGTTACATTTTTTAAAGGGAGACACACTTTTAAGTTATTCTTCTACGAAAGGTTACAATAAATTATTTAGTGGCGATGAAACGTAGAACAAGGTTATCAAATTGACCCGCATTGCTTCGTTCCATTTTGGGGTTGGCTTCGCCAACTATACTCCAAAACTCCACTCCCGCAACGCGGGCAATTTATAACGGCGTTAGCTTTTGGAATCAATAATGGATATTACTTGGGCTTCAATAGGAAAAGTGATGGTAGCGGCACTTGCTACATATGTCTTGTTGCCCGCAGTGCTTGTGCTCAGGGATTACGTCATTTGGAAGCTTGTTTCTGTTTATGTGCTTAATGATAATTTGCGGTCTGAGATTAGGCGATACGCTATGTTATCAGACGACTATAAAAAGAACTGCTCTGGAAGTCATGACTTTCCTCTTGGAAAAGAGAAAGAAGGGTTTGCATTTGTCGCTAAATCCCAGAAGGTTAGTGATGAGCTAAACAAAACAAAATTTTACATAGATAGAAAATCTCGATTTCTTTCGTGGATGCTAAAACATTACAAGCAAGATGGTAAAAACCCTATTGATGAGTGGTTGAAGCAGGCGCACGAAGAGGTTGCTAATAAAAATCGAGGGAAAAGCTAACAAGGCCAGCCAAGTTCAGCCACTTCGTGGCTTGGACTTCCGTTACGGCGCTTCGCGCCTTCACTCCAGCCCTTGCTGGCAACGTTAGAGGGCATCATGAAGCCAGTGCCATATAAATTGTCTGAAGGCTTATACCTAGAAAGTTCAGGTAAAATTTTGCCGTGGTATAAAAGCTTGCATCAAATTACAAAAATGGGTGGTAAGCCGTTACCTGAAAAAGGAAAAACTAATCAGTTCTTCTGGAAGCAGGAAACCATCTTTGGTGGCATGAATGTTTCGATTCAAGCGATGCAACAAGGCAACGGTATATTTTTCTTGAGCCCGAAAAATAAAGACAACGCTGATTCAGCAGAAACTGAATATGAGCAAGTAAAACATGAATTGGTTTCTAAGTTTGGCGCGCCAGATAAAGCGGTAGAAAAAGATGGTTATCCGTGGGCCTTCCCCTATTCGGGTGGCTTTCTAGCCTTTCCTAATAAACTCCCCTAGAATCCCAGCCTTTTATTTCTTGGTTTTCAGTGATGGACGAGCTTTCTCTTTACGAAAAAATATTATCAATCTCTTCTCCTTGGTTTGTCGAATCAGTTCAGCTAGATGAGCGTGACAACACCGTTCACGTCCACGTTGAATACGATTGCGACAAACATTTAACCTGCCCTTTGTGTGAATCCAGATGTAGTCGCCATGACACCAGAACAAGAACATGGCGCCATCTCGATAGCTGTCAATTTCGCACTCTCGTTCACGCGAATATCCCTCGCTCTAAATGTCGCACGCACGGTGTATTGCAAGCTGATATCCCCTGGGCTGATAAGCGATCAAGTTTCACCTTGATGTTTGAGGCTTATGTAATCTCCTGGCTTCAAGAGGCGAGTATTAATGCCGTCAGTAAGAAGCTGGCGCTTAGCTGGAATGCTGCCGATGGAATAATGAAGCGGGCTGTAGAGCGAGGCCTAAAAAGACGGTCTCATCTACATATTCAAAACCTAGCTGTCGATGAGGTCTGCAGCAAAAAGGGACATGAATATGTGACCATTGTTTCTAATGATCATGGGCATGTAATAGATGTCCAAGAAGATCGCAAAAAATCGAGTTTAAACGCATTTTTTACAGGATTAAGTGACAAGCAAATCCAATCAGTTGAAACGATTAGTATGGATATGAGTCCGTCCTATATTTATGCCACCAAAGAGTATATTCCTCACTGGGAAAGAGCGATATGTTTTGATAGGTTCCATGTTGCGATGGACTTAAATAAGGCTCTAAATAGTGTTCGTAAAAGTGAAGCCAATATGGTCGCGCAACAACACAAGCTAGAGCTCCATAGATCGAAATTTGCATGGCTGAGATCACGTGAAAATCTAAAGGATATTCATTCTGTACAGATTTCAACATTAAGCGTTGTAGCAAAGAAGACTGCACGCGCATGGGCGATAAAGGAGTATGCCATGGAGCTCTGGAATTATGATGATCGTATATGGGCTGAAGAAGCTTGGAAGCAATGGTACAGCTGGGCGATAAGAAGCCGCCTCAATCCTATAAAATCGGTAGCTAAAAGCATAAAGAAGAATCTATGGGGGATAATAAACGCCATCGTAAATAAAAAGAATAATGCTGGTGCAGAAAGTATAAATAGCAGAATAAAAATGCTAAAAGTAAAAGCGAAAGGTTTTAGGAATAAGGCCCGTTTTAAGGCTGCAATTTTATTTCATCTCGGCGGGCTGGACCTGATGCCAGAAATCTAGCCACCCGAATAGGGGAAGGCCCTTATCCGTACACTAGATGGTTTTGGGGTGACGTTTGCTTGAGTCTTACTATCGCAGAGCGGTTCATGGATTATGTGGCTTTGTCGGTATCAAACGGGGTAATAAAAAATGCCCTCTAACAAGTCAAGGCAGCAACGCCACTGCGTGGCTGGACGCGCTAACGCGCGCCGCTGCTTGAGGCGTTAGAATTCAAAAATAATCTGGGAGAAAATTCTTGGTCTTTGCATTAAAAATAGTAATGCTTGTTGCATTAATACAGATACTTTATCAAACGAACAAACCCATTTTGTGTGCTGGGATATACGCAGGAATTGGATTTGTTCTTGGCCTTCTGTTCGGTTCAGGTTTTCTGTATGTAGTAATTTCATCAGCTATTGCGTTTGGGTTAGCCCTAGTTTATTTCGCCCTGCTAAACAACTTCAAAGACGGTATGTTGCATTGGGTAATACTTATCGGCGGACTGGTAATTGGGCTGGTTTAGCAGGTTGCATTCTAACCATGTTGTCAACCTGATTCCCCATACTACGCTCCTTTTTGCGGTGGCTTCGCCACTCTACCGCAAAAGTACGCTCCGCATGGGGCACAGGTTACAACGGCGTTAGGCACACATGAAAAGAATTATAGCAATTGTTGTTTTAATCATATTTCCTATCACTGTTTTGGGTGGTGAAATTCTTTGGAATAGCGATAAATGTTAACGCCAATGTAAAAATGACCCACTAACGCCAAACGAAAATTGACCCACCTGAGGCACTATAGCCGCCGGATTAATAGCTAGGCGGTGACATGATTACTCAGGAGATATTAGTGGATATTCACGTATTACATAGGCAAGGGCTTGGCATTCGCGCGATTGCAAAAAAGCTCAACCTTTCCAGAAATACCGTGCGAAGCTACCTTCGTGCACCAGCTAAAACACCAACATATTCGGAGCGAGAGCAGCGCCCTTCGATCCTAGATCCTTACAAGCCGTATTTGCTCGAACGTATTGAGGCAGCTAAGCCGCACTGGATACCTGCGACTGTTTTGCATAGAGAGATTCGTGAACGAGGGTACACGGGTGGCGTATCAACGATTAAGGTGTTTGTTCATGCGTTCAAACCCTCGGTTAATGACCCTGTCGTGCGATTCGAAACCGAACCTGGCGAGCAAATGCAGGTCGACTTTACGATCATTCGCCGAGGCCGAAATGCGCTTAAAGCCTTTGTCGCTACAATGGGGTTTAGCCGAGGCACTTACGTAAAGTTCTCTAGTTCTGAAAACCAGCAAGATTGGCTTGAAGGCATCAAGGGTGCGCTAGAATACTTTGGTGGTGTACCAAAGGAGATACTCTTCGATAACGCCAAGTCCATCATGATTCAGCGCGATGCGTACGGCAACGGTAAGCACCAATGGAATGCTCAATTACTAGATCAGGCAAACACCTATGGTTACCGACCTCGGGCTTGCCGACCGTACAGAGCTAAAACCAAAGGTAAGGTTGAACGCTTCAACTCTTATCTTAAGCAGTGTTTTGTCACACCGTTGTCTGCCACATTAAAGCAAGCTGGCCTGACTCTGAATGTTGAGGCCGCAAATGCCCATATAGGCACTTGGCTAAATGACGTAGCTCATCAGCGGACGCACGGCACAACTAATGTTAAACCCCAAATACGTATGGATAAAGAGCTGCAATATCTACAGCCGCTGCCATCTGAATACAAGACAGTAGATTCACCGGTTATTACAACTATACGACCACTTCCGGTAGAAAGCTTCCAGCACCCGCTGGACGTCTACGATCAACTGCTTGAGGTGGCTCAATGAACATTCAACACGAACGCATACGCAGTGCTTGCACGCAGCTAAAGTTGGAATCAATGGCCAGAGAGTGGTCGGCGCTAGCCGATAAAGCCAGCTCAACTGAGCAAACCCTAGCAGACTTCTTTGAGCAATTACTGCGCACCGAGCTAGATGCAAAAGCTGAACGTACGCAAGCGACATTACTAAAGTTTGCTGGTTTGCCAGCCCAAAAGCGCATAGAAGATTACGACTTCAAGTTTGCCTCAGGAGCCCCCAAAAAACAGATTCAGGAACTTGCTGGATTAGGTTTTTTAGAGCGGACAGAGAATGTGGTGTTACTTGGTCCAAGTGGTGTAGGAAAGAGCCATCTTGCAATCGCTTTGGCCTATAAAGCCATTTTGACGGGTCACAAAACGCGCTTTATAACCGCTGCCGACTTAATGTTGCAGCTTTCCACAGCAAAAGCGCAAGGCCGACTTGATGGTTATCTTAAGCGAAATATTATTGGGCCGAAATTAATGATCATTGATGAGATTGGCTATCTACCCTTTGGGCGAGAGGAGGCGAATTTATTCTTCAATGTCATAGCAAAACGTTACGAAAAAGGCAGCATTATCGTCACCAGCAATCTGCCGTTCTCACAATGGTCAAATGCCTTTGCTGACGATACAACACTAACCGCAGCACTACTCGATCGGCTACTGCATCACGCACACATTGTACAAATATCGGGAGAAAGCTATCGGCTAAAAAACAAAAAGCATGCGGGCATCGCCCCGCCACAATCGATCAATAATTAAACGGGGTGGGTCAGTTTTACTTTGGCGATAATCGGTAAAAGTGGGTCAGTTTTAAGCTGGCGTTGACAGATAAAACGGCATTAGCCTTTTGTGAATCAAAAGATAAAACAATTTGTTTTGTTATTGCCAATAATATTCCAACGAATGTTAGCCGTATTGAAAACGCTAACCTCGGAAAATTGGGATTGGCGGGCAAAGAGCAATATGAAAAAATTGAAACGTTTCCATCCGAGTGGGTGGCTGAGAAGCAAAACGGCAATTTGATATCGTTTACAACAAGGGCATGGAGAAATGGTCAGCGCTATACTGCCAGCGGGCCGGTGTTTGTTAAAAATGACGGTGTTTATGTCCATCAGTAGCTTGCCTAACAAGGCAATCTTGCCTCGTTCGCTGCGCTCACTGGACCTCCGTTTCGGCGCTTCGCGCCTACACTACGGCCGCAAATTGCGGCGTTATACGTAACTACAGATGAAGACAAAACTGGAAGTAGAAGCTTTTAAGGAAGTAAGGAAAGTGGTTCATACGTGGAAGCCAATAGCCTGGGCCACTTACGATGATGATGAACCAGATTTAGACCCATCAGACCCAGATTATGAATCAGCTAAATCGATGTTGGAAGATGAACTTAATAGTACGATCAAATCTATTGTTAAGCAGCTTCATCGGGTAAAAACAGAAAACGATATGATATTTACACTTCATCGAGCGTTTACTGAGCTTGATGATAGAGTTGCGAAGATAGACTGTACTAAATATGGTAAAGAGCTATTTTATACTTTAAAAAAAGTTGGAGCCATTTAGCGAGGTTACGTATAACAATACGCTCAAACACCGCTCCGGCCTTCGGCCTCCACTGGACGCCCAATGCTACGCTCGTTTGTGCATTTGCTTCGCAAATTATTGCACAAACCAGCTACACATTGTGCGCCGTTTAGCTCAGCGTTAATAGGCAAAAATGAGCACAGTGCTAATCGTCATTTTTTACATTGTTCAAATAACTCTTTCGTTGATTGTCATGTATTGGCTTTCACAGAGGTATGAAGGCAAGAGATCTGTACTCGTAGTTTCCGCCTTGGTAGTTGCTGTAAGTTTGGCGTTGCTAGCATTGTTTTTTTTCTTTTTTTATGCGGCAGCGGTTTTAATTATTGTTTTAATGGCTAGGTGGCTCATGGCTGAGTGGGAACATCCCAAATATGGCGGTATTATTCTTGGTCTGTATTTTGGCTTCTTTCTTAGTTTCCCTGTGGGTGTTTACCAGTATGCCAATTAACAAGGCTATCAAAAATCGTTCCGGCCCAAAAGCGGCCTCCACTGGACGCGCTAACGCGCGCCTTTTATAGCGGCGTTAAGTGTCAAAACCATGATTAAGCATATAGCTATAATTTTCTTCTTAATGTTGATTCTAATGTCTATTGGAACGGTAGGTTTGTATAAGCTGGTTGGCACCTATTCAGGTCAAGATGCAATGTGCCTGTCTGGCATTGTGGCAGGCATAGTTGTTGGGCTTTGGTATGGAAAATCTCAGGGGCTGGGAGTAGTTTTTCCTATTAATTTAAGTGCGGTCGCGATTAGCGCTCCTTTGGTAGTATTGTCATTAGTGTTTTCTCACTCGGGCCAAGATCTTGTAGAATCATTGGCATATTTTAGCGTAGGTTTTTCACTTTTGTTTTTCTTTATTGTCGGTTTAGGTTGGGGTAAGCACTTAACAAGGGTAGCCAATTGACCTCCGTAAGCTGTCTTGGTTTTTGCAAAAAGATGCAAAAACACAATCCACCTCACTCCGGCAATTGCTACCGGCGTTAAGTGAATATGCAGAAACTGATAGCACTATTTCTATTTTTCTCTATGCAGGCTCATTCGCTCGAGGCCTTCGTCTCATATTGCCAGTACAAAGATTCTATTTTAGGACTTATGTATCCACAAAAATCAAACTCGAGTACATACTACCTTTTTGAGTTAAAAGAGGGTCGGTATATTGATCTAGGTAGTGGTGATTCAGGTGGTGATTATTTTCAAAGCGGGATCGCGGCTAACCGAGAGGAAGGGGAGACGCTCATGGTTAGGTCAGAACAACTGAAGTCCTATTTCAAAGGTACAGGTTTCAAGCTTATCTCTATACCCGAAAATCATACTGAAATTAAACTGGTTGCAAAAAATGTTTGTAATCTACAATAGAAATCACTTAACAAGTCAAGGCAGCAACGCCACTTTGTGGCTGGACGCGCTAACGCGCGCCGCTGCTTGAGGCGTTATGCATAAATCATGAAGAAACGATTTAAAATTTTAATTTGGGTTTCAAGTATTATATTTATTGGGTTTGTTATCCCAGAGCCGAAGAGTATACCGGTAGTTGGAGCAACTAAATCCGATTGGAACAAAGATAGTTTTTGGTATGAGCCTTGGGGCACATCTGGGGTGCATAAAGGTGTTGATGTGTTTGCATCAAAAGGTGCCTCGGTTGTTGCCACAACTAATATGCTGGTGTTATATACTGGTCAAATTCAAAAAGGCGGAAAAATCGTAGTGGGCTTAGGCCCTAAGTGGCGGTTACACTACTTTGCTCACTTAGATAACTTTGAGTCAACTCTAGGTTTGTTTGTAGCTTCAGGTAGTAAGGTTGGCTCGGTAGGTGATACGGGCAATGCAAGGGGTAAGCAGCCTCACTTGCATTTTTCCTTATTCAGTTTACTACCGCTGCCTTGGTTAGTAGATAATTCTACTCAAGGTTATAAAAAGGCATTCTATTTAGATCCAATTAAGTACTTTGGTTCAGGTAATGCATAACAAAAACATTAAAATTCGCCCTGCGGGCTGGACGTCGCTTCGCTCCGCCTTTTATGTTGGCGTTAACTGTCTTAAATAAGATCGCACTAAAACTAAACGAAAGCATGGAGCAAGAAAGATGGCAAAATCTAGTGTATTTATAAGCTTTGACTACGACAACGATAAGGGTATAAAAGAGCTTTTGATCGGACAGTCAAAGAATAGTGACACACCATTTGAAATCGCAGACTGGTCGATAAAAGATCACCTGACCGGTGACTGGAAAGAGAAAGCCAGAACAAAGATCAAACAAACCGACCAAGTAGTTGTTCTCTGCGGCCAGTATAATGCAACTGGTGTAAACGCCGAACTTAAGCTGGCACAAGAAGAAGGTATTCCTTACTTCCTTCTTAGAGGTTACAAAGATAAAAAATGCACCTTTCCATCGACGTCAAAAAGCTCAGATAAAATGTATGATTGGACATGGGACAATCTGAAAAAACTGATTGGTGGGGCTAGATAATATGGGCTCGGAAGAAATAAATCGTAGTCTATATGCTAGCGGCAACGCTAGCAGCTACGAAGAGAATACAGCCTATCAAGCACACATGCTTGAACAATATAAGCTATACCAGTCTTCAGCTGAAAAAATTAGCGACCGTAGACAAACCGCGAATTCATTTTTCGTAACTATTAATACGGCCTTGGTTTCTTTAATTAGCTATTTAAATTTCGGCGGAGAAACGCCCTCAGAATACTATTGGCTGGTCTCTTTGGCAGGCATTGCAATATCATACATGTGGTACAGGCTGGTTCGCTCATACAAAGATTTGAATAGTGCTAAATTTAAAGTCATTCATGAAATTGAAAAGAGCTTGCCTGTTAGCCCATATGATGCTGAGTGGGAAGCTGTCGGTCGTGGAGAGAAGCCCGAACTTTACCTCCCATTCACTCACATTGAAATTTTTGTTCCGTGGGTCTTTATTGCTCTGCATTCACTTGTTCTAATCAATAGTGCTTTTCCATATGTAAAAGGTTAATTATTTCCAACTAATCTTTTATGTGAAAATTAGCTTCTGAAATGAGAGGGGTCGCGAATTCAATGCCGCCTACTAAGGTCGTAAATTATATTTATACTGTAGATAGGAAAGTAAAATTCGTATGCCAGCTTATCTTTCTTCAGAAAGCCTTTTTGTTCTTATTGTCCATAGTGTTAGTTATCTCTACGATTTTTCTATGCTTCTTTTTTTCAATAATTTGGTCTCTAATTATTCCATTGGCAGCATTGATTTTATATTATGGGTCAAGGCCTGCCTACCTTGTTCTCTATCTTAGGAAATTTAATGAGAAGGATTCGTCAATTAAAGACAATATTATAGCACCTACCTTTAATTCATACTTTAGAACTATATCGTTATTTGATGATAAACTAGTGTCCAATCCTCATGTTTCTTTAGAAGGCTTTGCCAACTTTATTGCTTATGTATTTGTTTTTTCCGCTGTTTTTTCAGCAGCAATATTTCTTGATATAGATTTACTGCCAGACTCACCCGCACTTAGATTTATTATTTTTATTATAATTTCTAGCCCTTTATCTATTAAAATAAATTCATTGTTTTCAAAAAAAAGAGAAAGGAAAACTACTTTACAAGTAAATAGTGATTCATCCCTAGATTTAGCACTTGGGAAAATAAAAGAGAACGGGAGAGCGAGGTTACTATATAGTCCGATTTGGAGAGTCCATACCCACAACGATATTTGGAGAAAGTCTATCATTGAAATTGGAGGAAAAGTTGATGCGATATTAGTTGACTTGTCATCCTGGGGAGAAAGTTTAGTTTGGGAGCTGGAAACACTTACTAAATTGGCCTCTGAGAAGCTTGTAATAACGTGCTCAGAGGAAGGTATGAATAAATTGAATCAACTGTTAAGTCAAGGCGACGAAGCTGCTATTCGTGTGCAACAAGCAATTCTGAAAAAAGATGTCATTGTACTAAAAAAAGAGATACTAGGCTCTTCGCGCTTCAGGAAAACTCTGTTGTTTAAGCTTCTATTTACAGCGCGCACTAATTGTTGTTCTGGTCAAGTAAAACCGGACACCTATTTTTTATAAATTCCCTGCTAACGCGCTTCACTTGTTGACTGCAGAATCGAAGTGTCGAACCTGCTCTATTCGAGCAGAACCGACTCTTCCATTTTGCAGCACATACTTGGATTCTTCGTATTTTATTGGCGATAAATCTTCATTCGCCGAATGAAAACGATGTACATTGTAGTAGCGCATATATTTGCCCACGTCAGTCTTCATGTGCGCTCTTGTCGGCTGCGCAATCTTAAATATCCAATCGTGTTTAAGGCTTCCGAAGAAGCGTTCAACAACCGCATTATCCCAACAGGCACCAACGTCTCCCATACTCGCCCGCATATCGTAAGCCGCTAGAAGTTTTCGATAGCGCTTACTGGTATATTGTGAGCCTCTATCGCTATGAAAAACTAAGCCTTTAGGCGGCTGTCTTAGGTTGTAGGCCTTTATCAGGGCCTTGCTCACTAAATTAGTTGTCATGCGCTTATCAATGTACCAACCAACAATTCGACGCGAGTACAAATCCATAATAATCGCCAAATACATCCAACCTTCGCCGGTCTTCAGGTAAGTGACATCGCCCGCCCAAATTTGATTCGGCCCCACTGGGTTAAAATTCTGATTCAGCAAGTTGTCGGCTACGGCATCCGAGGTTTTGCGTTTAGTTGTCACTTTATAGGCGGTTCGCTGAGTGACCCTTAAGCCAAGCTTGCGCATCAAGTTACGAACCCGATAACGACCAATCTGAAAGCCTTCTTCGCGTAATTTCTTCATCATCTCGCGACTACCCAGGCTATTGCGACTCTGCTCGAAAAGCCACTTCATCCTACGGTGTAGGTGCAAGGTATCGCTTGTTATCACTGTGCCTGGGCGCTTAAGCCAATCGTAATAGGACGTTTTCCCAACGCCCATCACGCGACACAACATAACTACAGGAAAGCGAGGTGATTCAGTCTGAATGAAATCGTACTTTACTTCATTTCTTTCGCAAAGAAGGCACTGGCCTTTTTTAAAATCTCTTTCTCCATGCGCAGCTCTTTGTTTTCCTTGCGCAAGCGCTTAAGCTCGACTCTCTCATCCTCGGCCAGCACTTCACCTGCCTCACTAGACTCCACCTTTTCTTTCCATTTGTAGAGCATGTTGGTTGCGATACCCAACGATTTAGCGGCCTCAGGAACGGAATAGCCTTGTTCTCGAACAAGCGCAACGGCCTCTTCCTTAAACTCTTTCGGGTACTGCTTGTAAGTACGCTTCTGACTCATAATGACACCTTAATTGTTGACTAATATTGTCTCTCATTAAAGTGTCCGGTGCTATTAGACCAGTACATGTATCGCAGCTAAAGTCGAATGAGCTTAATTGCCAGTACCACCACAGTTAACAATTCAAAGCAGTCGGACGGCTACGCCGCGCGCTGTTTGAGGCGTTAGGCTTTAAGTATGTACAGAATCTTAACCGCCATTTTAATTTTGTTTACTATTTCAGGTTGTGAGCCCGATTATCCGCCTCCTGAAGGCTATGTGGAGTCTTGTTATGGCGGTGATTTTGGAGAAAAGCTAGCGGGTGCGAAACCTGAACTCTTAATTTCGTTAGAACTGGACGTCGAACATTGGCCAAAATTGAGAGGCCAACTAGAGAAAATAGCAAAAGAGAGTAATGTGCGTTTCTTTTATGATAATCGTGATTACGGTGGCCTCACAATGTTTAATGCTTCGCTTTGTTCTGAAAATGGCTTGTTTATGAATGTCGATAAACGGATTTGGAGTAACAGTAGCGTTTCAAACCTACCTATGATGTTAACTATTTATACCTACAAAAATAAATCTACATGGGCTACTTTCATAGAAAAAGTAAAATCTATAATGGAAATAAATTGGAAAGAATATTACGTTAAAAATGAAGCCGAAGCTTCCTTGGAGTTGTCACATTAAAGGCAAAGTAAGCAAGCCTAACAATACGTGCCAGCTGACATTTTGGTCGGCGCTCTGTTTTGTGTATGGCTTCGCCATTTTACACAAAACTCCACACCAACCAAAATGCAGCTGCACTCTGCGTTAAATAGCTCGGCAACATACTATTTATACGGCGTGAAGATTTCAGTTTTAAACTTACATTTTTAGCTGTGTAGTGGTTTTAAATATAATGCTAGTTTCATAACGAAACAGTTCGTTTAGCTCTACCAGCATTAAACCGTGCAAACCACTCTAAAAGTCTGTTTTAGTATTTTAAGTTTTACTGGTTGCAAGCATATTTTAGTAACTCGTAAAAAGTGTTATTTTCGAGCGGGTAGTTTTAATGAAGAAAAAAGCAGAGCGGGGTAGTGGTGTAAAGTTTACCGGTCGTTCTTCTTAGGGTTTTCAGGTTTAGCGTTTACGGGTGTTCATGTAGCGTTGTTCGCCACTTTGGTAGCAAAGCTCCATTTGCGTTCCGCAACGCAGTGTTGGTGTTGTTTGGTGTATCGCCATTTAACAAGGCCATCATGCTGCGCCAGCAAGCTGGCTGGACAAATTTTCCGTTGTTTGTTTTGTGCTTTAACGCTACGCTAGCACAAAAAAACAACTCCAAATTTGCCGCATATGGCGGCGTTAGCACTATCATCATGGAGATATAAATGTGGAATTAGCACCAGAAGAAAAAAGAGGTCAACGGTGGGGTAGGCTAAAATACGCTTTGTTTTGCTTACTAATGTTCTTTATTTTTATAGTTGCGGCTAGGTTTATGGTGCCTGGCATGTACAAACTTGAGCCTGATCCAGTAGGCTATTTCACTCTATCCTTTATACGGGATCTAGCTATTGCACTGGCAGCGATTAAGCGATTTCATGATTTTGGAAAAAGTGGGTGGTTTTGTTTGTTGGTGTTTATACCCGGTATAGGCGCTCTGACTTCTCTGGTTTTATTTTTTATTCCCGGATCAAGGAAAACAAACCAATATGGGCCTAAACCAGCGATGCTCATTGACACTTAAATTGCTAACAAGGCCAGTCAATCTGACCTCCGTAAACTGTCTTCTTTTTTGCAAGATACGGCAAAAAACCAGCCAGTTCACTCCGGCAGTTGCTGGCGGCGTTATGCATAAATCATGAAGAAACGATTTAAAATTTTAATTTGGGTTTCAAGTATTATATTTATTGGGTTTGTCATCCCAGAGCCGAAGAGTATACCGGTAGTTGGAGCAACTAAATCCGATTGGAACAAAGATAGTTTTTGGTATGAGCCTTGGGGCACATCTGGGGTGCATAAAGGTGTTGATGTGTTTGCATCAAAAGGTGCCTCGGTTGTTGCCACAACTAATATGCTGGTGTTATATACTGGTCAAATTCAAAAAGGCGGAAAAATCGTAGTGGGCTTAGGCCCTAAGTGGCGGTTACACTACTTTGCTCACTTAGATAACTTTGAGTCAACTCTAGGTTTGTTTGTAGCTTCAGGTAGTAAGGTTGGCTCGGTAGGTGATACGGGCAATGCAAGGGGTAAGCAGCCTCACTTGCATTTTTCCTTATTCAGTTTACTACCGCTGCCTTGGTTAGTAGATAATTCTACTCAAGGTTATAAAAAGGCATTCTATTTAGATCCAATTAAGTACTTTGGTTCAGGTAATGCATAACAAAAACATTAAAATTCGCCCTGCGGGCTGGACGTCGCTTCGCTCCGCCTTTTATGTTGGCGTTAGGCAAATATGAAATACCACGATTTTCACTTGGAAAGCTATAAAGTCTTAGAGCGAGGAGAAAAGATCGAAATTAATTTGGTCTACGAATATCCGGGTGAGGAAAAAGATGATAGCCAAATTACTTTCATGGGGGTTGCGCTCTATAATTTCATTAACTGCCAAGGCGCTATCATTACAGATATCGAGGAGGTTCCTTTGGTAGAATTTATCCTTTCTAAAGAAAAAGAACTGGCAGAGTGGAATCGAATGTATGGTGTAAAATATTGGAAATTAGATGTTGCCACGTATATTGAAAAGTTGAGCTCTATGGGTCTTAAAGTTTGGGAAATTACCTCTGCAATTGGTTTCTATGGCTTCGTCATAGCCAAAGAGGTCAGTGCAAGTGCCTAACAAATAAGGATATGTCGCGCTTGCCGCGACATATCTCATTGTTGAACAAGCCCGTGGTCGAGCTCTTTATTAGTAAATAAGTCGATAGGAGGTGTTTGTAATAGTGCCGGTTTTTGTCGGCACTATTTTTGTTGGGCGAACAGAGTCCTCACCCAGTAGGTGATTAAAAATCACTGCGTCATCGTGTAGTGGTTCTCCTATTTAAATGGCTTTTTTGTTACTTTATTCGTGCGCTAGCTTGGGGATGGTTTAAGCCAGTGCCTACCTATTACATTCATTATTGAGTGACACTTGGGGCACATCATTCGCTTTTTCATTTGAGGCTCTTTCTGTGTGGTGTTCTCAATATCCACTTTTAGTATCCACTGAACAATGCGCAATATACGCTTGGCGTTTCCATGTAAGAAACCGTAGTCGCGCGCTCGCCTAAACCTTTTGGGTAATACGTGTTGAAGCAAAAGATACAAAAAATCTTCGCCCAGTAGCGTGCGGGTTTTTCTTATCTTTGTTTTGCTATCGATGTATTGAAACGTAATGTGGGTGCCGTCGTCGGCAACGATATTGGTGTTGGCGATTACTCCGCGGTATAAGTACCGCGATAAGTATTGCAGCGCCTCTTTACCTCGTCCGACCTTAGTGCACTGAACAATCCATTTCTTAGGTGATTTATGAGGTGGTAGCCCCGCATCATTGAGTGCCTTTAAAAAGACTCCTCGGAATACCTTGGCGAGGGCTCGGCCGTTAAATAGGTATTTGCCTTTTAGCTTGCGCCATTCCTTTCGGCGGCGGTGCAGGCCACCACCAGGAATGACAATATGAACGTGAGGGTGGTAGTCGAGACGTCGTGAGTGAGTATGCAATACTGCGCACATGCCCAGTTCTGCCTCAAAGCCTCGCTTATTTAGCCCGAATGTCTTTAGAGTCTTCGTCGCCGATTCGAGTAAAAGCCTGTATACCGTTTTACGATGGGCTTTTGATAGGGCTCTTAACTCGCTTGGCAACGTAAAGGTCGCCATGTAGTAATCTACGGGCAGCTGTTTTTGTAATTGCCGTTCAAGCCAGTCTTGAGTGCTGCCATATTGGCATTGATTACAGGCCCTATGCCCGCATGATTGCGAAATGTTTTGGCTGTAGAGAAATAACGAGGACACCCGCTCTTAAAAAAGTTATTTTTTTAGTGATGCTAAATAATTTATTTTTCCGGTTTAATTATGATCGGAGTTAAAAAATGCTGTTTGGCGGGGAAGTCTTCGTAATCTCCAGTTTTCAGGCGTAGAGCGCCCTAAACCGTCCATTTGATTGTTTTGGGAGGGGTTACTTAAGAGCGTTAAGCGATATTTCGTTCATTTCTTTGGTAATAAAACCGACTATAAAAAATCGCTTCGAATTTTTCGGTGTTTTCCAGCCATTCGTCAGGGTCTATTGCTAAGCGTTGTAGAATCGGCAATATTGTATTGGGGATAGCCCCGCGTTTATCTTGGCGTTGAATTCTGCCAGTGGTGTCTACCAAGGTCAGGTAATCATTATGGCCGAACAGTATGCCGTCTTGGCCGCCTTGCTTAATGTTCCCTTCAAACACGGCGAGTGCCTTTATAGGAAAGCGTTGCAGGTAGTAAGGGTTAAGGTCGGGATTATTCACTAGAGCGCGTTCACGATTAAAGGTGGGTTTAATTCGTTCTTTAATACTTGTATGTTTGGAACCTTCGGGAGTTTTTGCCATTTGTGCTCGAATGGGATTTAAATCCACATAGGCCATAGCGGTGAGTAAGGCTTCTTCGGTGAGTAAAGGCTGTGATTTATACCTTCCTTCCCAGAATCGCCCCGTACAGCTTTCTTCTGTATTGGCCTGTCGTGCAATCACCTGATTCAGTTGCTGCATAAATTCGCTAATGCTGGCTAAGCGAAGCCGCCAATCGTCGACAATTTCACTCAGCACCTTCATTTCAGCTTTTTCCATTAGCTCACCTTTTTGGTATTTCTGAACTAAAAAGGGGCCTTTGTGTAGGCATAGCCAGCGCTGGATAACGTCGTCAAAGCTCCAGCGCTTTGTGGGTTCTGGGTCAATTTTCACAACGATGTGGTAATGGTTACTCATTACGGCGTAGCTGCAGATGTCGATTGAAAAGAGGGTGGCGAGTAGTCGAATACGGTCTTCAATCCATTGGCGGCGATGCTCAAAGCATTGGCCGGTACGGTCGTCGGTTCCGCATAAAAAGGTGCGCCGTACGCAGCGTGACATGATGTGGTAGTAGGGTGTGTCGGAAATCGATATTTGTTGGGCGCGAGGTGTTGTCATAAGGAAATCCGTTTCTGTATGAATATACAGTCCCAATGCTAGCCTTGGTTGGTTATGATGTCAATTGAAAAGTGGGTGTCCTTGGAATTGAAAAGTGGGTGTCCTTGGAATTCTTGGAATTGAAAAGTGGGTGTCCTTGGAATTCTTGTGCAGGAAAAAATGATGAATACGGCGAACAAGAGGGACACGCATCAAAAATCCATGAATACGGCGAACAAGAGGGACACGCATCAAAAATCCCACGATGTAGTGTTTGTGTTGTGTGTCGCCACTAGATAGGGTTTTGGTTAGTGGAATTAAAAAGCGGGTGTCCCCAGTAAAATCGTTACCGTGAAAATCGGTGGCTACAATGGCTTCGCAACCGACGTGGCAACAGCAGTAAAATCTAATATGGTTCTAGGTGGCTTCTACATAGCTGAAGCAGATTTGCCAAAAGTATCCGTGCTCGCAAACTATCGCTCTACCGAGCCGTGTGAAAACATTCATATTACAAAAGAGTTCGTTAGTTACAATGTGCCAATTTCACATAACAAGTAAAGGCAGCATCGCCCTGCGGGCTGGACGCGCTAACGCGCGCCGCTGCTTTAGGCGTTAGGCAAAAATCATATGAATAAATACCTTAGTGTATTTTTGGTCTTTTTGATTGTGGGTATTTCAGGCTGTTGTGCTCCAATACCATGGAGCGCTTGGAACTATGAAACGACCTTTGAATTTGACGGCTACCCTTCACCGTGGAACATGCCTGATGTAGAACAGTTTAGTGGGCTCTATGTTGACGGCGTCTTTATGAATATTTTTGTTAAGGCGCACAATGAAACCACAAATAGTGGCAGCTCCCCTTACAGAATAATTATTACGGCTACAGAGAATACAATCGAAAATAAATCTATCGTATTTCATTCTGTAAAAGTTACGGATAGCCAAGGAGGAAAGTACAATTTTCAGCCAATAACAATTGATAATGCAGCCAAAAAGACTGGCGAAGTGGATTTTCCCGTTGCTAGGACTCTAGATCCTATTAAGTATCATAATCCCTCTCCAGCTGTAAAAAAATCTCGCAGAGCCAGTCTGTGGTCGGACGATAACATTAGATTAGGTCCAGATAATGGATCGGTATTGATAGTTACATTAGATGTCGAGGTAATTAGAGCAGATGGCAATGAACGAAAGATAGTTAACTTTAAATTTATGCCAAATAGAGAAAGTGGGGTTTTGCAATGCCTTACGGCTTAAGTGGTAAATTGCCTAACAAAAATGTCAATATGACCTCGTTACGCTTCGCTTCACTCGGCATATTACATTGGCGTTAGGTTTAAAATGGATATCGAACAATTAAGTGATCTTCAAAAAAATAATAGGGTGGAGGCGATGGAGTTGCTTGAGCTGTTTTCTTCTGAGTATGAGCAGAGGGACTACCAGGAAAAAGTGCCAATTGTTAATGTTCCAGATGAGTTATTTAACCAATGGGAAGATTGTTATGAGCTACCACTTGGTCATGAATGGCATAAGAAAGCTTATACAAATGAAGAATATTTAGCGTTGCAGGTATTTAATGTCACGGTTCAGAAAGTGGCTGCCAAAACGCCTCGATGTCTGCCTGCGCTTTCAGATTTTATAGGTACTTCGGAGTGGCAGGCATTAAAAGACGCTGCTTTGTCAGCAACTAAGGCTTTTAAGTAACGCAAAACCCAGGTTATCAACTGAAGTGCAATGAAAGTGATTAACGAACATAGACTGCCTCCGGTGTTTCCATATTTAAACATTTTCTAGGTCGTCGGTTAAGTTTCATTGCAATTTTATCGCAATCCTTTTGAGTTATGATCTTCATTGATTCTCCTTTAGGTAAATATTGTCGTATGAGACCGTTGGTATTTTCGTTTAACCCTCTTTCCCATGAGTGGTAGGGGTTGGCAAAGTAAAATGTTGAGTTAGTGACGTCTTCAATTTTTTTGTATTGATGAAACTCGGTACCGTTATCAGCGGTAATTGTTTTTACCTGATTAACCTGTTTTTTGATTAGCTGAATAACTTTTCGATTTAACTCGTCAGTCGTACGGTTCCTAATTTTGCCAATGATCGTGTATTTACTTTTTCGATCAACTAACGTGACAATTGAATGTTGATCGCGTGAACCATGAACGGTATCAATTTCGAAATGACCGATTCGGCTCTTATTTTCTGCCCCTAGAGGTCGCTCAGAGATATGGGCCTTATTGGCTAAAACGCCTCTAGAGTCAGGGCTTCTATATCTTTTTCGGCGTTTCTTGCTTGATTGACGTAAGTGCTTATAGAGATCCCCTGAATAAAACATGTTGTACCAAATATAGCGATAAATGGTCGAATGGCTGATCGATAATATATTGCACTTCTTAAGCCACAAGGAAACTTGTTCTGGACTCCAATCGAGGCGTATTAAGGCGATGACCATCTGAAGCTCGGTATCATTGAATTGCCATTTACGACGAGACTCCCTCCGTATTCGAGAGGTACGTTTTACTGCTCGCGCTGCGCAGTATTTACCGTCTGGGCGACGATTTCGTTTTAACTCTCTGGAGATCGTGCAAGGATCGCGGCCTAAGGCCCGTGCAATATAGGCTTGAGATTTACGTTGCTTTAAATAGGCCGCTATAGTATATCTTTCATCAGTGGTGAGCTGGTGGTAGATCATGAGGTTCCTCTTCTTGCCGGTCGAGAAAAACCATGAGTATCCCAGTTCACCCTATATAAAGGAAGATGCAGGCGTGTTGCACTTACTTTGCGAATTCGGCATGTCTAACAAGGAAGCAACGGCACACTGGATGTCTATAGCCAAATAGATATGTCACAACACTTAGCTGAACAGTGTATGAAAAACGCGAGTAAGCCATTTAGTGAATATGAGTGTGAGCGGGAAGACGCTCTGGAGCGGTAGCACGCATATTTATGCGCTACGCTGGTCTATAGAGGCGAGTAAACAATAGATAGGGTCTATTACTGTGTATTGGGAAACGCCCCTTTTCTGAAGGGGCGTTTTGTTTTTCTAAAGTGTTTTGAGGTATTCAATAAGCGCTAGTTTCTCTTCTTCTGATAATTTTCTGCCAATCGTTTTCCTGTTTCCATCTCTTTCAGAAAATAAGTGACCGGTATTGAAGTTGCCTGGTTCGCGCGTATCGAGAACAAAGCGCCCTTGGTCGTAGTCTTCCATGTGTTTTACAGGAAGGTGATTAGCGTTTTTATTGAGTTGTTTTACATGTTCGCTTTGAGTAATACCGATGTGTCGATCGTCAAATTCGAGGTCTCCTAGTTCGATGAAAATTGGGCGCTCGTCGGATAATAGGTCGTATACGGTGGCAACTGATCCGTTGTGCAGGTAGGGGGCTGTAGCCCATATGCCATTCAGGGGTCTGGCCTTATAGCCTTTACCGGCTTGCAAGCAATTCGGTCTTAGGCCTTCATATAGAGGTTGCTGTTGTTCGTTAATGTAGTTTTGTGCGAACCATTGGTTATTGGTATGTTGAACAAAGGCTCCCAGTGCTAGTGCAAAACTGGTATTACTGCTGTCTCTAAAATCTACATAGGTTAATTCGCTTGGGTTTCGTGGTTGCGGATTAACGTCAGCTTGAATTTCTTTAGGGCTCCATGTACAAACGTCTACGTTTAGATCCAGGTTTTTGGTGTTCACCGTACGGTGTGTTAGTACGTTCGCTTGCGCGGGGTCTGTGTCGATTACCTGTAATGGGATAATCTTTACGTCTATGTATTTTTCGACGGTTTCTTTTTGTTCGTTGTGCTGGGTATATTCGATCGTTGCCCAGTGATCGCGCCAAAACTCAGGCTTATCCATGGTTGGTAAGTGGCAAGTTTGGCAGAGCTCTAGATACAGATCGGCTCCGTTTTGTGCTTTTTCCGCGTCAATTTTAGTAAAAGCGCCGGGCCATTGCGGTGCCTGTAGGCCGTTTATTCTGGGGTTGCTGGAGTCGAAATCTGGATAGGTTCCTGCTATCCACCGTTCTATGTCGTATAGGTTTGCAACCGGTATGGATGATGAAAACTGCACTAAATCTTGTGCGGGAATGTCGCTTTTTTGTGTTTCTACAAATGCTGCAACGCCGAGTGCTTCGCCGGTGTTTCTGATGAGTGGCTGCATAATGGAGGCGTCATACTGCACCCAGTTAAACCAAGATGTTGTCCAAATATGAGGGTAGTTAACGGGGGCGTCGATAGGCTGATAATTACCATGGTAGGGTTCGTCATTGGCAAAGACTTGGTTGCCAATTCTGTTCAGGGCATCTAGGCGTGTAAAGCCCTCCGTAACGTGGATGACATCTTGTTGGGTCGCGATGTTTTTTAGGGTTGCAGCAAGGTCTTTCTTTAACTGGTTGCGCGTTACAACGTTGTTGTTAGATCCAAGTACGTTTTGGCTAAAGCGTTCAAAACGGCCATTCATAATATTGAGTTTGCTGGAAAGTATGGTTTGGCCCAGTGCTGCACCTAATGAGCTTGTGAACAAGCCTAAATCGGTTGTGGCTGGGCCTCCATCGATCACATAGCGCGTACCGTTTTTAGTGAGTTGGCCAGTGTGGCACGCGGCGCATGTAAAGCCTACAGCGGTTTCTTCTCTGTCTACACCTTCAAAATACATGCTTGGCGTTGTGGCCATACCAATTGGCAATACATTGTTCGGCGATTTTATAAACCCTAGTTGGTATACGTATTCCTCAAGAAACATTTTTTCTTGGCCAAATGGTAGAAACCAGGGGCTCGATTTGGGCGCTTCTAATGCGGTAAACCACTGGCTAGGAATGGGTATGGTGGCCGTACCTTGTGAGGCGTGGTAAAACCATTCACTGTCATTTTTACCCCAACCTGTTTGGTTTATGTACTCAACCGGAAGGTCTTCGTATTCCACTAAAGTGGGTGGAGTTAGTACGTATTCCAATTCATCAATTGTGTTTTTGATCGTGAAGGCGGTGTAAATACAGAGGATGATCAATAGGGTCAAAAATAGCTTTGACCATATTGAGCTTAGAAAGCGTTGTAGTACATTCTTTGAGTTGGGGTTAGTTATGCTCATTATGATGCTCTGCGTTAGAGGTCTAGGAATGAAGAGTTCGACGAGTTTTTAATTAACACAGGTACTATATAGATTACAGTTTGGTTTTGAAACGCAATGCTTGGTTTATTTTATTTTCTCCAAAACAACAGATTTAATTATTTATTATTCTTTATAATCAATTTTTGAGTGCCAAAGTTAATGCTAGTTATAGTTGGTTGTGGTGTCCGCTTTGGCTTCGCCGTATGGGTTTGTAGGGGTTTTCTTTCGCTAGCGTCTTAGTGGTTACGCTGTTATTTAGAGAATGCAGAGCGAGTGGATGTTCTGCCTCTATTAAGAGCACGTATGATGACACTTGCTCAAATACGTAGGCTGACGCCAAAGTGGCACGATCGCCAACAGACGTTCAGCAGTGACAGAATCGCGTAAGCCGTTGTTTAAATCTTAAAAGCCAAGATGAGATATTTGAGACTGAGATAGACGTTATGAGGGGTAGAGCGTTATGTATATCATTCGGGTTGTCTACCTGTGATGCCGGAGAGTTTTGGCCTATACCGTGCGAGGTAGCGCGGCACCATTGTTCTTTAGATGAGTGAAGACGACAATAGTGGTTTTATTTGCGGTATTGTTGGTTTTGTCTTGTGAGTAACGGGGAGAGGAAAAATGTATTATCCCATTAAGGGCGCGTGTCAATGTGGGCAGATAACTTACGTATTGCATCAAGCGCCTACCACGGTGTTGGCATGTCATTGTACGGAATGTCAAAAACTATCAACCAGCCCTTTTAGCGTAACAGCTCTTGTTTCGGCTAACGCGATTGAGTTTTATGGTCCGTTACAGGAATGGCGACGTGTGGCGGATAGCGGTAAACGAAACTACGCGAAATTTTGCGGGACATGTGGAAATCGAATCTATCATTACAGCCCGGATGATTTAGGGGTTATTAAATTAAAATTAAAACCTATATCCAGTGAGTACGCTGCGATTTTTTCTCCGACAATGCATATATGGGTGAGTAGCAAACTCAGCTGGTACGAGATACCGGAGGGGATGAAAACGGTTGATAAACAACCAGTGCTCGATACGCTTGTTCGTTAATAGTTAGTGTTCCTATTTTATCTCCAGGCTTGAAAAGCCTACTAGCTTTGGGGCGAGGTACCGTCAAAAATAGCCCTTAAAGGTTGGGGGCCGTGGAGTGAAAAAGAAGGTGTTTATCATGTTCAACCGCCTCTTAGTCTGTTGAATGCCAGAGTAGCTTTTCGTATTCATTTAGATGACTCTAATGAAGAATCGGGTTGTCTCAGCATAATTCCCAGTAGCCATAAACATGGCATTTTGTCCTCCTCAGATATTAATCGTTATGTTAATGCCTACACGCCACTAACCTGCATCGCAAAGCTTGGTAATGCCCCCACTTTTATTGCACGCATCGAGTAAAGCCACACATCCAGCGAGCCGTAAGGTGTTGCACCTGGAGTTTAGCGCTTATTGTTTATGCTCAGCTCTTGGGTGGGGAAACGCGTACAAGGGCGGCATTCCTTTTTAAGTTGTAAATGTTATCGTCAGTTTGCCTGCAATGTTACTGCCAGAGCTGCGGCGCTAAGGGGCATAAAGTATGCAGTAGTCGCGTGTAGAAAGCGGTGGTTAGCCTCAGTGATTGGCGACATCTAGCTTGAAAAACAGCGACATTGACCGAGTATAGATTAACCATACGCTTTAAATCTTGGATAAAATCCTTTAAAGTTTATTCTAAGCTATTGATTTAAAAGCTAATAATCACAGCTTGAGCAGCGTTTTTGGGAGAGGCTGTATTGGTTGATATTGAGGAGAGTAGGCAAAAAGAAGCGCTGTGTAGGGCTTTTAGAAGGTTTGAGTACGTAAAAATAAATCAGCTCTATTGTGATTATTTTACGGTATTATGCACGCTTTCTTCGTGTCGCTTAAACAAAAGTTATACACAGTTGTAGTCGTACTATTTTTGGGGTAAGTTTCGGTCGGCTTCGGTTGAGTCGCCTGACATTATTATTAAATTAACGATCAATTAATAAATTTAAAAAAAGGAACATAATGTTATTCCCCACTTTTGGGTTTGTGTTTGCATTTTTGCCTATCACATTGCTCATATTTTTGACGGTAAAAAATAAATATAATAATAGATTTATTGTTCCTTCGTTGCTTTTTTTCTCTATTGTTTTTTATCTTCTGCCGAACTGGTCCGACGGTTATATTATTATTTCGTCGATATTGGTAAATTTTTTCTTGTCGAGAAAGTTACAACAGTACGAAGGGCTGGCCTCGAAACTATTTCTAATAATAGGCGTTGTTTTTAATCTATTAATTATCGCCTATTTTAAATACTTGTTTTTCTTTAGTGAGATTGCTATAAGCCTGTTTTCGGCAGATTTTGGGGTAGAAAAACTAATACTACCCGTAGGTATTTCTTTCTATACGTTTCAACAAATCGCTTATTTGGTAGATTGTTACAAAGACCGAAACGTAAATTACAATTTTAGCGAATACGCCTTGTTCGTTACGTTCTTTCCGCAGTTAATTGCCGGCCCCATTGTTCACCACAAAGAAATCATGCCGCAAATATCGGCTTTGAACAATAAACCCTACGATATCAACAAGCTTAGCGCTGGTGCCGTTATGTTTATTGTAGGCCTGAGCAAAAAACTGGTACTTGCCGATAATCTTGCAAAATTGGCTGACCCAGTATTTAAACTTTCGGATGCCGGTGCCTCAGTGGATGGGCTTACCGCGTGGATGGGGGCCTTGGCTTATACCTTTCAATTGTACTTCGATTTCTCTGCGTATTCCGATATGGCGGTAGGCTTAGGGTTAATGTTTGGCTTAATGCTGCCTATCAATTTTATGTCGCCGTATAAATCAGCGTCTATTGTCGAGTTTTGGCGCCGCTGGCACATTACGCTATCGACCTTCTTGCGGGATTACCTCTATATCGCTTTAGGCGGTAATAGAAGTGGTAAATTTAAGCGGTATAGAAACCTGTTGCTGACGATGCTGTTGGGCGGTTTATGGCACGGTGCCGGTTGGAATTTTATTATTTGGGGCGGTTTACATGGTGTCTATTTAGTTGTTAATCATGGCTTTAGTCAGTTTTGCAGTCGTTTTGGTGTGATGCTTCCTAAGGTGATGGGTATAGCCATTACAATGCTTTGTGTCGTGGTTGCGTGGGTTTTCTTTCGTGCAGAATCAACGGCGGGGGCGTTAACGTTGTTAAGTAGCATGTTCGGCTTTGTTGCACCAACAGGGCCATTAGCTTCCGAGTTTATGTGGGTTCCTATAGATTTTATATTGGTTTTTGTGGCCGCCTGCATCGCTTTGTTTGCCCCCAATATTTACCAACTGTTTCATTATGACGGGTGTAAAACGCCAGACAATTGGCAGCCTGCAATGCTTAGCTTCGAGTTAAAGGGCTCTGCGCTCTTATTTCCGCTGTTTGTTGGGATGCTTCTCTGCTTGTCATTGATGTTTATGCCGCAACCCACCGTCTTTTTGTATTTTAATTTTTAACGAGAGCGTCATGAAAAGTTTAAAATTTTGGCTGATAGTCTCGAGTGCATGTTGTATTTTACTCGTCGCCTTTTGCGCGCTGCCACACACTAAATATTTACGTTATAAGGCGCTGGATATTGGGGCCTATAGTAAAGCGAGTTGGATATACGAGCGTATTGTCTTTGATCCAACGCCGCTCGATATTGTGTTTGTTGGAACTTCACATACGCTGAACGCAGTTGACAGTGAGGTCTTTGAGACTGAACTTAACGCACGAATAGGCGCACCTAAGCATGTAGCCAATTTAGCGATTCCGCATTTTGGCCGAGATATGCATCGCCTCATTGGTGAGCAGATTTTTGAACATCGTCGGCCGGAGTTAATGATTATTGAGGTTCGGGAAAGCGAGGAGCGGGATCAGCACCCAGCAACGCATTATCTTGCCGATAGTACCGATCTTGTCGCAGCTCCTCTCATAGTCAATATGCGTTATATGGGGAATTTAATACGTTTACCTTTTAGGCAAACTCGTTTGTTTTTCCAGTCAATTTTCCCTGAATTGTTTGGCGTTTCTGCAGAATTCTCGCCCGAAGATTACGCGGGGCCTCATGTAAATTACGCGTTGGCTTTTCCTGATGGAGGAGCGGTGCGTGATTATCGTCGAACGGCGTCAGCTTTAACTAAAGAAAGGAATGAGTGGGATAGCGCAAATGGGTTTAAGCTGCAGCGTGGTAATAAATGGCGAGATCACCTTAATTTTAACGCGAACAGATCTAATTTAACGCAATTGGTAGCACAAGCAAAATCCCACGGCACAAAGGTTGTCTTTTTGTATTTGCCTAATTATGCGTCTAACAGTAGGCCCATCGATGTGGCGTTTTATGAATCAATGGGGCCAGTGTTGTACCTCAAGAACGATGCACTCTATTCGCGATCTCGTCTTTGGGCTGACTTGGGGCATTTAAATGCTATTGGGGCGCAAGCGTTTTCCGTTGAAGTTGCAGAAGTGGTTGCACGCGAGGTACTTGCTCGGTGAAACGTCATGCTATGGGTGTGTAGATTGGCTTGAGGATTACTTAGCGATAACTGGCCATAACTTCTATTTATCGAACGGTTAGCTTTCCATAAGTTATCACTATGGCGATAGTGGGTTAAACTGATGCAAACGCAGACAAATAAAGGCGGAAAACGCTATGCGAGCCTCCGGTTAGTTTTGATTTGCGGTTAATGTTAGGTAACCTTATAAAGGACGCTATTATGGGACAGATTGACATCGGTATTAGCTCGGAAAACCGCACTGCTATTGCAGAGGGCTTAAAAAAGCTTTTAGCAGATTCTTATACCTTGTATTTGCAAACACATAACTTCCACTGGAATGTAACAGGCCCTCAATTTCGAGAGCTGCATTTGATGTTTGAAGAACATTACACCGAGTTGGCGACGGCGGTTGATGAAATCGCTGAGCGTATTCGTACACTCGACGTTGCCGCACCTGGTACCTATAAAATGTTCGCCGGTTTAACTTCGATCGAAGAGGTTGAGGGGGTTCCATCTGCCACTCAAATGGTCGAAATTTTAACTGGGGGACATGAGCAGGTGGTGAAAACTTGCCGCGCGGTGTTAGGCGTCGCGCAACAGGCCGAAGATGAATCGACAGCGGCGCTTGTGGGGGATCGTATGCGTATCCACGAAAAAACCGCGTGGATGCTGCGGGCAACATTATAGCGTGGGTTGAAATGAGACACTCATTCAGAGTCGATCAATCCGTTTTTTCGTAATAAGAAGGCACATATTTGTGCCTTTTTTTGTGCCTGCTAGGTACGCAACGCTAAGCTCAATCATAATGAGGGAGTAGACAATTGAATATTAGTGAGTTTAAAAACGAACATTTTTCTCATCGTGTTGGGTGGCTGAGAGCGGCGGTGTTGGGCGCAAACGATGGCATTGTGTCTACCGCAAGTTTAATCATTGGTGTTGCTTCGGCCGGCGCCGTACATAACGATATTATGTTGGCGGGCGCCGCGGGCTTAGTGGCTGGAGCAATGTCTATGGCGGCCGGTGAGTATGTGTCTGTGAGCACTCAAGCCGATAGTGAACGTGCCGATTTAGAAATTGAAAAACGACATTTAGCGCGCAATATTGAATATGAAAGAGAAGAGCTAGCGGCAATTTACCGGCAGCGTGGTTTGACCGCTGAGCTGGCTCAAGACGTTGCGCTTGCGTTAATGGAGTATGACGCTTTAGGCGCACATGCGCGTGACGAGTTAGGCATTCATAGCCGCACATCGGCGAAGCCATTTCAGGCTGCATTCGCTTCTGCATTTGCTTTTATTGTTGGCGCACTTTTACCGCTTCTTGCCGCTTTAACCTTCACCCGGTGGAATACCCTACTAGTGGTAGGATTAAGTTCTCTGTTTTGTTTGGTAATGTTAGGGGGCGTTTCTGCGAGATTGGGAGGCGCCAAGATTTTGCCAGCAATCGTTCGGATTGGTTTTTGGGGAGGCGCAGCGATGGTAGTTACCGCCGCTGCAGGGGCGTTATTTGAAAGGGCTTTTTTGTAACGAGTTCGTTTAAGCGTTAATGAACCGCCGGCGTATAATGGCGGAACTATAATTATTGGGATTAATATGAGAAATACAGGTGCAGGCCACAACTTGACGCATCAAGTGACACACGAGCTAGGGGCTGCGATCGTTCAAGGTAAATATAAAATTGGCGGAGGCTTTCCCACAGAAGCGCAGCTTTCCGAACAATTTAGTATAAGCCGAAGCGTGATGCGCGAAGCGGTTAAAATGCTTACAGCAAAGGGCTTGATATCGTCTCGACCTCGACAAGGTATTCGGCTTCAGCCGAGTAGAGATTGGAACATGTTTGATGCCGATGTACTTAGCTGGACATTAAGCAGTAGGCCATCGATTGCGTTACTAAAGGAATTTACACAATTGCGTTACGCGATTGAACCTGAAGCAGTTGCGCTTGCGGCGAAAAACTCTAGCATTGAAGCGAACGAGGCTATTGCCGCTGCGCTAGAGCGAATGCGGCAGGCTGAAATGGGTGCCGATGATCCTTTGGAATCAGATATCGCGTTTCATACGAGCATTCTATTGGCGAGTGAAAACCGTTTTTTTATTCAGCTAAGTGATTTTATTGAGACGGCACTTCGCGTGAGTATTTCGTATTCAAACCGTTTAAAACAGGTCTCTTTTGCGAGTTATACAGACCATAAAAGAATTTCCGATCCTATTTTAGCGGGTGACCCGGCCGCAGCTTCTGCCGCGATGCAATTGTTATTACAAGAAGCGCTAACCTTAATTGAGGGTTCCGAAAACTCGGAATAGACGGCTGTTAACGGTAAAGTATTTTCGTCCACAATAAAACGTGTTGCCATGTTTAGGCACACTGTAGCTCCCATTACGCGCTGCGTACCAGCGCCTTGTTTCTTCCCTTCTTTCCCTTTGTTAAATGTTTTGCAGGCATTATTGGTTTATTTTTTGTGTGCTTCGTTAGCCAATATAGCTGGGGTGAAAAAAACACCAAACTGTACATCAGTCATTAACTTTTTTTTGGTCTCGACGCTGGCCAAAAATTTTCTTCATGGAGGGAACTCGTTTTCTAGCTAAACTAGAGAATAGCGAGGAGAACCTGATAATGAATGATCGAAAAAGCTGGTGTTGGCTGTTAGTTGTGTGTCTTTTGCTCCCTGTATTGTCGAACGCAGAGACAACGATTTACCATCAAAAACAATCATTGCCGAATGATGTGTATATGATTGGATTGCTAAAATTAGCGCTTTCTTATTCCGAAGAAGATCATACCTTTATTGAAAGTACCGACAGTATAACCCGTGCGCGTTTAGCTAGAATGGTGGAAACGGGTGATCTTAGCCTGATGTGGTCGGGCGCTTCAATTGAAAAAGAAAGTACCTATGTGCCTGTTCGTATACCCACTTATAAAGGCCTGATGGGCTATAGAATATTTATTATTCGAGAGGGCGATCAGCCGCGTTTTGATTCAGTTCGATCTCTTGATGACCTTCGGCAATTAAAAATGGGGCAAGGTAAAACTTGGAGCGATACCGCAATTCTACAAAGTGGTGGGATGAATGTGGTTACCACACTAAAAGCGCCCGGTTTATACCCTATGTTAGAAGGCGGGCGATTTGATGCTTTTCCGCGCGGTGTTCATGAGCCTTGGCAGGAGGTTGCTAGCCGTCCGGGAATGAACCTTACGGTTGAAAAGAATATCGTAGTGAAATACACCATGCCTTACTATTTTTACGTAAGCCCGTCGCACGCGGTCTTGGCAGGCCGGATTGCTGCTGGTTTGGAGGAGGCGATAGACGATGGCTCATTCGATGATTATTTTTTTAATGCACCCGAAGTTAAAAAAGCGTTGGCACGTTCTAATCTTGCGAATCGTAGAATGTATACCATTCCAAATCCTCATCTTTCGCCGCAAACGCCGGTCGACCGATCTGAATTGTGGCTTAATTTAGAGTATATAAAACACGTTATTAGCCCTTAATTTTTCAAGGTAGGGCTGTTTAGTCACGCTGGTTTTTAGGTAAATTTTCCTCTCCTAAATTTACCTAAAAACATTCATTTGTTTTCTCGTCTTATTCGCTTATTCTTCGAAATTCGTTCTGTTTTTAGTAACGCTAAAAGCGAAATAAACAGGCAACTTTAAATGTATTAATAATCATATTTATAATAAATATGTATGCTATATTTTGGCGCAGCTCGAAAGTGCTGGGTCTTAAGATGAGCCCTGCTGCAGTCTCCGAGTAACCAACCAATAATAATGAGGAGACATACATGAGATATTTAAACCTAACTATTCTGCTTGTCGTGCTGTCGCATCTATGCGCAATGAGCGTGGCTGCCCAGGGCTTTGCAAAGGGAGCAGATATCAGTTGGATTTCTGAAATGGAAGACCAAGGGAATACTTGGAATAACGCTAATGGCCAACAGCAAGATCTACTCGAGATTCTTAAAAGCTACGGCATGACTGCGGTTCGGTTACGGGTATGGGTAAACCCCAATGGTGGCTGGTACAGCAGTATTGATGATGTCGTGCAAAAAGCGCAGCGCGCGAAGAATGCGGGCATGGATATTATGATCGATTTTCATTATAGCGATGACTGGGCAGACCCGGGAAAACAATACAAGCCCAGCGCGTGGAGTAACTTCAACGTACAAGAATTAGCGGATGCAGTATGGCAGCACACTCATGATTCGTTACAAATACTTAAAGATAACGGTATTACACCGCTGTGGGTGCAGGTAGGCAATGAAACAAACGATGGCATGCTATGGGAGGAAGGGCGTGCATCAGACAGCATGGCCAACTATGCACGTTTTGTTTCTAGCGGGTACGATGCCGTAAAGGCCGTTTTCTCCAGTGCGCAAGTCATTGTTCACGTGTCTAACTGTCACGACAACGACCTCTTTCGTTGGAATATCGGTGGGTTGCGAGATAACGGCGCTAATTTCGATATTATAGGCGCTTCGTCCTACCCCACCACCAGCGATATGGCATGGCGTACGGCAAATAATAATTGCTTGAGCAATTTGAACGATATGGCCAGTACTTACGGCAAAGATGTCATGGTCGTTGAAGTTGGAACACCGTGGAATGACGGTGAAGCGCGCGAGATTATTGCCGACGTAATAAGCAAAGTGCGACAGGTCAATAATGGTCGCGGTAAAGGTGTTTTTTATTGGGAGCCTCAAGCGTACAACTGGAACGGTTATGAAATGGGTGCATGGAATCCAGACACTCGACAGCCAGCAGGTGGAATGGATGCTTTTTTAGAAGGGGGTAATCCATCCTCGTCATCGAGTAGTACTTCATCGAGTAGTACTTCATCGAGTAGTACTTCAAGCAGTAGCAGCTCGAGTAGTAGTTCGTCGTCCTCTACCTCCGGTAATAATACCTTGGTCGTGCGCGCACGTGGCGCAAACGGTGATGAGAATATTACGCTAACGGTGGGAGGAAATACTGTTCAAAGTTGGGTGTTAACCAGCAGCATGGCCAATTACACCGCGAGTACTAATGCAACGGGTAGCGTGCAGGTTGAATTTACCAATGATGGCACCGATCGAGATGTGCAGATCGATTACGTACAAGTTAATGGACAAGTTAGGCAGGCCGAAGACCAAACGGAAAATACAGGCGTATGGGCAAATGAAGCCTGTGGTGGAGCGGGCAATTCCGAATGGTTGCATTGTGACGGCTTTATTAGTTTCGGCAGTGTAAGCGGAGGGGCAACGAGCTCTTCGAGTAGTAGTCCATCTTCCAATTCATCTAGCAGCTCATCAGTTTCCTCCAGTAGTAGCTCAGCGTCTTCGGGCACTAACACAATTGTGGTGCGTGCACAGGGCGCCGATGGCTCAGAAAATATTAACCTCATTGTGGGTGGTTCTATTCTTCAGAGTTGGACACTTACAACCTCAATGGCCAGCTACACGGCCTCTACCAGCAATACCGGTTATGTGGAGGTTGAGTTTACTAATGATGAAGAGGGTAGAGATGTTCAAGTGGACTACATTCAAGTGAACGGTGAAACCCGACAAGCTGAAGATCAGACCGAAAACAGTGGTGTATGGGCGAATGATGCCTGTGGTGGTGGCAGCCAATCGGAATGGCTACATTGTGACGGTGCTATTGGGTTTGGCGAACTCTCTTCAGGGGCCAGCCAAAGCAGCAGTTCGACGAGCTCTAGTGCCAGCTCTAGTTCGAGCAGTACAGGTAATAATGGCGGTGTGTGTAATTGGTACGGCACCGACTACCCGTTATGCGTAACAACTACCAGTGGATGGGGTTGGGAAGAAAGCCAGAGCTGTATTTCGGAGAGTACCTGTAGCTCGCAGTAGCCGTTTTCAGAAGTAATAAAATAATCAGTTTACCGTTGAGTAAGCTGAGGTAAATAAAACGGTGGGTGCAAGTGGCCTGCCGTTTTTCTCTTAGAAAAGGTAATGAATTATGTGTCACCGTGGTAAAACTTTTTTGATTGTTCACTGTTGTTTGTGGGTCTTTTTGTTTTCGGGTTGTAATGGTTCAAATGGAACAAAAATGTCACAGGTTGAAGCGGTAGATCACGCAAGAGTGGCGCTACACAGGCAGGGCGATTTTATTCTCGGTGCAGATATTTCCAGTGCTTCGGAGTTTATCGATAATGGCATTGTATTTGTTGATACTGACGGTCAAGAAAAACCACTACTGGCTCTTTTGGCGAACCACGGGTTTAATTACATTCGGTTGCGAACGTTTGTCGAGCCTAGTAACGCCTATGGGTATGCCTCTTCTCAAGGGCAATGGTGTAAAGGAAAACGTAAAAGTTACAACGATAAGGCGCATATTGTTGATTTTGCTCAGCAAGTTAAAGCGGCTGGAATGAAGTTGTTATTGGATTTTCATTATAGCGACACGTGGGCGGACCCGAATAAGCAAGTTATTCCGGAGCAGTGGCGACATATTACGCGCGCACAAGATATGGCAGACGAAATAACAGCCTATACCCAAGACGTTATGCAAGCGTTGGCCGACGCCGATGCGTTGCCCGATATGGTACAAGTAGGGAATGAAGTTACACCTGGCATGCTAATTCATTTGCCTACGTCTAAAACAGATTGCTTTGGCAATAACTCCGTTCAGAACGACGCATTAAATGGCAGCATCGCGCACTGGGATAATCTAGCGCTGTATTTAAATGCGGGCATTGCAGCCGTAAAACACGTACACAGCGATGCTCAAATTATGTTGCATATCGAAAATACCGGTCATCCAGAAAGCGTGATGGAATGGGTTGATAATGCGCTGGCACGCAATGTTAAGTTCGATGTGCTTGGTTTATCCGCTTATGAGCAGTGGCAGGGGCCGTCGGCTCGGTGGCGTGACACGTTAAACCACCTAAGTCATCGTTACGAGGGCTTAAAATTTTCATTTGTAGAATACAACCCTCAACGACGATTAGTGAACGACATCATGCGAGAGCTTCCAAATGGGCAAGGAGTAGGGACTTTTTTCTGGGAGCCCGCATTAAGTGGTGAATGGGGTGAGATGATGTTTAGAGTGAAAGGCAAGCGGTATATCGCCAAAGCAAGAGATTTTGCGGTATATGACCAGCTCGTGGTGGATTACGGCCTACAGAAGGTAACGCAATAGGGAGAGTGGCTGTTTTGCGTGGTACAAGGGCAATAATGAGCAGTATTGGTGCGTGACCGAAAAAACGCCAAAAAACAATTAAAAACTAAGGAAATAAATGGAACCTTCTGGCTCTGGGGTGCTCTAAGTTCCAGATAGCATAGTTTTAGCTCCTACTCGATTGAAAACTCTCTTACTTTGGCGGTATCCGTAACTGGATCCCGCCTTTTTTCGTTTGGAGGAGCGGAAATAACGTTGTCGCATAGGGCCCTACCGGTATACGGTAATACGCTGATTTAAATCTGGCCTTGTGCGTTCATCGGGTTTTTTATCGACGCTTCCAATGTAAATAAAGCCCGCAATCTTCTCTGCAGAGGTGAGCTTAAGCTTTTTGGCAACGTATTTATCGAAGGCGTACCACTCGGTTAGCCATTGGGCCCCAAAACCCAAAGCATGTGAGGCTAAGAGTATGTTTTGGCAGGCAGCACCAGCAGACAGAACTTGCTCCCACTCCGGTACCTTAGGGTGGTCTATGGGGGAACTGACAACCGCAATGACCAGTGGCGCCCTTAAAAAACGATGTCGTTCGAACTCAATCTGAGCCTCAGTAGCGTTTTCATTTTTCTTCACGAAGCGTCTAGCGAGTTTTTTGCCAAAACGATCGCGGGCGTCGTCTTGGAACAGCACAAAACGCCAAGGCCCAATTTTGCCGTGATCAGGCACGCGGTGTGCTGAACGAAGAATAATATCCAGCTGCTCTTCAGAGGGGCCTGGTGCACAGAGATCTTTAGCCGTAACTGAGCGGCGTGCCAGTATGAAATCAGAAATAGTGTTATTCACAAAATATCACAACTCAAATAAGGAAGGTTTTAATCTTACCGCGCACCACAATTAATGCGCGCCATTTTGGGGGCCAATATAACCCTGTAGCTTCGCGGCGGCAATAAATCACCACACACAATAATCAATACTGCACCTACTAAAGCCATCAAAGCATACTCATACGTAACTTATGCGACACTTTTATGTCACTTCGTCGTATTTTTGATCAGAACGGTCGTGTTGTCGGTAGTTCTAACCAAAGCTCGGTAGCGTCCCGCGAAAAATCTCGCTATTCCAGTATTGATGAGTGCTTTTTGATCATTAGCAGGTCTCTGGAGTAGCCCCCAGTATACTGTGTACCCTGTTTTGTGTGGGTTGCTCTTGTGAGGGGTAAACTGCGTTACCGTTTTTAAAACGCTGGGAGTATAATTGACTCCCCCTTTAAACCCGCTACAGAGAAGACTCATGTCTGTAAGAACCCGTATTGCTCCATCGCCTACTGGCGACCCACATGTAGGTACAGCCTACATTGCCTTGTTTAACCTGTGTTTCGCCCGCAAGCACGGTGGTCAGTTTATTTTACGTATAGAAGACACTGATCAAAGTCGTTCTACGGCGGAATCGGAACAAGCGATATTAGATTCGCTGCGGTGGCTAGGTTTGGAGTGGGACGAAGGCCCAGACGTTGGTGGCAGTCATGGCCCTTATCGTCAAAGTGAGCGTAAAGAAATCTACAGCCAATATGTGCAACAATTGCTGGATAACAAGCATGCCTTCAAGTGTTATCGCACAACGGAAGAGCTGGATACGCTCAGAGCTGAACGGAAAGAAGCGGGTATTCATACGGCGCTAAAGGCATCAGACCTTAGGTTAAGTGACGACGAGCAAGCAACGCGCGAGGCGGAGGGAATGAGCTACGTTGTTCGAATGGTTGTACCCGAAGAGGCCGGCACGTGTGAAGTGGAAGATCTGTTACGTGGCAAAATGGCACTGGATTGGACGCTCGTTGATGCACAGATATTAATGAAATCAGATGGCATGCCTACTTACCACCTTGCTAATGTTGTTGATGACCACTTAATGGGAATTACCCATGTTATTCGCGGTGAAGAGTGGATAAACTCGGCCCCCAAACATATTCTGCTGTATCAATATTTTGGTTGGAAGGTGCCGGTGTTTTGCCATCTACCCTTGTTGCGGAACCCTGACAAAACAAAATTGAGCAAACGTAAAAACCCTACCAGTATTCTTTACTATAAACGCATGGGTTTTTTGTCTGAGGCAGTAGTGAATTATTTAGGTCGCATGGGGTGGTCAATGCCCGATGAAAGCGAAAAGTTTAGCTTGCAGGAAATGCTGAATCATTTTGATATCAGCCGAGTATCGCTAGGCGGCCCTATCTTTGACGTGGAAAAGTTACGTTGGCTTAATGGGCTTTGGATACGTGAAAACCATAACGATCAACAGTTGGCGAAACGTCTGGCGGAGTGGCTGTTAAACGAAGAAAGTTTACTCAGCGCTATACCGCATGTAAAACAGCGAATGGAAACACTGAGCGATTTTATTCCTACGGTCGCGTTTTTAGCAACTGGAACACTCCCGTTAACAGAAGCCGACTACAGTGCTAACAAACTTGATATTGAAACCCAAAAGAAAATTTTACAGTTTGCGCAATGGAAGATGGATAATCTTCGGCAGTGGGAACGTGATGATATTTTTGGCGAATTTAAATTGTTAGCAGAGGGCTTGGGTATAAAGCTTAAGGATTTTCTTGCCCCCATATTTATAGCCATATCCGGTTCTACGTCGAGCTTCTCTGTAATGGATGCCATGGTACTGTTGGGCGCAGATATGTCCCGCGTACGATTGCGCGAAGGAGTAGATGTATTGGGTGGTGCCGGTAAAAAAGTGCTGAAGCGCTATGAAAAAGAGTATGCGGCATTGACTGTACTAAAAGTCGATTCTAGCGAAGGTTGATTACGTTTTTAGCGGGCTGTTCATTGGTATAGAGCCCAGCGTTAGCGTCGTTAAATAAAAAACCCGGCACCTTAAATAGGGTGCCGGGTTTTTTATGGGTGTCGAAAAATATTGCGTGGGCTATTTTTTATAAGTATTACTTTAATACCGCAGAAAGCTAGTTGTAGGATAATAATATGTTAGAGGGTTAAAAACGCGCTAATAATTTCACACATCATACTACAGAATGATTATGTAACGGCCAATTTAAAAATGAATTTTCGATAGCCGGATTAATGTAAAGGGTTACATTCGAATAATCTCTCGATGTAGACCTTCGTCTAATATAAATACTATTGAACAACCCTTATGGTCTCTCAGACAATAAAGAAGTGGCCACGAATTTTATGCTTTAGTATTTTTATACTTTAGTAATATTATTTCTAGGCGCTCGAGAATTATCACTATTAATTACGCGGCTTAATCTATTGGGCCGTGGAGATTGTTTTCTCCGGAACGACATAATCCAGGTTTTTATTGACCCTTTCGCATCCCGTTATTTTTGATAGTGTGGTGTTGTGGGTGAGATAAAATGACTTGTGAGAATACACGACGCAGTACGCCGTATAGCTTTATGCTGTGTGTGCTGCAGGTTTTGTCAGGCTCTTCAATAACGATAACCAATGAAGAAGCTTGCAAAAATGTTTGTCGAATTTTATTTCCGGTTTTTGTTGTTTATTCCTTTAATAACAAGCGGACATACTCATTATGAGACGAAAAATACACCTACCCATAATGAAGACGGCCTGTGCAATTGCTAATGTGGCAAGCGCTTCTGCGACGTCTTTATTTCGAACAGCTAAGAAACCCCTGTGTGTTTTGGCATTTACTTTGTCATCAACGGCAGCTTTTGCAGCACCAGATCCCAATTTCCATATTTACCTTATGTTCGGCCAGTCCAACATGGAAGGGCAAGGACAAATATCTGATCAAGATCGTCAGGTTCCTTCTGATTTATTGGCGATGCAAGCCGACAATAATTGTACCGTTAATGGCGCGAGCTACGGTGAGTGGCGCTCGGCTACTCCACCGTTAATTCGTTGCTATGATGTTGCGCACAATTTTAATAATGGTGGCTTAGGCCCAGGCGATTACTTTGGTCGTACCATGCTTAATAGCAGTGGCGCAGGCGTAAGAGTAGGTTTGGTTGGTGCAGCATATCAGGGTCAAAAAATTGAATTTTTTATGAAAGACTGCGCTTCGCGAGGTAGTTGTAGCCCGTCAAGCGCGAACGGTTCTGTACCGTTAGGGCAGGGTGGTTATCAGTGGATGCTCGACCTCGCGCAAAAAGCGCAGCAAGACGGCGTGATTAAAGGCATTATTTTTCATCAAGGCGAGAGCAATACGGGCGATTCGAACTGGCCCAACATGGTGAACCAAGTGGTTACGGATTTACGAAACGATCTTGGTTTAAATGCGAATGCCGTACCGTTTATTGCCGGTGAAATGGTGCCTGGTGCGTGTTGTACCAGCCATGATACACAGGTTCATCGTATTTCGGACGTCGTTACCAACGGCCATTGGGTGTCCGCAAGCGGTTTGGGTCGACGTGATGAGTATCACTTTGATGCCGCAGGTTACCGAGAAATTGGTACACGTTACGCAGAAAAAATGTTAACACTCATTGATGTTTCTGGCGGGTCTAGTTCATCTAGCTCTAGCTCATCTTCAGTTGGTAGCGGAAATATTATTGTGCGTATGCAGGGCGCCGTTGGCGATGAAAGTGTTAGCCTAACTATAGGCGGTGCAACCATTCAAACGTGGACGCTCAGTACGAGCATGCAAGACTATAGCGCTTCTACTAATGCGTCTGGTGAACTGCGTGTAGCGTTTACAAACGATTCCGGTGATCGTGATGTACAAGTGGATTACGTTAACGTGAATGGTGATGTTCGTGAGGCAGAAGATCAGCAAGATAACACCGGTGCATACGATGGTGACTGTGGCGGCGGCTCTTATTCTGAAATGCTGCACTGTGATGGTTCCATTGGTTTTGGTGACGTTTCGCCGTCGAGTTCTTCAAGCTCTTCTTCCTCAAGTTCGAGTAGTTCTTCGAGTTCGAGTAGTTCTTCGAGTTCAAGTAGTTCTTCGAGTTCAAGTAGTTCTTCGAGTTCTACGGGCGGTCAATGTACCGACATGTGTCAATGGTACCAGGATGACCCGCGTCCGCTGTGTGCAAATCAAAGCAGTGGCTGGGGTTATGAAAATAACCAGAGTTGTATTGGTCGAAGCACCTGTGAAGGGCAAAGCGGGAGCGGCGGCGTTGTCAGTAATTGCGAAACGTCATCGTCCAGCAATAGCTCTTTAAGTTCAAGCTCTTCCTCCAGCAGTTCCTCAAGTTCAAGCTCTAGTTCGTCATCGAGCAGCTCCTCAAGTTCAAGCTCTTCTTCCAGTAGTTCATCGTCAGCCAGCGGCAATAGTATTGTTGTTCGCATGTCTGGTGTTGAAGGAGACGAGAGCGTTAGCTTAACCGTTGGAGGCGCCACTATTCAGACATGGACGCTTAGCACTAGCATGAGCGACTACACGGTAAACACTAATTCAACGGGTGAAATACGTGTAGCGTTTACAAACGATTCAGGCGACCGAGATGTACAAGTCGATTATATTGTTGTGAATGGAGAAACCCGAGAGGCGGAAGACCAGCAAGACAACACCGGTGCATACGACGGTGATTGTGGCGGTGGTTCCTACTCTGAAATGTTGCACTGTGACGGATCAATCGGTTTTGGTGACGTAAGTGGTAACAACAGTTCTAGTAGTAGCGTCAGCTCTAGCAGTAGTTCAAGTTCTAGTAGCAGTTCTTCGAGTTCATCCACTCCCAATAACGGATCGCTTTTTGTGGGGAACATTACCACCAACGGCAGCATTCGTTCTGATTTCGGCCAGTATTGGGATCAGATTACGTTGGAAAATAAGGGCAAGTGGGCACAGGTAGAGCCGCAACGGGATCAATATGATTGGAGCGGTATTGATGATGCCTACAACTATGCCAAGCAAAATGGTATTCCTTACAAGCAGCATACCTTTGTATGGGGAAGTCAGTACCCTAATTGGATAGACTCTTTAAGCGCGTCTGAAAAGGCTGCTGAAATTGAAGAGTGGATTCGAGATTATTGTACGCGCTACCCCGATACCGAGATTATTGATGTTGTGAACGAAGCGACGCCTGGGCATGCTCCGGCTAATTTTGCACAAGACGCTTTTGGTAACGACTGGATAATCAAGTCCTTTCAGCTTGCTCGACAGTACTGCCCCAATTCCATATTGGTATTGAATGATTACAACGTACTTATTTGGAACACCAGTGAATTTATCTCAATGGCTCAGCCTGCGATTAATGCTGGAGTGGTGGATGCAATTGGTTTGCAAGCTCATGGTATTGCTGATTTATCACTGTCCGAACTTCAGACAAACCTAGATCGCATTGCTGCACTTGGGTTGCCTATTTATATTTCGGAATATGATATTGAGAAAACCAATGATCAGGAGCAGCTTCAAGTAATGCAAGAGCAGTTTCCTGTGTTCTACAATCATTCTTCTGTAGTAGGTATTACGCTGTGGGGATATGTTGTTGGCACAACATGGCGTGATGGAACAGGCCTAATTCAAAGTAATGGCCAGCATCGCCCTGCGATGGATTGGCTAATGAATTACATTGGCCGCTAGGCTGAGAGATAATCGCTTAAAGGCGATAGCGCATGAGTTAACCGGTGTGTTACGTTTTTAGTGTGTTGAGTAAAAGCCTTGGCCTTTAGCCGAGGCTTTTTTTGGTCTTTTAAAAACTAAAATGCCACCTCCTGCCTTATAGGTTGAAGGTGGCGAGCGTAAAAGATAGCGCTTATCTAAAGCGCTATCTTGCTATACCCTAATAGATCCGTTAGATCGTTGGAATAGGTGTAGGCAGTAACGTTGGAATAAGTGTAGGTGATGACGTTGGAATAGGTGTAGGTGGTAATGTTGGTGTTGGCGTTATCGGCCCTGGAGTGGGTGTAATGGTTGGCACAGCGGTTGGAGTTGGAGCTGCTAGCAAGCAAAAATTGTCTATTGCTACAATATAATGACTAAAAATATCCGTACCAATATTTTGCTCATACAGACCGCTGGCTTGCACTTCTTCACAAGTTATATCATTCGCTACGAGAGCTGCGAGAGTCGTTACGGTTGCGGCAGAATATATCTGTTCAGATCCTTCAGATAATAATTGCGCTAACGTTTTTTCGACTACAACGGTTTCAGTTTCTCCAGTATCATTATCGAATGTTGCCGTTAACGTAATGGTTTCACTTGTATCGATATCTACCGTGCTGTTGAAAAGCTCAAGAAAAAACTGAGAACTATTGTAGGCGTAATTAACTGTCGAGACCTCGCCTTCCTCTGTAGATACTTCCTCTGCAGCCGATTTTAATTGATCCAAACTCTGTGGGTAATCGATCCTAAACTGAATGTTTTCCACCGCGTGATCAACAAAACGCATAAAGCCATCTGTAAATATTCGCTCGGCATCCGTCGGCGTTACCATGGCAGAATAGGTACTCTTGCCTGCGTCAGTAAGTTCATTTAAAAAGGCTTCATTAAAGTCATCGCCAATACCAATGCCCGAGAACAAAATACCTTCTAGGCCGTTAATAATGGTATGTGATGCAATAACAGTGGTATCGATGGTTCCTGTATTCGCATAGGCATCGGTAAGAATAATGACACGGTTAGCTTTCGTTTCGTCGAAACTGGCGTTGGCTACTTGGTAGGCGAGTTCAATTCCTTCATTTAAGTTTGTGCTACCGGTTGTAGAAAGAGCGTTAACGGCGTCGATATAGAATGTATCGTCGGGGGCGTAAACCCAATCGGTTAGAATAATATCGGCACTAGTATCGAAGGTTATTAAGTTGACGATATCGCCATCTTTTAGGCTTTCGGTCATGGTTGTTAAGCCATGTTTGGCTACGTCTAGTAGTGTTGAAATATCTGAACGGGTTTCACTGGCATAGGCTGAGCCCATTGAGCCAGAAATGTCTAGGAGCACCGTAATAACGGTGTTTTTACGGGCTTCTTTTGTTAATGTTGGGCCGCTTATATTAACGCCCAACGCAAACATATTGCCTTCGTACACGACGTTAATTGGGATTTCTGACTGGGGCAGTTCAAGCAGGCCCATCGATACCAAAAATGGCTCTACGGTTTCTTCAGAAAAATGTTCGAAGGTTTCTGCATTAAGAAACTCATAGGCGCGTCCCCATGAAGGGGAAGGTGTATTGCCGGAATCAAGGGCTGCAAAAGTTAAATCGCGTGGTGCGGTGCTGGCCGAATCGTCGTAGCTCAAATAAAAATGTGTTTCTTCGCTGCCTATCTCAGGATCAACATCTGGATTGGGAGTGCTCGAGCTTGAACTCGAACTATAGGAGCTATAGGAGCTATAAGAACTCGAGTTGGTGGGCGCTGATGTTGGTGAAACGCTAGGCGCTTGTGTAGGTATAGAGGTAGGAGGCGGAGTTGGTGTAGTCGTCACGGTTGGTGTGGGGGTAACAGTTGGTGTAGGTGTAACGATAGGTGTAGGTGTGACGGTAGGTGTAGGTGTGCTCGGTGACGTACTAGAGCACGTGGGCGCAACAAATTGCCCGTTGTGAGAACCTTGCAAGCCAAAGGTAGTTGTTTGTCCTGGGAGAAGGTTTCCGTTCCAATTAACGTTAGAGGCGGTAACGGTATTTCCGGTGGTGCTAAGAATTGCGTTCCAGTGATTCGTTACGCCAGGTGTATTGGCATAATCTAAATTTACTTCCCAGTTAGAAATAGCGTTGGCACTGTCATTATTAACGCTTACGGTTAGTACGTATCCGCTCCCCCAGCTATTCTCAGTCGTGGAGCAGGTGAGGGCCTGTGCATTAAGTGATGCACCCATTAAACCTGATAATAAAGCGGCGGCTTTACAAAAACGGGATATTGATCTTGATCGGCTTTGCACAATGGCAAAACTGCCTATGCTGCTTAGCAAATTTTTTTCATTAAAATGACGCATGTTGGGTCCTGTATTTTGTTATAAATAGTGAAGTTAAGTTAACTATTTTCCAAAGCAACTGAGTTAACCCGTGCACCATATATAAAATATTTTTTTAAACCTAAATTAAAATCATTGTGGCGACACTTATTTTTAATAAAAATATAGTGTATTTATTTGTTCGAAAATTTGTCGCAGAATGTTTCATTGTTTCGTCTTAATAATGGTAAGGCGTCCCAGGAAATTTGGTGCACGTTTTTCAGTAACGATGTTTTCATAACCGTCTGCTTACGCGACTTTGGCGTGAGTAAATAGCCGTGTTACCCAATTGCGCGTGTTGTACTGTCGGCTAGTGTTTGTGTTGCAAGGGTGTGTAGTGCGGGTAATAAAATGCGCTATCGAATAAACCGGTAGTCTGTTGGGGGGGGCGTGGGTGTCATAAAATTTAACACTATTGCCTTATCTTTAAGTGAAAAAAATAGGTTGTTTTTCCATCGTTTAAATGGGTAACTCCGCAATATGTATAAATTATGCTCGTATCGGTTGATCCGCAGTCTATTTTTACAAGATTAAATTGGTTCTATAGTCTTAGGGCTCAATAGGTACTATAGGGTTATACATTAAAGGGTTAATACCGTCGAAATAATTAACTTTAACAAAGTGTGATGCGTCTCTCGCCCACTGAATACGGCGATCTTAATATTGGCCCGAATAATGCTTTATGGATATCAGATGCAGTTTTTATAACTTAAATGGATATCTGGGCATGAAAAAGATTACCGCTATTGGCGCTTTATTCGTATTATTTCTGGTAGCCGTTCAAGCACAAGCGGCTGTATTAACTGAGGGTTTTGAAGACGCTTTTCCAGCATGGGAGAATGAATGGTTAGGGCAGAACAGTAATTTACACAATTATTACGGAGATGAGCATACGTTGCGAGGAAACAATTACGGCGTATGGATGGATGATGGTGATGGCGTAAGAGGTACCGATACCGTTGAGCTTGTGTTTGACGCTGTGTTTGGTGCAAGTATCATGTCATTATCTTTCGATGTGTCAACCTACATCTCGGGTCTTTCGGTAGAGGTATTCGATATTTCGGGTGTTAGTGTTTTAAATGAGATTGTTTCGGTGGGTAGTGGTTCAAGTTTTGATACCTTTTCCGTGGTGTCGGGCAATGGCGTGTCTGGTTTCACGTTTTATACAACCGGCTCTCAAATTGAAGGTAATACCATTTTAGATAATGTGACGGTTACAACCGGCGCGATAGATGTCGCCGAACCAGGATCTTTCGGTTTAATGTTAATTGGGTTGGCGGGTTTGATTGTGTCACGTAAACGAAAAATATCTTAATACAATAGAACGGTTCTTTCTAAAAAGCCTCGGCACTATGGTGTCGAGGCTTTTTTTATTTGTAATAGAAGGTCAGTGAAAAAACTCGATATCCCCCAGTGGTATGTTATCGCCAGGTTCTTCAATATGCAGTGTTATTGTGCGGTGTGTTTCGTTTGCTCGGCCGTAATGAGTGTAAACATCGAGGGTTGCTGTAACCGGCCCAAAATATTCGATCTGGTTTTCACTGTAGAAGCTCGTTTCAATTTTGTATTGTCCTGGCATTGCGAAGCGAGTGAGGTATTCCTCTGGCCCGAAGCCATCAATGGCATCGAAGGGTAGATAACCGTGAGCAACGCTGACGGGGTTGCCATAATGTACATCTTCTTTGCTGGGTTCTTCAATCCATAAATCAAGGTCGGCGTTTCTCGAGTTCCAAGACAGCACTATACGTATATCGAGTTCAAAATTCTCAAGTAGAGTGTCGTCCAACCTTTGCGCGTTTTTTCTAAGAGAGGGGTGTAGGTTGAGTAGGTGGTTGAGCTCAGTTAACGCGGTAATGCGCATATAGTTTTCGGCCTCCCATGGGCCCAGAATAACACGCAGGTAATATTCTACGGCGTTTGCTAGTGCGCTAATGTCAGATGAGTGGCGGCCTATGGCTTCCCAGGTTAATGCGAGATCTCTCCAGCTAGCAGGTTGATGTGGGGCAATTTGTGCAATATGTTCGAGAACTACCAGCGCAGTAGTCAGTTCATTAGATTGTATTAAATTGTATGCGACCATGCGTTCCATTCCTGCATTCTCAGGGTGAATCTCCAGAATGTTGGATATTACAAGGAAGGCTTCTTGTGGGCGTTGCAGTTGTAATAGGTAGTGGCTTACGTCCATGTAAAATGTTGGGCTTTCACGGTAATTTTCTCTTAGTTTAAGGTACTGCTCGTAAATCAGTGGTGGGGCTACTGCCTTCAGTGGGGTTAAGTAAGGTGCATTGGGGGCCCAAGGTGTTAAATTAATGGTGTTGTTGGCATCATTGGGGTTATCGCTAGCGCGCATTCCAGTAACCCAAACCTCTTCGACTAAACTATTCTCATGATCAAAACCCAAAGCGTTACAGTTGTGGGTGCAGGGCTTTTGGGATAAAAGTGATAGCGCTTTTTTTATAGAGATTGGTTTTGCTTGATGCCACCATTTTGCACGCTGGCTCCAAGCGTCTAGTAGATACTGCATTATAACGGTATCTTGACTGGGTTCATTTTTCTGCGAGTCGAGCAGCTCCTGTCGTAGAGTCTCGTATTGCTGCGCATTATAAATGTTATGCGGTGGCCGAACGCCATAAAAAACATAGTCATTAATGTCCTCTAGTACAATCAAACTTGTATACGGTGTCACTAGCCCGTGCTTTAATCCAAAATCTCTAATGTGGTGCTCGTTTCGTTTAGGGTTAGCCATGTGTTGGTTTAGCCATGCAGTCGTGAAGTTCTGCAGAGCCGTCTCGGACTGTGGCGTTTGATCAATATTAATAGAGTGATCGGACGTTACTCGCGTTGTGAGTTCGGATATTGCGTTATCACCTGTTGCTTTTGCGTAAATTTTTAACGTGTAACGGCCGTTATAATCAAAATGGGTTAGCCACTCGGTATTGGTGGAGGCTGGGCGAAGTTTGGGGGCAAGAACGCCGAGTGATTGAGCCAGTTTTTTGGGAGAGTAACGATTGGTGTCGAGCACTACGCCTCGTGATTCGTGCGCAATATTCCTAAGAATTGCCTCATGTAATTTCGTGTTACAAAGAATGGGGTAAGTTGGCATTTTAACCGCGGGCAATTCTTCGTTACCGAGTGTCGATAGGCCATCGCTAAACAATAATGCAATATCTGCGCTGGAGGTATTGGCGGCAGTGAGTGCGCCCTGAAGGTGGCTAGCCCCGTCATAGGGTACCTCTGATAATCGCTTGAATAATGCAATAATACCTTTTTCGTTAAAGGGAAACGTTTCTAATGGGGAGTTGGTGGCCGAAAACCGATGTAATTGAAGTTCGGTTGGCTTGGGTTTTCGTTTTTTGATGTTTTTTAAAAGTGATTTTAACGTTGCTATTTTTTCATTATGGCTGTTTTCCATTGAAAGGGAGCTATCCCAAATAATTAACAGGGAATCTATTTTTTCTACGCGGTCAAGTAAAGCTACGTTAACGTTAATTTCACCCTTTACATAGAGTGCATCGTCTTTAAGTGTATGAGACCAGCGAGCATTCCTGCGGGGGTAGATGCGCAGTTTAGTTGTTTCTAGCTGTGAAACTCTTGCACTGTCTTGCTGTAATGTTGCCTTAATAATATTGTGATGTTGCCCAGACCTTGATGAAAGTATTTGTCGAGGAAAGGGGTGAGTAATAAGTTGCGGCAATTTTTTTGGACGCTCTGTGCGAATATGAAGATTGATTTCAGTTGAGGGGTCTAGCAATTCGGTAGGAAATTGATAGAGCAGAGAGCCATTTAATTGTCGTTTTAGTATCTCTGTTGACGTAAGTGTGATTGTGCGAGTACCGCCTCCGGGCACGGGATAAACTTCCGTTGTAAAGCGATTCCCTCGGGTATATTCAAGAATGCCCGGATCAATTTGTTGGTCCTGTATTTCTTCGAATGCCTCTCGGGCTTTATTTTTTTCAACTGCAACGGCATTCGTCATTTCACCGTCAATATCCAGTGCGTATCCTGTCACTATTGCGCCGTCTGCAATGGGAAGATTAATGTAAGCTTCTGTGTCGCTCCGATAAAGATTGCGTAGCGTGTAGGTTGCTACAGTAGAGGCTAGGGAACCGTCAATAGTGACGTTAAGGTTCAGTTTTTCTATTTGAATACCTTGATTGTAACCATTTATGGCAATGGTTTGGTAATATCGGCTGTGCTTTTTACGCTCAAGTACGAGTGTTTCGTCGTCGTAAAGCAATGTTAATGTGTTCTTGGAAATCGAGTAAATGGCCGGGTTGTCATAGTCGTTTTCTATGAAAAGATGCTCTTTCTCCGCCGAATATCGATAGGTTTCTCGGTAATGCTCGTCTCCATCAATTTGCTCAATAATGATTCGATTGCCGGGCTCAAATTGTAGAGCTGTAATATTATGCTCGTCGGTTGGGGTGCTGAGAGCCCAGCGGCCAATGAGGTGATCTGTTTGTGCGTAGGCTTGTACCGAGCCCAATACCCCTAACATTACCCCTAAAGCAATTCCAAACGTGTGCAGTATATTCGCCATGCGTATTTTCCCTATGATGGTCGGCTTTCTCTTGTGAAGGTATATTCACCTTGGCTGAAATATTGTCTAATTTTGCTACACTACACCACTTTTTTAAAGCTAGTTTGGCGCTTGGGACGAAATGGCGATTATCGGTATAGATTTTGTAGGAGGAGGGCGTTGGCTTATCCCTAACCGCTTGGGCGAAGGGATAACCCCTTCTGTTGTTGGTTTAGATGATAATGGAAAAGTAATGGTGGGTAAAATCGTGTTAGCTAAACGCAATTTAGTGCGCTTGAACTGTCAGCGTTGGCGCTGATTTTTCTACAATAAAGGGCTTTTTTTAATGGGATACTTATGTCGAGTGCGCTGTTTGGCCTCGCCGCGCTTCTAGCAGACCGATGTATGCTACTGATGTATTGGTTGATGGAATGTTCTGTTTGGCAGACCAGTCTCGGGAAAAAACTATTGGGGTTGAGGGTTGTTAATCGAGATGTTCAGGGTGTGGGGTGAGCTTCGCCATTTTATGTGTGTCCACAAAAGTTACGTGGTTTTTTAATTGCTTTCTCTCGGGCAATTTTCTTCACGATAGGTTAGGCCGTACTTATGTTATACGCGTGGACGATAATCGGTTTGCAGGAGGCCCCGCGTTTAATTTTTGCTCGCGAACCTATACGCTGGAATTAAAATAATAAGAATTTATTGGTACTCTAGGGCTTTCGCCAATTGTTGGTTTTTACTGAATTATTTTTTTATAGGCGTTAAGGGCTACCTCGGCATAGGGACAGTCGCGATTCGCTTGCATGCGTTCGTAGTGCCGTATTAGTTTGTGTATATACGTGCGTTTGATGTTGGACATGTCCCGCCACAGCGAATCACCGATTATGGTGACGGGTTGAAACGATTCAGTGTTTAGTTGGGCGGGCGATCTTCCGCAATGGTAACGAAGCCATAGGTGTTCGTGGCTAAAGTTTTTCTCTGTGACAAAACTTTCCTCAATTAACGTGAAATGTTGTTCGCGTAGAAAAGAACGTAATTCAAAGGTATGTGAATTGGGGCTAAGAATAAATTCAACGGCTGAGCCTTTTTTCAATCGGTCGATAATACCTTTTAATATGGCCTGTAAGTTTTGTCCTCCAACACCAGCAATGATAACTAATGAGCGTTGCTCGGCCGGAAGCGACAAGCGGGTTGCATCTGCGGCTATAAAGTGCAGGCGCCCGTCGTTTAGGCTTGCGTAATCTGTTTCTAGCGTGTTTATGATAGAAGCCACTTTATCAACGAGATGAATATGTGTTGTAGGAAAGCGTTGATGTAAGTGCAGCCCCAACCGGCCGTGATCACAGCATATATCCCAAATAGTGCTGTAAGTATTTGCAGAGTTTATCCACTGAAAAATATGATTTAGGCGTTGGCCTAAACGTCTGATGATTTTATCGTCCATGCGGGATATCTATGATGGTATTGAAGGTAGGATTGGGGAGTACGGAATTAGCGTTGCTGCATCGAGGTGTTGTGCCTGCGCGATGAACGCTTAGCCTAGCGTACTGCGCAATAATACGTGATTAGCGCCGTTATTTCTTTTGTTTTTTAGGTTTATTGGCGATGCATCTAGAGAATGTTCTCCCATATAGCGCTGGTGATTTTCGAACGTTGTAGAACGTAGCGTGTAGTGTATCGACTAGGCATGAGATTTGCCTTTGTTTGTTCCGTAATGCACTGTTGCGTGTTAACAGGTACTGCTTCGCCTTCCATGCGTTGATTTTGCTGCCTAATTACTCGTACGCTAAATAGTGGTGATAGGCCGTTGCGCTAGGTGCTACGGGCTTCGGCGTGGCGGGCGTATTGTTAAGAATAAAGCGTCGCCAAATGGCAGGGTTTTTTTATGTTGGTATTCCATTCTCTATCTATACTTGTTGGGCAAAGCAGTGTCCCACTCTCTTCATTCAAGTATTAAGTTTAATGAGCGATAATAGACGTACTCAAGTTATAACAATTAATCAGCTTCAGCCTGGAATGTTCGTGGTTAAGCTTGATATTCCTTGGATTGATAGCCCGTTTCTCAAGCATACCCGTCTTATTAAAAGCGTTACAGAGGTCGTAAAGCTTCGAGAGTCTGGCGTAAAAAAAGTTGTAATTGATCTATCTAAGGGGCGTGTCTCGTTGTCTGCTGACGCGCCCGAGGGCAAAGAGCTAACATCGGAAAAGGGTAGGGGGGGTAGTGGAGAGGGCTCTATTTCGCCTGAAAAATTGTCGGTGATAAAGAGTAAGTCAGCGGTAGTCGAGGGTGTATCGCAAGATGCTACTCTAGCGTTAGCCGCAGAGATGAAGTTAGCTGTCAATATTCGAACAGAGATTAAAAATACGGTTGAAATATTGAATGCTAATTTGGAAAGTGGCAAGGTTGTCTCTGCCGATACGTTATTCCCGTTAATAGATCAAACATTGGATAGCCTTGAGCGTAATAATCAAGCCCTACTTAACCTCGTGCATTTAAGCCGAAAGTCAAAAAAAATAGTCGATCATGCCTTTAGTGTATTCTGTTTAACATTAAATCTGGCGCTTGCATTAAAGTTAAGCGAAGAAGAGCGTGGGGCGCTCGCTATCGCAGCTTTATTGCACGATAGCGGTTGGTTGCAGTTACCCCTCAATTTGATGGGAAAGCGTTCTCGTTATGTAGGTACTGAAACAAAGCTTGTTCACTCTCATCTTGATATTGGATTGAAAATGCTGAGCCATTCAGCATTACCGCGTTTAGTTGTTCGTATCATTCGTGAACACCATGAACGTTGTGATGGTAGCGGTTATCCTGCAGGCCTTAGTGGTGATATGATGCACTCAGCGTCAAAGGTATTAGCGGTAGTCGATACTTATGATGAGTGTGTACATCAGCTGAAGGACAAACCGGGAATGTTACCGACGAATGCTTTGCGTTATTTGTATCGCGAGGCAGACAGTGGGAAATTTGATGCGACGGTAGTGGCCGCACTCATTAATATTCTTGGTGTGTACCCCGTTAGTAGTGCCGTGCGTTTAACTACAACTGAAAAAGCGGTCATTGAGCAGGTGTTTATCGAGACACACTTAGAGCCAATTGTTCGAATTATTTACGATAAAAACGAAAAGCCGCTACGCGAACCTTATGTTGCAGATTTGCGCGACCCCTCTAATCAGCACCGAAAAATTAGCGAGCTGCTTTTGCCTGGTGATTTAAAAGATGATCCTGAAAGACGATTGGTACCGGTATTCGAATGACGTTAACGTTTCAAGAAGCTAAAAATATTTTACAGCAATGGCCAGACGGCTTAATTGCTTTAGATGAAAATGGTTATATTCTTTGGTTGTCTGATTATGCCACAACAGTATTGGGTTGGGATTCGGTCGGTACAATCGGTAAGCATATACACGATCTACTGTGTGTACATTCTCGTGAGACTCATCATGACGCTAAAGACTGCGTGCTAATGGCGCAGAGCGATATTCACTTAAACGTTATGACGTCTGCCTATTGGTTGGCCAATAATGGTGAGTATGTGGGTGTTGATTATCGTGTGATGGTTTCACCTGTGGAGTCTGAATGCCATCGTATCGTTAGCTTTTTCGAAAATAGATATCAGCAACATAATTATGAAGAGCTTACTAAGTTTGCTGGTTTCGTAGAGAAAAGTCCGGGCGCAATCGCTGAGTTTGACCATGAAGGGCAAATGTTATTCGGAAACCGTGCGATGCAAGAATTATTGCTGGCACATGGTTTTGATGGCAAAGGGAACGCTAAAATATTCCCGCCGGAATTAAATATTTTTTGTCGGCATTGTTGCTTTGATAATGTCAGCACTACACACATTGATGTAGAGGTAGATGGATATTGGTTTAGCTGGAATTTTTATCCATTAGAAGAAAAAAGTGGTACCACCGTCATTGGGTACGCTTTTAACGCAACGGAAAGGCGAATCGCTCAGCAGCAGGCGCAAGTGACGAGGGCGCAAGCGAGGCGTGATTTTTACGCGAAAATGATACATGAATTACGCACCCCACTAAACGCGATTATAGGTTATTCCGATCTAATTTTATGCCGTGCAGATGAGCGCATGACCGATAAAGATAAGCGGGCGTTGCGAGGTATAAAAATTGGTGGAATGCAATTAAATGAACTTATTTCGGACACACTCGATATATCAAAAATCGAGGCGGGTAAAATGACGGCCGAAATTGAGGATTTCCAGGTAGATTCGGTTGTAGCGGATATCAACGAGCAAATGAGTTATTTGGCCGACGCAAAAAATCTCGATTATATGATCCGGTGTACCCCTAATCTTAATGTTACGAGTGACCGCAGAAAAGTACGGCAAATTTTGGTTAATCTAATTTCTAATGCCATTAAATACACGAAAAAAGGGCGTGTGAGTGCAACAATTGAGTGTTCTGATAACGGCAATACGTTTACGATAAGTGTAACGGATACCGGTGTAGGTATTCCCATGGATCAGCTTTCGCTGCTCTTTAAGGAGTATCAGCAAGTAAGAGAAACGCAGAACCGTGGTATACAAGGCACTGGGCTAGGGTTGGCGTTGGTAAGTGAATTGATTCAGGTGCTAGACGGAAATATAACGGTAGACAGTGATTACGGGAAGGGCAGCACCTTTACGGTGGTACTGCCGCAAACCTCTATAGAGACACCCGCTGTCTAGAATAGGGTGTAAAAATTAGCGGTCGTATTGACATAGATAAGCGGTGTCGACACTTACTTTTAAATCAAAATTTGTATTCGCTTCTACTTCAAACGTTTGGCCTGAGATAAAGGTTTGCCAGTGATCTCGGCCCGGCAGTTTTACGATTAGTTCGCCGCTCACAACGGTCATTATTTCGCGGCAATCGGTGCCGAAAGTGTACTCTCCAGCAGCCATAACACCTACGGTTGCAGGTAAAGATGCCGTTTTAAATGCAATTGATTTCACTTTTCCGTCAAAATATTCGTTTACATCTAACATGAAATTATCCCTAGAGTTGGTGTGTGCTAGCGTCTTAGCGCCGTAGAATTTCGGCGCGGATTATAGCGTTTAATAGGGGGCGTGGCTATTTCCGTCGTTTGGCTCTTGTGGGCGACTAAATTGTAAATCGTAGGCAAACGCCAAGATATGAGCAACCGCAACGTAGACCTGCTCTGGAATACTATCACCGAGTTCTAGTTGCGTAAGCAGCTCTACCAGCGGCCCGTTGTCACAAAGGGGCACACCCGCGTCTTGCGCAAGCCGGATAATCTCATCGCCTTGTTCGCCAAACCCTTTGGCCGTAATTGTTGGCGCTTGTTGGCCATCATAAAATAGTGCAACGGCTTTGGTTGGCACATCATCATTTCTCATACGTCGCCTCTCGTCGATTTTCCCCAATAAGTAGTAGCCAGTACTTGGAAGTTAACTGTGAATATTACGTTCGAATATCAATGAGTGTTTGTTTAATAGGCATGGCCATTGTGGGAGGTTTTCCTGCTTCTAAGCGCAAATCTTCAACATCTAACCCTTTTTCTTCCAGTAGGGCTTTCAGTGCAGTAAGGCGTGCAGCGGTTCGAGACCTCACGTCTTCGTGTTCACTCCAAAAACGGGTGGTTATTCGATTACCCGTTAGGGTTATTTCCGTCGCAAGCGGGCCGTAGTCGTCAAGCTCTAGCGTCATAAAAAGGGTCCAGCGCTGCGCTTTTTGTTTTTTGGCAGCGTTGTTCGGTGGAGGCGTATCGCTTTCTTGCTCTGGTGTTGCGTAGTAAGGGGTAAGTTGCAGGCTAACGGGAATGATGTGTTCCTGAAGTTTAAGCGAAAACTCCAGCATCACGGGCCCGGTGTTTACGTCGGTTGAACGATTGAGTAGTTGACGAATTTGATTGGCGGAAATATTGGCGAGCCCTATGGCTGAGGCGGCTGTCAAAATACGGGCTATTTGAGTTTTGAGCTCGAGCGATTGTTTTGGAGCGACTGCGGCATTGGTAGTCAGTTGTTTTAAGGTATCGATAAGCGGGGAGAATTCGCGTAATAGCGTTGCCGCACGTGAAAGCGTGTGTTGCAAGGTTGTGCTCGCTGGATCGGGACGGTTTGTGGGTAGAGGCTCGGGTGAGCTTTTCGACGCTTCGGTAAATATTTGCAGTAAAAGATTTTTAGTGTCGTATTTAAATGGCAATGCGCTAGTGGAGTTGGTCAATGATTGCGTTGGTTTATCCATGTTGGCTCGAATATTATTTTCGAGATAAGGCCCGCTCTGCTGGATTATGTGTTTAATATTTTGTGGCGACAATTGGGACGCAGATTGTATATTCGGTTGAGTAAGGCGTGTAACCGCGTTGAGCAAATTTGGATTAACAACGTGGGTTTTAAGTGCTGAAGGGAGTGTATTAAGCGCCTTATGCAGCGTGTTTATCGTTGTTACGCTATTTTTCAGGGGTTGTTGGTAGGGCATGTGTAGACGCAGCGCGTGTTGTAATGTTTGAAGCGTGCTTGTGGTTTGTCTCGATTCGACCGTGGGCGATTGGCGTTCGATATTGGCTGTCGGTGCGTTTTTTATCACGTAATCGCGTGCGCTTTTAAACAGGTCGGATGTTTGCGTATCGGCCTTGGCCGTAAGTTGGCTCGTTGGGGTATTGTGAGCGCCTTGCAATAGTTGCGCATTGCCATCGGCACGTACTTGAATATTAACGGCACTGCTTATGCTGAGTGAAACCGGTGAGAGTAGTGTAAAGGTTTTGGGAAGCGTTGAATTGTTAGCCGTGGGTTGCAATTTTACGCGTAAAAAGTGCAGTGACGGTGACGCTTCAAGCAGTTGTAGTAGCGCCTTCGATACTGTTGGGCGTGCCGTCGCTATTGGTGTTGGGTTTTGGTTTGGGTGTTGTGTCGAGTCGTTTTTTCCTGCGGTACTGCTAGAGGCCGGTGAAGGCGGTGTGGTCAGGCTTTTGATTAGCGCTTGTCTTTGCTCGACAGTTACCACTGTTTGTTGCTCGACTGTTACGTTAACGGTTTGGTTGGGTGTAGCATTAACTAATTTAACCAGTGAAGCAGTCGAGTTTGTTGGTGTACTGCGACTTCGAATACTACCTTGCGTGCCCGTGGGGGTATTAATCGGTGGTATTTCCATCGTGCCCGTCCTAAACGCTATAGTGATTTGTAACTGCTTAAACGGTAGCCATATGTGTGCTGGCTATTGCTACTCCGTTTAAATAATGTACGCGTAGGTTGTTGGCGGCGCGCATTTTTTACTGATACCAAACGGGAGCTGTAACGTTATAATAGCTGCCCTTAGGATTTTTACCTTGGAGACAATCGGTTGCCTTTCCAACTTTCACTCACCAATCTTGCGTGTGAGCGCGAAGAACGTTTACTGTTTAGTGGCGTGAACGCAACCTATGGGGCCGGGGATATCGTCCAAGTGGCAGGGCCAAACGGTGTGGGGAAAACAACGTTACTCAAAATGATTGTAGGGCGCTTAATGCCCGCGCAAGGCAGAATAGACTGGACCCCCATTCAGCGGTGTGATGAGCCGCCTTCCCTGTATGAATCTCTGCTTTATATTGGTCATCAGCCGGCGGTTAAAGCATCCTTAACCGCTCTCGAAAACTTACAGTGGTACTTTGGTCTTAATGGCGTTAAGTCTATCAACGACGTTTCTTCACCCTCCCTTGCAGACTACGAGAAGGCGCTCGACAAGGTTGGGCTTTCCGGTTATGAGCATGTTGAATGCTGTCAGATGTCGGCGGGGCAGCAGCGACGAGTTGCATTAGCGCGTCTGTTCTTAAGCTTTGCGCCGCTATGGATATTGGATGAGCCTTTTACGGCCATTGATACACGCGGTGTTCAGGCGCTAGAAACACAGATACAGCAACACGCCGAACGGGGTGGTATTGTCTTGCTTACTACTCATCAAACGCTTGCCATTCAAACGGTTAAAATCTTGGATCTTGCGCATTTTTTGCCCGAGAACCCATGCGTAGGTGGTGAAAAACCATTAATGACAGGTCCCCTAAATGATTAGATTACCGTCATTGGGGTCAGTTTTCTCGGCTAGCTTACGGCGTGAGCTGTTGTTAGGTTTTCGTAATCGTGGCGATATGGCGAATCCCGCTATATTTTTTCTTTGTGTAGTGGTTTTCGTGCCTTTGGGTATTAGCCCAGAAGCAAAGGTGTTAGCCACACTCGCCCCAGGAATAATCTGGATAGTGGCGTTACTGGCAACGCTACTGTCATTAGATAGGCTTTTTCAAGCGGATTATGAAGACGGTTGTCTTGAGCAGATGGTGTTAAGTGGGCAATCGCTCTATTGGCTTGTTATTGCGAAAGTGATTGTTCATTGGCTCATTACAGGGCTTCCGCTTATCTTGCTAGCGCCAGTACTTGGTGTAATGATGTCGTTGCCAGAAGCGGGGTATTGGCCAATGGTCGTTTCACTGTTACTCGGTACCGGAAGCCTTAGCCTTATAGGCTCCATAGGCGCGGCGCTAACAGTGGCCTTAAGGCGCGGCGGGCTGTTATTATCGCTGATTATCATGCCGCTTTATGTGCCGGTTCTCATCTTTGGGTCGGGCGTGGTGCGCAATGCAATAGAAGGTTTCCCTATCGACGGGCAGCTGGCTATTCTAGGGGCGTTTTTAGCGGGGTCTCTTATGTTGGCACCACTGGCGGCGGCAGGTGCGTTAAAAATTGGTCTAGATCATTAAATTGAAGGAGTCAGCGTGGCTTGGCAGTGGTTTCACCGATTAGGTTCTCCTCGTTGGTTTTTTGAAAAAACAGCAGTGTGGAGTGTGGGGCTTGGGGTGTTAGCCGTGGTTATGCTTATTATTGGCAGTCTATGGGGGTTGGGCTTTGCGCCACAAGATGCCAAACAAGGTAATAGCTACCGCATAATATTCATACATGTACCGTCGTCATTTTTAGCCTTAGCGGGCTATTACATAATGGCGATTAGTGGCGCTATTGGCTTGATTTGGCGAATGAAAATGTCGTTTATTGTGATGAAGTGCGCGGCTCCATTAGGCGCTGTGCTCACTTTTATAGCGCTTATCACCGGCGCTATATGGGGAAAACCCACATGGGGCACGTGGTGGGAGTGGGATGCTCGTATCACTTCGATGCTGGTATTGTTTTTTTTGTATTTGGGTATCATTGCGCTACAAGAAGCTTATAAAAATCAAGAGAGCGCAGATAAAACCAGCGCCATACTGGCATTAGTTGGCATGGTGAACATTCCTATTATTTATAAATCGGTTGATTGGTGGTACACACTGCATCAACCGGCCACGCTTAAATTAACCGAAAAATCTTCTATCGACCCGAGTATGGCTTACCCCTTAATTTGGATGATTTTAGCGTTTTATGTCACCTATGCCTGGCTACTGCTAATGGGCACCCGTGTTGAAATTCTTCAGCGAGAAAAACGAACGCGCTGGGTTCAAACATTAATTTTGGGAGGACACTAATGGACGTAGTTTTCCAATTTTCCAGTGTTCAAGACTTTTTTTCTATGAATGGCCACGGCCCTTATGTTTGGGCGAGCTATTTAATAACGTTTAGCGGTATTGCTTTGTTGGCACTGTCTTGTACCGCGGCTAAACGCAAATTCATAAAAACCCAACGCTCTATTTTGAGCCGAAAAACGGATTAAGTTAGCAATGCACCCTAAAAGAAAACAACGCTTAATTCTTGTGACCTTTATTGTTGTGTTAAGCAGTACGGTCATAGGTTTATCCATCTATGCTATGCGCGACAACTTCAACTTGTTTTACCCGCCTTCAGCGATTGTTAAAGGCGAGGCACCTGTTGGTAAAACAATTCGTGCCGGAGGCTGTGTGGTGCCTGGTAGTCTTGTAAGGTCAAAAGACAGTTTAGTGGTCGATTTCAAAGTGACCGATGGTATTGCGGAGCTAGCTGTAATGCATGATGGTATATTGCCGGATCTATTCGGCGAAGGTGAAGCAGCGGTTCTTACGGGCCAACTAAATACGGAAGGGGTTTTTATTGCTACAAAAGTTCTTGCAAAACATGACGAGACCTACACGCCACCAGAAGTTGCCGATACAGTACAAACTAACGGTGAAGAGCATACTGCCACCTGTAAAGGCCTAAGTTATGATTCCTGAGTTTGGGCAAATTGCCTTAATAGTTGCATTTTTACTAGCGCTTTGTTTGGCCGTAATTCCCATGGCCGGCAGTTATAACGGTAGGCTGGTTTGGATGGCTTCCGCCCGCTCGCTCACGGCAGGGCTGTTTGTATTTTTAGCGATTGCGTTTTGCATTCTAGCGTGGTCATTTTATGTAGACGATTTTTCTGTCGCCTATGTTGCAAACCACTCTAATCTTGTTTTACCAACGCAGTACAAGTTAAGTGCTGTATGGGGAGGGCATGAAGGCTCTTTACTACTTTGGGTGTTAATTCTGGCGGGCTGGACATTGGCCGTTAGTATCTTTAGTCGCCGCCTCCCCATCGATATGCTCGCACGTGTGCTGTCTGTAATGGGTATGATAGCCGTTGGGTTTCTATTGTTTATGATAGTGACATCTAACCCTTTCGATCGAGTGTTACCGAACATCCCCCACGACGGCGGTGATTTAAATCCGTTACTACAAGACATAGGGCTTATTATTCACCCGCCAATGCTCTATATGGGGTATGTGGGTTTTTCAGTTGTATTTTCCTTTGCCATAGCAGCGCTGTTGTCTGGTCGCCTGGATGCCGCTTGGGCTCGTTGGTCTCGGCCGTGGACAAATGCAGCATGGTGTTTTTTAACCGTGGGTATTGCGCTGGGTAGTTGGTGGGCTTACTACGAACTAGGGTGGGGCGGTTGGTGGTTTTGGGATCCCGTTGAAAACGCATCCTTCATGCCTTGGTTGGTAGGCACTGCACTTATTCATTCTTTGGCTATGACAGAAAAGCGTGGCGTCTTCAAAAATTGGACGCTACTGCTCGCTATATTTACTTTTTCGCTTAGTTTGCTTGGTACATTCTTGGTGCGTTCGGGTGTGTTAACGTCGGTTCACGCGTTTGCTACAGACCCTACGCGCGGCGTCTTTATTTTAATGTTTTTGGGTTTAGTGGTGGGTGGCTCGCTCACACTGTTTGCCTTACGAGCCCCCATGGTAAAAAGTGTTTCTGGTTTTACCTTATTATCCAGAGAAGCCTTTTTGCTGGCGAATAGCATAATTTTTATTATTGCCGCTAATTTTGTTTTGCTGGGAACGCTATACCCGTTAATCGCTGATGCCCTTAACCTAGGTAAAATTTCGGTTGGCGAACCGTGGTTTAATTTCTTCTTTGTCAAATTAATGGTGATTGTTGCCGTGCTTATTGGCATAGGCTCGATGTTAAACTGGAAAAAAACAGACTACTCCAAAATAAAGCGCTGGCAGGTTGGGCCGCTACTTATCAGCTTATGGCTGGGAACATTTATACCGGGTGTGCTTGAAGGCAGTTACTCAATAGCTGCCGCAATTGCTATCACCCTAGGTGCATGGGTCATATTGTCGACCTTGTCGGATGTTCGTCGTAAAACCAATAATGCTAAAAGCCTTTCAGAAGGCCTTTCAAAGCTGTCGTTGAGTTATTACGGCATGGTGGTCGCGCACATTGGCTTTGGCGTCATTTTATTGGGTGCAAGCTTGAACACCATCTACAGTGATCAGCGAGACGTGCGTTTGCGTATCGGTCAGCCGCTCTATGCCGCCGGTTACGAATATGAATTATTTGAAGTAACCCGAATGCGCGGTGCGAACTATACTGCTGATGTGGGTGATGTGATTGTGCGTCGTCACGGCAAAGAAATAACACGTTTATCACCTCAGAAACGCCGTTACTTTTCTGGCAGTAGCATTATGACCGAAGCCGATATTGATGTTGGCTTCTTCCGTGATATATACGTCGCGCTTGGAGAAGAATTAGATAATGGCGACTGGGCGGTCCGTATCCACTTCAAACCAATGGTTCGTTGGATTTGGTTCGGCGCACTACTTATGGCGATTGGCGGCGCAATATCAATTGCCGATAGACGCTATAAAATAACCAAAAAAAATGATTCTTCTGAACCGGCCCTTGCTCCTAACGCCGAAAAGAGTAAGCACGCATTAAGTGGGGATACGCACAACGATGATGAACTCGAAACGGACGTGCAAGGAGAAACTGAAGGCTCGGTAATCGAAGAGCCGTTGCGGGCTGTAACGCCGACAGGAGCGCCCGAATCGTGAACCGGTTTAAGTTATTTATTCCCTTAATTATTTTTGTGGTAATGGCCGCTTTTTTGTGGAGGGGGCTTTCAATAGATCCAAATCATTTGCCGTCTGCGCTTATCGATAAACCCGTGCCAGCATTTGATCTTCCCAATTTATTGCGTGCAGATGAGCGTGTTACCAACGCCGATTTGGCCGGTAAACCTTATTTGCTTAATGTGTGGGCAACGTGGTGCCCAAGCTGTCGAATAGAGCACCCGTTTTTAAATAAATTGGCGGGCCAAGGTGTTGCTATAGTTGGGCTTAATTATAAGGATGAAAACGAGCCTGCTCGCGAATGGCTTAAAAACTTTGAAGATCCGTACATTATTAATATTGCAGATCAAGATGGTAGATTTGGCCTGGATTTAGGCGTTTATGGAGCGCCAGAAACGTTTGTTGTCGATGCTGAAGGCATTATTCGTTACAAGCACGTTGGTGTTGTTGACGAGCGTGTTTGGCGATCGACACTAGCGCCGATCTTTAATCAATAGTCTTTTTGGACGAGGCTTGTTGTGCGCCTACTACCTGAATACTCTTCGATAACCTCATTGTTATTAGCGCTGCCGTATAAAGGCAGTGACTGGGATGCGGTTATTGATGAAGCACTTGAGTGCTATCGCTCGATGGTTACTAACTTTCTGCAGCACGACAATAGTCTTATAGTACAACTACTCGCTAAACCGGGAAGTGACTGGGCCTCGTGGCTAGAAAAGCTTTGCCGTACAGCTAATTTGTCAAATGCTGAACGGTCCCGTTTAGTTATTATTACCGATATCGACTATGACGATACATGGATTCGAGACTACGGCCCTCTGAGTTTTATTGAAGACGAAAACCAGCAGGGTGCATCGCACTACAGTTATAAATCGTTTAATTTTAACGGCTGGGGTCAAAAATATTCATCGCAGGCCGATAATCAAGCGGCCTTAGCGTTGGTGCGTTATGGCATTGCTCCGCAATTAAAAAGCGATTTTGTGATTGAAGGTGGCGGTCTCGAGATAAACGGTAAGGGCGTCTTATTGGTTAACCGTGATTGTGTTGTGGACGATAAACGCAACGCTGGGCTAAATGACCTTGCGGTCTCCACTATGCTGTATAAAACGTTAGGTCTTCACGATATTAAATGGCTACACAATATCCAGCTTACCGGTGACGATACTGACGGCCACATAGATACCATTGCCCGCTTTATAAATGACGACACAGTCGTGTGCTGTGGTCGTAACCGGCAGCATCACGATGCCGAAGCCCTAGAAGCATTAAACCGACAATTAGAGGGCATTTGTAACGAACAACAATGGACATTGCACACAGTGCCAATGCCTATTGTGCGAAGCAAGGTGGACGACCGTTTACTTCCCGCTACCTACGCTAACTTCCTTATCTGTAACGGCCATATTTATGTGCCAACCTACGGGGTTAGGGAGGATGCAGAGGCCATTTCAACAATGACTGCCATTGCACCCAATTACACAATTGTTCCAATACGGTGTGAAGCTTTACTGGAGCAGCATGGCAGTTTACATTGCGCAACGATGCAAATTGCAGGAGACGCTCTATGAGCCCTCATAAAAAAAATCGTTTTATCGCCGCCGTGGTTCAACAAGCCATCTCTGGCAATGATAAAGACGAGAACTTGCGCGCAACGGAAGAGCACATTCGCGATGCGGTAGCTCAAGGCGCTGAGCTTATCGTGCTACAAGAATTACACGCTACGCAATATTTTTGTCAAGTTGAAGATACCGATGCGTTCGATTTAGCCGAACCTTTAGACGGCATAACGGCACGTTTTATCGCGGCACTCGCGGATGAACTTAATATCGTGATAGTGATGTCAGGTTTCGAAAAGAGGGCGCCTGGCCTCTACCACAATACTGCACAGGTTTATGATGGCGATCGTGGTTGTGTGGGTATCTTTAGGAAGATGCACATTCCAGATGATCCAGGTTTTTATGAAAAGTTTTACTTTACCCCGGGCGATGCAGAAGGTGCAGCCTGCAATGGTTTTTCGCCAGTACAAACACGGCTGGGTAAGCTGGGTGTGCTTGTTTGCTGGGATCAATGGTACCCCGAAGCCGCTCGCTTAATGACGCTGGCAGGAGCCGATTGCCTGATTTATCCAACCGCAATAGGGTGGGACCCAAATGACGATACGGACGAACAGAAGCGGCAATTAGAGGCGTGGATCACAATTCAGCGGTCCCATGCAATTGCTAATGGCCTGCCGGTTCTTGTTGCGAATCGCACGGGTTTCGAGTTGTCGCCTCTGAGCGATGGCGACGGCATAGAATTTTGGGGGTCTAGTTTTATCGTTGGCCCGCAAGGTGAATTTTGTTTGTCGCCGGTTGTAGAAGTGGAAGGCGCCTTTTGTGCCGAGGTAGATCTTGCACGATCAGAGTCCGTGCGTCGGATCTGGCCTTTTCTTCGCGATAGGCGTATAGATGCCTATCACAACCTAACCCGACGATGGCTCGACTAAGCCAAGCCACAATCACCGGTTTGATGGCAATGATGTTGGCCATTCACTCGCCGAGAGCGGGCGTGCCTCCACACCAATGGTGCAGTGCAGCATTGGTGTGCTATTATTGATCTATCCAGTGCTCTTTCACACGACTATCCGGTCTCGGAGGGTCAGTCATGCTATACCACGCTTACGAACTCAATCATGCTGCGCTAGCACCTTTGCGAGAAGTTGTAGACGCGAATAAACGATTTTTAGAATCCCCTTATAATCCCGCATCGTATACTTGGGCAGGTCGAACGGCTGCTGCGGCTTGCGATCTTTTTGAGTCATTCACACGTCGATACGCAAAACCAGAGTGGGGTATTGCCTCCACTGAAATAAACGAGCAAACGATTGCAATTACCGAGCGGATTATTTGGTCGAAACCCTTTTGTCGTTTATTGCATTTTGAGCGCAACATTGACCAGCTTCGTAGCGCCCAGAGTGACGCTGTTACTGCTCATCCCCGTGTATTACTGGTGGCACCTATGTCTGGCCACTACGCTACGTTGCTACGCAGTACTGTTGAGGCCTTTTTACCAAATCATGAGGTCTATATTACCGACTGGTCTGATGCGCGTGATGTCCCACTCAGTAAAGGGGCGTTCGATCTAAACGACTACATAGACTACATTATCGAAATACTCGACGTTCTGGGTAAGGGTTGCCACGTTATTGGTATTTGTCAGCCTGGGCCACCAGTACTCGCTGCGGTTGCGTACATGTCCGAGCACAATAGCCCTGCGCTACCTGCCACTATGACGTTTATGGGGTCACCCATTGATACCCGATTATCGCCCACCGTGCCTAACCAAGTCGCGATGGAAAGGCGATTTGAGTGGTTTAAAGACAACATGATTTATACCGTGCCCTGGCCTAACAAAGGCGTAACGAGGCGAGTGTATCCGGGCTTTTTACAATTAAGTGGTTTCATCACGATGAACCAAGAGCGCCATGTTACGGCGCATCATCAATATTTTGAGCATCTTGTTGAAGGCGACTGCGATAACGCCCAAAAACATCGCGATTTCTATGATGAATATCTCTCAGTGCTCGACTTAACGGAAGAGTTCTATCTGCAAACTATTCGTGACGTGTTTCAAGAGCACACGCTGGCGAAGGGAACCTTTATGCATAGGGGGCAGCTTGTTCGGCCTGAATGTATTACGCAGGTGGGCCTGATGACAGTGGAAGGTGAGAAAGACGATATTTCGGGTATTGGGCAAACGCAGGCCGCACACACGCTTTGTTGCAATATTCCACAGGAGCATCAGTTAGATTATATCCAAAAGGGTGTCGGCCACTATGGGGTATTCAGTGGGAGTCGTTTCCGCTCTGAGGTGAAGCCAAGAATGGAGCTGTTTTTCCAGAAATTTTTTGATGAAAAAACTGAGCGAAAATACCAAAAAGAAAACGCACCGTTGTTTGTGAGTGGTGCGTCCTCGTAACGCCTAATATTAGGGGATAGACACAACGCCTGGGGCTAGCACTATATTATTCGTATGGATTAGTTCCGGCTCTCGTACTGAAATCCCTGCTGGAAGATTACTATTAGTCAGTCGAAACAGGCGAATATTCTCCGAATTAAGTTCGGTAAGAACATCGTGAAAATAATGATTGAATAGTTTATCTAGCGTGCCATCTGATTGAGCAATTTGCATACCTTTACGTAAACGAACCGTGAGTTCAGGGTAATGTTTACTCGCTTGAAAGAAAACAGGGAAGGGGTAATAAATGACTATGTCGGGAACAATAACGAGGTTGTCGTACTGAGTACTAATTTCTTCCAACGTTTGCCGCGCTTCACCGACGCTTAAGGGAATGTAATCAAACCGACCACGACTTAGCATAAAAAAAAGCGATTCAAATGAACTGCTAAGTACCAGTGGCAAACCATTTTCTTCATAGACGGGCACGTCAGCCCAAAAATTTACTTGTCCTGCCTTAAATTTCTGAAGATCAGAATAGTTTTCGATACGCTTAAACTTTTCGAGATTATCTTTTCGTACAATAAGTACACGATAACCCAGTAAGCCATGCATGACCGGTGTGTGAATAACGCTTAGTTCTCGATCGATTTCGAGCTTGCGAGCCGGTAAAGGATTAGTGAAGAAATTAACGACACGGCCTTCAGCAACAACACGTCTTCCTCTATCGTAATTAACCTGTAGATAATTTACACCGAAGTTGTACGGTCCGTACTCAGCTTCTGTTTTTTTCAGTAATTCTTCCGCTAAAAGCGATTCATATGTTGCGCGAGAAGTACTAACCCCGGTTGCCCAGAATTGCGCCTTTTGTATGGGTTCTGCGATGCAGAATGTAGCCGCAAAGCCGGCTAACAAAAGTAATGTGAATTGTGAAACGCTATAGAAATATTTTTTCATCAGCCTTGTAATTATTGTGAAACGTACAGAATTATTGGGCTGGAGGTAGTGCTTTGTTCAATTTGCACAGTACTTGTTGAGCCACTAAAAACCGATCGTTCTGTTTATTAAGTGCTCTATGATCGCACGGTTGTTTTAATCGGTCAATTTAAGGCTATGGAGTATCGGAACGGATGCGCTTGAGAGAAAGAGCTAAGGCAATACAGTATTTTATTGTATATTTGTATGTCGCAGTTTTTTATCGGTGAGGAAAATTAAAATTACGTAAAATAGCGTGCGCGCTAATTCAGAACTTTCTGAGTGAAATTATTCTGGTTGCGTGGTTGGAAGTACGGCAGAGAAAGTGCTGCCTTCTCCAAATTTACTTTTGCATTCAGCCCAGCCATGATGCGCGCGACAAAGATTTTCAACTAACGCTAAGCCAAGCCCTGTGCCGTAGCCTTTTTGTTTTCTGGTTTCTGTCTCAAATTGTTCAAAACGCGTAAATAGTTTTGATTGATTTTCCTTTCGAATACCTATACCAGTGTCTTCAAAATCTATTCGACAATATTCTATGTTATCAATTTTTTGAAGTGTAACACGGATAGTTATATGGCCTTTCTGTGTGTATTTTATGGCATTCGAGAGTAGATTGTTTACGATTTGGCTCACTCTAATTGGGTCAGCCATAATTTTTTTAACGGTGAACTCTCCCGGGTCAACAATGATTAAACCTTTTTCTTCTGCACGAGGTCGCATGTCGCTAATGGCCTGTTTAATGGCGACTCTTATATCGCAGGGAATAACGAAAATACTCATGGTGCCAGATTCAACTTTGGCGATATCCAGTATGTCATTAATAATTGCCAGTAAATGAACACCATTCCTATAAATGGATTCCAGGGCTTTCCCTGCTTTTTCTGTGTCGATTGTGGCGCGCCTATCTTTAAGGCGCTTTGAAAAGCCTATAATAGCATTCAGTGGTGTTCGTAATTCGTGTGACATATTCGCTAAAAAATCTGTTTTAGCATTGTTGGCTCGAGTAAGTTCTTGTGTTCTTATATCTACGAGCTTGTTAAGTTTATGGGTCGTTAAATTTAGCGTAATCAATCTTAATAGTATAAATATGATTGTGGCGCCAAAAAAGGTATAGCAAAGATAGGCCCACCAACTTTTCCACGAGGGTGGAGCAATATAGATGTCGATGCTCGCAATCTCATTCGATAGTTTTCCATTGCTATCGGCAGTGGCTAGTTTAAAGGTGTAATCTCCTGGGTCCAGGTTTGTATAGGTGGCGGTAGTTTTGTTGGTAACATAATTCCACTGAGTATCGAAATTATCGAGTTTATAGGCAAATAAATTGTGACGCCTTTGTTGGAAATTAATGGCGGTATAGCCAAAAGTAATCATCGATGCTTTATGATCAAGCTGAATGGGCGAGTGTTGTTTGTTCGAAGTCTCGTCTAAAGGGTGTCCGGATGACCGAATCCCAATAAAGTCCATCGCCTGATTAAATATTTGGAAATCGGTAATAATGGGTTTTGGAAGAGCCTGTTCAACCTCTATTTCGTCAGGATAAAAGCTGAGAAGACCATTCGAACTACCGAAATATAGTTTTCCGTCTTTATCCTTGTGCGAAGCCTTTCGTATAAATTCATGGCTCATTAGGCCGTTAGCTTCTGAGAACCCTGTGATAATGTGTAGAGAATATGGGTCGATCTTAACTAATCCGTCAGATGTTGCCGCCCAAATGTAACCGCTGTCGTCTTCTTCTACTGCCGCTACGCTGTCATCGGGCAAGCCATCATTCACTCGAATGTGCTTAAACTCTTCTGTTTCTGGGTTGAACCAATTTAAACCACCGCCTTGGGTCGCTATCCAAATGTTACCTTGCCTGTCTTCTTCTAAATCTTGTAGTCGTCCTGTAGACAAGCTAACGGGCCGGTCATCCTCTGGAAGGTACCGTGTAAACGACTCAGTATCATAGTGAAATAGATTTAATCCGTATTGTGTGGCGATCCATAGCCGATTTTTTGAGTCCTCCATAATATCCCAAATATAATCGTAACTAAGTGTGCTGTCATCGGCGGCATTATTAACATAGCGTGTGAAACTGTCAGTTGTTCTGTCGTACCGATTTAAGCCGGCTGTTTCGGTGCCTACCCACAGATTATTTTTAGAATCGAGAAATATTTTCCATACAAATGCGCTGTTAATTGTGTGAGGGCCCGAATCGGCTACAGGATAGTGAGTTAAGGTGTTAGTTTTTGGGTCGAGTCGTGAGAGGCCGCCATTCCAGCTGCCAATCCAAATTTTCCCGTCTGTATCTTCTTGAATCGCGAGTATGGCATGTGCGTTTAATTGGTTGGGTTGGTCGCCTTTTAGAAACTGTTTAACGGTGTTGTTTTTTTCGTTTACGGCATTTAAACCTTTTTCGGTTCCCACCCATAGAGTACCAGTGTGATCGCGAGTTACGTCTAGAATGGTGCTGTTCGACAGGCTATTGGCATTGTTATGAATGTTGTAGTGATACTGAAATTTTGAAGCTTTTCGGTTGAAGTAATGTAAACCCGCCGGAAAGGCGGAGATCCAAATGTTTCCGTTGGTGTCCTCGGTAAACCCTTTTACCGTGTCAAATGCAAGGGTCGTTGTGTCATAGGGTTTGTTCTGGAACGCGATAAATTTATCTATTTTTTCGTCGTAAATTAATACCCCTGCTCGGTCAGTTAAAAACCATAATGCGCCTGTTTTATCTTCACTTATTTCATAAATAATGCCGTCGGGTAATCCTGAGCCATCTTCGTTGTGAGGGAAGTTTGTAATGGTTTTTCCATTGGCTTCTATTCTGCTGATACCCGAGCCTTGGGTGCCTACCCATATACGATTGTGCTGGTCTTCAATGACGGCAGTTACGTAATCATCAATGATAGATTGCGCATTGTTAGCGTCGTGCTTGTAGCGCCTAAAACTATTTTTCTTTTGGTCGAAAACCACGAGCCCGCCACCTTCGGTACCAATCCAGATTCGGCCATCTTTTGCCTCGTGTACCACGCGCACGTAATTGTTACTCAAAGAATTCGGGTTATTCGGTTCGTGCTGATAGTGGCTGAACAGTCGGCGGTTGGCGGAGATAATATCCATACCTGCCGCGGTGCCGAGTATGACGCGATTATCGCGGGTAACCGTAACGGTTTTTATGAAGTTATTGGAAGGGGAGTTTGAGTTACGGGGGTCGTGCATCCAGCGCTTGAAACTGTCGGTTGCAGGGTCGTAGCTATTTAATCCGTATTCGGTTGCTACCCACATAATGTTGTTGTTATCAAAGGCTATTCGCCTGACATAGTTGGCGCTAATAGTTGCAGGGTTGTTGGTGTCGGTTCGGTAGAGCCGTGTCGATCGACCGTCATAGCGCAGCAAACCATTGGCTGTGCCTACCCAAAGAAAGCCTAGAGGGCCTTGTGCGAGCGTGCTGATATAGCTAAAGCGGTGCTCGTTAATATGGGACTTGTAATAGCGGCTAAAGCGAATATCTTTCGGGGGCTCAGATAAGCTTTTTTTCGTGTCGCTATTGCGCGTTTCCGCTGAGCTGGAAAAGGTCGTAAGCAGTAACAGTGTAATGGCCACACGCCAAAATAGGCGGCTGGCAGGCACCGATAGTGGGTTTTTGCGCAGATAACGCTTGTTAAAGGTCATTGTTAACGAGAGTTTCACCGAGTTCCAAAGAAGTGGCCTCTCATCAGTATAGTGCAGTCGCCGATTTAGCGGGTTGCGTAAGCGAGTTTTAGCGTTAACTGGGCGGCAGCCTCGCGGGTGTTTTTGGCACCATGCCCATTAAGTAGCCGATAAGCGTGTAGGTGAAGTAAGTAAACCAACCTGCGAACAGGACATCGCTAAGAAAATGACCGCCTTGCAATATGCGAACAAACCCCACGAAAGATCCCAGCGCAATACCGTAAAAAATCCAGCGACGCCGCTGGGTGACCCATGCAATAGCCATGAGATAAAAGCCAATGGCTGCATGGCCGCTCACAAACGAACAGTTTTTAGCGCATTCACCTGAATAATAAAACACCGGAGTAAAGATCATTTCACCGCCAAATTGTTCTATATGTTGGGGCCGCGGTCGCCCTAGCGTATTATCTTTCAAAACTAGATTCACCAATATACCAGGCCCAATTACGAGTGTTATCAATAAGTAAACCCAACGTTTTTTAGCGTTGGGTAGGCGTTTTCGTGAGCAGTAAATTATGGCACCTATAAAAAACAAGAGGTACAGAATATGGATTCGAGCAAACACTAGGTAGATAAAGCGAACAACGGAGTTATCTGCATAGGTGAACGTGTTGTGATCGAAAAAATAGGCTGCAACAGCTAGATCTATATCTGGCCACAACAAAAAAATCAGAACGCTCATTGTAAACAATATGGTGTCAATACGAAAAAAAGACGTGATAGTAGGGCGCTTAATGGTCACGAGTATACCCCTTAAAACCTTTTAAGTACGATACCGAAACACTCATACTGTCGTTTCGATAGACTTCGGTCGCAATAACACCTAGCGGTGTCGCGCGTTCAAATTGACTTGATATGGCTGTGTTTAGCTCTCGACGGCTTACAAAGATAAAACCTTGATCGGTTTTACCCTGCCATTTGCGTAGGTTGGCTTTTAAATCGTAGTAATCGCGAATATTGGTTTCATCTGGGTTCCAGCGAGCTAGTTGAAATTGATTCGGCATGGCGAAATAGCCTAAATAGGCAAGTAGATCGCGAGAATCGCTGGTTAATATTGCATTGGGGTATTGCGTAAGAAAAGGTTTTAATTCCTCGGCAAGTGCGGGCCATCCTGCCACACGCTGAAAGGGGTCGTTCTTACGATTGGGCTCTATATCAATCCAGCGAAGTAGCGCAGGCCAGTGATAAAATAATGAGAGCAATACTAAATTGATGGCTAATGCCTTCATAAGTAGAGAATGAAAGCGCTTGACGGTAAACGCCGCTGGCCACGTAAGTGCGAGCAATAATGTCGCTGCGACCATCCAAGGGCCAGCCCAGTTGGGGAATGCTCTAGATAAAAAAGCCTGCAAGGCAATCGTGCCGAGTATCGTTAGCATGACCCAGAGTAATAAATGGAAACGCGGTTGGGTAATGTCTGCGGCGGTAGCTTTGTTCAACGTGCCTTGTGTTCTAACAATACCTTTTAATAGCAAATAGCTACATACCGGCCCAAAAATAATCCACTGGCTCGCGGTGAATTCAGCTAAAGATTTAACGTTAAATAGCTTGCCGCTCGTTTGCGATATTTCTTGAGTGTGATGCAAGGCAACCCAGCCATTGATGTGATTCCAGTATATGTTCAGGCTAAAAATAGCGCCCGCCACTATGGCCGCCAACCAAGGGCCATAGCTGAGCAATAGAGGCCTGTGTATTTTAGAGGTTAACAAATACCCGAATACCGCTATTGGTAGCGCACCCATGGTGTATTTGCTTAGCATTCCCAAACCCGTTGCGACACCCAAATAAAACCACATTGAAAAGGTTTGCTCTTCTATAGCGCGCAACGCAAACAGTAGGGCAACGCTCCAGAAAAAGATAAGTGGCGCGTCTGTTGTAATAAATTCGCTGTTGAAGCCGATCATGGGAATACAAAGAAAAACAAGCCCGCCAATTAGCGCATTAGACGGAGTGCTGTATCGCTTCAAAGTGGAATAAATGGTGATAGCAGCAGCGCCGTACAACAAACTGGCCATTAACTTAATCGCAACCACACTACTACCAAAAATACCCGTACTCACCGTGATGACCCATGCAACCATGGGGGGCTTAGAGTAATAGCCTAAATCAGGGTTGAGTGACCAGTGGTAATAGTAGGCTTCGTCATAAAATAAGCTGAAATGCGGCTGAAAGAGTACAGCAATTCGGTAAATGGTTACCGCAGCCAAGAAAAACCAAAAAAGGTAATGTGCATTACACCATATGGGCACAACGGGCAGCTTAAAGTGGCTATAGGTGATTGGTAAACGATCAAGCTGTGTGTGCGGCACAAGGTAATTAATAACGGTTCTACACAGTGCCCACACTGCGACTATGTAGAGGAGTGGAAGGGCCAGACGGTAGTCGTTTTTATCTACAAGCAATAACACGCACGCTAGGATAAAGAGGCTAACGATAAAGCCGTGAACGTTTACTGAGCGTCCTGCCCGCCAGTAATGCGTTATAAAAATTGCGGCTATGCCTGTAAGAATACCAAGCCCGCCACCCACAAGTGTATCTGCAGGCCAATGAACACCTAAACCAATACGGCTAAAACCCACCAGAACGGCACCGATCATTAGGCCAATTTTCTGCCAAGGCTTTTCGGCGTGATAAAATCCCGCAGTTGCCAATAGGAATGCCGTTAACGTGTGGCCAGATGGAAAGCTATGGTACTTGTAGGCTTTCCCAAAAATATTAAATGTTTCCAGGCCTAATACTGCGGGGGGGCGCAAGGCATCAAAATATTCTTTAGAAACATTCGACACAATACCGCCGAGAATAGCGGTTACAAACACCAGCCAGTGGAAGCGCGCTTTTGTATTGGCTATGAGTAGCACAAGCGCCAATAAGAGGCCTCCATCGCCAAATACTGTAAGCAAATGTAAGACAACTTCGGGAAGATGGCTAGCCAAGCCGTTAATGGGGTAAAACGCAAAATGATACCCCTTTATTCCAAACCCCACCAAAGCAATACAGAACAGAGCCATGGCTATAGCGAAAAGCTGATAAAGCTTAGCGGTGTTCAGAGTATCAAGATGATTGTATTCGGTGGCCAGTAATTGCTTATGCTGGCCATGAATTTGGGTGAAATACTGCGACAATAAAGTAATCAACATTATGGCTCTTCGTGAATTTTATAGATGACTAATCCGCCTGTTTGCCAGACGAGTGTAGCTTGACTGCCGTCTAGCGATTCCTGTAAATAATGGTTAAGGCGCTTTACGCGGTCGACGCGCGTCATGACTAGCTCACCTATTAGCGGTGCACGTAGTGGTGTTATTTTTTTACGGTACACGCTGAAGCTAGGCATATGCATACGGTACGCGACGATGGTTTCGCTTACGCCGAGTTCAGCCTCTCGCTCCTTAAGAAACTCAATAGCGTAATGTATCGGTTGTTGCTGAAATTTCGAGATAACATCTGCGAAAACAGTGTAACTAAAGCTGTTTAAAATAATGCCGCACAGTACGAGTCGTTGCCAAATACGCAAGCGTGGAAGCAGGCATGCTATGAGCATCATGCCAAAAGCGATAACAGCGTATAAAGTGTATGACGGCGTAAAGACCTCGGCATGACGCGATAGGATAGCGCCGTCATAGCCAGACGCTTGTTGTGCGGCAGTGCTAACCAATTGTGGTAGTGAGACCAATAGCGCCATGAAGGCTAAAGGAAAAACAGTAATCCACTGGCGTTGATTGAAAATATTTTTCTGCCGCGCAAACAATATAATGAGAGGCACACACCCATTTAAGATGTAATGGGGTAATTGTGTTTTAGAGAAAGAAAAAATAACAAAAAACACAGCAAACCAAATAAGCAGATAGCGGCTTAACGGGTCTCGTAGTTGTGCTCTAATGGGCTTGAATACACCAGCGAGAAGCCCCGTAAAAGGAAGGGCTAACAAAGGGAGAGCAAAAAGGTAGTACAGTACCGATCCGCCGTGACTTTCGCGTGTAGCGGAAAAACGTTTTAGGTTGTGCTCAACAATAAACCCCTCAAAAAAACCGCTACCTTGCTCGAGGTATACGGCAATCACCCATGGGGCAACCGTTGCAATATACACAAACCAGCCAAGCGGGTTTAGGTAAGCGAGATAGTGTTTTTTGTCGGCTCTCGTCGAAATAAGAAAAACAAGAGACGTTAATAGCGGTACTACTACGCCTACGGGGCCTTTGGTTAGCGTAGCAAGCGCCATCCATAAATAGATACGTATAACTAACGGCTTAGCGGGGGTTTGAAAATACCGCCAAATATCGAAAATTGCGAGACAAAGAAAAACATTCAGCGTGGCATCTGCAATTGCAGAACGTGCAATTAGCGCTATCCATAAAGAATTAACGAGAAAAAGCGCAGCGATTAAACCGCGTGTACGGCCAATAAATTCAGCGGCAAAACGGTATACAGCGAACGTCCACAAACACGCCATTAACGCTGAGGGTAACCGGAAGGCCCATTCGTTAAATCCAAATACGCTTACGCTTGTGGCTTGTAACCAGTAAAAGAATATAGGCTTGTCGTAGCGGGGCTCTCCATCTAAATAGGTTGCAGAAAAAACGCCACTTTCAAGCATCTCACGTGTCGCTTCCGTGAAAGCCCCTTCATCTAAATCAAATAAAGGAATAGAGCCCAAGCCCAAGAAAAAACTCAAGCCGATGCTAAAGTGGATGGCCCATGGCGACGTTAAAAAACGTCGAAGCTGATAACTGAATAGTTGCACGCTAGATACACTTTTAAGTTGATTGGAGTTAACAATAAAGACTAGGTCGTACTGACTAGAGCTGAATAACGGTCACCGTGTTTTAATATGGCTGAGGCCTGTAGGGGCGCTGCTAGACGGGCATTAAAACACGGTGTGTTGTGAGTGAGGCCGAATTATAACGGCGTTTTTTCGTCAACAACGACTGAAGCGGGTTCCTCACCTAGCTCGTAATTAAGTGGCTGGCGCACTTTATAACTACTGACATTGGTTGTTTGGAAAAATATTCTGCTGAGAATTTCTGATAGTACACCTGTCGTTAAGAACTGTAGCGAAGCGATAACGAGAATACTGGCGACTAAGAGCATAGGTCTATCGCCAATGTCGTGCCCAAGTGCGAATTTCACAAACATCAAATAGCTCATCATGCTACCGCCAATCATGCCAACCCATAAGCCAATCGAGCCGAAGAAATGGCCTGGGCGTGCGCGAAATTTTAGGAAGAAGAAGACTGTTACTAAATCGATAAGCACACGAAAAGTACGTGTAATGCCGTATTTGGATTCGCCGGCCGTTCGCGCGCGATGGTTAACGGGGGTTTGGCCAATGCGATGAGGCGGGCATACGGTTGCCATCCAGATTGGAATAAAACGGTGCATCTCGCCGTAAATACGGATTTGTTTGACGACGTCGGCGCGGTATATTTTTAGACTACAACCGTAATCGTCTAACTTAACGCCACTAATTTTTTGGATGAGCTTATTGGCAATGCGCGAGGGTAGTTTCCGAGAGACCATCGCATCTTGTCGGTTTTTTCTCCAGCCTTGTAAAAGGTCTAGATCTCTTTCGAGCAATTCGCGTACGAGCCGAGGGATATCGGCAGGATCGTTTTGTAGGTCGCCATCCATAGTGGCTATAAGTTCGGTTTCAGCAGCGTCGATACCGGCCTGCATTGCTGCGGTTTGGCCGAAGTTGCGCTGTAATTCAATATGCTTAAATCGTGCGCCAAAGGAGCTCACACACGTATTAATGCGAGCGGCTGTTTGGTCACGGCTACCATCATTCACGATTATGGCGTACCAATCGCCAGCATAGTTTTTTAACGCCGCTTCCAAAGCCTCGAATAGAGGTTGAATATTCTCTTCTTCGTTGTAAACGGGAATAACTACAGTAAGGCTGGGTAAATGCATAGTAACGTGAAAACCTTGAATAAATTAATGGGTTGAGTGTTTTGAATCGAGTAATAAAAAACCGACAATACCAATACAAATATTAATAACGAAAATAAACAGATGCACATTGACCGCTGTTTTAATGAGTGGTTCGGCAGCATAGCCTAAAGGTATTAGAGGCAGTGTGAAAGCGAGTTCGAAAGTGCCCGCATTAGCAAAACCGGTAATAGGTGATAGAGCGCTGGCATCAGCAATAATAGTGGCTATCCAAGCATGGTTTATCGGCAGCTCGCCTATGCTTGCAGCAAGCGTTGCCAGCGCGAACAATTTTATCACCCATATAATCAGCGTCTGAACGTATAGTGTAATCCAGGTGCTGCTTTGTTGTAAGAGAGGGCTGGCGAAACTCAATGCTGAGAAACGCGTTCCAACTAGCTGCACTATTTTTACCCCAATAGGCAAGGCAACGATTAAAGTGATGGGAGCAACTAGCGCTAGGTCTTCAAGCCATAAGCTGCCGGCAAAAAACACGAGCAAACAGAGCAAAACATGGGCGTCGAATAGACGAATTAGCAGTAGTGTGGCCAGCGCATATTTTACGTCGATTTTAAGTTGGTGTCGGCTTAGCGTAGGCAGTGCCAGCTCTCCAAGGCGCATAGGTAATAGAAAGCTAACCGTATTGTGTACGAAACTAACGGCGAGCGTTCGCTTGAATGCCGTTGGTTGTTGTTGGTTGTAAGCGTAGTGAATTCGCCATACGCGCGCTAAATGGCTTACGAGTACCATTGCGATCCCTACAGCCAGTGCCGCACCTGAAACCGTTTGCCAGTGGCTCAAGGTGGAGGCCCATCCATAGCTTATATGCACCCACCAGCCGAGCCCGACAAGCATGGCCGCAGCGAAGATAACTTTTAAGCTTGTGGCAATAGGTTTGGGCATTCAGCTTGGCTACAAAAACGGTGGACGTGAGGTTGGCGTATTAGCGGCGCTTTATACCACAGATAAGGAGCGAGTCGTAGAGGTACTAACGGAGACTAACCGATTATTTTACGTACGGCCCGAATAGCGTTTTGGAGCGCCTGAGTAAAGCGACTTGGCGCGGCAACAATTTGCACCGTGATATTATCCCTTCCGCCGTTATTGAGCGCCGCAGCGATTAGCGTGGTTGTAGCGGTTTCGGTTGTTTGGCAATGCTGTAAAATCGTGGTGATTTCGTCATCACTTACGGCGTCAGATAGGCCGTCGCTGCACAGCAGAAGCCACTCGTCGTCTTGCCATTGCCCCTTTAAAGTGTCCACCTCTACGCGCTCTAAATCGGTGGAGCCTAAACATTGGGTAATAATGTTTTTTTCGGGGTGGCTCAACATCTCTTCTCGGCTAATTACACCGGAATCGACCAGTAGCTGCACGTAAGAGTGATCGTGAGTGAGCTGCAGAAGGGGGTCGGGTCGTTCGTGGGTAGGTGTGCGATAAAAGCTGTAGGCTCGGCTATCGCCCACCCAACAGATTTCATATTGATTACCGCTAGACTGCAGTGCTACCAATGTAGAGCCCATGCCTGAACCGCCTCTGCCACTTTCGACGGCCGCTAAAATGGCTCTGTGACTGGCTTGAACAGCAGTTTTTAAATGGCTGCCCGTTGTAACCTTTCGCCGAAGGGTATCGCAGGCGATAGCGCTGGCGACTTCGCCCGCGGCATGCCCACCCATTCCATCTGCAACAGCCCACACGCCAAACATAGGCATGTTTAAAAAACAGTCTTCGTTATTGCTTCGCTGTAGCCCAACATCTGTAGCGGAGTGAAACTGGGTTAGTGGCATTCTGGTTCACTTATTTTTTATACCGATCTCTAACCAGCGTAAACCAAATTAATAATCGTGTCTTGGTTCTCGAGGTGTGAATCGCGTAATTTAGGGGCTTAGTCACATATCCCGTTAGGTTCAATCCAAATTATTGTCTAAATTAAGTAAGTAGAGCAGCGATTACCGGATATGCCTCAAAAGTTACGGGATTAAGGCTCGCTTAGCGTTGTTCCGCTTCGATATAATCCATTTATCACGCCACGTTAACGGTGATAATAGAAAAGTCTTGCGGGTTGGTGGAAGTTCTTTTACATCTCTTTACTTAAACTGAGAACAGGCGGTTATGCTTCAACTTTATTTTAAGGGTCAAACGACACCTATTTGGCTGGTGGAGCCTCTTTATGTTATCGGTTCTGGGCTGGACTGCGGCGCACCGTTTAGAGCGGCAAATTTACACCCGAGCCATGGAGAACTAACGATACTGGATAACACCGCAACTATCTCGAATGGTGTGGGTGATGCTCTAATCCGGGTTAACGGTGTGCCCGTAAAGCACGCGCGCAAACTTCAACATGGCGATATTTTGCATTGGGGTCACACCGAATTAACATTGCTCGATTCCCGTATAAAAAGTGCAGAAGAAGGTGAGTTGCCTGCAAACCACACCGAAGTGGCTCAATGGACGCTAACGCCTTCAGGGACAGCGCTCGCCGGTAAAGAATTTACGATTACGGGTACGGCCGTTCTAGGGCGCGCAAAAGAATGTGACATCAGCTTAGGGGTAGCGCACCTCTCTCGTAAACATGCGCGCCTGAAGGTCAGTGACAGAGGCTTGTTGATTGAAGATTTACAGTCAGCTAACGGCACTTTTGTTAACGGCCAGCGCATAACTTCCGCCGTATTAAAACCTGGTGATCAAGTCCGTTTTGACACATTACTATTTCATGTTACAGGCCCCCAAATAGACTTAGAGTCGACAACCGTTAGGCCTGTAGTGAAAGTTGCCGACCTAAAGGCCCGTCACGCATCAACCGCGCTGCGCAACACGGCCTCTGGCATGCAACCCAAAATTCGCACGCCTCACCAGCACGTTGCCGATTCTATATCGCAGGAGGCTAATGCCGACGGGACATTGCAGGGTATAAAAAGGGGGCCTAAAGTTGGCGGAGTGGCATTGTGGTGCGCTGTTTTAGTCGTGCTTGGCGCGGGCGTTTGGGTCTGGTACAAAAGTGCGGTCTAGTGCACACTGAAGAAACCGTTTTTCAGAACCAAATATTATTGAAGTAACGGCATTATTTGCCGAAAGCAGGGTATAGAAACTAACTGCCCAGTTTTTGGAGCGTCGTTATGATTCACCTGCCTACCCACAACCCCAGCAATGTATTGGGCGGTTACAGCAATAGCCATAGTAGCCACCGTTCAGAGCAAAGCAGTACGGTAGTAACCGAAAACGGGAGCGGTGGCAAAACCACCATTAGCGCAACGCTAACAACCTCTTATCAATACTCCTCCACACACTACACGCCTAGTTATGGTCAAACCCAAAGTGTGCCAGCGGTAACCTATCAACCGTCTACCATGAGTTCCAACGCTCAGGCGCCAGCGGCAGCACCTGACACTGATACTGCAAATACTGCGGGTGTTACTGCTGCCAGCAATAACAGTGTAAGTAACCCAGGCGCAGCAACGGTATTGGCTTTCATTGAACAGAGACTCGCCACGGATGTAAATGATGGTGCCAGCCAAGAAGAATTGCAGTCTCGCATAGAAGCTGGTTTTGAAGGGTTTATGAAAGGCTTTACAGAAGCGGCGGAACAGCTTAGAGATATGGGGTTGTATGAAGGTGCGGTTAAAGCCGCAGTAGAGGGAATGTTTAATCAAGTAGTGCAAGGCATAAATGATATGGCTGAGCAATATGGCCTGGCAAGCCCGGCAACCGACGTAGCCTTATTTGACGAAACGGCAGAACCATTGCCCGCCGAAACCGCCCAGTCGGTAACTGCAGGCCAAATTAATAGTATCGCCACTGCACCACAAGATTTTATCAAACCTTTTACCGAAGACATGAGTGCCAATCAAGACGCTCAGAATTTCCAAACGCTCATCGCCCCAACACAAGATTTCTATACCCGAATCGATAAAGAAGAATCAGAAAGTAATCTCTATAGCTTTCAACTAAAAACAACCGACGGTGATGTTGTGACCATTCGCAGCTACGCAGACCAAGGTGAACGCTTTCAATCCGTGTCTGGGCCAGCAGGCAGCGATAGCCAATATGATCGTGATGCCATGGATAATTTCCAATTGACGGTAGAAGGGGATCTAGATGCCGGCGAAATGGGTGCAATTACCGATCTGCTCTCACAGCTGAACGACGTTGCCGAATCGTTTTTTGGTGGCGATATTTATCAAGCGTACGAAAAAGCATTGGAAGTGGGTTTTGATACCGACGAAATAATGCAATTTTCGTTAAACCTCAGCCAAACAACCTATAGCCGCATCGAATCGGCCTACGGCGGTGTGGCGAATGCCGGTACTGAAAAAATTGAGTTGCAGTCTGAGCCTCAATCATTTGCATTGCCCCCCGTTGATAATCGCGTTGCACGTATGAGTGAATTTATTCAGCAGTTGGAAGCGGTGCGCGAACGTACAAGTGAGCTGGGTTTCGATTCAGCTCAGCTACCCGCTTTGGCGGAGTTTACGGGTCGTCCGAAATTTGGGCAGCACCCACATTTCCCTCAGTACCAGCCGTTTATGGGGCAGATGTTTGGCGCGTTAGAACGTCATCATACTGAGGGTTAACCTGCTCGTTACGGCCGAGTAAATATCGCCTTTCTACCTATAGGATGGTTAGGTTATAGCCGCACATAGGGGCGCTATAATATTGTCCGCCCGACGGCGCGTTAAATGAGATTCTGCGTAGGTCTTTAGCGTTTCCTTTCGAGTGGTGTAAACTCCCGCTCTCGATAATGCTGAATGACATTCCCCTAGCATGAAAAACCTAACACTTTATAGCACCGTTGGCTGCCATCTTTGTGACCTCGCAAAAGAGGTTATTGCTCGCTGTGGTCGTTTTAATGTCACCGTTGTTGATATCGCCGAAGATAGCGCCTTATTAGGCGCTTATGGCGTGCGTATTCCAGTCGTTGTAGACCTATCAACACGCAAAGAACTCGGTTGGCCGTTCGATGAGCAGGCGTTTTCAGATTGGTTAAAAGCGCTTTGAACAGCCAAGCTATGCAGCAAAATAGCCTTTTTGACGCCCCGCAAACGCCCGAATGTATCATGTTGGGCAACGGCTCCCAGCTGCACTATCAGCCACGCTGGCTAGATCAAGCCCTTCCCGAATATGCTGTTACGCAGTTTGTCGAAAACTACCCCTGGCAGCAGCCTACTATTGTTATAGCTGGGCAGCCTGTGCCCATTCCTCGACTGCAATGCTGGTTCGCCGACCCCGGAGCCTGCTTACGTTATTCCGGGCGACTTTTTAAACCCAATCCTTGGACACCAGAACTCTCATCCCTAAAAGCGATGCTCGAGCAAACGCTGGAAGCACCCTTTAATAGCGTATTAGTTAATTTATACCGAGATGGCAACGATAGTGTAGGGTGGCACGCAGACGATGAAGAAGAGTTGGGTAAAACACCCTTAATTGCTTCCGTTAGTTTGGGGCAGCGTAGGCCGTTCCTATTGAAACCAAAACGTGCTCATACGCAAGAAACGCCTAGCGTTACGGGTAAACGGGTGTCGCTCGATCTAGGTGAGGGTGATCTGCTCGTTATGAACGGCAATACACAGCTCCATTGGCTGCACAGCTTGCCGAAAACCCGTACAACCAGCGAAATGCGTATTAATCTAACCTTCAGGAACGTGGTTAAACTCACATAAATAACAGCGAATTTATCGATTAATAGGCGCCACTTGGTAATGCTTCAGGTCAAGAAGCACACACCTTGTAAGGCGAATCCCGAATATCCGGTATAAGTGTCGTGCTATCGTCATTCTGCTAGGCATTCGAAGGGTCGAGTGGTACATTGTGTGCGCTTACAGGGTTAATCCAGGTAAGGACGAGCCATAGGGCTCGGTCCTCTGTTTCATTTAAGAAAGCAGTTCCTTGAAACCATAATAATCTAGGCTTAATAAGAGCTTACCTAGACATAATAAGAGGAAGAAATAGGTGACGAGAATATTGGTTGCTGACGATCACGACTTAGTGCGTATGGGCATTGTTAGAATGCTGCAAGATGTCGAGGGGTTTGATGTCGTTGGTGAAGCCAAAACAGGTGAGCAAGCCGTTACCCTAGCGCGTGAGCTTGGTCCGGAAATCGTTCTAATGGACGTAAAAATGCCCGGAATTGGTGGAATGGAAGCTACTCGTAAAATACTTGCGGCGTGCGAGGGTACAAAAGTTATTGCCGTCACCGCCTTATCCGATGACATGTTCCCAGAGCGCCTTATAAAAGCCGGAGCATCCGGTTATGTTACTAAAGGTTCAGGTTTCGACGAAATCGTAGATGCCGTTAATTCAGTCTTAATCGGCAACATGTACATGAGCAGCAGCTTAGCGCAGCAATTAGCGCTTAAAAACTTTTCCTCATCTAAGAGTGATCTATCCCCCTTTGAATTATTATCTGAGCGCGAGCTACAAACGGCCATAATGATTGCAAACGGTTCTAAAGTTCAAGAAATTGCCGAATCATTTTGTGTAAGCCCTAAAACAGTCAATAGCTATCGTTATCGTATTTTCGATAAGCTCGATATTAACAGCGATGTAGAGCTAGCATTACTGGCAGTAAAACATAAAATATTAGATGTAGACAGCCTCAGCTAAATGTCCGAAAAAAACACCGGCGAGCCAGAGCAGCCCCTAAAAGAACCGGCTGAATTCGATTCCAAAACCTTTCTTAAAAACCTCACAAGTAAACCCGGCGTCTATCAAATGTACGATAACGCCGGCGTAATATTGTATGTCGGAAAAGCCAAAAACCTAAAAAAGCGCGTCTCCAGTTATTTCCATAAAAGTGGTTTAACCACCAAAACACAAGCGCTTGTTCGAAAAATTAATACAATTGAAATCACCGTAACACCGAGCGAAGCCGAAGCCTTAGTGCTTGAGCACAACCTCATAAAATCGCAAAAGCCGCCCTATAATATTTTGTTGCGTGACGACAAATCCTTCCCGTATATCTTCTTATCCGACGCCGAACCGCATCCCAGGCTATCGTTGCATCGAGGCACTAAAAAGAAAAAAGGTCGCTATTTTGGGCCTTACCCTAATGTCAGCGCCGTGCGTGAAAGCCTTAATTTTTTACAAAAAGTTTTCGGTGTACGCCAATGTGAAGATAGTGTGTACCGTAATCGCGCACGGCCATGCTTGCTGTACCAAATAGACCGTTGCTCTGGGCCTTGCGTAGACCACATAAGCGAAGAAAATTATGCCGCCGATGTAGAGCAAACATCGCTATTTCTCGACGGAAAAAATGACAGCCTTCATCATTCGCTCGTAAACAAAATGGAGGCCGCCTCACAAACACTCGCGTTTGAACAAGCCGCACTCTACCGAGACCGAATATCGGCACTGCGCCAAGTGCAAGCCCAGCAAGTAATGGAAGCAGGGCACCGCAATATGGATATCATTGCCTGTGCTGCAGTGCCCGCTGGTGTGTGCATCCACATGTTATTTGTACGGCAAGGTCGCGTGGTAGGCAGCAAAAACTATCACCCTAAAAACAAACTCGAAAGTAGCGAGAGCGAAGTGCTGAGCGCCTTTGTTAGCCACACGTATTTAGGTGGCTCCTCTATGGATGTACCGCCTTACGTAGTGCTCAGCCACGTAATAAGCGACGAAGACGCAATTAGTGCCGCTATAGGCCTGCACACACAAAGACCAATAAAAATTACCGCCAATGTGCGCACCTACCGAGCAAAATGGCTCGCCATGGCGCTTCAAGCCGCTCGCCATAATTTACAGGCACGGCTTAACAGTACCCACACATTGCAACAGCGATATGAAGCCCTGCGAGAAGCCATGGGGGCAGATGAATGCCCCAGCCGCATAGAATGTTTTGATATTAGCCATAGTAGTGGCGAAAGCACTGTTGCCTCCTGCGTGGTGTTTGACCAAGACGGGCCGGTAAAATCAGATTACCGACGTTTCAACATAAACGACATCACCGCTGGGGACGATTACGCCGCAATGGAGCAAGCGCTCAATCGCCGCTATGCGCGATTGCAAAAAGAGGGCAAGGCATTGCCCAGCTTATTGCTTATAGACGGCGGTAAAGGTCAGCTAGGTAAAGCAAAAACAGTCATGGAAGAGCTAGGTATTCAAGAAATACAGCTAATAGGCGTAGCCAAAGGCACCACACGTAAAGCCGGTTTTGAATCGTTAATAAAACCCAACGGTACCGAACTCGTGCTCGAAAGCGATAGCCCCGCACTCCACCTAATACAGCAGATACGCGACGAAGCGCACCGTTTTGCCATTACCGGCCACAAACAAAGGCGCGACCAAAAACGCCGTACCTCCACACTAGAATCTATACCCGGTATTGGCCCCAAGCGGCGAAAAGAACTCATTAACTTTTTCGGTGGCCTACAAGCCATAATGAAAGCAAGTGTCGACGACCTAGCGAAAGTGCCCAGCATTAGTAAAAAAATGGCGGAAGAGGTTTACACCACGCTTCACAGTGAGTAACGTGCTCACCATTCAAGTTTAAGCACCTTTCGGTGGTGTTAAAACGCTCAAATCGGCTAAATTGGCGGCAGAAGTTAAGGTTAAGTGGCGGGGTTTCCTGCTGCGTAGTTATTGAATTTCCATCCGCATTCAGGCAACAGGTTTTCATGTTCAATATTGCCAATCAGTTAACCCTTATTCGTATCGCCTTCATACCTCTACTCGTCGTGGTGTATTACTCCCCCTTCGAATGGCGCTTTCTCACCTCAGCCATTTTATTTGGTTTGGCGGGTATCACCGACGCGCTAGATGGCTACATTGCTCGTAAATACAACCTCGCCACACCTTTTGGCGCCTTCCTAGACCCAGTAGCCGACAAACTCATGGTCGCCGTGGCATTAGCAGTGCTCATAGAGAGCCATGCCGACGTATGGTTTACGCTGCCGGCTACCATCATTATTTGCCGAGAAATTGTAATCTCAGCACTACGTGAATGGATGGCCGAACTCGGTAAGCGCGCAACGGTAGCGGTATCCTCTATTGGCAAGATAAAAACCACACTACAAATTATTGCCATAGTGGTATTACTCTCCGTCGACCCAGAAGGTTGGCCCATTATCAACATGCTGGGTTATGTCACCATGTACAGCGCTGCAATACTCACGCTCTGGTCCATGTACGTATACCTGCGCGCAGCGTGGCCAAGCCTCAGAGGCGACGAATAACACCGCTGCAACAATTGGTTATATATCGCCCAACCCCCGTGCTTCGGGGGCTGCACATAAAACGGTCAGCGAAAAAAATAACATTTTAAGTAAAAGGGCACTAGGATTTCCCCATTTAATCCATTACAATTCGCAGCCCTTGAACGGCACGAACCCTAAAGCGCAGAAAGCGTGGGTTCAACAAGTAGTTCTTGTGAAAAGTGCGTTGAATTTTAGAATTCATACAAAGCACAAAATAAGACGCTAGGTTGTTTTAAGCAGCATTATTAGGCGCGATAGCAAAGCGGTTATGCACTGGATTGCAAATCCACGTAGCCCGGTTCGACTCCGGGTCGCGCCTCCACTTTCACTGTAACCACTAGGTTACAGGAAAAGCCGAAAGGCACTAGGCTTACCAGGCCTCACATCAAAAAGCCCATGCCCGGGTGGTGGAATTGGTAGACACAGGAGACTTAAAATCTCCCGACAGCAATGTCGTGCCGGTTCAAGTCCGGCCCCGGGCACCACTATACATTTTGCCATAGCTGGCTAGATTCAACTTTATCTTATCAATCAATAGCTTAGCGTTTCTTCGCTAGGGTATGTTTCTGTATATATAGCCATAACCCGCCATATTTCGCGTGATTTTACGAATAGATTACGAATGAAATACGAACGAGGCATCCACTATGGCAAGTCTTCGCAAACTTAAGAGCAAACGTTTTCTCGCAGAAATCAGAAAACACGGGCAATACAAGTCAAAAACCTTCGGCAATAAAAAGTGCAGGCAATGGCATGGGTTGCCGATATAGAGCCACAGCTTTCACAGGATGGTGTGGTACAGGGTAAGACGCTTGGCGATACCTTAAACCGTTATCGTGATGAAATATCCCCTACCAAGAAAAGCCACCGCAACGAGCATAACCGCTTAAACAAATTTCTTCGCTCATCTCTGACAGGCATTTTATTGATCGAGCTTAAACAGCATCACTTTGATGAATGGATAGAAACCTCACTCACCAAGATCAAAGCCAGCTCGGTGAATCGTAACCTCAATCTTTTCAGTGCAGTCTTTGAGCAAGCTACTCGCTGGAACTGGACGACGACCAATCCCGTTCGGGGAATCAGAAGACCCAAGAACCTGCAGCCCAGAGATCGCCGTATCAGTGACAAAGAAATTGAACGCATACTGGATGCTTTAGGCTTTGACGGGCTGTCGATAACGACCACCCGCCATATCATTGCCGTTGCGTTCCTGTTTGCCCTCGAAACGGCCATGCGCCAAGGCGAAATTTGGGGGCTTACTTGGGATGATGTTTATTTGGAAAAGAAATTCGTGCACTTGCATGAAACGAAGAACGGCACAAAGCGCGATGTGCCGCTATCCATTGAAGCCGTTAGACTGCTTGAGCTTTTACCAACGAATAGCAATGGCAAGGTGTTTAACAGTAATCAGGCCAGTAGTGGTACTATTTTTCGTCGCTGTTTGCCACTTGCTGGAATCAAAGGGTTAACCTTTCATGACACTCGCCACGAAGCGCTTACTAGACTTGCAAGAAAGTTAGACGTGCTAGACCTTGCCCGTATGGTCGGGCATCGTGATCCACGCAGCCTAATGATTTACTATAACGCCACTGCCGAAGAAATCGCAGGGAGGTTAGGATAATGGAACTATGGGAACTCTTACAGTTATCACGCCCTGAAATCGACAGGATGCGTGAGGACGTGAAACGCGCTTCCACGCATCTTGATAATGCAAGGCGTAAACTCACCGAGGGTAATATAACCTTCCAGTACCCTAACGCAGAGCTGCTAGATTATCTGGAAAACTTCTTGCGTGATTTTAAGGGTGATGATCTTCGCCCCAAAAACCTGCCGGACAATATCGTATTTTTTCTATGGCTATGCTTTGGATCGTTAGTGGAGGGAGGGTCTAGATTTAACTACTCTGAGCATCGTGACGAAAGAATGAACTTGATCGGTGGAGTGATTATCCGTGCGGACTTCTTACAGAGAAAACTTGTCCTTGAGCGAGTCTGTGAATATTACAAGTTGCTGCTCATCGAAGCTGATAGGCGCGGTTTTTATATTCCTGCGAGGTAGTCTTAAAGCCTCGCTGTTTTCTGAAGGCGAGGCACAACCATTGATAGTTGCAGAATTTTCCTCACACAAGAAATATATGTATTGCTCTCGAAATCAGTATAAATATAGGGCTTCTTATTTGTTATTACCTTGCGCAAGCTCTCTTCTTCTCGTTTCTAGCCATTCCGAATTGGTATCATCGTAACCGGATTCGACAGGAATTTTTTCTTCTATCAGGACTTCTTTGGATTGCAAATATTCGTTGTACACTTTCTCATCATAGGCTCTTCTTTTTGATTTGTATTTATCGGTATCCCTGAGATAATCAATTGCAACATATAAATATACTATTGTGTATATCGCCATTGCCGTGTAAGTAGAATAATCAGAATAACTATGACTTAGGATGCCAATTGACTCTAGGATTAGGATCAGAACACCCAACACAAAAAATACGGGAATAAATAAAAAGCAATAGCCGAGTAATAACCCGGCTATAATTTTAATTCTTAATAGTGTAGAAAAAATAAATTCAATCATGTTAAAAGCCTCCTAAAAACAGCCTTTTTTCACTAGAAGTTCACCAAAAATTATTTAATTTTTTTAAAAGATTTGCGTGATTTTGTTCTTGCTATTGTCAGTTAATTTCATTTTGTTGTTTTTCTTGAAGTTTCATCTCATTTTCTAATCCTGCGCTCATAATCGAATTTCTGGCATATGATTCATAGGTTGACGAAGCATAATCTCTTGCCTTACCGCCAAACATTCTAATGACAACCACAACGCCACCAATAGCCATGATTCCGCCCCAAAATCCGAAATCCCTGAACATCAGATAAACAATGGCAATCATTCCTATTGCAACAGCGACCATAACAAGAGCAAAAGCAATTCCCAATGCCAGTGCCGCACTGTATAAAACCAGCTTTCCTGCTATCCATAACAGAGGTAGTAAAAGGGAAATGAGCGCAATAGCGATCACCTCAAATAGAAATACGAGCGAGAAATCCATAAATTTGCTCTTGGTTGCGTGAGCACCCGCGTCACAAGAAGGCGTAAGGCACCCATCCACAAATAACTGCCCAATTTCAAAACAGAGGTAGATACCCACCAGAACCATAAACACGGTCTTGAAGGCGATCATCCATACGGATAATAGCTCACGTACTTTTTCCCAAAGGGCATTCATATCAACTCTTCCTGTCGTCAAAATACTTGTATTTTTCTAGATGCAAAAATCCCTTCCGATATTACGCCTAATGATAAAAAAACTCTAGCGCATGACGGGTTCTCTGTTCCTCAACACCCAATTCTTAACCTCTTTGGCATACCAGCGCCTCCCACCCATACCTGAGTCCGTAGGGATACGCACAGCACGGGGAAAGTCTTGTCGGCATATCACCCGAGATTGAATGGATGATGTACTCAGGCGCATGTAACGCGCTATATCGCTAGCACTCCAAAGCTCGTTGCTGGCAACATTCTGTGATTTCAGCTCGTTTAAAATCTCAAGCAGTAATTTTTCCACGGGTTTTACCTCGCTCTTTCATGCCCAACCCAATACAAGGGGATGTCTTAAAAACTGTTTTTCGGAGCCGCGCGGAAGGTTTAAATCATTCTCATGGTTCTGGCGGAATACCCCCTTGCGGGGTTGTAGCCACGGTTCTGAGTGTGATTTAAAGACCTGTAGGCGGCGCAGGACAACTGTTTTTTGGTGAGCGCTCAAGCGAAGCGCCCAAAATAAACTAAGTCTTCACGCTTTGGCGTGTCCTTACTTCTCCGCGTTAGCGGGGTCATTTTTATTTACCCGTTTCTTGCGCTCCACAGGCTCACGAAAAGATACCTTGATCCCTGCATCAATCGCCATTTGCTTAATCGCTTCCTTTACCTGTCGTTCGTGTTCACGCTTGCGTTGATCCAACAGTTTGTAGCCATCCGCTATCAGCGTTTTTATCACTTCATCATCCATCGTTTTAAGATCGACAATGGGAAGGGGGCGAGAGATTTCAGTGTGTGAAAGAGTGTTGTCATTCATAGGTGATTTCCTCATCTATATAGTGGATGGAAATGGACTCAACAAAGGTTTGCTTGCCTATATTTTCCTGCTTGGGTGAGAGAGCTATCTCACTAATTTTTTGCCTTCGGACAAAACTGTAAATAGACTCCAGATGCGCGCCTTTAACGGTGATAATGGCATCGCTCGTTTTAACGGTAATGCCATCTTTTGTGTGGCGCGACGAACGCAGGTAACTATAGGGAAAGCTGTGTGGCCATCCACCTGTAAGCACAAAAGTGATGGATGGCGCACCTGCTTCGTGGGTTTTAGCTTCGCTCGATTTTTCAGGAAGTTGTTCTTTCAGGCTTCCTTTGAGTGAACTTAAAATGTCATCGGCAGAATTACTCACGCGCTAAACCTCTACCTTGATTCTGCCTTACGCGATCCTGCCATCGATCATTGCTCGGTGGTGGAACTGGCATAAAGTCGGGCTGCAATAATCCCTGCTTGACCATTGCAGTTCTCGACGCAATAAACTCTGAATGCTCCTTATTGGCCTTGTCTGTATCAGGTTGGTTTTTGAGAAGACCAATCGCACTTTGGCGTTGATGGCTACGCTGAATTTGTTCGCGCAATTCAGCTTTATCATCGGTAAAAATCTCCACCGATTTTTTACCGCGTGAAACAGAAACATAAAATTGCTCTGCGCTGGCAGCACCGCCATAAGCGGTGCTTTGCGCGATCAAGACATGCTTGACGGTTTTACCTTGAGAGGCATGGGAAGTGGTAACGTAGCCATGCGCGATATTGCCTTGTTCTGTGTCTAGTACCATGCCGTTATCAAGCTCAATATCACCATTCTTCTGAATGTTTTTTACCTGATAAATCGAGCCATTAATCAGCCGCTTGCCGTTCTTGCTTTTACCGCCCTCGGTGATGCGGATTTTGTCGCCAGCCGCTAGATCAAGTTGTTGCCTTTCATAGACATTAAAGTGCTTTGCCTGTGATCTATCGAGAACCTTTTCCTCGCCGTTCTCGTCTTTTACCCAGACGTTATTTTTATCCACTTTGGAAACGGTAGATTGCGAGCCTCGCTTGATATTACCTTTGGCATTTTGCTGGTAGCGGATCATTTTCCCCACCTTGTAACTATGGCGAGAACCCAATTCCGCTTCGGTGAATTGCTGATTTTTATATCGTGTTACTTGGTGGTCATTGTCCTTGACGTGTCCACGTTCTTTTAAAGAGCGACGAATCTCTTCGGTGACGCGCTTGCCTTCGGCGTGAGTAGGGGCAACCGTTAAGGTCGTTTCCTGCCTATCAACATAGTCAGCATATTTCTCGGCAAGGGTTCTATAACGGGCTTCGTCATCGTTTTCTTCGGTAATCGATTCGAGTTTGTCGAGGCGATCAAATCCGCCTGTTAAATCGCCCTTTGAAATGGCATCAACGGCAAATTTATATTTACCTTTTTGCCGCCGAATATTTTCAAGAGTGAGGGTTTCAAGTCCTGCTTCTTCCTGCAAGATACGGAACGCATCGCCGCGCATCACGCTATTGTGTTGTCCAGTATCACCGACCAACACTATGCGGTTGTCATACTGGTTGGCGATAGCAAATAAGCTATGCATATCACCCACACCCATTAGGCCTGCTTCATCAACGATCAGCGTGCTTCCTCTGTTTGCGTCCCAGAGTTTTTCATCTTTGAAAAACCGCGCTAATGTTTGTGCTTCTTGCATTGCAGTGCATTGGTGAACTTCGCCATCATCGCGTAGCGTGTCATAGGCTGCATCCGCTGTCGGGGCTAACACAAGCGCGTTACCGCCTCCATTTTGTATGCCTTGTATTAGACTTGCCATCATCGTGGTTTTACCAACGCCAGCCTTTCCCTGTACCGCCGTCACTCTATGACGACTTTGCAGAATGTCCGTTACAGCATTTTTCTGCTCATCACTTAACTCAAATTCCTTGTTTCCTCGGTAGTCTTTAACAATAGGAATGTGGTAATCCGCGTTCAATTTATCCTGCGTGCTGTAGCCCTGTACCGTAAAATTGATAATGTCCTGTTCTTCTTTCAACACCTGTAGTGGTCTAATAGCACCGGACACTTTAATGAGAGACAATATTAGTCAACAATTAAGGTGTCATTATGAGTCAGAAGCGTACTTACAAGCAGTACCCGAAAGAGTTTAAGGAAGAGGCCGTTGCGCTTGTTCGAGAACAAGGCTATTCCGTTCCTGAGGCCGCTAAATCGTTGGGTATCGCAACCAACATACTCTACAAATGGAAAGAAAAGGTGGAGTCTAGTGAGGCAGGTGAAGTGCTGGCCGAGGATGAGAGAGTCGAGCTTAAGCGCTTGCGCAAGGAAAACAAAGAGCTGCGCATGGAGAAAGAGATTTTAAAAAAGGCCAGTGCCTTCTTTGCGAAAGAAATGAAGTAAAGTACGATTTCATTCAGACTGAATCACCTCGCTTTCCTGTAGTTATGTTGTGTCGCGTGATGGGCGTTGGGAAAACGTCCTATTACGATTGGCTTAAGCGCCCAGGCACAGTGATAACAAGCGATACCTTGCACCTACACCGTAGGATGAAGTGGCTTTTCGAGCAGAGTCGCAATAGCCTGGGTAGTCGCGAGATGATGAAGAAATTACGCGAAGAAGGCTTTCAGATTGGTCGTTATCGGGTTCGTAACTTGATGCGCAAGCTTGGCTTAAGGGTCACTCAGCGAACCGCCTATAAAGTGACAACCAAACGCAAAACCTCGGATGCCGTAGCCGACAACTTGCTGAATCAGAATTTTAACCCAGTGGGGCCGGATCAAATTTGGGCGGGCGATGTCACTTACCTGAAGACCGGCGAAGGTTGGATGTATTTGGCGATTATTATGGATTTGTACTCGCGTCGAATTGTTGGTTGGTACATTGATAAGCGCATGACAACTAATTTAGTGAGCAAGGCCCTGATAAAGGCCTACAACCTAAGACAGCCGCCTAAAGGCTTAGTTTTTCATAGCGATAGAGGCTCACAATATACCCGTAAGCGCTATCGAAAACTTCTAGCGGCTTACGATATGCGGGCGAGTATGGGAGACGTTGGTGCCTGTTGGGATAATGCGGTTGTTGAACGCTTCTTCGGAAGCCTTAAACACGATTGGATATTTAAGATTGCGCAGCCGACAAGAGCGCACATGAAGACTGACGTGGGCAAATATATGCGCTACTACAATGTACATCGTTTGCATTCGGCGAATGAAGATTTATCGCCAATAAAATACGAAGAATCCAAGTATGTGCTGCAAAATGGAAGAGTCGGTTCTGCTCGAACAGAGCAGGTTCGACACTTCGATTCTGCAGCCAACAAGTGAAGCGCGTTAGCAGGGAATTTATAAAAAATAGGTGTCCGGTTTTACTTGACCAGAACAAGTGGAACGCATTGCAGAGATTGAAAAGTTTATTACTCAATCTGGAGCAGTGATAAAGGAAGATCAAAACCGCGCTTCTTTTGTGCCATCACACGATGAAATCAACATGCCCCCAAAAACCCTGTTTTTTGATAATGGGCAAAGCGCAACAGAAAACTATTACGCTGTATTACTTCACGAGCTAACCCACTGGACAGGAGGCAAGAGCCGTTTAGATCGTGAACAGGTCGGACATTCTACCGATGAAAAGAAATATGCTTTTGAAGAATTGATTGCGGAGCTAGGCAGCGCGTTTTTATGTTCTCACTTTCGCATTAAACAACATGGACGTGATGACCACGCCACCTATATTAAATCTTGGTTGCAAGCATTAAAAAACGATAAAAAGTTTATATTTAAAGCCGCCTCACAAGCACAAAAAGCCGTGGATTTTCTTCATGGACTTGCCAGCGAATAACTCCTGAACAATAGCGTCACAATCAAATGGTTGTGGCGCATTTAAGCCAGTTGCACGGGCAAGGATCGCGTAAACGCAACTTTCTTCGGGCTTCCTAAAAGGTCGCCGCGCTTTGCCGTCAGAAAATGCCTGCCGCCAAAGCGCATCAATCGTCGCTCGCTTTGCTCGCGGACGATTGCCAAGTCTTATAGGCTTCCTCTATGAGCGTTGCCGGACTTTCTTCTAGGCTATCAGCCAACTTAAACAGGGTCGTTATCGTTGGTTGCTTCGTTCCAGCCTCTAATTCTTGATAGTAACGGAAAGACATATCGCAGCGCGTGGCAACATCCTGCTGCGAGCGGTTACTTTTCGTTCGATGTCTTCTGAGCGTTTCCCCAAATACCGTTTTCACGTCTGTCATAGCGTCATTTCCCCCTAAATGTTCGGTGCCTAAACAAAAAGAGAATAGTTACGTGCTATAGCACGCTACTGTTTGCGCGGACTTTCTGAGCCGCATTTCATAACTATGACTAGACCATTGGAGAAACTGCTATGCGCGTATTAATTGCTGCAACTGTGGCACTAAGTGCCTTACTCGGAGGCTGTGGAAGTGGTGGAGGCGGTTCTACTAACCCCACGCCAACGCCAGACCCTACACCTGATCCAACGCCTACCTTTACCCCCACAGCATTTACAGGCTTCATGCCTGCCTTTGAGGGGGATGTAGCCCTTGCCATCGTGAGCGGTCACGCCATTACCGCCACCCGCCAGCTCGACATCAACGGCGATGAGAAAATCTACTTCTACTTTGAGAATGAAGAAGGCGAAGACATTGCAGGGGCAAGCGACTACGACATTGATGCCTCAATTTTTCCTGCCTTGTATCTGGAAGAAGATGGCATCGTATGCCTCCAGTACGCAGGGTACTTTGAGTACACCACCAGCGTGAAAGGTGATATTACCTCCGACGCCATCACCTTCCGCCAGTGTGATACCGATGGGATTCAAGCTGCCGATATATCGGAAGACTGGCAACCTACCTATATGGAGTTTGTAAGCATTACCCAGCTTGCAGACAGCATCGTTACTGACAGTGCAGGCGACCAGAGCTTCAACCTGAAAGCCACTACTGATACAGAGGGCGATGTAAGGCTGTATATCTCGAATCCATTTAATGCCACCTTTGAAGCACTGGTAGATGTAGACAGAGGCATTATTTGTTCAAACTTCATTCAGACTGGCGAAGTAGGTGCATTCTTCACCCGTGTGACGGGTTCAGATGAGCTATCTACCGAAGGACTTGCCGCTTATCTAGGCGATGATCTTGTCAGGGATAAAATCGTCTTTCTGCCAGACTGCAACTATGACCTTGCTGATTGGCAAGAGTAAGCGGCAAGTGTCCTGTCCGTGCGCCTGCTGCGCTGCTGGACGGGAAACCCCTGTACCGCGCTATTTCTTCAAGGAGCATTGCTGCACCTATGAAGAAATAGCGCTGTTTGTTGAATTCTATGTAGTCGGCATTTGCCTCTATATCCGCGTCCTGTCTGAAAACCCACCCGTCCTAAAAATATTGTCCGAACTAACCACTGACCACGCACATTACTTCGCCCTGAGCGACGACGACCAGCTCCACTATATGGAAATGATGGCGCGATGGGTATTTATGAATCAAAGAAAGCTAAAAACTAACCTCATATAGAACACTGTAAATCCCTGGCACGGATCAAAGAAAGGCCGTTATGGTTAAAGCAGTGTGACCAAGCCAATACACCTGTTTTTATATACAGTTTTTTTAGTTATAATCTGTCAATATCGGTTGACAAAAAAGGGACATATCTGTGACTATGCATCACAAATAACTCCCAAATTATTACTGATGGAAATCGCATGCAAAATCCGAGTGACTTTGACCTATTAACCAGACTTTCTTCCATCTACTCCCAGCAAGCCATTGCCGATAAAATAAACCACCCCAGAGAAGTGGTAAACCGCTGGATTAAAGAACGTTCCAGGCAACAGGATCAAAGTTGGCTTACCTATAATGAGCGCATTTCACTTGAAAAAATGCTTCCCTCACCCTCTACAAAAAAAGAAGAATTCACTTTTATTGACCTGTTCGCAGGTATTGGTGGTATCCGGTACGGTTTTGAGTCGGCAGGCGGTAAATGCGTCTTTACCAGTGAGTATGATAAATATGCCGTAAAAACCTACCTGGCTAATTACCACTGTGACCATGATGTACATGGCGACATTAAGGAAATTACCCAGCCAGAGGGTATGACCAAGCAGCAGGTTTACAATCACATTCAGAAATCGATCCCTGATCACGATGTACTCCTGGCAGGCTTTCCATGCCAGCCTTTTTCTATTGCAGGGGTATCGAAGAAGAATTCATTAGGCAGAGCGCATGGATTTGAAGATGAAACGCAAGGCACATTATTCTTTGACGTAGCAAGAATCATTGATGCAAAGCGCCCACTGGCGATAATGCTTGAAAACGTAAAAAACCTTAAAAGCCATGACAAGGGCAAGACGTTCAAAGTCATTATGAAGACTCTTGATGAACTTGGTTATGATGTAGTTGATCGTAATTATGATGAATCAGGTGCCGATCCAAAAATTATCAATGGCAAGAATTTTGTTCCGCAAAACAGAGAGAGGATTGTCATAGTCGCGTTCAGACGGGATTTGAACATTAAAGGCCTCACCCTCAGAGATATAAGCAATTTCTTCCCCAAGAATGAACCCAAAGTGGGCGACATTCTTGAACCTGAAAATGAAGTTGATGATAAATACATCCTTACGCCTAACCTTTGGAAATATTTAAAGGCCTATGCAGATAAACACAAGAAAGCAGGTAACGGCTTTGGCTTCGGGAAAGTAACAGCGGAAGACAGGTCTACTCGCACATTGTCTGCCAGATATTATAAAGATGGCTCGGAAGTATTGATTGATCGTGGAGCAAGACGACGACCGCGCAGACTAACTCCACACGAATGCGCGAGGCTTATGGGTTTTGACAAACCAGGAGAAAGTAAATTCATCATTCCTGTATCAGATACTCAAGCCTACAAGCAATTTGGAAACAGCGTTGTTGTACCTGTATTTGAATCAGTCGCCAAGCTGATGAAGCCTTATATTCTGAGCGCAAAAGCAGATAATAAGCCGGTTAAGGCCTCAGCCCCTCAAACCACCACAAGAAAAACAGGCAAGCGTCGTCAGGCAGCCTGATGAGCGATATTGTTTCCCCTGAAATGCGCAGTCGAATGATGTCTGGCATTAAGGGGAAGAATACCAGGCCTGAAATGGTCGTACGAAAAGGACTTTTCAGGCGAGGTTTTCGCTATCGCCTGCATTTAAAGCAACTTCCTGGAAAACCTGATCTTGTTTTACCTCGCTATCATGCCGTTATTTTTGTGCATGGATGCTTCTGGCACAGGCATAATTGCAGGCTTTTCAAGTGGCCTAAAAGCAATACAGAGTTCTGGCGTGATAAGATTACGGGGAATATACAGCGTGATGAGCGTCATTCTCGGCAATTAGCAGATGCTGGCTGGCGTATATTGATCGTATGGGAATGCGCAATAAAAGGCAAAAAAGAACAGGAGGTCGAGAAAGTGCTTGATAATATCGAACACTGGTTGTTGACTGATAACAATAATGGTGAAATTTCGGAAGGTAGCGTTAATGGTATCGGATCAGGGAACTTATGACACCCCATCAGCACAGGGAATTAGTCTGGATAATGTCACACGAATCATGCAGAATCTGGGCGTATCAGACATTTATGTAAAACAGCTTGCTCCGAATGACAACAGTAAAAACCAGCCCTATCTTGGTGGTCATTTAACGGATCTACCTTTTATCCCCACGGGTGAGATTACAGCATCCGCTACCGATTCAAAGAAAAATTCCAAAACCAGAATTAAATATCAGGCCTCCCTTGATTTGTCATGGGTTGATGCTGAAGGCACAGTCTACCCCGCCCCTCATTCCAAACTTATTTACTACCCTCAATACCCTGAAGTTCGTTTTTCAGGTTTTTTGCGTGGCTCAAAAGTTGATGCCAGTAAATGGATGGCTCCTGAAAAACAGGGGCGAAGTGAAGGCAGGTGGCTCATTCTCGGTGTAGCAAAAGATGAAAAAATATACGCCTATCTGGCAACGCCGGAAAGTACCCTTTCAATAGAGCTGGGCAAAGCAGATTATATAGAAGTCAGCCCGAAAATCTGGAAACTGGATGTACTGCATACAGCTCCGAAGGTATCTACCAGAGATGCGCTTATTAGCAAATTAATGGAAATTCACCAGATGGGCTGGATACCCAGCCAAAAGCTCACCTCGGATATGATTTTTGAACCCTATAAAGCACCTAATGGCGGTGGATATACGCTTGAGGCCATGTTGGGGGTTTCCCCTAACGGTATCGCCGAACCGGACTATCTGGGTTGGGAAGTGAAGCAATTTGGTGTTACAAAATTCCCGACGACAGGCTCAAAGCCCACAACACTGATGACCCCGGAACCTAATGGAGGTTATTACACAACGGCTGGCGCTATAGAATTTGTTAAAGCCTATGGCTATCCCGATAAGAGCGGTAAGGAAGATCGTATTAATTTTGGTGGCAAGCATCTTGTAGGGCAAGTACAGAATCTGACTAACTTGAGGATGGAGCTTGTCGGTTTTGATGCAGAAACGTCTTCTATCACGGATGCTTCCGGTGCAATTGCCTTACTGGATAACAAAGGAGAAGTAACAGCGAGCTGGAGCTTTGCCAAGATTATGGATCACTGGAAACGTAAACACTCACAAGCTGTTTATATTCCATGCATGAGGCGCACAGTAGCCGGGGTTCACCAATATCACTACGGCAAGGATGTGGAGCTGGGAACAGGGACTAATTTTGAAATGATTTTATCTGCCATGCATTTGGGAACTGTTTATTATGACCCTGGCATTAAAGTTGAACATGCTTCGACGGAAAAACCCAAAATAAAACGCCGCAGTCAATTCAGGGTAAACCACAAACACCTTGATACATTGTATAAGTCATATGATTTTGTAGACGTAGCCGTATAGCAGGGACAGCAACAGAATGGCGGATTTTTCCAGGGAAAATATAATTAAAATGCTCGATTACGTGGATTGCAATGCCACCAATCAAAGGAGCAGTAAAAGACGGGATGCCTACGTAACAGAGTTGTATTTCGAGAATGAAATCCTTCCCGGAATTTCAAAAGGCGACACAACTACTGGATGGTGTTATGTGGAACAAGGGCAAAACAGGCATTGGTTTAAAGCTTTTGACAATGACGACGAAACAGCACGCTCAACTGATAGAGAGATCGTATAACGTCTCCAGAATATAGACAGTAAATCACGATTTTTCAGCATAAGTCTTGACGAAAACCACTATTTCATTCTCCATGAAATAGTGCATAACGGCAGTTCCCTGGTACAGAGAAAAGTCGATAGTACTCAAAATATTTGTGACATCAAGGGAATGAATGATGAAGCTGAAAACCTGTCACGAAAGAGCGAACACCCGAATCCATTCACGGAGTACTGGCTGAAAAATGCAAGCGATGTGTATAGGAAGAAACTCCTTATCCAGCGCCTATTAATGAACATAGGCCTTAAGGAGGTATGGCCGCTTGATGTGGACGCCATTGAAATTACAGACTCGCAAATAATATTCCATGAATTCAAAAGAAAAACTCCCTGCCCTGGAGGCTGCTTTCTTATTGTAGGAAAGCACGTTACAAAAAGCCTATTGCTGAATATTCTTCAATCATGCAGAAATTCAAACATGGCCTACGGTGAGGCACTGTTCAGGTATGTAGATGAAAACCTTCAATACCAGCGAGATGAAACTGCACACTGCTACGGACTGGATTTAAGTCACTTAACCAATTTTGAATATTGTAATAAGAACAACATTAGCTACGTGCATACCATTTGGGACTCTTCCGACTATCCCGAAAAACCAAATATTGAACAACTATTTAATGAAAGCGGAATTCCAGCAAATGGAGTAACGCTAATATCCAAACAACTGGAGGTTAGTGACTTCATAGGATTTATCTTCACAGCAGGAAATAATTCGGGTAGTTTCAATAAAAATTTGCGTCTGCAAGCAGTAATATCAGGAGATGAATTCGATGATACCACTTGTATTCCCATCCCGATAAGTCGTTAACGAGAGAATATAAATCAATTATGAATATTTTGGCATTTATTACGTTTCTCTAAAATACTAGATAAGGTTTCAATGTGAAAATATATAAATTAGAAATAAAGAACTTTAGAGGTGTTCGTAATGGTGAAATTGTTTTTGGCGAGCATCCTGTTCTAATTGGCGCTAATAACACCGGAAAAACAACCGTTATCGAAGCATTGACATTATTGCTCGGTAGAGACAAATTAATCAGGGACTTAACTGAACATGATTTCTTTGGCTCGACCCCTCAACCGGCTGATCGGATCAAGTTGATAGCTACAATAATAGATTTTCCTGGCAATGACTTAGACCAAAACGATCATTGGTTTAGAGATGGAAGAGCTATACCTAAATGGCTAGATTTAACTAATGGTGACATTCACTCTACCCCTGATAATGAAGAGTGGAAATTATGCTGTCAAATTGCTGCGCAAGCATATTTTGATTACACATCAATGTCTGTTGAATTTTTGCGGTATTTTCACGATCACTCTGATCCTATTGATCCATTTGTCAATGACTCCCAAACAGTAGTGCCATCACAACTAATTAGAGAATTAGGGTTCTTCTTGATCAGGACTAATAGAACTTGGGATAAAATTCTCTCATGGGGAAGTGAATTATTTAGACGTACAATAAACACTACTGCGGCGCAACCATTTGAATCGATTCTGGCTGAACGGGATAGGCTTAGAAATCCAGAATTAGCCATAGACCAAGATCCAAATATTTCGCCACTAATTAATAATGTCAATGCTGAAATTGGCAGATGCATTCCTAGTTCGCCTTCGCTCAAACTTAGATTAACCAATACTGATAGCAAATCGGTAATGGATGTTGTTTCTGCACATTTTTCTACTGAAGACGGGCTTTGCATACCTAGCGCACGTCAAGGGAGTGGACTAATTTCACTTCAGGGTCTCCTTCTCCTGCTTGAATTAGGCCGTGTTCGAACCGAATCTGGCGAAGAGTTCACCATGGCTCTTGAAGAACCTGAACTTCACCTTCCACCCTCAACACAACAACAAATTGTTCATAGATTACAATCATTATCATCACAAACATTTGTAACTACGCATTCACCAACAATTGCATCGATGGCAGATCCAACTTCAGTGATTCTATTACGTAATATTGGTGGAGAACTAAAGTCAGAACAATTATTGAAGAAACCACTTAATAGCAACTCTCCAAATTGGATGCGAAAGTTTTTTCAACAAAGTCGAGCTGAAGTAATATCTGCACTAATGCATCCCTTTGTTCTGATTCCAGAAGGAAAAACAGAGTATTACTTACTCAATATAATTATTCGACCTTTGTTGATAAATGAAGGCTGGATAACAACGATGAAAAAACCGTTTAACTTAAACGTTGGAATAGTTCCCACAGAAGATGCTAAAGTTGTTGAAACTTATGAAATACTTAAAGATATTCATCAAGGTGTATGTTGCTTAGTAGATGGTGATGTTGACGGACAACGTTATGCTAAATCTGTATTGGCTAGTAATCCTCGCCCAAATTCCATTTTATCGTGGCAGCAAGGAGCAATGATTGAAGATACTATCGGCTGGATTTTAAAAGCATCACCAGAAGTTATACTAGCTAGTTTGAACGAACTATCTGGAGAAAAATTTGATTCAATTGACGAGGTTATTATCCACTTAAAAGCTAAAAAAATGGATCTTATTTTTTATGAGCATGTAGCGGATGTAATTGCGAACAATGAGGATTGTCGAAAACATGCGAGTAATTTATTTAGCTCGATAGCCCATGCGTGCAATAATGAGGTAAATGATCATTTCCTTCAGGACGAAAGTGGAATCTGGGTTTTTAAACAATGAGTGTAAAAGCATTTATAGGTGGAGCTGGATGTGGAAAGACATATCATCTAATGGAAGCACTTGAAATCGCTCTGATTGATGAGCCATTAGAACCTCACCAAAAAATTCTAGCCCTTACGTTCATGCATGGTTCTCGACGAAGGTTAGAAGATAAACTCGTTCAGATTAATACCGTCAAACGGAGATTTGAATGCTCTACGATTGATAGTTTTGCTTGGCGAATAATTGGACGATGGAGAACCCTTGTTACAGATCTAGGAATGCAAACAGTTACTCATGATGAATATGAAAAGGTTTGTTACGCAGCTAGTTTACTATTACAACATGATTTTATTGCAAAGTGGGTAGCAAAAACTTTTCCTTGTATTCTCCTCGATGAAGCACAAGATTTGACCATAGAAAGATTGGCTATCTTTCAAGCGCTATCCCCACACGTTAAACTATTTGTGGCCGCGGATGAATTTCAATGCCTAAACGAAAATCTAAGACCTAATCCAGCATGTGAATGGATTGATACACTTAGTGATGTTACCGAACTAACAATACAAAAAAGAACGAACAACCAAGATCTGATCGGCGCAGCTAATTCAATTAGAGAAGGGAATCCCCCCATTTCCGGAAACAAATTTAAAGTTTCTCCTGGCTATAAGCCTGGACTGGCCGGAAGTTGGGTAAGTAATGATATTGGCTGGTATGGAAAAGGGAAATCTATAGCAATAATAAGTCCAGTTAGCGGGAATTACTTAAACAATGTTATCGAATGGGTAAATTCGAAAACAACCTCAAAAAAAAACGGGCCATATAAAATAAATTATGAAAATTCGGAAAAAATACGTATATCCGGGTTTCTATCAAAACTTCAAATGCCCAGTAAAATCTCAATAAATGATGTCGCAAAAATAGTTTCTTTTGGTGGTGATCTTTCCATTAACAAAATCGTCAGCTTATGGGTCGAAAAACAAATTCGTTGCGTAGGATGTACTGCTGTGACCAGTGAGGAATTAGTAAGCCTCATTCGAACGTGCTTTGCTAACAAGAAGAGAAGAATGAAATCAAACGAATCAGGAATAAGGGCAATGACAATACACGGAGCAAAAAATAGAGAATTTGATAATGTAATAATTCTATGGCCTGCTTCAACACAAGGTTCAGATGAGCAAAAAAGGAGGCTGTTGTATAACGCGGTAACACGCTCAAAAGGGAAGTGTTTAGTTCTGGTTCAATCCGAAAAATCTCTAAAATCCGCTCCTTTTGTATAAACAACCGGCACTATAGGTTTTAACAGGGGTATGAATAGCAGTTAATATTTTTTACTCTTACATGTCTATATTGGGTATACCCTAACCTGATGTCAGGCAGATAATATAAATCTGTCAGAATAGAGTTGATTCATTATTTAATTGACGTTTTCCTCAAGAGGTCATAGAGATTAATCTGACACTTAATCAGATTTACAGGTTTCTATGACAGGTCAACGCATCGGATATATCAGAGTCAGCTCCGCAGACCAAAATCCTGAACGCCAGCTTGAAGGCATTGAGCTTGATCGCACCTTCACTGACAAAGCCTCCGCAAAAGATACTAATCGCCCCGAACTTAATGCTTTGCTATCTTTTATTCGTGAAGGCGATACGCTCGTGGTTCACAGTATGGATCGCCTTGCGAGAAATCTGTTCGATCTTCGGCAACTTGTTACGACTTTAACATCAAAAGAAATTCGCATCGAATTTGTCAAGGAAGGTTTAACGTTTAGCGGTGAAGACAGCCCTATGGCGATATTGATGCTATCGGTTATGGGATCATTCGCAGAGTTTGAGCGCGCTCTACTTAAAGAGCGACAGAAAGAAGGTATTGCTCTTGCTAAAAAACGAGGCGCGTATCGTGGCCGGAAGAAAAAACTTTCCGAAGATAAAATTGATGAAATAAAAATCCGTATTGAATCTGGCGATACAAAAACGGAAATTGCTAAAGCCATGGGTATTAGCCGTGAAACACTCTATCAGTATCTAAAGAAGTATTAAAACCTGCGTCAATTAACACTTTAACACTTTAACACTTTAACACTTTAACACTTTAACACATTAACGCGCCGTTGGTTGGTGCGGTGATTATTCATCAATGCTTGGCAATCAACCTGAAGTTTCAGAAGGCATCAATATTTTTATTTACTTTATAACGCATTCGTTATTTAACGCGATGAACGGAAGTAACGCATTCTTCATCGAGAGGTAATATGATAATTGGAATAGTTTCCCAAAAAGGTGGCGTTGGTAAAAGCACGTTAACCAGACTGATTGCACGAGAATACGCAATTAATAGCTGGATGGTTAAAATTGCCGATATGGACTCAAAGCAAGGCACATCCACTCGCTGGAATATGCTGAGAAATGAGCATCAAGTTGAACCCATCGTTAAGGTAGAGCAATACAGAAGCGTAAATGACGCAGTATCAGATTATAACAAAGGTGACTTTCACCTCCTTATATTTGATGGTGCGCCTGCCGCCAGCAAAGAAACCTTGTCTATTGCCAAGCACTCAGACCTGCTCATTCTGCCTACTGGAATATCATCGGATGACTTAGAGCCAACCGTCAGGCTGGCACATGAGTTAGTAAAAAACGGCATTCAGCATAAACAGATTATTATTGTATTTTGTCGTGTGGGTGACTCGTTACCAGAAATTGAAGAAGCTAGAAACTACATTTCAATGGCGGGTTACTTTGCGATTAATTCTTCGTTGTCAGAGCGTGTTGCTTATCGTCGAGCGCAAGATAGCTAACTTTAAAGGCGGCTGAAAACAACGTTCAAGAAGTATTCATCGACTGCTATCTGGCTATGCATGGCTGCTCAAAGCACCCAGAATTTCAGGGTCGATTTGACAAGCTCTGGATAAAAATTTGCGGTTAATTAAGGTCCTGTAAGCTCTTTGGGTGTTCGGTCGAAGCGATTTATCTATTTATTAGCTAATGATTACCCTAAAGTTACGCAAAGTAAAAGCGCCACAGGTACTATGGCAGCTCAATAGTGCCGGACCCTGTGGCGTTCAGAGCTCTTGCGCTTTACGCAATCAAACACCATTTATTTTTCAAGGATACGCTTATGCCTGCGCCTTTTCCTCAAACTCTAAGTGCCACGCTAAGGTCATTGCCCCAGCCAATTTATGTACTCGGGTTTACCTTGCTGAGCGCAAGTGCTTGCTTGCATGCTTGGGTTGATCCTTGGCAGCTTTTTACTTGGGTCTTGTGGTTGTCATTTCCGGCCTTGCTGCTGGCTGAGTGGCTTGCCCCACGCCGTGTAGACTGGAAACTTGAGTGGCGAGAATTGGGCCGCGACACCTTTTGGGTTCTTGCAACCTACCTGTTTTGGGTGCCTTTTTATAGTGTGTACTACGATGCGAATATCGAGGCCCTGTTTGCTTCTATGCGAGAATCAATTGGGCTAACCTTCGCCTTAGCAGCCAACAGCTTTGCAGGTCTAGTCGGTATGGCTCTAATCGCAATTTTAGCGGCGGAGTTTATTACCTATTGGGTTCATCGTTTGCAGCATCGCTTTTTGTTTTTCTGGCGAATGCACGCAACGCATCATCATATTTCAAAGATGAGTGTTGGCCGTACAGATCGAACACATCCATTAGAATTTTTAGGCTTGAATATAGGCATGGCGGTGATCTTCAGCTTTTTAGGCGCGAGCCCGGAAGTTGTTGCGGTAGCTGTTATGTTTAAGGTCACGACAGTTCATATGAACCATGTTAACTTGCCGCTAACCTCCGGCATTTTCGGCTGGGTTTTTACTACCGCTGAATCACATCAGTTACATCACTCGCTAGATTTTGATGAGAGTAATACTAACTATGGTTGCGCGGTAATCTTATGGGATCGAATCTTTGGTACGTTTTCTGCAAAGGCTGATATTGATAAATGCGGCAATGGCTCCGGTAGACCTTTGCCCTTGCTTACTCAATTAGCGCTTCCTTTTTTCTCAGATAAAAAATTGAAAGAGCTTTAGTTATAATTAGTGCCCGTCCATAATTTGATACTAAGATGTGGACGCAACAAGGACGCTGGTTGAGAGGGGGGTACTGTTTTTATGGCTAAATGCGAGTTGGTCTATTTGTTTTTTTGATTAGCGAAATAAAGGCCTTCGATAAAATCGATGGCCAATGTGTAGTGGCGCACTTAATTACCTAAAACGTTGGCTGTCGATTTCTTCGCGGCCTTTGCGGCTTTTTTCTCTTTTGGCGTTAAAAGCGGTTTCTTCTTGACGTTTTTTTTGTTGTCTTGCCCTTTACTCATAATGCATTCCTTTTGACGTAACCCATTAAATCTAAAGCCAGTTTTTGCCAGCTTAAGACGTGCGGCTGCGCGTCAACGTCCATTTAGCCGGACATGTCAATGCGTAGTGATAGCAGTATGGCCCTAAGGGCGCCCAAATGATAGGAATAGCGCATATTAGGGGGCAATAGGCTTACTCATCTCGATTTTAGGGGGGCAGGGTGTGGCGTCTCAATTAAATCGCTTCGAGTGTGGTTAGAATGTAGGCTTTCACTTAAGTTTGGCGAGTGTTCCTGTGGGCATTATTACCCATTCTATTCTAAAATACTCACACACTAAAACGATGTCATCTGATTGTTTTTATAGCAGCGTCAGGTGTGTGGAGATAAGGGTATGAGCGATATAAAATTTTCGCGGGACGAGTTAGATAGAATTGTCCATAAAATTAAGAAGTATTTTAACGATGAGCTTGACCAAGATATTGGAGCTTTCGAAGCGGAATTTTTGATTGATTTTTTCTCTAAAGAAGTGGGGATGTTTTTCTATAATCGAGGGTTATTCGACGCACATATGTTGTTTACGGAAAAAGCAGACGAATTAAGCTATTTAATCCAAGAATTAGAACAACCGACAATATAGTATTTATCGGCTAGCAGTTGCAAGGTAACGAACAAAAAACGGCCTCACCTTGGGAGAGGCCGTTTTTTTTCGTATTACTTATTGCTGTGTGTACATGTTTGGTTTATGGATTACACGTGCTCCCGCCTAGTGAGGGAATGCTAGGGCTGTTTCCACCGTTGTTGCCGTTAAAACCAATTTCAATGCTGCCATTAACGGCAATTAGGCTATTCCAACTAAAGGGCGTTACGGTGTAACCATTGTCTGTGTTCAGTTCGCCACCCCAAAGGCTTTCTATGCTGGAGCCGTCGTTATACTCCCAATGTACCGACCAGCCTTCAATGTTTTCGTCGCTAATATTGTTGAGGCGTACGCTACCTTGGAAATTGTTTCCCCAGGTATTGGTAATGGAATATAGGCATTCTACGGCGGCTGGTATGTCTTCTTCCCGGTTGTTGCCAATGGCAAGATGTTCGAGGGAAAAGCTGCTGCTCGCTTCGCCATCGCTAGCCACTAGGGTAATGGTGTAAACAATAGATTCGTCGTATTCGTGGTTAAAATGAGTGAGTGTCTGTGCATCCGAGCCGTCGCCAGCGAGCCATGAATAGCTCAATTCATCACCGTCAGGGTCTGAAGATTCGTTTGTGCAGTTTACTTGTTGGTGGATGTCGGCAATCCATCCGTAGTCTGGTGTGTTTGTTTCGTAATTCACCTCCGTATTCTCACAACTGAAGCGCGCGATGGGGGCAAGGTTGCGGTCATCAATAGCGACAGCAACAGTTGTTTCCGCAGCAATGCCGGTATTGATGGTAGTGGCTGTTAGGTTAAGTCTGTATTCACCGCTTTCGACATAGGCGTGGGTCAGGGGGCTGTCGAGATTATTGAGGGGCTCTACGTTGCCATCGCCCCAATCCATGTGCAGTGTTTTGTGTTCAGCATTGCTCGCGTGAGCGTCACAGGTGACGGTTTCTGCTTGGCTGGTACAGTTTAGGCTGGCAGTGCCGTTACTGTCATTGCCTTCTGCGAAATGATCTATGGATGATGCGCTTGAAAATTCGCCGTCGCTCACCGTCAAGGTAATGGTATAAACACCTTCCGCGCTGTACATAAAATTTGGATTGTAGCCTTCAAAGAGCTCGCTACCATCACCGGCATCCCATGTGCGAGTGAGTGTGTCGTTATTGGGGTCAGAGGCTTCGTAATCGCACACAACCACAAAATCGGATGATCCCGATGGGCCTTGTTCATAAGTGCGTGTTCTATTTTCGCAGGATAGGATTGTTGCCACAGGCGGTTCGTTACTGGAGGGGTTGGTGTGGATCACTATTTCTGTATCCGCTCTATGCCTATGGTGGCCGTCATAGGTGGTTAGGCGTAGGGCGTAGCGCCCAGGTTCATCATAACGGTGCGTAAGAGGGGTCGCGCTGCTTGTGGTTTGACTGTTGTTACCGTCGCCCCACTCTAGAATATAAGTAAAGTTGGTGTTGTCGGGGTCTTCGGTGCTGAAGGCACAGGTAATATCCACATTTTCAGCGACACAATCTAGGATGGAGATGGGTGGTAAGCCATTGCCTATTGCGATGTGGTCTAGAGTGGTGGTCTCGCTGAATTCGTCATCGCTTACGGTTAGTGTAATAGTGACTAAGCCTGAGTCAGTATAGGCATGCCGAAAGGTGGTGTCCGTAAGGGGTGCAGAGCCATCGCCAGTGTCCCAAAGGACGCTCACTGCGTCACTATTGCTGTTGGAGTAGTCGCTTGTACAAATAACAAATTCTTCGATTGTGGCAATGTAGCCTGTCTCGGTAGAGAGTTCGAAATTGATTTGATCGTTTTCGCAGCTAAAGCTGGCGGTAGGGTACGTATTTTCGCCGTCTTCGCTCGCGCAGTCACCGCTTAAAAAGGGTGGTTCAATGACAGCCCCACTGGGCTTGCTTAATTGAAGCCCGATTTCGGCACTTGCACCTGCCTGTAGTTGACTGTTCCAGCCATAGGGGCTTAGTGTGAGTATGGGGCTTCCGCTGGACTGAGCGTTCCATGCGTTACTCACGGCGACACCATTACTGGTACCGAAATCTGCTGTAAGCTGGGACCACGCGGCGGTCTGATTACTGTGGTTAGTAATGACGATAGACGCTGTAGCGCCAGTATCCCATTCCGACGAAACGACAAACTGACAAGTAAAGTTTTCACCGGCATAGGCAGTGTTGGAGTGGATGCCTATGGCGAGTAACACGGCGAAAAGTGTCTTTAACAAAAACGAAATTTTTCCATAATGCATGATGTGTCCCTCTTATTAAAAGTGTTTGTTTGGCGGCATAAAACGTTTCTATTTCTTGCTAGAGTTAATTTCAAATATCACGCGAAGACATGCAATTATCTTTGCGCAAAGTACGGACTATACCTCTCTATGTAGAGAAAAAGTTAATGGCTAATATGTTTTGAGAAGGAATTCACGATATTTAATGGGGATTAATTTGTTTGTCGTAATTTCGTTTTATATTTTTATGGATGTAATGATGAGAAATGTTAATGAATAAAAGTGGCGTCGTTTATGTGTCGTTCGCGTCATCTTATTCAGAATAAAATATTTTGGGGTGCGCGTTTTTTTTACGTAGAGAAAGTATGGTTTTGGTGTAATGTTGTTGTATTTAATTTTCTGAAATAATTTACTTGGCTGAACAATAGCGGTAGTAGAATTTGTCTTTTTTTAGACGTAATGGTAATGAGTGAGGTTTTGGTTTGTATGGATATTCAATACGTTAGGCCATTATGTGGGTCATTCCTTGGGGTAATCGAAAATGAACAGGGAGCATCGTCCAATATTGTGTTATTTTCAGTATCGGGAAAAAAGTATGCTTATTATAACGTTAGTAACCCTAAAAAGTGGCGTTTTAGTATTCGTGTAACACCCGAAAGATTTCTCAAGTTAACTGGCCTGCCGGGCGTTAAGCCTGCGCGTTATCGGCACGCTATAGCAAGGCAGGTATTACCGTGCCTAGCGCACTCATTTTATGTTTAAATAATAAATAGTGTTAACAGGTTTATGGTCTGTTTTTGTGAGTTAACACCACGCTATTGTTATTGAATTTTAGCGATTAGGTGGTGTCTGCAACTATCAAAAAATAGAGCAATAGTCATCTTCAATATTAATGAGTTACAGGGTGTCAGGCCATTATGACCACAATTGAACTTAAGCGCCCGCAAGAGATGGCGCGCTTGCGGCGCCTCGCGTTGTTTTCTCAGGGCTTGATTCAAGCGCAGCCCTATGGGCGTGGTGTGGTAGGTGCTCGTAATGCTATTAACCAGTTGGGCTATGTACAAATTGATACATTATCGGTTGTGGAGCGCGCACACAACCATGTTTTTTATTCTAGAGTGCCTAAATTTGAGCCTGCGATGGTAAATGAAATGTTACGCGATGGTGACATTTTTGAGTATTGGTCCCATGCGGCGGCTTTCCTTCCCATTGCCGACTTTCGGTTCTCCTTGCCTTATAAATACGCTATTAAAAGTGGCCAAACCCACTGGCATAAAACTCGCGACACCAAACTTATGGCTGAATTAATGTCGCGTATAAAAACCGATGGGCCATTACGGTCTCGCGATATAGCCACTAACGCCGAAAAACGCGAGGGCTGGTGGGATTGGAAGCCCGCGAAAAAGGCGCTAGAACAACTGTATATGGAAGGCGATTTAATGGTCAGGGGTAGAGAGGGCTTTCAAAAAACCTATGACTTGACTGAGCGGGTACTATCATCCGGCGTCAACACTCAAATGCCTACTGCGGAAGCGTTTGCGTCGCACATTGTTAATCAACAGTTGCGGTGCCATGGTTTGGTTTCGCTCAAAGGGCTGACCTACCTGCGTCGCAATACGGCATTACGTAAAGCGGTGAAAGCGTTGGTGGACGAGAGAGTGGCACAGCACACCTTAGAGCAGGTACGTTTAAATAATGGCGAACTATTTATTATAGAGGTGGGAGCGCTAGAGCGTTCAATGCCTCGGTTGAGTGACCGCCTGCGCATTCTTTCGCCTTTTGACAATAGCGTTATCCAGCGTGAACGACTGAAAGCTTTGTTTGGTTACGACTACCAGATAGAGTGTTACGTGCCGGCCGCCAAGCGTCAGTATGGATACTTCAGCTTGCCATTACTTTTTCGTGATGAATTCGTCGGGCGAATGGATTGCAAAGCGTATCGAAAAACCAGCCATTTGGAAATTAAATCACTCCATTTTGAGCCGCATGGTGTTGATTTCGAGCTAGTGAAAGTCGCGTTTATAGCAGCCATAGCCCAATTTTGTAATTTTCAACAGTGTGCTACGGTGTCGTTAACCAATGTTTACCCTACAAAACTCACTCAGCCCTTGCTGCGAGCACTAAAATATTTAGGCTGACGCTCGGTATAACAGTGCTCATTACAAAGGGGGGGTGATAACGATATGGCTGAGCGAAATTTGCAACTGGACACCGTTGCGGCGGCTCTAGACTCTAGAGAATGATTTTCGCAATCTATAAAAGGGCTGGATAATAAAGGCGAACCAGAGGGGGATGCGCTCCCGGTTGAAAGTTGTCCTAGCGGTGAGAGGACAACATGCACAGTTAGTGCTGGCGGTGTTTGCGAGGAGTAAGGCACGCTAACCAAGTCCCATAATTTACGATTACTTTAATGTCCAGATAAGGAGAGTAGAATGAACGATGGAATAGGTCATTATAATGTGCCGGCTATAGATCTAACCGAGAAAAAAACGGTTAGGGAAGCGTCGAGGAATTCAAGTGATAACTCCTCTAGAATAGAGCGGTTAGAAAAAAAACTCGAAACATTATCGATTATTAACGAGGTTCTATGGGGTGTGGTGTCAGAAAGTGAAAATATTACATTGTCTAAACTGAAAGAGATGATGGTTGAAGTGGCGTTAGACAGAACAAAACGAAATACCGCTAAGGTAGAGTGTGGAAAGTGTAAGCTATCCATTCCAGCGAATAAAACCAAGTGTATGTATTGTGGAACGGATTTGGTTTTTCAATTTGAAATATCACCGTTTGATAGCCTTTAGGCTGCGAGCTTAGCCGCAACCGCGAAATAACTAGCCTTATTACACGGGGTTTCGCGTACAATTAAAGTGCAGTATCGCTACTGGAGTAGTATCGGTTCAATTGCATTGCATTGCATTGCATTCCATTCCATTGCCCTTTGTTTTGAATAATCCTATTGTTTGTAAAGTTTCCGTAGAAAAGAGTAAATTATTCGCCAATAAAAAACCTCTAAATCCCTTTCCCCCTTATTCGACGCCGCGCATTCCTTTTTTAAGGAGTGGCGATACGGCGATAACAAACGTGCCCACTGCAATGCCTATCCACATAAGTAGTGTATAGAGATCGGTATAGGTTGTGAGCATAGTTGCGATTGTGGCTGTTTCTACACCGGAGGTGTCTATAGAGGCGAGTTTTCCGATGCGTGTGGAAATAGTTTCAGACAGGGCTGTGGCAAGAAACCAAGTGCCCATACTCACACCGACAACTTTTTGAATGGATAATTTACTCACGGCTGACAGGCCTACGGGCGATAAACATAATTCACCGGTGGTATGTAATAAATAGGCCAGCACCATCCATATAGCCGCTACTTTACCGGCGTCATTGGTATATTCTGCACCGATAACTAAGGCACCAAACCCTAACCCTGCCTGTATTATGCCCAGCCCGAATTTAATTGCGGTATTGGGTTGCAAGCCGCGTTTGCCAAGTGCAGTCCAAAAGTAGGCGAGAGGAAGACCGAGTAACATGATGAACCCAGGATTTAAGGAGCCAAACATTGACGCGCGAATTTCACCGTCGCCTAGAGATCTATCGAGTACGCGGTCCGCGAATAGGGTCATGCTACCGGCGGATTGCTCGAATAGCGCCCAGAATACAACGCTTGTTAAAATTAAAAACATTAATACAACCGTGCGGCTGTATTCGTCGCTTTTGTTGATGTTAAAACCATAAATAATGAACGCAACTAAACCCGTAATCATTAACCCTAGGCCAATATCTTGGCCTGTTGTGGCCCAGATTAAACCACTACCCATCGACAGTAATGCTAGTGTGGTTGCAGGTATGTCGCTAAATATAGATGTTTGATCATGCCGTAGCGAATAAAAAATTAGACCTACGATTGCGACAATCAGTAAACTATTTTGGGTGATATGCACGATATGTTCGTGTTGTATTACCCACCAAATAAGGGAGAGAGAAAGGAGTGATAGTAAGTATATTGCCCACTCTAGGTTGAGTGGGCCCAAAATATTTTGTGTCAGTTTTTCGGGGTTTTCGGGTTCAACGTGGCCTTTAATAAAACGCTGGCCATAAAGGAAACTGCATAGTCCCAAGAGCATCCCTATACCCGCAGCCCCAAAGCCGTAATTCCAGCCATAGGTTTCACCTAGCCAGCCACATAAAATTATAGCGGCAAAAGAACCGGTATTGATGCCCATGTAATAAATAGTGTAACCGGCATCTCGTCGACCATCTTCCAAGGTGTAAAGTCGCCCAACAATGGCGGAGATGTTGGGTTTTAAAAAGCCCACGCCTAACGTAATGAGTGCAAGCGCAAAGAAAAATACACGCAATGCTTTAGTGTCTTGTATTACCACTGTTTCGGCTAGTGTAGTGCCCGCTATGAGTTGTTCGCCATTATTTAAGGTGAGTGGTTCGGTGAGTACCGTGCCGGCAGCGTAGCTGATCGCTTGTGTACCTTCAAAAGCCATGGTCGCATGGCCTGCGGTGAGTAGTAGGGCACCAAATATAACGGCTTTGCGCATACCTAAATAACGGTCTGCAATAAGGCCACCAACAAGAGGCAGTGTGTAGACTAAGCCTGCGTAGGCACCGAGTATATCGTAGCCGGCGGCGTCGCTAAATAGATGGTATTTGGTTACGTAAAGCAGCAGCAAATATTTCATACCATAAAAAGAAAAACGCTCCCAAAGCTCGGTTGTAAAACACACGAATAATCCTTTTGGATGCCCAAGAAAATCGGTTTTAGTTATCAATGCTGACACAATACTGTCTCCAATTTTGGATTGCGGGTTTCAATATAGGGGTGTGTGTTTCGGCCTGAAGCGGTAGGTATCATGTCAGTATTATACCTGTGTGGGGAGCGACGCTAATAATTGGTGCGTGTAGGGATGTTGTGGGTTGCAGAAAATTGATTCTGCTAATCCTTCTTCAACAATTTCTCCCGTTTTCATAACTATTACACGGTCGCACAAATAGCGTACAACGGCAAGGTCATGGGATATAAATAGTAGGGTTAGCCCGTGTTTACGGGTAAGTTGTAAAATTAATTCTAGAATCTGGGCTTGAATGGTTACGTCGAGAGCGGAAACAGGTTCATCTGCAATAATAAATTTTGGTTGTACCGCTAGAGCGCGGGCAATGGCTATACGCTGTCGCTGGCCCCCAGAAAATTCATGCGGGTATTTACGCATGTGATGTCGTTCTAACCCTACATCATCGAGTAAGGTATAAATTTTGGAGAGTATATTTTTTTTCGTCGCTATTCCATGGTGTAACAATGGCTCGGCCAGTGTGTCGTATACGGTGTAGCGCGGGTTCAGGGATGCATAGGGGTCTTGGAAGATTATTTGAAAATCTTTTCGTGCTAAACGTAGTTCTGCAGATGATAGCGATTGCAGTTCTCGGCCATTAATATTTAATTCTGTGGCGTTACAGTCTGTAAGGCGAATGAGGCTGCGGCCAAGCGTTGATTTTCCAGACCCAGACTCGCCGACTAAGCCCACGATCTCACCGTTATGGATGGTTAGCGAAACATTTTTAACAGCGGTAAAGTGATCAGTTTGATACGGTTTCCACCCCGTTTGGGTTATAGGGAAGCGTTTAGTGATATTTTTGGCGATTAGGAGTGGTGTGGTTTTTTTCTGACATATTTTGTCTATCGCTTTCGTGCCTTTTGGTACAGCCGCTATTAGTTTTCGTGTGTAAGGGTGTGAAGGTTCAGCAAATACTTTTTGCGTTTCGCCTTGCTCTACAATTTTTCCATTTTCCATTACGAGTATACGATCGGCAATTAATGATAGTACGGATAAATCGTGACTAATAAAAATTACCGCTAAATTTAGTGATGCTTGTATTCGTTTAATAAGTTCTATTATTTGTGCTTGAATGGTTACGTCGAGCGCGGTTGTGGGTTCGTCTGCGATGAGTAGGGTAGGTTCGGAAATTAACGCCATTGCGATCATTACACGTTGGCGCATACCGCCTGAAAACTCATGGGGGTACGCGTTTAGTTGTTTCTCTGCATTCACTAAGCCGACTTCTTCTAATAGCTCGATAGATTTTTTTCTGGCCATTATTTTATTGTTGTTGACATGCAGTGTATAGGCTTCTATAAGCTGATTGCCTACGCTCATATAAGGGTTTAGTGATGTCATAGGGTCTTGGAAAATCATGCTGATTTTATTACCCCTAATGCGCCGCAACTCGTTTTCGGATAATGCTAGAAGGTTTTTTTCTTCGAATATGGCTGTTCCAGATTTGATTTTTCCTGGTGGTGTAGGTATTAGCCCTAGTAGGCTATAACAGCAAACAGATTTTCCTGAACCCGACTCGCCGACGATCCCGAGTATTTCACTGCTATTCAGTTCAAAACTTATAGCCTTAACGGCATTTGTAATACCTTCACGGGTATGGAAGTCGACGCTGAGATTGGTAACATTTAAAATGGAGTGTTGTTTTTTCATGGTAGCTAATCTTTAGCGCTACGCGGATCGAAAGCGTCGCGTAGGCCGTCGCCTAAAAAATTAAGTGCGAATAGAGTTGTGCTGAGAAATATGCTGGGGTAAATAATAAGCCAAGGGTATTCTTCCATGGTTTCAACACCATAGGAAATTAATGATCCCCATGAACTTTGAGGCGGTTGAATACCTAAGCCTAGAAAACTTAAAAAAGATTCTAGTAATATTACGCTTGGAATGGTGAGCGTTGTGTAGACGATAATAGGGCCGAGAATGTTAGGGATTAAGTGCCTCACCATAATGTGTCTTTGGCTTAATCCCATTGAAACGGCCGCTTCAACAAATTCTTGATGTTTAAGTGCCATAATTTGGCTGCGTACAATGCGCGCCATGGTTAGCCATTCAACAGCGCCAATAGCGAGGAATAAAAGAAATAGGCTTTTACCAAATACGACGGTAAGTAGAATGATAAATATGGCAAAGGGTAGCGCATACAAAATATCGACAATACGCATCATAAAGGCGTCTGTTTTACCGCCAATGTATCCTGCTAGGGTGCCCCAGAGTACGCCTATAATCAGTGCCACTGCGGTAGCGATAAACCCCACCATTAACGAGATTCTACTGCCGTAGAGTATTCGAGTGAACTGATCACGGCCAAAAATATCGGTGCCCATCCAGTGTTGTAAAGATGGCGCAGTTGCACCTAGGTTCAAATTTTGAGTGTCGTAGGCGTAGGGGGTAATCCATGGCGCAAAAATTGATAGGCTCAACATCACAATTAGTAGCACTAGCCCGCTCATGGCGAGAACATTTTTTTTCAAACGATTAAAGGCGTCTTGATAGAGCGAGCGGCCTGCTTCAAATTGCGCAATGTCGTGACGAGGTGTGCTGATACGAAAAAACATAGGTAGGTTAACGATTTAGGGATTGACGCAGTTTTGGCGTCATCCATGTTTGTAGAATATCGGCTATAAGGTTAAAGCAGAGAATAAGCGATGCAAAAAAGATAGTGGTGCCCAGTATCATGGTGTAGTCACGATTAAAAGCGGCTTGTAAATAGAAACGCCCAAGCCCCGGTATTTGAAAAATTGTTTCCACCACAAATGAGCCTGCGAGTAGGCCCGCAGCAGCAGGCCCAGCAAAAGCGATAACAGGCGTAAGTGAGCCTCGTAGTGCATGGCGTAGCACAAGTGTTGTTTTTGAGACGCCTTTTGCGCGTGCAGTACGAATGTAATCTTGGGATAGAGTATCGAGCATGCCACTTCGGGTTAGACGCGCAATATAGGCCGCATAGGCCGAACCGAGTGTAATGGAAGGCAGAATTTTATCGCCCGGCGAGAGCCCCCAGCCCGACACAGGTAGCCATTCCAACCCTATGCCGAAGCCGAGTATTAAAAGTGGGCCCATCACAAACGAGGGCAAACAGATACCCGTCATGGCAATAGACATGGGAATATAATCTTGGAGGGTGTTGGGTTTTAAGGCTGCGATTATACCAGACGAAATACCGAGTAAAATCGCGAAGAGCAGGGCGTACAGGCCAAGCTCGATGGTTGCGGGTAAACCGGTAGCAATTAACTCTGTGACAGAACGTGTAGGATATTTAAAGGAGGGGCCAAAATCGCCCTGTAAAATATTGATGACGTAGTCGCTAAATTGCACCACAATAGGATCGTTTAAGTGATAGCGCTCGTTAAGGTTCTTAAGTACCTGCGGAGGCACCGCACGGTCTTCATCGAAGGGGCCTCCTGGCGCCATCCGAATAAGAATAAATGTAATGAGTACGACCAAAAATAAAACGGGCACAGCCGATAGCAGGCGAATACAGATGAATTTAAACACGTGTTACGTTACTCGCTGGCTGGCTGGGGTGTGGCTAGATAGACCGATTTAAAGGGATGTCGATGTAAAACATTAGGGTGCCAATTTTTAACGTTGGGTTGTACATAGTTTAAATCGACCATGAAGTAGAGAGGGATAATAGGCATTTCGTCTACTATTAATTTGTTTGCTTGTTCAAAAAGGGCATATCGGGCGGCGGTATTGGGTTCACTTTGGGCCGCTAAAATAGCGGTGTCATAATCTTCGTTTTTCCAACCTGTATAGTTGTTGCCGCCGTACGATAACAGTAGTTCGTAAAAATTACTGGGGTCACGATAGTCGGCAACCCAACCAAAGCGCGAAATGTCGTAGTGCATATTATGTTGTGTGTCTAAAAAAACTTTCCATTCTTGGTTCACAAGGTTGGCTTTAACATTTAGCGTGTCTTGCCACATTTGTTGAATCGCGAGCGCCACTTTTCTGTGGTTGTCATGGGTATTGTATAAAATATCGAAAGATGGAACGCCTTCTCCATTGGGATAGCCGGCTTCACTGAGCAGCGCCCGAGCTTGTTCTGGATCGTAGCTAAAATGCGCGTTTGGTTTGTGGCCTGAACTATCTGGCGGTACGAAATTAAAAGCCGGTACTTCCCCTCCCTTGGTTATATGCTTTACAAGAGCTTCGCGATCTATCGCATAGGAGAATGCTTTGCGAACGCGAATGTCGTCAAAGGGTTTGCGTGTTGTATTTATTGAGTAGAAATAGTTTGAATAAACTGCATATTTTTGGAGTAGTTCGGGCGATTTTTTTTCGTAGGTGGCAATTTTTTCTATGGCCATTTGCGGTGTGTCGGTCAAGTGTATTTGCCCGCTTCTGAATGCCCGTTCTTCAGCTTGTTGGTCGGTTATGGGCAGGAAGTGTATCGCGTTTAACTTTACGTTTTCGGCATCCCAGTAAAGAGGATTTTTGACAACCTCAATAACACTGTTAATTTCCCATCGTTTAAGTGTGAAGGGCGCGCTATTTACCATATTCTCTGGAAGAGTCCACTGTGAGTTACGATCTGTCATATCGCCATGTTTTTTGATGGTTGGCGGGTGTACGGGATAATAAGTGTGGTGATCAAGCAGTTCCAAGAAAAAGGGGGTAGGGTTTGTGAGGGTTACCAGCAGCGTTTTGTCATCGATAGCTTTTACACCGACATGTTTGAAATTGGTTAATTTACCTACGTTAAAAGATTCTGCATTTTTGATGTAATGCATCATGTAAGCGTAGGGGTTTGCCATGTTGGGTGTAAGTGCCCGTTCCCATGAGTAAACGATGTCGTGGGCGGTTAAACTGTCACCGTTGGACCAGCGGGCATTACTGCGTATCGAAAAAGTATAGTCAAGTTTGTTGTCGGATATTTTCCAGCTTTCGGCGATAGCGGGTTGGGGCTCTAGGGTTTTTGGGTGGAGTGAGGTTAGCCCTTCGAATAGGGCCGAAATAACATGAAAGTCTGGCATGCCGGTGGTGGTATGGGGATCGAGGCCTTGGGGTTCGTCGCCGTTACCTATAAATAGTATTTGATTGTTATTACCAAACTCTACGTTCGTAAGTTCTTGTTTCCCGCAACCGACCACTACACATAATAGTGTACTGATAATAAGTGCTTGTAATGCCTTGGTCATGATTAACTGCTCTTTTTAGGTATTATTTTACTCAGTGGCGCAATGGGTATTGGCGCCACTGTTAATTAGAGAACAAACGCTTAAGGATTGTTTTTGAGTTTATTTGAGAAGGTTTCAAAACTGTACGGCCGCCCAAGAAAATCTTCAACCAGTATGGCGGCATCCGCCGTTCCACCAGGGGCTAGTACAGTATCGCGATAGTGTTTCGCAATAGACGGGTTGCGTAAACCTTGTTTTTCAAATTCACTGAACATGTCTGATGCAATGACCAGTGACCACATATAGGTGTAATAAGCAGCAGAATAACCGTACAGGTGGCCAAAGCTGTTGTGGAAGTAGGTATCGTTTACATAGCCGTAAGGCGAATAGATTTGTTGTAGTTCGGCCATTGTGTTGGTTAGATCAAGTTCGTCGGGATCTTGGTTGTAAAAGTGTAATGATACAGAGGCATAGAACATTTGATGGCGTGTCCATAGGGCGCGGCCAAAATAGCGCCCTGCATTCATTTTTGCTACAAGCTCGTCAGGTATAAGCTCGCCATTGGCATTTCGTGCAAAAGTTTTCAGTGTCTCGGCATCCCATACCCATTCCTCCAGCATTTGAGATGGAGCTTCAACAAAATCTCGTTCAGTTTTTATGCCTGAAAAATATAGCCAGCGTTGGTGCCCACCAAATAAGGCGTGGAGTAGGTGGCCGAATTCGTGCAAAAACGTTTCGACTTGTTCGTGCTCCATCAATTCATTGCCATCTTTTTCACCCGGAAAGTTACATACGAGGGCAGCGATAGGCGGTTGAACGCCTTTAATGCCGTCTTGTATGCCGAAGGCTGCTGCGTGGTTATATTTCCCTTCACGCGGGTGCATATCGAGATAAAATCGGCCAACAAGTTTTTTGCCGTCATACATTTCATAGGCGTTAACCGATTCGTGCCATACGTCTGTTTGCCATGGCACTATCTTTACGCCAAACATAGTTTCAGTTAAATCGAATACACCTTGTTTTACATTGGTATAACTGAAGTATTGACGTATTTCCTGTGAGTCTATATCGAAAGTTTCACTTTTAACGCGCGATTCTATAAAGGTTTTTTGCCAGTCACCCACTTCGGTTGCATCGGGGTAGAGGGTTTGTAGTTGCGTGAGAAGCGTTTGGTATTCTTTATCGGCTTGTGGTTTAGCTAGATCGTTAACCTTGTTGATGAAATTTTCGGCGGCTTCCGGGGTGCGTATCATCAACTCTTCTGTTACATATTCGGCGTAAGTTTTATAACCTTGTATTTGCGCGAGTTCGTGACGTTTTTCTATGAGTTCTTTTAATGTTGATTGATTGGCCGGGTAGCCTCGTTTTCGGAATTCTTTGTAAATTTCGAGCCGTAGCGCATCGTCTGTAGCGTATTGCATTATTGGAAAATAGTCGGGGTAGGCGGTTGTGATTGTAATGACGCCCTTATCGTTGGGCTTGTGGCTATCGATATAATCTTGTGGCAAACCTTCTAGCCTGTCGCTGGACTTGATGTGGATAGCGCGTACATTTTCACGTACATTTTTATTAAAAGACTGGCCGAGCGTTAATATTTCTTGGTTAAGCTCGAAAATACGCGCGCGGGCGTCGTCTTCTAGGTTCACGCCGGATCGTTTGTAGTCAAGGATCATTTTTTCTACATAGCGCTTATCTTGCTTATCGAGGCTCGTTAGATCGATTGCGAGTAATTTGTTAAAAATAGCACGGGACAGTGATATGTCCGTCAGTAATTTTATATATTTTTGTTGGCATTCATCGGCGGCTGTTCGCACGTCTGCGTTGGGGTGCACGTTTCGGTACAAGCCGGATTTACTCAAGCTTCTATCAAGCAGAATATCTAAACGGTTTATTTCGGTTAGTAAATTGTCACGGGTTACAAGATCGCTCTCGAGGTTGCCAAACATGGCGGCGGAGAGGCTTATATCGCCCTTGCATTCGCGTTGATATTGGCTAGCTTGAGGGTCATCGAATTTAGTCCAGCTCGTTTTTGTATCATCTATTTCCGGGTTGTTAAATGAACAACCGGCAAGAGAAAGGATGATGAGCGTTAATACTATTATGCCTCTAGATTGGAGGGAGCGTGACATAGCCGCGTGGGTAGTAGGGCGCATGAGATTGTATACCTTCGTCTAAAGAGTGTTTCAATTACCTCAAAGTCTAACGCAAAACGCTAGTGCTGCGAAATGCGCTGCAGCCGATTGCGGTACTCTATGAACGCCAATTGTCGTCTAACCGTGAAAACTGCTCAAATGATGGGTGCTGGGCTACACTTTAATCAGATCATTTATTCAATTATCGGGTTATTTCAATGGCGACAAAGGGGTTGAAAGCTTGGACAGAAAGGCTACGGAAACAAGATTTACCCGTTCTCGGTGACGTAATAGCGGAGTTAAACAAGATTACGGGCAGTGATGACGCCGATGTTAATCAGCTAGCGGAGGTTATTTTACGGGACCCGCAGCTCACTTCACATGTGCTGCGAATTTCCAATAGTGTTCAATATAATTACGGCAAAACCCAGATTAACACCGTTAGCCGTGCGATTGTTCTCATTGGTTTAAAGGGTGTACGTGCTATTTGCATCTCTTTATTGGTAATGGATGCTCTGCTAGGTGAGCACCCTAAAGAACAGTTGTTAAAACTGATTGCGCGGGGTTTTCATGCTGCAACTCAGGCGCGCTTGCTTGTACAAAAAATAGACGAAAAAGCGTCGGAGGAAGTGTTTATAGCGGCGTTATTATTCCATCTGGGTGAGATGTCTTTTTGGTCTTTGGACGACGAACAATATAATGACCCAGTACTTTTTTCAGAGGACGCTAAAGCGCGTAAGCAGGCTATGGATTCGGTATTGGGCACTTCGTTTAAGGCGATTACGCGTGAGTTGGCCAGGCACTGGAAGCTTGGCGATACCCTAGAGGAAGCGTTGAGAAATCAGGCGCCCGTTTCAGATAAGGTAAAAGCGGTTATCACAGGGGAGAGGCTTAGCCGGGCGGCTCTTTATGGCTGGACGAGCCCACAGGTAAAAAAAGTACTTAAAGAAGTGGTAGCGTATACATCGATGGATGCCGAAGCGGCACTTGCAATGGTACGCGATGGCGCAGATCAAGCGGCTCAGGTCGCTTTAAACTATGGTGTTTCAGAAGCTTGCCCGTTGATCCCCTCGAGTACAAAAATAGTCGATGCTACGCAGCGCAAACCGATTAGTAAAATACTTAAAGGAGACCCAAGTGTTCAGCTTAGCATATTACGCGAACTCTCTACTGCGTCCGAAGATCGGCTGGATGTGAACACTATTTTCCAAATGGTATTGGAAGGCATGCACCGCGGTATTGGTTTAGAGCGTGTAGCTATCGCTTTTATTGATAAGCGAAAGCTCAAAGCAAAATATGTATTAGGGGAGGGCACGGAGCATTGGCGCTCTCGATTTTTGTTTGATATAGGGCCCTATAGCGAAAATATTTTTACCCAGGCAGTATCGCAAGGCAGTAATCACTGGTTTGATCAAAACGCAGTCGCAACGAATACCCATCTGTTCAATGATGAAATTAAACGTATTGTGGGTAAATTTCCGGCGTTTATTTCCGTGCTTCAGTTAGATGAGAGAAAAGTAGGTTTGTTTTATGCCGATCGATGGACTTTTGGTGGGCAGCTTGATCAGGAGCAATTTGAAAGTTTTAAGCATTTTGCCGGACAGGCTCAGCTTTGCTTGACGCGACAACCGAAGAAGCACTAAAGAAACGCTCACTGTATTTGCGTGAGCGTGACCTTTGCGTTGCACTTTGGCTGCCTTTATAGCGGCGAAAAAGAGCCTAGTTAACGTGAGTAACGTCGACAAACAAGGTGATCGATTGCCCTGGTTGTAGGTACTTCGCTGCGTTAAGTTGGTTCCAGCGCATAATATCCTTCACCTTTAGTTGAAACTTATCGGCTATTCGATGAAGTGAGTCGCCTTGTCGAACTTTATATGACACTTTTCGAATAACTGCGTTACTAGATGGGGTTTGTAGGGGCTTTGTACTGGTCCAGATGGCCAGTTTTTGACCGGGGTGTATAGGGTCTTTGGGGGCCATATTGTTCCAGCGGGCAATTTTTCGTGTGCTCACATTGTAATGTTTGGCAATAGTCCAAAGGCTTTCACCTGATGTTACTTTGTGGTTAACGCGTGTTCCAGTTTCTGATCGGCCACTCATGTTTTGTCTATGCGCTAGACGTTGCTCAAGGCTTTGGCTGTAGAAATCGGTGCCGGCGGTCGCTACGGGTACCATGAGTGTTTTCCCTGCGCGAATAGTTGAGCCGCGTATGTTATTGATGGTTTTGAGCGACTGAACGCTAATGTCATATTGTGACGCGATAGTGGATAACGAATCCCCGTTTCGAATGGTGTAGCGTTCCCACGTTACGCGCTCTTCTTTAGGGATTTCTGATAATTTCTGTGTGAATATTGCCTCGTTCGCAATGGGAACGAGTAACGAGTGCGGGCCGTCTGGGTCGGTGGCCCAGCGATTGAATGCGGGGTTTAGGTGGTAAAAGGCATCCATATCTAATTCAGCAAGCTCTGCTGCTTGCGCCAAATCGATTTGAGCGTGAGTTTCCACCTTGGCGAAGTAGGGTTTGTTAGGAATAGAGTGAAGCGTTAAACCGTAGTCTTCGGGGTTGTTAATAAGTATTGCTAGGGCAATTAACTTGGGTACATAAGCTTCTGTTTCACGGGGTAGAGCCAAATTCCAGAAATCTGTCGGCTTGCCTTTTTTGCGGTTTTTTCGCATGGATTTCGATACGTTACCAGAGCCACTATTGTATGAGGCTAGCGCCAGCATCCAATCATCGTCGAAACGTTTGTGAAGCCTGTCAAGGTAGCGTAGTGCAGCATCGGTTGAAGCGGTAATGTCGCGTCGTCCGTCATACCACCAGTTTTGTTTTAACCCAAACATTTTGCCGGTACCGGGGATAAACTGCCAAATACCCGAAGCTCGTCCGTGGGAATAGGCGAATGGATCAAAAGCGCTTTCAACGATGGGTAACAGCGCGAGCTCCATAGGTAACCCTCGGGCTTCAATTTCATCGACGATATGAAACAGGTATCGCTCGCCGCGTTTGGCCACACGGTTCATGTATTCGGGGTGCTTCGCATACCATTTTAGTTGCTGTTCTACTCGTTTATTCATCGGTTTGTCGAGTTGATAACCGAGTCTTATCCGGGCCCATAGATCCTCTGGAAGAGGTTCGGGCAGCAGGGCTATGTCTTCAGTTGAAAGCGAATCTTCGGGTTCTTCAAGTAAAAAAGGAATCGTGGGCGTTTCGTTCACGGCTTGCTCGCCGCTGACCAATTGCGGTAACGAGACATTTGCACAGCCGGAAAGCAATAGGCTCGAGAGGATGAGCGACCAGCAAGTGGCTTGAAAAAGGCGAATAGTTCGTTGAGTCAGTGCAGGCATAGGGTACGTCAAATTATCTCTTTGGTATCAATTGGCGAATAGGTGTGACCTTCGCCTTTCATATTGGTTCTATGCGCTGTGATTTTCGCAAGAAACAACGTTAAGAACTGCAGTTTACTGGTCGAGTCAGGGATTGCAAGGCCGGCCCTCTCGGTCAAAAATGATCTTTCCAAAGCCTTAAATGGGTAAAAATCGTTTGCTCGTCGGAGGCGTCTATTGAGAAATGACCTTTTACAGCGTCTACCACCTCTTGATCATTGCAGCGCATAAAAGGGTTAAGTGCTAATTCACGTGCTACGGTGGTGGGTAGGGTTATCGCGTGTTTGTTGCGCTGTTGAGCGACCCATCGGGTGTAATCTTTAACGCTGCGGTTGTTCGGCATTACCGCTTTAGCGAACGTTAAATTGGCCTGTGTATATTCATGAGTAGGGTATATGAGGGTCGATGAAGGGAGTTCCTTGATCATGTCTAATGAGTGTTTGAGTTGCTCGGCGGTGCCACCGAGTAGCCGCCCACAGCCGGCAGAAAAGAGCGTGTCACCACAAAAAAGAATAGGTTGCTCTTGGTGTAACAGTTGATAGCCGATATGTTCTTCGGTGTGACCGGGAATAGCGATTACAGCCAGTTGACCATTAGCGCAAGGTGAGATAGTTGCACCGCTAATGAGTGGGTGTGTAACCTGCGGTATGGCGTGGCTGTCGGGCCCGTAGACAGGGCATTGCGCAGCGTCTACTAATGTTTTTATGCCGTCGGTATGATCCCAGTGGTGGTGTGTCACTAGAATAGCCGTGAGCTTTCGGTTATTTTCTTGAAGAAACTGCGTGACCGGTTCGGCTAGGCCTGGGTCAATAATAATGGCATCGTTTGAGTTTTTGGGTAGCAATGCCCAGACATAGTTATCTTGAAGTATTGGTATAGCTTTTATCTCTATCATATTGATATATATAATATTTGGAGGAGTTGGTGTGATTGGTCGCGCGTTACATAAAGGTATAGTACCTTCTTTCGAAGCGCTTGTTTTCTTTTGGGGAGTGTTACATTATTGCGTCACATTCGAAAGTGCAACAAGGCAAAATGCTGAAGAATTTTATGAGAGCGCATACTAGTCTCAAGCCATTGCACCAAACCATCGGGAGTATTGCTAAGTGGTACGAAACACCCCTTGGGCAATCAATGTTGGCTGCACAACAACAGGTGTTAAGTGAAGAGCTGAGTTGTTTATTTGGTTACCACCTTATGCAGCTTAGCGTGTTGCCCAATCGGCGCCTGTCTGAGTCTAGCCGTATCAACCATTGTTTTTCTTTGTCGCCAGCGGTTGTGAATTCCTCCGATGTTAAAACCCATCTATGTGATGTCCAAGGTTTGGCCGATTTGGATGCTTTGCCACTGCCAGATGAATCAATAGATGTTACTTTGTTGCATCATGTACTGGAGTTCTCCAATAACCCCCATAAAGTGCTCAAAGAAGCCGCTAGAGTGACGGTGCCGCGTGGGCATATTGTTATATTCGGGTTCAACCCTCTGAGTATGCTGGGATTGATTCAGTTAATTGCTCAATTTTACAGCGCTAATGTTATCTGGAAACGACGAGCGTTGAGAGCGGGGCGGTTACGCGATTGGTTAGAGTTTTTGGATTTTTCCTGCGTTAGGCTTCAATATCTATCGCATAATTTACCCATTAATCACGCTCGCTATCAGGTGCACAGCCGTTTTATGTCATGTAAAACAGGTTCAACAGTGCCTTTTGGCTCGACTTTTTGCCTGATAGCGCGAAAAGATAAGGTCGGGTTAACACCCCTTAAACCCGAGTGGGATAAATCTACATTGCTGGGGGCTTCGCAAATACGTAAGCGCTCGATGAGTGCTCGAAGTAGTCGATCTGCTTTAATACTGCCGTTAAGGCGCAAAAATAAATTTCATTTAAAACGGTAATCCATTGAAAAAAGTTGAATTATTTTCCGACGGGGCCTGTAGAGGTAATCCCGGGCCTGGTGGTTGGGGCGTGTTATTACGGCACGGCGATACTGAAAAAGAACTCTACGGTGGCGAAGCTCATACCACGAATAACCGAATGGAGTTGCAGGCGGCAATTGAAGGATTAACCGCGCTCAAAGAATCCTGTGATGTCACGCTGGTGACTGATTCTCAGTATGTTCGTAAAGGCATTACCGAGTGGATAACAAATTGGAAGCGCAATAATTGGCGTAATGCGGCTAAAAAACCCGTGGTAAATAAGGATTTGTGGCAGGCTCTTGATGAACAAGCCGCAAGGCATACTGTGCAGTGGAATTGGGTAAAAGGGCACAGTGGTCATCGTGAAAATGACATTGCTGACCAGTTGGCGAATCGTGGCATTGATGAACAATAGAAAGGAATTATAACGTGCGACAAGTCGTATTGGATACAGAGACAACCGGTCTGGAGCCATCTCAAGGCCATAAGATTATTGAGATTGGTTGTGTGGAAATGGTGAACCGTAAATTAACGGGCCGACATTACCATCAATATATCAAGCCTATGCGTGAAATTGATGAAGGTGCCATTGAGGTGCACGGTATCACCAATGAAATGTTGGCAGATAAACCGGTGTTTGCTCAAATTGCGCAAGAGTTTTTAACGTTTATTGGCGATGCAGAACTCGTTATTCATAATGCTCCCTTTGATGTGGGCTTTTTGAATCATGAGCTAAAACAGATGAATCAAAATTTGGCCACTATCGAAGCGCGTTGTGGGATTTTAGATACCCTGGTCTATGCACGCCGAAAACATCCGGGGCAGAAAAATAACCTCGATGCTTTGTGTAAGCGGTACGGTGCGGACAACTCTCAGAGAGACCTGCATGGGGCTCTGCTGGATGCGGAAATTCTAGCTGACGTTTATTTGCTAATGACCGGTGGCCAAACTAATTTGGCATTAAATGCGAACCAAGTAGAGGGAAGTGATAGCGGTGAGAGTGGCGATACAATTATGCGCATGGACAATGCCCGCCGTACTTTAAAGGTCATACGTGCCAGCGATGAAGAGCTGGCACTGCATGAGTCTAAATTAGCCACCGTAGACAAAGCTTCCGGTGGCAACTGTGTATGGTTAAAACCCTAGGGTTTTAACCGGCTAGTTGAAAGACGGCAATAAAGCCTACTATCCCTAATACAAAGGTATAAGGCAGAGCCATTATTACCATGCGGCCGTATGAGAGCCTAATAAGTGGGGCTAAAGCGGAGGTTAAAAGGAATAAAAAAGCCGCTTGTCCGTTGGGGGTTGCAACACTTGGCAAGTTGGTACCGGTGTTAATGGCAACTGCTAGCAAGTCGAAGTGCTCGCGACTAATCTCGCCAGCCTCTAGAGCACTTTTAACTTCAGTAATATATACGGTAGCGACAAACACGTTGTCACTGATCATAGATAAAATACCATTTGCTGCAAAAAACATCGGCCCTTGTATATTCTGATCCAATGACAGCAGCGCATGGGTAATAGGCTGGAATAGATGTTGGTCGTGAATGACGGCAACAATAGCGAAAAACACAACAAGCAATGCCGTAAAGGGGAGCGCTTCTTCAAATGCGTGGCCGATACGGTGTTCATCAATAATACCGTTGAACGCTGTTAAGAAGACAATAATAGCAAGCCCAATGAGACCGACTTCAGCTACGTGAGTCGCGAGAGCGAGAACCAACAACAGGGCGCCTACTGCTTGAACAATAAGCTCCACCTTTTCTTTCGTGGTTCGTTTAGCCGATTCTTCCTGATCAAAGTCCATTAATATTTTTCGTACGCTCTCGGGTAATTTTGCACCGTAACCCAGCACACCAAGCTTTTCGACAAGCGCGCAAGTCATAAGGCCTGCAACCAAGGCTGGCATGGATACAGGGGCCATAACTTTGAAAAACTCGATGAAATCCCATCCCGCTTGCTGGGCAATTAGTAGGTTTTGGGGCTCACCAACCAACGTGCAAACGCCGCCTAATGCGGTACCTATGGCGCCGTGCATCACGAGACTGCGTAAGAAGGCCCTGAAGGTTTCGAGATCCTCACGATGGTGATCGTGAACATCCCCATCGTGAGAGTGGTCGTGATTACCTGTTTTATGCCCCCCAGATGCGTATCGATGATAAACAGCGTAAAACCCTACCGAGACGGCTATGAGTACGGCGGTCACGGTTAACGCATCAAGGAAGGCGGAAAGAACTGCTGAGACCACCGAAAAGAGTAGCGATAACAGTATTTTGGAGCGTATACCTAGCAATATTTTTGTGAAGACAAAAAGTAGAAGGCTCTTCATAAAGTAGATGCCTGCCACCATAAACATCAGCAGTAATATTACTTCAAAGTTAGCTTCGGTTTCATGAAAAACACTCTCTGGAGAGGTCATTCCAATCGCAACAGCTTCTATTGCAAGTAGGCCGCCCGGCTGAAGGGGGTAGCACTTAAGCGCCATAGCCAGTGTAAAAATAAACTCGAGGATGAGTACCCAACCCGCTATGAAAGGATCGAAAGCGAAGAGAAAGGGGTTAATTACGAGAAACGCTATGATTGTTTGCTTGTACCAGGTACCAGACTGACCGAGAAAATTGTCCGTTAGGGCGGCTAATGGGTTTTGTTGCATGGCGTGAATTCCTTAAATATCACAAAAATAAGGCTGATGCTGACTTTCTAACTTAACCCATTAAGAGTAGCTCATAGTATGAACGCCATTGGGAGAGTGCTAAAGGGCCAGAATAGAGGTTGTTTACTTGCGACGACTGCCCCGCTTGCGCAATGATAATATTGATTTTACATGTCCAAGCGGGCCGGTAAAATGACGGAGTTTTACTTAAAAATCAACATTTATCAGAGACTTACTGTTTGGCGTTGGGCGAATATTGATCGCCCAGTATAGAATTTGGTCCCTTAGGCGCCTTGGTTGATGTTGTGGCGTCGTTTGCAGTGTCGTACGTGTTAAGCAAGGCAATGTGACTAGATCGAGATTTTCTATTAAGGTAATTGGGTAACTCTCAGAAAATTAAAGACTTTTTAACATTAGCCATTATACTTAACTGAATTATACATCCGTATTCCGGCAAGAACCCACCCCTAGCGAGGACGTCGTATAGTGAACTCATCAACTGATGCCGTTAATTTTCAATCACTTAAATTAGTGCGTGATGAATTAGTGGCCACCATTGACGACTCGGCACGTAATTTAGAAAATTTCGTAGGGCAGCAGCAAAATAGTGAATCGTTGCAAAACTGCATAGATGGCATTCGTCAGATAGTCGGCATTTTGCGGTTAATTCAATTTCGTGGGGCTTGTTTGCTAGCCGAAGAGCTGCTGGTAACCGCTACGGATATATCCCCGGGCAATTCAGGTGCCGAATATGACAGGCGCCTAGAAGTTATATCGAATACGTTTTTTGTGCTAACGCGTTACCTAGAATACATTCAGCAAGTTGAGCGAAAAATTCCTGTTTTGCTTATTCCTCAAATTAATGAACTCCGAAAAGTTCGGTTTGAACCGGCGCTTACCGAGTGTCATTTTTTTCATGTCGATTTAAGCCAAACACCGGTAATGCCGGCTTTCGAGCCTTTAGATCTGCAAGGAAGCGCGTTTGATCAGGTGGTGTCGAGACTGCGCCAAATGTATCAAATAGGGCTTCTGGGGTTGATGCGTGAAAAACAGGTTAAAAACTCTTATGCCATGATGCGCCGAGCGATGATCCGAATGCAGCGTTTGTCTGGCAGTAGCCATGCTTTGACACAACTTTGGTGGATGTCGAATCTCGTGCTCGATGCTATGCAAACGGAGAATATGTCATTGCTCGAAACGCGGAAAATGTTGTTTGGTCGAATTGATCGCGTACTAAGGCAAGTTCAGCAAAATGGAGAGGGCGCTCTTAATGCCTCTCCCCCTAGGGCTTTGCTGAAAGAGTTGGTTTATTTATTAGCGCTCTCGGGTAAAGACTCGGATGATATCCGTAATATTCGGTCGAAATATGATATTGAAAATTTCGACTACAAAGATACTGATTTATCGAATGAGCGTGATGCTCTTCATGGCCCCAGTGCGCACACGGTTATGTCCCTTGCAAAAGTGCTACAGGGCGAGCTCTCAAATACGAAAAAGGTGCTTGAAAGTGCTGCGCAAAGCAGTACCCAAAAAATTGATGATCTCGACGAGTTTTTGGGTAACTTGCAAAAAATTGCGGAAATCTTATCGATAGTTGGGCTTGTCTCGCCCAGCAATATCTTAAAAGATGAAATAAAGCGCATTCATTTGTGGAAACTAGAAGAAAATGGCCCTGAGCTCAGCGAGCTTTCAGATGTTGCCAGCACCATGTTGTACTTAGATAGTGCGGTAGCCTCCCTTGAAAATGCCAAACTCTCCGATGCAAAATTGGCCGAGGCGAACAAACTCGCGCAAACAGAAATTATTGCCTCAAACGAGCTGTCAGAGGCAGGCCGAATTGTAATAGAAGAGTGCGAAGCGGGCTTATCCCTCACCAAGCGCGCATTAACGTCGTATGCGGATTCTAATTTTGATAGTGGCCATATACGTAACATTGCGAAAACGTTAAACACTGTGCGTGGCGGAATGATAATGCTCAAGAAGGATCGCGCGGCTGAAATTCTTTCAAAGTGCGTTGATTTTGTTGATGGGGTTTTGATGGATCAAGATCGACCAGCGGCGCTAAAAGAATTGCTCGAAACCTTCGCCGATGCGGTGGTGGCGGTTGAATATTATTTGGATTCTGCTAACGCCTCTTTAGAGATGGATGAGTCTGTACTCAAAATTGCAGAAGAAAGCCTCGAAACTCTCGGTTTAGCTGTTTATGGAGAGGACTAGTCACTCAAAGGGCAATGGGGATGAGACACCTATTCGTATTATCGTTGTTTTAGACGGCGAACGACTATTGGTAGAAGCGGGGTCATGTGAATACCTTTTATCCCGTTCGCAACTACCGTCAGGCTTTCTGTGTGAGGCCCTCCACTTTAAACTCACACCTTCGTTAACGCTTTACCTGTGCTCAACGGCGTCTTTGGCATGCGATCAATTGGAATGGCGTAGCCTCCGAAGTTGTCTGGGTAATATCGATCAGGCGGCGTTTCAAGTGGCGAGTCGAGCGGTTCAAACGAGCCGATGGCTTATCGAGCATCAATACTGCGGCAAGTGCGGCGGTAAAACGGTGTTAGCCGACGATGAACCTAGCCTAGATTGCCAGCAATGCCAATTAAATTTTTACCCTCGAATATCACCTTGTGTCATTGGTTTAATTATCCGTGGAAATCATTGCTTACTCGCAAGAGGAGATAGGCTCCCAGAGGGAATGTTTAGTACACTGGCGGGGTTTATTGAGGTGGGGGAAAATGCAGAGCAGGCTTTTGCCCGTGAAGTGGAGGAAGAGGTTGGGCTTGTCGTACATAACCTTCGGTATGCAGGCTCTCAAGCTTGGCCTTTTCCTGGGCAGTTAATGTTTGGTTTTATTGCCGAGCATAAGGCTGGCGATATACGTATTGACGAAAAAGAAATTTTAGAGGCCGACTGGTTCCATTACAGTGATCTTCCCCTTATTCCTCCGGAGAGTACGATTTCCGGGCAATTAATAAGGCGGTTTGTAAAAGATAAAACGAACCAAGCGGTCAGCTAATAGGAGCGAGCATGTTATACAGCGGATTCGTAAGCCTCATTATAGTGATATCACTAGTGGCGATTTATTTTGGCTTGAAAATGGTGGGGAAAGGCCGCTGGATTATTGCGTGGATGCGGGGCAGTGTAGGCTTAGGTTTACTCGCACTAGCTGTATTTATGGTGCTAGTTAGCTTGGATCTGTTAAGTTACAAACAACTTTTGAGTGAAAAAACGTTAGGTACAATCAGCTTTAGTCAGAATGATACTCAAGATTACACTGCAACCTTAACGTTGATCCATGAGGGGTCTGAAAACAGCGTTGTAATTTATGGAGATCAATGGCAAATCGATGCTCGAGTGATAGCTTGGACGGGTTTTCTTAAGGGAATGGGGGCGAAGCCTGGGTACCGTTTAGACCGCCTTAGTGGGCGGTATTATTCACTTGAGGATGAACACCGAAAAAAACGTAGTGTTCATCAGCTATCAGAAAATCAGTATTGGATAGATAGTTGGAGTTGGTTGCAAAATAGTGGAGGTTTTGTCCCTCTTATTGATGCCAGCTATGGCAGTGCGACTTACCTCCCGATGGAGGACGGGGCTTTCTATCAGATATCGCTGAGTGCGAGTGGCCTAGTTGCCAGACCTATGAATGATGTCGCAACTCGAGCGGTTGAGCGTTGGCGTTAAATTATTAAACTACGAATTGGAGTGGGATTTTGGAATTTTTATTTGAATATGGCATGTTTTTAGCCAAGAGCATAACGTTAGTTGTGGCTATAGTGGCTATTGTTGTTGTAGTCGCGGCGTCCAGCATGAAGTCGCAGGGCCAAGGTAAAGGTCATATAGAAGTGACTATGTTAAACGAAAAGTTTGACGATATTGTTGAAGGTATAAAGTCTGTAGTGTTGGATGAGTCAGACCTTAAGCTGGAAGAAAAAAAGCGTAAAGCTGATGCGAAGTTGGAAAAGAAAGTCGCGAAAGAAAAACTAAAAGCGGCTAAAAAATCAAAAAAGGAGCCCGTTGAAAGTGATAATACAGTTGTAGCCGAAGTCGCCAAAAAGCGCGTGTTTGTAACGGAGTTCGATGGTGATATAAAAGCATCGGCAACAGAAGAGCTAAGAAAAATTGTAACGGCAATACTAGCGCTTGCCACAGAAAACGATGAAGTCGTCGTGAAATTGGAAAGTCAAGGTGGCATGGTGCACAGCTACGGTTTGGCTTCTAGCCAATTAACGCGTATCACTGATAAAAATATTCCTCTCACTATTTGCGTTGATAAGGTAGCCGCGAGTGGCGGCTATATGATGGCATGCGTGGCGAATAAAATTATTAGTGCTCCCTTCGCTATAATTGGCTCGATTGGCGTTGTGGCACAGCTACCTAACTTTCATCGTTTACTTAAAAAGAATGATATTGATTACGAAATGCTGACGGCGGGCGAGTACAAGCGTACGCTCACTATGTTTGGTGAAATTTCCGATAAGGGTCGTAAGAAATTCGTAGAAGATTTAGAAGACACCCATGTATTGTTTAAAGAGTTTATCCATGAAAATCGCAAAGCGGTGGATGTAGATGAAGTCTCTACGGGTGAAATTTGGTTTGGGTCGCGAGCGTTGGCTAAGAATTTGGTTGATGAAATTCAGACGTCTGATCAATATTTAATGGATGCATGCTCGGAAGCGGACGTGTTTGAAATTAACTATATAGAAAAGAAAACGTTGCCTGAGAAACTTGGTTTAAGTGTGGCGGTGGCCTTTGATAGTGTAGTGAACAAAACACTGACCAAACTGAACAACAAAATAATGAGTTAGTCCCGCCGAAGTTTGTCAGCAACGGCAATCGGGTTGGGGAAATTGAAGATAACGATATAGCTCGATATTAGAAAGCTAAATATCGCTGCACTTTGAATGAGAAGTGATGCTTTTTCCCCAATCAATCCTGTGCTCAAGGCAACAAATACTATCAACAGTGAAAACTCACTGATCTGCCCCAGCCTAAAGCCTATGTCCCACGCGAGCGCGGGTTTTTCACTTTGCTGCCTGAGTAAACCATAAAACACTAAAGGCTTGGCCGCTAACATAGCGATAGCGTACACGCTTGCAGCAAAAAGCACTTGTGGCAGTAGTTCAATGTTTAGCCTTGCGCCTAAGCTGAAAAAGAACAAAACTAAAAAGAAATCGCGTAGAGGCTTAAGGTTAAGGGCAATGTATTGCGCAATTGGGCTGGTTGCTATTGAGATACCCGCAATAAACGCCCCAATTTCGGCTGAAAGATTTAATAGCTCCGCTAGCTCCGCTAAACCCAAGCACCAGCCTATGGCGACAAGAAAAATATATTCGTGAAAGCGATCAAATTTAGTGATTAATTTGATTAGTATAAATTTTACAAATAGAAAGGCGCAAAGCACTAATACAGGAAGGGCTGCGACAGCAAAGCCGAGCAACTTGAAGTCTAGCTCACCGTTTTTACCGCTTAGAAGAATCATCAAACAAAAAATTGCGATAAAGTCTTGAAGCAATAGTAAGCCGATCATTAGTTCGCCGGTGTGCTTGTGGTGCAATACCGTTGTTGGTAGGAGTTTTATGCCAATAATGGTGCTGGAGAACATTGAGGCCATACCAATAACGACCGACTCCATTAGGGTAAAATCAAATAAAAGCCCAATACCTATACCGATTAACGCAAACACAGCACTACTGATAATGGCGATATGAGTGGCGCTTTTTAAAACAGCCAGCAGGGCGCGTGGCTGCATATCCAAGCCAAGCAAGAAAAGTAAAAATATAATGCCAATCTCTGCCATTTCCGCAATGTGAGAGATATCTTCAATAACAGAGAAGCCGAAAGGGCCGAGTGCGACACCTAACGCGATGTACGCAACTAAAAGAGGTTGGCGGGTATAAAGTGCAACTGAGGCGAGAACCGCTGCGCCGCAAAAAATGGCAAAAAAAGCGCTAAATATTCCGCCTTCCATAAGTCAGTTGCTTTTTGTTCGTTAGGGGAGTGGGGCACTGATATTCATCAGCCGTAGGGTGTATTCATACCCTATTAGTCTAGCACTGAAGTGGTGGTAGTGTTGAGTGGAATATTGCAGAGGAGTACTGAAAAAGAAGGAGGAGGAATATACGCGCCTTTGTTCGTAAAGAAAACGAAGGCGCGTGAAAAGGCGTTAGCTTCTACGTCTAAAGAGAGGCTGAGGCTCGTCTATACCTGCCTGATACCTAACGGAGAAATCAGCTAAGCATTCTTGCGCGGTATTGGTGCTAATGTCGTCATTTACAGCGAAACTTGAAATGCCGCATCGACTTAAGAAAAACATTTGGTCGGCAATAAAATTGCCAACGGCTCGCAAATCGCCTTTGAATTCATGAAGCTCTCGAATGGTGCGTGCGAGAGAAAAACCGCGTCCATCGGTGAACGCTGGAAACTCGATACCTATTAGAGAGGCATGTTGAAGTGCAATCTCTAAGTGTGGGCTTGAGAGGTCAAAATCGGTACTGATCCACGGTGAGCAGTTTGCAAGCTCGGCACTTTTCTTTTCCACAAACGTCAAATAGTCGCTTAGCGGTATGAGCCATTGGCCCGAAGCAAGGTTTGCGCCTACAACTTCCTCTGAGGTTAATGTGACCCACGGGTTCTCCGTGACCTCCCCATTTTTAATTAGCTTTGGCATATACGCGCTCCTTGAATGAATCTATTCCGACACGGCGATACGTCGATGAAAAGGCTTCGCCCTCGATTCGTTGCTCAACGAATACATCGATTAGCTTGCGAATAACGCTTGGCATTTGGTCGCGAGAAAAAGACGGGCCTAGTACTTTACCGAGTGCAGCATCATTTTTTGAATTTCCGCCCAGCTGTACTTGGTAGAATTCGAGGCCTTTTTTATCAACACCTAACACGCCTATATCGCCAATATGATGGTGGCCGCAGGCGTTCATACAGCCTGATATATTAAGGGCGAGGTCGCCTAGGTCGTAGAGGTAGTCAAGGTCGTCGAACTCACGTTGAATAGCCTCGGCAACAGGAATAGATTTAGCGTTCGCTAACGAACAGAAATCGCCGCCAGGGCAGCAGATCATGTCGGTAAGCGTGCCAATATTAGGCGTTGCAAAACCTGATATTTTAAGTTCAGCCCAAAGGTTTTGAAGCTCTTGAGTTTTTACATCGGCTAGTACAACGTTCTGGTCGTGCGTTGTGCGAATTTCACCAAACGAATAACGGTCGGCAAGGTCTGCTATAGCCTCTAGCTGAGTATCAGTAACGTCGCCTGGTGCTACCCCTGTGGGTTTCAGTGATAAAGTTACAGCGTTGTAACCGGGCTTTGTGTGGCCTGTGACGTTTCGGTTAATCCAATTGGAAAATGCTTTGTTGTTGGCCGTTTGCTCTGAAAGCAACGCTTGGCTCTCGTCAGCATCGAAAATAGCGTATTCCGGTGCAGTAAAGAAACTTTTAGCGCGATTAATCTCTTTATCAGTAAGAAGCGTTTGGCTGTCTTGTATGAGTTTCCACTCTTGCTCAACCATGCTGGCAAAGGTTTCTACACCTTTTGCTTTCACCAATATTTTGATGCGCGCCTTGTACTTATTGTCGCGGCGGCCATGTAGGTTATAGACCCGTAATATTGCTTCTAGATAGGTTAACAGATCTTGTTCCGGTAAAAATTCACGGACGATACTGCCAATCACCGGTGTTCGGCCGAGTCCACCGCCGACGAGAACGGTGAAGCCGATTGCGCCATTTTCCTGTTTGACTAGTTGTAAGCCGATATCGTGAAAATGGATAGCTGCGCGATCTTCTTCAGTGCCTGAAACAGCAATTTTAAATTTACGTGGCAAGAAGGCAAATTCTGGGTGGAATGTAGACCATTGACGAATAATCTCGCAATAGGGGCGAGGGTCAATAATTTCATCTTGTGCCACACCAGCGAATTGGTCAGAAGTCACATTGCGAATACAGTTACCGCTTGTTTGAACCGCGTGCATTTCAACGTCTGCAAGCTCAGCCAGAATATCGGGCACTTGTTCAAGCTGCGGCCAGTTTAGCTGTATATTCTGACGCGTAGTGAAGTGGCAATAGCCTTTATCGTAAAGCCGCGTGATATGGGCAACTTTACGTAACTGCTTGGAATTAAGCATGCCGTAAGGCACTGCAATTCGAAGCATTGGCGCTAGTCGCTGAATATAAAGTCCATTTTGTAAGCGTAGCGGGAGAAATTCTTCTTCTTTTAGTTCACCAGCCAAAAAACGGTCTGTTTGACCTCTAAACTGGGCTACGCGCTCACGGATGATTTTATGGTCATGTTCGTCGTAAACGTACATTGAATAGCATTACCTGATTATCGGGTTATAGTGGTAAAGACGTATTACCGTTATACACGTAAATTTAGAGAGGGCTTGTATACCCATTATCTACGTGGTTAAAACGTAAATACTGCCAATAAAAAAGAGCGCAAGGATACAGGATTTGATCGTCGCCTGCGAGCCTCTGGAAAGATAGGATGGTGCGTGTGCTTCTGGTTGACCAGAAAATAGTCAATAGTCGACTGGATGCGGGTCGGTTTAGGGGCTTAAAGTAGGGATAATCAGTTAAATGGCACTTTTATTTAGAACTAATGGTGATAATTCTTCAAAGGGTCTTGCCAATTTGCCCCACTTACGCTTGAATAGAGCTTCGTTGAACAGTTCTTATATGTGAATCATGTTCGTTTTATAAATCGTACTCTACATGAGAATAACAAGGGGGAGTCGGTGGAAGATGACATTCAAATGATGGAAACAGGTGACAGTGTTGCAGATGCTGTAGCTGCAGTTGCGTTGATTTTGATCTTCGTTACTACTTGCGTATTCTGGATTAGCGGACAATAAGTTTTAGCCCATACAGGATGAGTCCTACCGTGTTGTACGCTATAAGTGTTGGCTTGGTATGGAAAGGCTAAAAAGGCCCTGCTCTTTGAGTGGGGCCTTTTTTTATGTAAGCGTTATGCGTGATAGGTTGGAGTTAAACAACCATAGCAACGATAAAAACAAGCGTCATCATAAAGCATAGGGTAAAAATTACGCCTGCTGCGATATAGGGAACAATGCTTTTTTGGGCGAAATCGGCTTCTCTATTTTTGTTGCTCTGCACACCAAATGCAGCCGCAAATGCCGTTAGCATCAATCTTAAAAAACTAAGCTTCCGAGGCTGCTCCGTGGCTGTGGGTTCTGATTGTTTTTCGGGGTTGCTGGACATAGAAAAAGCTGCGCACGTTTAAATTGAAGCGCTCATAGTGCCAGAGATTACCTCAAACCCCAATTTCTATTGTGTAAAACTTACGTAATGCAGCCCCTGCTGTGTAGAGGTGGCGTTTGCTTTCGCCAACATCTTTTTTGCTACGGTATAGAGTTTATTCGCTTCCTTTAATTCACTAAAACAGTTTTTACGCGCCTTGTCTTTTGTGTCTGAGCAGGTAGTGCGCAACGATTTGTATTCATTAATCACGGCTAGCGCTTGCTCTTGGGTCATCATATGAGAGTTGGCATCACGACCATAAGAAAGTGGGCTTACACTAATTAAAATCGAGAGGATGACGTGACAGGTTGCCGTTTTAAGAGGGTACATGAGCAATGATTCCAGTTAGTTACTTCTACAAAATAGGTTAGCTTGATTGTAGGTGTATATCTGGATTGGGCACTAAAGAATGGGTTTTGTGTGATTAAAATCCCATTCTTTAGTGTGTTTTGGCGGGTGTTTTTACTTGTTCTGCTTTTGCCTCACGGGCTTGTCTAGGTGTCGTAATGAAGGATCGATTGTAACCATCTTTCGAGTGTTTCAATGCTCATACCTTTACGCTTAGCGAGGGAGTCTATTTGATCTCGCGTAATGGTCCCTACGTTAATATAGCGAGCGTCAGGGTGGGCAAAATACCAGCCTGATACCGATGCGGCCGGATACATGGCAAAGTGTTCGGTAAGTGATACTCCAATGGATTCTTCCGATTGTAGCAGTGTAAATAATGTGCCTTTTTCGGTATGGTCAGGACAAGCCGGATAACCCGGTGCTGGACGAATACCTTGGTATTTTTCTTTGATGAGTTCAGTATTGCTGAGTTTCTCATTATTTACGTACCCCCAGTCGTCAACTCGCACTTGTTGGTGTAGGGTTTCTGCTAGCGCCTCTGCCAGCCGGTCTGCCAGTGCTTTTACCATGATGGCGTTATAGTCATCATCTTTATCCTGATAGTGTTTTGCGAGTTCGTCGGCACCTATGCCGGCAGTAACCGTGAATCCGCCTATATAGTCTGTATAGCCTGCGGTTTTAGGGGCAATAAAGTCAGCGAGAGAGGTTAACGGGTTGCCCTTATCCGTTTTGTCTATTTGCTGGCGAATATGGTGCAGGGTTGCTATAGCGTTTCCATCGCTATCGGAAACTTCGATATCATCGTCGTTAACTGTATTGGCGGGCCAGAAACCATAAACCGCACTGGCGCGTAATGATTGGTTGCGGATAATCTCTTTTAGTAATGCTTGAGCGTCTGCAAATAGCTGTGTGGCGGCTTCACCAACAACACTATCGGTAAGGATAGCGGGGTATTTACCACTAAGATCCCAACTGATAAAAAAGGGCGTCCAGTCGATGAAGGGTAGTAGTTTTTCAAGCGGATAGTTTTCTATTATTTTGGTGCCGATAAATTGCGGCGTTGTCGGCTTATAATTATTCCATTCCAGCTGTGTTTTGTTGCTAACGGCTTCAGCGTAGGGCATAGGTTTACGTACAGACGTACGATTTCTTCTGCGCTCACGGACTTTTTCGTAATCTGCCTGTGTTTTTTCGTAGAAGGCAGGGCGCGCGTCGTCAGACATTATTTTGGACGCTACACCTACTGCGCGAGAGGCGTCCGCAACATAGATAGCTTGGTTTAGAGTGTATTTAGGATCGATTTTGACGGCGGTGTGCGCTTTTGATGTTGTTGCACCTCCAATCATAAGTGGCAGGTTAATGTTCTGACGTTCCATTTCGCTAGCAACAGTTACCATTTCGTCTAAGGATGGTGTAATTAAACCTGAAAGCCCAATGATGTCACATTTTTCTTGTACGGCGACTTCCAGTATTTTCTCGCAGGGTACCATTACACCTAGATCGACAATTTCAAAATTGTTGCACTGAAGTACGACACCGACAATATTTTTGCCTATATCGTGAACATCGCCTTTAACGGTGGCCATCAGAATCTTACCGTTCGATTGAGTCTCGCCTGTTTTCTCAGCTTCAATGTAAGGTTGTAACCAGTTCACCGCTTGTTTCATCACGCGAGCAGATTTTACGACCTGCGGTAAAAACATTTTTCCTGAGCCAAATAGGTCGCCGACGACGTTCATGCCATCCATCAAAGCGCCTTCGATTACATCAAGAGGGCGATTGGTGTTGAGCCTAGCTTCCTCCGTGTCTTCGTCGATAAAGTTAGAGATGCCTTTTATCAGTGCGTACTCTAATCGTTTGTTGACGGGAAGCTCCCGCCACTCGAGATTTTCGGTTTTTGCTTGTGTCTGGCCGTCACCACGATATTGTTCTGCGACAGCGAGCAACGCTTCTGTGCCTTCGGGTGTCCGATTGAGAATAACGTCCTCAACGAGTTTGCGTAGTTCTTCGGGAAGGTCATCGTAGATGGCGAGTTGTCCGGCATTGACAATGCCCATGCTCATTCCAGCTTGAATGGCGTAATATAGGAAGACGGAGTGAATGGCCTCTCGAACAGGGTTGTTACCACGAAAGGAAAAAGAGACATTACTAACACCACCGGAAATACCTGCGCCCGGTAGATTTTTTCGTATCCACTGGGTTGCTTCAATAAAGTCTACGGCGTAATTGTTGTGTTCATCTATACCTGTTGCAACCGCAAAAATATTAGGGTCAAAAATAATATCTTCTGGATGAAATCCCACCTCTTTGGTGAGGATGTCGTAGGAGCGTTTGCATATTTCGATTTTTCGAGCGGCAGTGTCGGCTTGGCCTTTTTCGTCGAATGCCATCACGATTACGGCAGCACCGTAAAGCCGACATAATTTGGCACGCTCCAAAAATTCAGCCTCGCCTTCTTTAAGGCTAATGGAGTTAACAATGGGTTTGCCCTGTATACAGCGTAATCCAGCTTCAATAACCTCCCATTTGGACGAATCCACCATTATGGGCACGCGTGCAATATCAGGCTCGCCGGCAATTAAGTTTAAAAACTTGGTCATGGCCGCGACGGCATCGAGCATGCCTTCGTCCATGTTTATGTCGATTACTTGGGCGCCTTCGGCCACTTGCTGCTGTGCAACTTCTAGCGCGGTATTGTAATCCTCTTCAAGAATTAAACGTTTGAATCGAGCGGATCCGGTGACATTGCATCGCTCGCCTACGTTTACAAATAAAGAATCGGTGTTGATATTGAACGGTTCTAGGCCTGATAGTCGGCAGGCGGAGGGCGGGGTAACAATTTTTCGTGGCGAATAAGGGGTAACGATTTTTGCTATAGCGGAAATATGCTCAGGAGACGTGCCGCAGCACCCGCCAATGATATTAAGGTAACCTTTCTCCGCAAAACCGGCGACAATTTCGGCCATTTCATTTGCGGTTTGATCGTACTCGCCAAACTCGTTTGGTAAACCAGCATTAGGGTGAGCCGAGACAAAGCAGTTTGCTATGCGCGATAGCTCTTTTACGTAAGGCTCTAGCTCTTTAGCGCCTAACGCACAGTTAAGGCCGATTGATATTGGGTCTGCGTGGGCAAGTGAGTTGTAGAAGGCTTCTGTGGTCTGGCCGGATAAGGTGCGCCCAGAAGCGTCTGTAATTGTGCCCGATATCATTATGGGAAGTTCTGAACCTATCTCGACAAAAACCGATTTAACGGCAAAGATAGCGGCTTTAGCGTTGAGTGTATCGAAAATCGTTTCGATCAAGATAATATCGGCGCCGCCTTCAATAAGCCCGCGGGTAGATTCTGAATAGTTTTCAACAAGCTCTTCAAACGTAACGTTTCGTGCGCTGGGGTCATTTACGTCTGGTGATATAGAGCAAGTGCGGCTGGTTGGCCCAATAATACCGGCAACCCATCGCGGTTTTTCTGGTGTTTGGCGTGTTGCGTCGTCGGCGGCTTCTCGGGCTAGTTTGGCTGCCTGTACGTTTAGTTCGTAGCTTATATGCTGGGTATCGTAATCGGCTTGCGAAACCTGCGTAGCATTAAACGTATTGGTTTCTAATATGTCGGCGCCAGCGTCTAGATAGGCTTTATGGATATCACGAATAAGGTTGGGTTGAGTGAGGGTGAGTAAATCGTTGTTACCCCCTAAATCTTTATGATGTGCTGCGAAGCGCTCGCCTCTGTAGTCGTTTTCTTGCAACTTATGCCGTTGAATCATTGTACCCATCGCACCATCAAGGATGAGAATTCTGTCTTTTAATGCCGTGCGGAGTAATTCAGCGCGTTTCAGTTGTTCGGGAGACATAAGTTACCTGTGACAAACGTAGTAAGTGAAAATGAAATTTTTGACGGGCTAGGGCCGTATTGCCGCCCCAACATCTATATCGAAATATATTGATATAGATGTTGGGTAGTGAATGCTACCAGATTGACGTTTAAATCACACGCCTATTTGATTAGGCTCGCGCCTGCGGCTAGCGGGCGTAAGTATAAGTGATTCGGGTGTAACCGCGGCACCTCGGTTGTAATTAAATTAAGCCTCTGCGCCCGCTCGATAAAGGAACTCGTATTTGTGAGTGGGTAGTATTTTGGGGGTGTGGTTATGTACGACAGTACAGAGAAGGACTATTTTACATTTTCATTGAAGGGGATTTCGGCTACCATACCCTACTAATTCACTCGGGTATTAACCTGGCCATTTTAGGGACTTCGATGTTAAATGTAACTATCACGCCATCGGCACAAAGCTATCTTAAAGAGCTTCTTGATAAGCAAGAATGCGAAGGTATTGGGATTAGAATGTTTGTCTCTAGCCCGGGCACTCCGCAAGCTGAAACGTGCATTGCTTATTGCCGCCCAGGTGAAGAAATTGATGATGACATTACGCTCGATCTGAACGGCTTTACGGCTTATTTTGAAGGTCGAAGCGTGCCATTTCTTGATGAAGCAAAGGTTGATTACTCTTCCGATAAGATGGGTGGGCAGCTTACTATTCGAGCGCCAAACTCTAAAATGCCGAAAATAAGTGACGACAGCCCTATTGAAGACAAAATAAATTACGTTCTCCACAATGAAGTTAACCCCGGGTTAGCCTCTCATGGGGGTAATGTTAGTTTGGTTGAGGTGACCGAGGATCATTATGCCATTTTACAGTTTGGCGGTGGTTGTCAGGGGTGTAGTGCTGTCGACATGACGTTAAAAGAGGGCGTTGAGAAATCTTTAGTTGCTAAAGTTCCTGAGTTAAAAGGGGTAAAAGACGTTACAGACCATACGGATAAGTCTCAAGCTTACTACTAACTGTTAGTTTAGGGGATGGTGACACTTCTTCAGCAATGAGGTGTTTTGTGAGTAAAGGAGAGATGTACACCGACAACCAGCGTTGTTACTTTGTCGGTGTACACAGTATTTAGACGTCGTTAATTAATTTTTCGCTGTGTTTCAGCATCATCTCTACGAATTCATACTGTGGCGTGCCGTTTAAGGCTGATCGTCTGCAGTCGATAATCATGTCATTTGCCCATTCAACATCATAGCGGTCCATTTCAATGGCGCCGTCTTCAGTTCGGCAAAAACCAATTAAGATTGTTCGATCTGCTTCGGAGTGGATGACTGTCTGAACGTTCTGAAGAAACTCCTGCAGTGTCACAAAGTCGGTTATTTGATCGCAAAGCTCCATTGGTGCAAATACGTAGTCGAACCCAGACATTTCCGCGACGCGGATATCAAACCAGTCTGCAACGGTATCGTAAAGCTCGCCAAAAGGTTGGGATATGGGCGCCGTGGTTCTTGTGTAGTTCTTTTCCGTGAGGGTGGTCATGAGCGTACCCCGTAGTCTTGTTGAGAACTGACACACTCCTTGTTGTATCTTTTCTGATGAATTGATTTTTATTGTTTGTTTCGCTTTAGCCGATAAATACCATAACTAAACCTATTAGTGGTCACCCATCGGTTATGCTAATGAGAAATTAACAGCAACTAGCGCGTAAATCCACTACTTTTGGCTGGTTTAGATCAAAAAATGAGTGTTTATTATACGTTAAGAAAGGAACGGTATACTGCTGGTGGTGTTACTGTCTATCTCGGTCGCTCAGTGGTTTCGGTTAATGCAAATAATAACAGGGGGTTAGGCCCTATTTGTAAAGTCATTTCTAGGTTTTAACAGGAAGGGAGGGGGTATAGAGTGGGCGAGGCTGTTCCTCAAAGGCAACGGAAGGTTAGTTATAAGAAAACGATGAGCACAAAAAACGGGCCATGTAGGCCCGTTCTCGTTAGGTGTGTCGTGGTTTAGCGCTTTCGGTTCGGCAGTACGGAAGTAAGCTTCTCAGCGGAGCTTAAGATAACTGTCTCGGTGGTTTCCCAGTCGATACAGGCATCGGTTACCGATACGCCGTACGTTAATTCGCTCAAGTCTGCGGGTATTTTTTGATTGCCTGGGCCAATGTTACTTTCAATCATAACGCCCATGATGGATTTGTTGCCTTCCAGTATTTGGTTGGTTACGTTATCCATTACTAATGGTTGGAGCTCATGATTTTTGTTTGAGTTAGCGTGGCTGCAGTCGATCATAATGTTGTTGGCGACTTTACCGCCAATAAGCTCTTTCTCGCATATTGCAACACTGACAGAGTCGTAATTGGGCTTGCCATTACCGCCTCTTAATACAACGTGTCCATAGGCATTACCGCGCGTTGTAATAACAGATACGGAGCCGTGTTTGTTGATGCCGAGAAAACGGTGAGCACTGGAGACTGATTGAAGTGCATTGATTGCAACAGTTAAGCCACCGTCGGTACCATTTTTAAAGCCAACAGCACAGGATAAACCGCTAGCCATTTCACGGTGTGTTTGAGATTCGGTTGTACGTGCGCCGATAGCAGACCACGTAATTAAATCTTGTAGGTATTGCGGAGAAATAGGGTCGAGTGCCTCGGTGGCAGTAGGTAAACCCAATTCGGCGATATCGAGTAATAATTGACGACCTACGTGTAAGCCTTCGCCAATTTTGAAGGAGTCATTCATATGGGGGTCGTTGATCAACCCTTTCCAGCCTGTTGTTGTACGAGGCTTTTCAAAATAGACACGCATAACGATGTATAGCGAGTCTTTAACCTTCTCGGCCAGTACTTTTAAGCGGCGAGCATAATCCATTGCAGCTTCTGGGTCATGGATAGAGCAGGGGCCGATAACCACGATTAATCGTGGATCGCTACCATCTAAAATATTACGTACCGTTTCGCGGCCCAAATTTACGGTGTTTAAAGCTTTCTCTGTAAGAGGGAGCTTTTCTTGTAACTGGGCAGGCGTAACTAATACTTCCTGAGAAACTACATTTAAATCCTGGATATTTGACATAGGTGTATCCGAGTTCATTCATTACTGGGTTTTAGCTTCGAAAACGCGTCAGCGGTACTCAGCTGGTGATCATCATTGTGTCCGTATTGTACTGGATTCAATTTGCAAATTGGGTGATTAGGCCGATAAAAAGTAACAAACTATAAGATCTATCAGGGTAAGCTAACTTCGACCAACTCACAGAGCCGAGGAAAATAAAGCGCAGCCTTGTATTGCTTTACCTCTTTACGTTGCGTGTTTTTATCCAGTTGTCGTAATAATCCCGTATAAAAAGCGAGCTGGGTTTTATAGCGGGCAATTTCTGCTGCATAGAAGGCTTCTAACTCAATATTTTCTTTTGGGACGGTGCTTTTATAATCAATTATCCAGCGCGTTCCTTCTTTATCAATAAAAGTTCGGTCAACAATTGCAAGTTTTGGTGGTTGCCCGTAATGAAGCTGATATTCACTTTCACTTGCGTGATGTTCGTTGCTCAACACCCATACACCTTTGGGATCTTGTAAAACGGTGCGTACCGTGTCTGCTAGTAGGTTAAGTGCCGGTGGAATGATATTCGAATGAACACCTAGTTGAGATAGCTGCGCGGCCCAGAAGGGCTTGGCCTGGCTTATACGGTCTTGATCCCACTCGACTAACCCGTCTTTTTGAAGTTGGCACAATATTCTATGTAATACCGTACCCGTTGCAGCAGCGTGCAGGTGGGTGTCATACGCGCCGTCAAATACACTAAGCTCGGTGTTATCGTAAGACTCTGGCAGCCAGTTATGATGCGTTTCGAATTGTAATATTTCTGACGGGGGCGTTAGTGGTAACCGAGGGATTTGCTGGTTCTGTGGTGCGTGCGCCGAGCCTTCCGGTACCGGTACCGGTTGCGTTGCTGTACCAGAATTGATCTCCATCACCAGTGTTGACTGCAGGGTAGGCCATAACTTAGCGAGCATGGACGATTTAATGGGCGGTTTTACTGCGTCTGTTTCTTCGGATTTATCGTCACTGGAAAGATTGGCCGTTAACACTAAGCGGTGTTTTGCTCTTGTGCAGGCTACATAGAGAAGCCGACATTCTTCTAGTGTTTTGCGTCGCTTAGATTCTGAGCCTAAAAGTGCGGTCAGTGGATCTTTTTTATCAGCATCTGAACTTGAAATGGGGCTAAGTAACAAATCGATGTTGTGTTCAGTGTTTAGGCGTTCGTGCCAGTAAAATAGCTCAGCTGAATCGCCCCTGCTTTGTTTGTCTAGAGAGGGTAGAAAAACCGTATCGTATTCTAATCCTTTCGATTTGTGCATAGTGAGTATTTGAACGGCATTTTCAGTCATGTCGGGTTGCGCATATAATTTTTGTAAGGCCCGTACAAATTGTTTAGGGTCGTCGATACCCCCATGAGATGAGTGACGACTTAATAGCGAGAAAAAAGCATTAGCATCATGTTGATGGGTTTCATTCTCGAGCGTTTCTGGCCCGCCCAAGCGGAGCCAGCAGGCTTCTACAAGTTCTCTGCAGGAGCGTCGCTGATATTGATTGCTCGCGTGCAGAACGCCATTGGCTAAACGTTCTAAACACGCTAGCCCGTCGCTGGAAAGTGTATTGTTTTTGAGCGCTAGTTCAATTCTATACACGATGGACGAGTGTTTTTCGTCAATGTTTATGGGGCGATACAATGACAGAAGGTCGATGTTGTTGAGACCACACCAAGGGCTGCGCAATAGTGTCAGCCAGTGGATTGGCGACGAGGGATCTTCGAGTAACAACGTTAACGCCAATAAATCTTGGATGTGTTGACGAGAAACGAGTGGGTCGATGTCGACGGCACTATAAGCAATATTACGTTGGCTTAACGCGGGTAGGATAGCGTTTAGGTGGCTTCTCCCGCGCACCAAAATGGCGATACTGTCGTTAGGGAAGCGTGAATAGAGTGCTTCAATTTCCGTTGCTATGTAGTGCGCTTCTGTCAGTCGGTTTTCTTGATCGATAAAACCGACTGCACGAACATAGCTCGTATCGGCGTTTGTTGTTTTTTCAGCGGCCATTTCTGTGTTGGAATTAAAGCCTGACGAGGGCGTATAGCGCACGGCACCGAGCGTTATATTGTCCTCTTGAGGGAATGCAGCTTGAAAATGTTCGTTAACCCACTGAATGATGGTGTCGGTCGATCGAAAATTAACACTAAGGTCAACGCTCGCACAGGGCTTTCCAGCGAGACCATTTTGGCGTACATCTAAAAAGATGCCTACATTGGCGTTTCTGAAACCGTAACAAGACTGCATGCCGTCACCCACGACGAACAGCGTTTTGTCTGGGTCTGAATCCCATTCGCGGGTGAGTAGTTGTAATAACGACAATTGTGAATGAGAAGTATCTTGAAATTCATCAATCAAAATATGTTTTAGCTGGTAGTCGAGTTTCAGTGATAAATCGGTAACGTTAGTGAACCCACCCAATGCGGTACGAGCACTTTCTGAAACCTCGACAAAATCGACAGCGCCAGATTGTTGAAATATCAGCTTTAAATGTGCAACGAGTAAAGGCAGCAGCGCCATTAGGGCAGAGAGTACCGCCCATTGCTTTTGTGAGTACTCGAGTGAAGGGAATGACGATATTAAGACGAGATTGTCTAAGATACTCGGCTGAGTAGCGAGCTCATTTAAAAGGGCAACATAACGTTTTTTCTTCGCTGTAAATTCCGCTTTTTGTAGTTTGTCGCCGGTTGGAAAACCGTGACGTTTGTCGACGCGTTTTAGAAATGTCTGCGTCGACGATGCTAACGCAGACTTTGCGAAAGGTTGCCAGAAAGTGGTCAATGCGTGCTGAGTATTATGTGCATCAGGAAAGCAGGTCACCCCCGCTAAGACGGTTATAGCTGAGCTTGCGTCTGTTTCTTGCATGTTAGTGCCCGCGAAATCGAGCAGTTCACACAAGTCGCTTTCATACGGAGCTAATTCTTCTTCAAGCTCGCGGAGTATGTCGCACGCCCAGCGCTGCAGGTTGGTTTCCAGCAGGTTACGTATGGCTTGCTCATTAGTTGGGTTGCTCGATTGATATATGAGGGGCAGCCATTGATCGCGGGTATAGAGTAGTGAAACGAGCAAACTGGCTAATCGATCTAAATCGCCACCCAAATGGTTGAACAGTGTGTGCAGAGCCTTTGGCCAGCCATGCGAATGGCAATCCTCAAGCAGCGAGCGAACGGCCGCGCTAAACGCTGCGGTGGCGTCCTCGCTAATGGCGGGGTTGGCCCCCATCTTACTCATCAGTGGCATTTGTTGCGTTAACGTTCGACAAAAACCATCAATGGTTAACACCTTTAGCCGAAACGGCATTTTCTCCAATTGCCAGTTACGTTGTTGATTGTTGTCGGCTGCTTTTTTTGCGAGCTGCATTAATTGGCGCTTATGCGGGTCAGCAAGGCGATCAATATCGTAGTGACTTAGCTGTTGAGCCTCCGTCAGTGCACCCAAAATTCGCTCGCGCATTTCTTGTGCGGCCTTACGGGTAAACGTAATACATAAAATTTCTTCGGGTTTATCGCTGTAAGCGAGTAGGTTAAGTACTCGCAGTGTCAGTAATCCCGTTTTGCCTGAACCGGCTGGGGCCGATACTGCAAACGACTCGCTAATATCCAGTGCCGCTTCTCTAACCGCGTAATCAATAGGTTTTGTCGTCATAAGTTACTCCGACGGCTCGGTGGCAGATTGGCCGACGAATCTAGTGCTGGGGGCTAAGTGGGTGTAATAATTCACGATGACAGGATTGCGTTCAATATTGACGCTGTAGCCCGTGGCAAGCGTGTGAGTGTAATGTTCCAAAATAGATGTCCACCAAGTATAAGTTTGTGTCCAATCTGCGGGTAACTCATAGCGATTGAGCGTAGCGGGGGGGTGAATACCGTGTACGGGTGTTGCGAGCTCTCCAATACCAAGATAACGACATTGATTGGGCCTTATCTCACAATAACCTATAGCTGCGTGCGGGTTTGTAGTGTCTATACAGGCGTAGAGCGGAAGTTGTGGCTCGCTAAGCAGCTGTTTTTGTATATTAGCTAAGTTACTCGAGCCGGTTTTGTAGTCGATGACGAATGTTTCATCACCAATTTTATCTATCCGATCGAGCTTAAGCCTGTACTGATATCCAAGGAATTCTGCGGTCGCGTCTGACTCGATGGCCAGTACGCAAAAGGCTCCTCTTTCTCTATCCATTTGTATGGCGTTGTTAACGAGTAAACATATCTGGGTTTTGTACGCCTCTAGGTAGTCACCGCTTATGCTTAAGCGATGTCGATAAATATGCTGATGAATGATGTCATCGCAATGGCGTTTCAAAAATGTCTGAACGTCGTCATTAGATTTTGCAGCCAAATTATCAGAGTTTTGGCAGTCCTCCCAAAAAAGCGCCAATAGCTGATGGATCAAGGTGCCTTTAATAAACGCAGGAAAACCAAATTGGGGTTCAACATTTTTAGGGATACCTAAGCGGTAGGTTGCAAAGGCGTAATAGGGGTTGGCGATGTGGAGCTGGAGATGGTAGCTCCCGCCATCAATGACGCTATTGAGTGGGTAGGGGGTGGTGTAGGTAACGTCAATAGTTTCGTAGTGCGTAGCTGCGTTAGCTGCGTTAGTGACATAGGCATCGATGAGGTTAGATAGGTGGTCAGGCTCTATAGGCGTTAATTGCGCATTATGTTGCGGAATGATAGGGCTTAGTTCTTGGGGCTGATCTTGGGTGTCGTACAAATGAAAACTATATTCAAGCGCGGGATTACATTCTTGGTAGGCGCACAGCAAGCTCTCCGCATATTCGAGTTCTCGTTCAGGCGTAGAGCGAGGCGTTTTTACCTTATCTTGCAAGTGATAGGGAATTAGCGCGTTGGGTTGAGGGGGCGCAGGAAAATTAGCGGCGGTCATGGCGATCATTCTGCAGTGCGCAAACTGCATTCCCGCCCCCTCCATAAGGCCGAGTACTTGTATGGGGCGAGGGGGTAGTTGCACGTGGAATGATGTCTTGGAGGCTAAATCTTTTAGCAGGCTCATAAACGCGTTAAAGCGTATTCTGCCGTTTGATCGAGTCTGTTTCGAGTGCGCCGATAGCGAAGCGTAACCCGCGAGCTTGTCGAGTAAAGCCATAAAATTTTGTACGGCTTGATACTCTCGGCTGTTGAGTGTGACATGCCCCGGCCAGCCTAAATTTTCGAGTAACGAGCACATAACCTTTTTGCCGTCTTTCAAATCAAACGATTGATAGCGTTGTCGAGTGTCTTTTCTGAACGTGGATACGCGATCATGATCAAAAGGGTGCTCATTGTTTTCTCGAGCTATGGCGGTTTCTACAGAGGAGAGTAAATCAATATAATCAGCATTTGACACATCAAAGCTAAGTCGTTGCGCTAGCTGTTGGCTAACTCTATGCCTCGCTTCTGATCTTCCCAGCCCCCAATAGCGACAGAGATTGAGTTTTTGAACTAACTCGAGTTCTAGCCGGTTTTCAGCAAAATTGGCTAGCTCAAAAATGGCATGAATAATAGGCTCATCACTAAGCATGTGGCTCAGTGAAATATCATAAGGTACATTCGCAAATTCGGCGTCAAGATTGGTGATAAAACCGGGGTCAAAAACGCGGTTAAAACCTTGTTCAATCTCTGTATGTATCGTAGCGAGATTGGGTACGATAATAGCTATTTGTTCGTTTGGCTCCAATTCACCGAGTAGCGATTGACACCACTGCGCAGCATGCTCTATTTCCTGTTGAAGCGACGAATATTGAGTGATAGGCGCTGTAGCGTTAGACGGTTGAATGTACTGCTTTAGTTGAATATCTGTACTTAGAGCGGATAAATTCTGTTGCCAAAGAGGGCTAAGCTCTACAAAGCCATGCAGCCGTATGGACGCTGGCTTGTTTATACCGTTGTTCTGTATAGCGTCACCCACAATTTGGATGGCGTCATCTTTCAATAGGCCATTGCACAGATTAAGTGAGCGAGTTAAGTAATCGAGGCTAGAGGCTAGGAACTTGGTTTCAATATTATTGAATTCGTTAAGGTCATTATCGTTGAGCTGCCAATGCGCCATTAATGAACGCGCTTGCATAAGCTGCTCAATCATTTGCTTTTTATTGATGAGCGAGCCCAGCGCAATACCGTGCAGTTCTAAATGTTGTTCAAAATCAGGGTTGTTCAGTATTTGTAGCCAGAGAAAGTACTCTTCGTGGTCGTTGAGTAGGCGTTTGTCTGTACCAGGGTAAGCTTTATCTTGTAGCGTTAACCAAATGTCATTAAACCAGCGTTCCAGGCTCACAATATTGGCGGCTGGGGTTACCGATGCTGTACGGGGTAACAGGCCGCCTAAAGACGTGGAGACAAGATGTCGTTGTAATCGGTCATTCGCCGTTATTACGATTTGTTCGATGGGTTTCATAAATGTATTGTTCAAGCGTGTAGTTGGCTTAATTAAAGAGAATAAAAATTACAGGGTTATAACGAAATACTTTGGCGCAAATTACCGCAGCAATATACGCCACATCTTTAGCTGGTTTATTTCAGTTGTGTGACTATGAGCCCTAGAGCGTAAGTAGCGACTAACGTTTTATTCACACCCATAAAATTACCTGTAGAAATTTGCGCCACATTGCACAAAAACCGCACGTAGAGAGCAAAAAAGCCTTGGTAAAGCCCCTAACTTATTGATAAATAACAATAAATAGAAATTGATCGCAAAATGATCAATCTGAAAGGCGTCGAGTATTTCTGGGCTTCTTAAGGTTTTTCCCAAGCTCTATCCACTAACTTATCCACAGGAAATGTGGACAACCTACACGTCTTGATTGGCATGTTTATGAACACTTATGACTTATAAATGAAATATGGCCTTAGATTATTTTATTTTAAGTCAGAGAACCTCTATTCTTGCCGAAAATAACGATAGGAGAGTCTCGTATGACCCCAGAGCGCCTTCGGCGAATCCGTTCTGTGCTAGATCAACGCCAGCCAGACTTAACCGTGATTACTGACGAAGTCCATAAAGGCCGTAACATCTCCGCCATTGTACGCACATGTGATGCGGTAGGGGTGGATACCATCCATTGCGTTATGCCTGAATTCGGCTATCAAACGTACAGTGGTGCAGCAGCTAGTGCAGACAAGTGGGTTCAGCAGAAGCACTATTCAACGGTAAGCGAACCCATTTGCCAATTAAAAAATGTGGGCTTTCAGGTTATCGCGGCAAACCTGTGTGAACAATCTGTTGATTTTCGGCAAATAGATTACACCAAACCGACGGCATTGTTGTTGGGTGCTGAGGTTAACGGTGTGAGTGCTTATGCTCGTGGTGAGGTGGATCACAATATCGTTGTGCCGATGGTAGGAATGGTTGAATCGTTTAATGTGTCGGTAGCGTCGGCCGTCATTCTAATGGAGGCGCATCGACAGCGCACAGAAGCAGGCTTGTACGACATACCCCGCCTTGAGCAAGGTCTTTATGACGATCGTTTTATGCATTGGGCTCACCCAAAAATAACAGCCTATTGTAAACAGCACAACCTTGAATACCCGAAGCTTAGAGATGACGGTGAATTAGAAAACCCGCCGGCATGGTATGCAAACGCAAGGCGTATAATCGCTACTCGAGAGAAAAGTGACAGGTAAATTTTTGACAATAAAAAAAGCCCGGCGTTTCTGGGGGGAGAGCGCCGGGCCAGGACCATTAGGAGTGAAACATTAAGGAATAAATCCTTAACGAGCTACAGGAGCTCTACCGGTAACACTGACACTTGGGGGGATGAGTGATGCCGGTACATACAAGTATCGGTGATATTTCGTGTAATTCCACTTTTAAGGCGGCTTATTTTTAAATCATTTCTTAATAGTTGGATCTCTATTTTAAATGCAAAGCTATATGTTTTTACAATAAAAAGGTGCGAGTTAGCATTGCCGCAGGCTGGCCGGTTAGCGGGTATTTAGCCATTTTAATACGAAGGCGATGGAGGGGGCCGGTTTGGCGGTACGGGGCATTATGTCAGAGCATAATGCCTAAAGAGTGCCTAGAGAGTTTTCAGTTAAATTCAAACAAATTGACTACAGGCGGAATAGCGGTTTGCAATTGTTTTGCCGTCGTTGTGCGCGGAAACCATTTTTCAATATTATTTTGAATCTGTCTTAAATTGGCATTGCTCGAATGAAAAGCACTTGTTACAGGCTCGTAGGTCATAGCGTGGTCAGAAATACTAAGTTTTGCCAGTTCGTTGAGTTCACCGAATAGGGTAGTTACTAAGTCGAACATACAATCTTTACGATGAATATCGCTGGTTTCCCAGTAGGCGTTATTCAGTGCAGCTAATAATTCTTCTAATGAATGTATTGCCTCAGCTATGTTTATTCGATTCATGTTGTACCGCTCACCTGTCTTAACTTTAATAAAGTATAGACGTCGGCAGCGATCTGTAAGGTTAAACCTGTCGAATTAAGCCTTCTTGTGCGGTTGTGAGTATGAGTTGTCCTTCTTTTGTAAATAGACTGCTGTGAGCGAACCCTCTCCCAGCACCAGCCCAAGGGCTATAGCTATGGCACAGTAACCATTCGTCGGCGCGAAAGTCCATGCTGTGGAACCACATGGCGTGATCGACGCTTGCAGGAAATATGTCGGGGGAAATAATGGATGTCCCGTGGGGTAAGAGCGCCGTGGCTAATAGCCCAAGGTCAGAAGCGAATGCTAGGACGGCGCAGTGCCCTATTTTGTCTAGCGATAGCTGTTCTCGCGTTTTTATCCAAAAATAGGCTTCAGCGGGTCGGACTTTAGTCGAGGTAAAAAGATCGTCATCGACAGGCAGTAGGTGAAAGGGGTTCGTGGTGGCGTGACCTTTATCTGGAGCGGGTAAAGGGTCTTCACTGCTTGGGGGTGAGCGTTGTTCCAATAATGCCTCAGGCATAGGAATACCCACAGGAAATGTCGTTTGGTGATGAAAACCCTCTTCGGGGTAGTGAAATGACGCCGACATATTAAAAATGGGTCGACCAAACTGACGAGCAACAACTCTTCTGCTTATAACAGAACGACCATCGCGGACTTTTTCAACATCGTAAATGACGGGGGCATCACTTTTACCGGCCCTTAAAAAATAAGCATGTAGTGAGTGCGGCAGTGTTGGTCCACGTGGATCGTCTTGTGTTCCATGGCAGGCCAGTAATGCTTGGCTGAGAACCTGCCCACCAAACAGTGTCCCCTTAAAGTTTTCTTGGTGGTGCCTGTTTCGAAAAAGGTTCGAATCGAGTTTTTCTAGGTCGAGAATTTGCTCAAGATAAGACTGCATAAAAAAACCTTCAATAATTTGCATTTACCGCCGATAAAACGTTAACAAACGCTATTTTTGGGTCTTGTTAAGCTCGCTATCCCTCAAGCGGCTAATGAGATCGATTGATTACATATAACGGTCTTGTAAGGATTCGATATGTTGATTGGAGCTGTTAAACATTGGTACTGCTTTATTACTCTTTGTTTTCTCGGGGGGTGTACCGCGTCCTATACTGCGTCAGTTGTTGATAAGAGTCTTCAGACGTTACGCTTGTCAGAAAAACATGAGATAGATCATCAGCAAAGATGGCGTTTGGATACCAAGACACCGCTATTTATAGCGAAACCAGGTTACCCTTATACTGTGAATAGCGGTAAGCTCGAATATAATCGAGCCCGGTTATCCCTATTGAGTGCATTAGAGTCGGCTTTTATAAAGCACTATCCGCTTTCCACTGCGTCAATGGCAACTTTCACACTTGAACAGGCACTGAATGCCGCTAGTCATAACGGAAGCCGGATACTGGTGTACCCGCGTCTAATTGACTTTCTTCAACAAGAGCCCCTGAGCCAGCACTCGTCTTTATTGGGCATCTACAATACACAATTTCAAATATTGTTGGTCGACGTTCATACTCATAAGATACTTAATTCTAGCCTCGTTACTAGCCGCTCGAATTACGGGTTGACAAAAGACCATGGGGCGCTTTATTTATTCGAGGGCGCTACGGAACGCTATGTTCAACAGCTCGCTGGTCTGTTTGCCGGCGAGCCATAAACCTCTGTTAGTTTATAAACCGCTACATGTTGGGGTAGTTGGGGCCGCCGCCACCCTCAGGCGTGATCCATGTAATGTTTTGTGAAGGGTCTTTTATGTCACAGGTTTTACAGTGCACGCAGTTTTGTGAATTGATGTTGAAAACGGGAATACCGGCTTCATTTTTGATTACTTCGTATACGCCGGCGGGACAATACCGCTGAGCCGGCTCATCAAAAATTTTTAAATTGTGCTCAATTGGGATTGCTGCATCGTTTAGTTGCAAGTGACAGCGTTGGTCCTCTTCGTGGTTCGTGTTCGATAAAAATACAGAGGAGAGTTTGTCAAAACTCAGTACGCCATCCGGTTTTGGGTAGTGAATGGGAGTGCATTCACTGGCGGGCTTTAATGTCTTATGGTCTGGCGTGGTGTCACGCAATGTCCACGGTAAGTGCCCGTTGAATATGTTGATATCGACAAATGCATAAGCGGAGCCGATAAGGTTTCCCCATTTGTGTTGGGCAGGGCCAAAATTGCGTTGCAAATGGAGCTCTTGAAAAGCCCAGCTTGCGTTAAAACTCGCGGTAAAGGTATCGAGTTGAGTGTTCTGCAGGCCATTGCCCAAGGCGGAATGAATTGCTTCAGCGGCTAAAAGACCTGATTTCATTGCCGTATGAGAGCCCTTGATCTTGGCAAAGTTCAGTGTTCCGGCATCATCACCAATAAGTAACGCGCCCGGGGCAACCATTTGAGGTATTGCCTGTATTCCACCTTTGGTTAAGGCGCGCGCACCATAGGCAACGCGTTCTCCACCTTCCAGGTGAGCTTTAATGATGGGATGGTGCTTGTAACGCTGAAACTCATCGTAAGGGCTAACGTGAGAGTTAAAATAAGAAAGGTCAGTTATAAGCCCAACGGCGACTTGTTGATTTTCTAAGTGGTAAAGAAAACCACCGCCATGTGACTGGCTTTCGTTGAGCGGCCAGCCGGCAGTATGAACAACCAAGCCTGGCTGGTGTTTATCTGGCGATACTTTCCATAGCTCTTTTATACCAAGGCCGTAGTGCTGTGCATCGGCGGCTTTATCAAGATTGAAATGATGAATTAATTGCTTTCCAAGGTGCCCTCGGGAACCTTCGGCAAAAATCGTATATTTTGCGCGCAGCTCCATGCCTTCCATATAAGTGTCTTTTTCTGAGCCGTCTGACGCAACGCCCATGTCACCGGTAATAACTCCCGCAACCGTATTGCTGTCCGTAAGCAGAAGTTCAGCGGCAGAAAAACCGGGAAATATTTCTACTTCTAACTGTTCAGCTTGCTCCGCTAGCCAACGACAAAAGTTACCCAAACTAATAATGTAGTTACCATGGTTGCGCATGGTTTTCGGTGCAAGGATACTCGGAATTTTAAAAGCGGAGGCTTCGCCACTTAACAAATAAAGCTGATCGTTTTTAACAGCAGTATTGAGCGGGCATTGTCTTTCTTGCCAGTCAGGAAACAATTCCTGAAGCGCGCGCGGTTCAAAAACAGCACCGGATAAAATGTGACCGCCTACCTCTGCGCTTTTTTCGACAACACATACACTGAGGTTTTTATCGAGTTGTTTTAAACGGCAAGCCGCGCTCAGGCCTGCTGGGCCAGCGCCGACGATAACAACGTCGTACTCCATAAATTCTTTTGCCACGATAAGCCTCTTTTATAGTGGGTGGTGAAGTATAGGGCGCAGTAAACCGTGCGACCAATACCAAAAGCTGGCGTAGATTCTATCATTTGCGATCAGTAAGTTCGCGACGTAAACAAACTTCGTCGAAAACACATAACCCGTGCATTTTTTTAGGTTTTACGCTTGTTCAGCACGCGACAATAGCATAGCCTTCGATTACCTTGCCTATAATCATAGACAAACAGAACCTCCCAAAACGAAAAGATAGTTGGAGTATAAAATTACCATGAAGATTTTGGTGCCAATCAAGCGTGTTGTCGACTACAACGTTAAAGTCCGGCCTAATTCGGATGGAAGTGATGTCGATCTCACCAACGTTAAAATGTCAGTCAACCCATTCTGTGAAATTGCTGTTGAAGAAGCTATTCGCCTTAAAGAGGCGGGTAAAGCCAATGAGGTTGTAGTTGTGAGTGTCGGCCCGACAAAGTCACAAGAGCAGTTGCGTGCAGCCATGGCGTTAGGCGCAGATCGTGCCATTTTGATCGAGACAACAGAGGCGTTGGAGCCACTGGCCGTTGCCAAGTGCTTACATTCTATTGTTGAAAAAGAGCAGCCGGGTTTAGTTATTCTGGGTAAGCAATCTATTGATGGTGATAACAATCAAACGGGGCAAATGTTGGCCGCGCTGTGTGGCTGGGGGCAGGGTACCTTCGCCTCAGACGTGTCGGTAGAAAATACTTCCGTCACGGTTACTCGAGAAATCGACGGTGGCTTGGAAACCGTCGTTTTGCCATTGCCCGCTGTGGTTACCACTGATTTACGGCTTAACGAACCGCGTTTTGCCGCGTTACCTAATATCATGAAAGCCAAGCGTAAACCGTTAGAGGTACTGCCGGTCAGCGACTTGAATATAGACACAGCCCCAAGGACAACGCTTCTTGCGGTTGAGTTGCCCGCGCAACGTTCGGCCGGCATCAAGGTGGCCGATGTTAGCGAGCTTGTTGAACGATTGAAGAATGAAGCAAAGGTGATTTCATGAGCGTATTAGTTCTTGCCGAGCACGATAACCAAACCCTTAAACCGGCCACTCGACATACCGTTACAGCGGCGCTCCAGATCGATGCCGACGTACATTTATTGATCGTGGGCAACGGCTCTGATTCTGTGGTGAGTGCTGCTGCTTCACTGCTCGGTGTTGCTAAAGTAATCGTTGCCGCAGCGCCTGCATTGGAGCACCAGCTAGCGGAAGATGTTGCACCCATAATCGCAACATTAGCGGATAGCTACACTCATGTGTTGGCCGCCGCCACAACCGCGGGTAAAAACACATTGCCACGTGCGGCGGCGTTGAAAGACTGTCAGCCATTATCCGATGTTATGGCTATTGACTCGGTAGATACGTTTAAGCGCCCTATTTATGCGGGGAATGTTATTGCGACTGTTAAAAGTAACGATGCCATTCGGTTTCTCACCGTTCGCGCTACGGCTTTCGATGCGTGTAATGATACCGGTGGGTGCGCAGCCAGTGAAATGCTTGAGACGCAAGGCTCGCAAACATTATCGTCGTTTGATAGTCAGCAGTTGGCAGAGTCTGATCGCCCAGAGTTAACCGCCGCCAAAGTTGTTGTGTCAGGTGGCCGTGGTTTACAAAATGGCGATAACTTTGAGTTGTTATACACTTTGGCCGATAAGCTTGGTGGTGCCGTTGGTGCGTCTCGAGCGGCTGTTGACGCTGGTTTTGTGCCCAACGACATGCAAGTGGGGCAAACAGGGAAAATTGTGGCACCTGACCTCTACATAGCCGTTGGTATTTCGGGAGCGATTCAGCATTTAGCGGGCATGAAAGATTCGAAAGTGATTGTCGCCATCAATAAAGATGAAGATGCTCCTATTTTCCAAGTTGCTGATTACGGCCTTGTAGGTGATTTGTTCGATGTGTTGCCAGAGCTAACAGCAAAGATAAGCGAATAGCCTGCTACCTCTCACCCGAATGAGTATTTAGCTCGTTCAGGCCATTGCTCCTGCTTAACTTGTTACTGTCGTTATAGCAGGAGTAAAATGCCGTAACCCTATAACGTGCTGCGTTTAAAAAACGATCAAGCTAGGATTCGGCATTTATGTTTAAATTTTTCTTACCTTCCAGCAAAGTCCAAAAAGATCGCAGCATCATGCGTACAACTGATTCGCGAATGGCGAAATACAGTCGACGCGGCTTGATCTTCAATTTTGTTGCTTATCTAGTGTGCTTGGTAGGTGGCCGTTTTGTTGATGAAAATAGAGATTTAACCATCACGCTAACCATTGGGTTATTGTTTATCACAATAGTTCGTGGTTTCTTTCTTTTTCGTTTCGATCAGCTGTACCCGCGTGCGCCACAGCGTTGGCGAAATAGTTACTTTATTGCAACACTACTGGGTGCGTTTTGGTGGGCCGTGATTCTTGTGAGTATCACGTTAAAGCTAGAGATGCGAAACGAAGCGCCGTTGTTGTGGTTGTATACGGTCGTCTTTTTTTCAACAACTGCGCATGCGTTTGCACCTTACCAAAAGTTCTTATCTTATTATCAATTTATTGGCCTAGTGCCAGCTGCAGTATCAGCGCTATTTGTTGACTATTTTACATCCTATCTATACGGCATATTAATGCTGGTTTTCTATTTTGTGTTAGCGCACCAATGTCGTTTAATCTCGGAAAATTATTGGGAGCGATTAGAAGCCGCTTATGCACTTGCCCGAAAAACACAATCTATCGAAGAAGAGAAACGAGACACTCGTGCAAGCGTTCAATTGAATAGAGAGTTTTTAACGTATTTACGGCATGATTTACAGCGTATTTATTCGCGCTCCAAAGAGGCTTTACAGGCGTTAGATGAAGGGACGGTAAACCGCCCGCTAATGCGGCAATGCGAAAAATCTTTTCAAAATGTTTTCCACAATGTAAGTGATTTCAATAGTGTTTTGAATAAAGAGCTCACGCTCGAAAACAAAATATTTAATATTCGGCATGAACTACAGCACATAGTGGCAGAATATATCGACGATTCTGAGGCTGAAGGAGTCCGGATTGAAACGGCACTTTCACCAACACTGCCAATGCGGTTAAAGGGCGATGCCTCAAGGCTGGCTCAAATTCTGCGCACTTTGATTTCTCTCAATGTAAAAACACTTGAAAGCGGCGTGATATTGATTGAAGTGGAATTTCTGCGCGAGTATGAAACAGCTGGCGAACTTTATATTAATATCTCGAGTTTCAATACAGCACACAAGAAACGTTTTTTTGGTGATGACGAAGCAAATGTCCCAAGAGTAAACCTCTCGTTCGCTGTTGCAAAGGGTTTGGCAGATCTTATGAATGGCAGTATAGAGGTGAGTGAAATTGCTGAAGAAGGGCATCTTTATCGTTTCGACGCAAAATTCGATATAGCTGAGCAAGCGGGTCATCTTGATTTTCATCGAAATTCGTTTTATGGCCACAGCGTAATGCTTATTCAGAGCGATAGACGCATTGTCGATATCAAGCGACGAGAGCTAATTGCCTTGGGGTTTGAGGTGTATACCGAATCCCAATATAAGCGCGCACAGCAACAATTAGTGAATAGCTATAAAGATGGAAAGCCTATTGAATGTGTTTTCTATTATTTTCAGGAGGGGGACGATGAGGCTGCGGAGTTTAATCGACAGTTGTCGGAACATTCCGAATTGCGCTATACGCACCAATTGGTCGCTGCAACCGATCGCCAGCAGCGTCTTTTGATTAATCAAGGTTTTACGGATAATGAGTACCTTCATGTCGTTAACAAGCCATCGGGGCTGTATGAATTAGAGTCGTCTTTCAAGGAAGTGTATAGCCACTTTGACGATATCGATATTCCCATTGAGGATGTTCCCGTCGAGGCGTTGGATGAAACCTATCAACAGATGGTGTTAATTAGTCGACGAGAAAATGCTGAATCGCGGGTGCGAGAGATGCTTGAAGGGTTAAGATTTGAGTTAACCATTGTGTCTGATGAGTCGAAAATCGCGCAAATTTTCTCGAAGAAATCACCGGCAATGGCAATGGTAGATTGCGATGAAGAACCTGCTTTTATTCGTATTGTTGACGGGATTCGTGATATAGAACAGCAAAACGGTACCGAGTTTTATATTCCAATTATAGGCATCAGCTCTTCTTCTAGCGCTTCAGAGTCAACGGCTTACGAGTTGGGCGTAGATGATTTTGTCGATTTATCAAACCCTAAAAAGCATTTGCGTAGAGTGGTAGAGAATTGGTTAGCGCTAATGGTTGTAAGCGAAGATTAAAGAGTGCTTTATTGAAACGGAGCGTTTACCTTTGAAGTGTGACGTTTCAATAAAGCCGTTTAACTGAATTAAAGCTTAAACTCCGACCAAATAGGGCAGTGGTCAGAAGGTTTTTCCATTGCTCTTACATCAGTGTCTATTCCTGCAGCAGTGCACTTTTGGGTAAGGCTTTCGGTTGCAAGCACAAGGTCAATACGAAGGCCGCGTCTGGGCTCCCGTTCAAAGCCTTTGCTGCGATAATCAAACCAACTGTACTCACCTTCTGCAGCGCCATTAACGAGCCTAAATGTATCAGTAAGGCCCCATGCCAATAGGCGCTCTAACCATTCGCGTTCTTCTGGCAAAAAGCTGCATTTCCCAGAGCGAATCCACCGTTTACGGTTGTCGTCGCCAATACCTATGTCGATATCTTTATGAGAAATATTCATGTCGCCAATGACTAGTATGTTGTCTTTAGGTGAGAAGTTTTCTTCAAGGTAGTGCTGTAGATCTTCGTAATATTTACGTTTGTTAGGGTATTTTGTAGGATGTTCGTTGCTTTCACCCTGTGGGAAATAGCCATTCATAACAACAATAGGCTGGCCGTCCACTTCGAATTCTCCGCAGACAAATCGCTTTTGTGCGGTGTCATCGTCGCCAGGAAAACCTTTTTGTGTTTTAACAAAGGGGTGACGAGACAGTAGCGCAACGCCGTAATGTGTTTTTTGGCCAAGAAAGGCGACGTGATACCCCATCTCTTTTATGGCGTCGATAGGAAAATCTTCGTCGGTTACCTTGGTTTCTTGTACACCGATAAAGTCAGGATTGTGTTTATCGATAACGGCTTGCAGTTGGTGTAAACGAATGCGGATACTATTTACATTAAAAGAAACACACTTCATGGCGGTTATAAATCCGAGTATTGTTTTTCAAAAAAAGAAAGAGCGGCCCAAGCTAAGCGCTAGGGCCGGTTTGATTAGAAGGTGGCCGCTTGTTGCGTACTAGTTGTGGGCGTTAAGCGTATAAGGTCCACGAGAATATTGCCCGCCTCGATCAAGAGAGTGTCGCCGTCAACATCGATTTTGTTGTGCTCTGAAGAGGATGCTTTTTTCTTTTCGTCTTCTTCAAATTCTTTCTCGGAGTTCCGGAACTCAACTAAGTTTTTGTAAGGTGCCAGATTTTTTGCGATGCGACGTTTGTTGTCTATATCCATAGCTTGTGTTTCAAGCCGCTCTTTATCTGCAATACGGTCTTTCTCATTGAGAGACACTACTTTATTCAGCTTGTTTTCTTTCATTATGTCGATTTGATCGAGAATGAACCTGAAGTCTGGGTCGTGACTTACGCGTTTTTCATGCTCTTTTGTCAGCGCGGGAATAAGAGAAGAGAAATCAAAGTACGAGGCGTGCGGTACGGCGTGTATTTGATCCCACGGTAGAGCGTTATCGTAAGATGATTCACCCACTTCTTCATTGTCGATGAGTAGGGGGAGGGATATGTCAGGCACAACGCCTCGGTGTTGCGTGCTATCACCGGATACACGGTAAAATTTAGATTCCGTGATTTTTAGTTTACCTTCTAATAAGGGCGTAACGGATTGAACCGTTCCCTTACCAAACGACTGTGAGCCTACGATTAAGCCGCGGTTATAGTCTTGAATAGCTCCAGCAAAAATTTCGGAGGCTGATGCGCTTAATCTGTTTACCAAAACGATTAGAGGGCCGCGATACCGTGCCTTGGAGTGTGAGCGGCTGTGACGGTTTATCCTGCCATCAGGAGAGCGAATTTGAACAACGGGCCCTTGATCGATGAAAAGGTCTGTTAGGCGAGTTGCTTCATGAAGCGAACCGCCGCCGTTGTTGCGTAAATCGAGAATAACACCATCGACGTTTTCAGCGCGTAATTCTTCTAGCAACACAAATACGTCTTGAGTACTGCTTTTAAAATTCGGATCACGGTTGTTGTAGGCTTCAAAGTCAATGTAGAAAGCGGGTAAGTGAATGACGCCCACTTTAAAAATAGATTTCCCGTCGGATAACTCCATAATCGCTTTTTGTGCGGCTTGGTCTTCTAGTTTAACCTTGCCGCGATTAATGCGAATAACTTTTGAAACGGTGTTCGCGGGCGAGTCGGAAGGTACAACCTCAAGCTTAACCATGGTGTTTTTAGGGCCACGAATAAGGTTTACTACTTCATCGAGGCGCCATCCAACAACGTCGACCAATTCACCGTCATCTCCTTGACCGACAGAAACAATTCGATCGGCAGCTTTGAGTTGGCCTTGTTTGTCTGCCGGGCCGCCGGCTACGAGCCTCACGACTTTGGTAAATTCATCTTCTGATTGGAGCACTGCTCCAATTCCTTCCAAAGAGAGTGACATATTTATGTCAAAGTTTTCGGAGGTGCGTTGGCTCCAGTAATTTGTATGAGGGTCGTAAAGCATGGTTAAGGCGTTAACCATTGTCTCGAATACATCGACGCTGTCTTGCTGTAGAACGCGGTTTAACTGGTTTTTATAGCGGCGTTGTACCGTGGTGCGAGCTTCTTCAGCGGTTTTTCCTGCAAGTTTAAGGTTGAGGAGGCTGAGCTTTAATCGTTTATACCAAAGGTCGTCTGCTTCGGCGCGTGTGTTTGGCCAGGTAGCGTTTTCACGGTCCAAATTAATGGAATCTTTTTCTGTGAAATTGAACTTAACATTTGAGTCTTCAAGTAGTTCGAGCACGCCTTCTAGTCGAGAAACGAGGCGCTGCCTGAAAGTATGGTAGATGTCGAATCCAGGCTCTAAGTTGCCTTTCTTGAAAAAGTCGTCGAAGTTGGAGGCATTTTTACTAAAGCCGTCGATGTCTTTTTGGTAGAAAAACATTCTTGAGGGGTCGAGGGTGTCAAGGTAGTGATCTAAGAATTGCTGAGATAACTGATCGTCGACAGATTGTTCGCGATAATGCCGAGACTGTAATTTATTGATGACATCTTTAACTGTTTCGGCTTGGCTGCTGGTGTACTGGAGCGGCGAAACAATTGAAGCGTTTAATGCAAATGGCAGCAGTAATAATGATAAAACGCAAAAACGAAAAGTGGCGATCAATCTCATACGTAGGGTAACCAGCGTTTATAGTTTGTTAGAAGTCGCGTGCGCTTCGCAAGGAGAAGCATACGCCAAATATAGCACAGAGTACTGCTGCTAAGGGGTGGGCAGCCGGCATTTCATGGAGTTTTGAGCGCTGTTTGCGCCTTTCGTTCCGGTGAAAGCGTTAAAAACGAGCAAATAAGAATTATAGTGCCACCGAACTTGGCTGTGCTTGTGATAGTTGTTGATATAAGGGCGTGTCGCTTTAACCGTGCAGATGGGTTGGTTGGACCGAAAGTGTTTTACGGTGATATACAAAAAAGCCCCACTCATAAAGAGCGGGGCTTTTTTGTATATGGCGACCCGGAAGGGACTTGAACCCTCGACCTCCGGCGTGACAGGCCGGCATTCTAACCAACTGAACTACCGGGCCGCGTAACTTCGATTCCATACTGCAAAGCAGATATGGTGGGTGGTACAGGGGTCGAACCTGTGACCTACGCCTTGTAAGGGCGCCGCTCTACCAACTGAGCTAACCACCCTCGAAGGAGCGGCTATTGTAATGATTCTTTTATGGCGGTCAATACCTTTGTGACACATTCTTACGGGTTTTTGAGTTGATGGGTTGCATGGCGAAGCGTGGTAGAGAAAAGAATGTGCAAGTTGTTGAATTTATGGCCAAATTTGTTGGTGTGAGTACTGTGCTGTATCTGGAGTGGAGCGCGCTGCTATAATGTCGGCCATTTAACGTTGAGGGTGCTCCACTTGAATCATTGGACAGTTTTTTCATTTATTCGATACCTGCATTGGGTCTTTTTTATCGGAGTATTGGCTTGTGGCGCGAAAAATGTTCTAGCAGGTATTGATGCTTATGAGTTTGACTCAGAAGTAGATCGTGCACGGTATCAACGTTTAGCGCAGGAGTTACGTTGCCCTAAGTGCCAAAACCAGAACTTGTCCGATTCGAATTCAGCCATTGCGATTGATTTGCGCAATGAGGTGGCTCGCATGATTCGAGAGGGGCGTAGTGATAGTGAGATAAAGACGTATATGGTAAATCGATACGGGGATTTTGTTTTGTATCGGCCGCCAATACAAAATAATACGTTGGTACTTTGGTGGGCACCCGCCGTGATGTTGTTCGTCGGGTTATGTGTTTTTGTTGTGATTGCCTTTCGTAGACGGCGATTAGTGGACAGCGGTAGCGGCGACGTTCAGGCGTAGTGCTGTTGTACCTATAACAATAATGAGTGCGGCCCAATGTGACTGCCGCAAGATATTAAACGCTATTTAGGGGAAGTTCTTTGGAAATTGCATTTTGGCAAGGATTCTTGGCGCTAATTGTATTGGCGATAATTTTCGTTCTTTGGCCCACAGTCTTCATTCGTAAAGAAAAGAAGCGTGAATTGCTGATAGATGCGCAGGAAGAAGCTAATCAAGATGTGTTTAAAGAGCACGTAAAAGAGCTTCAGGCTACACATCTGCGCGGCGAACTAGAAGCGAATGAGTTCAGTGCGCTTAAACAAGATCTCGATAAAACCTTGGTTATAGAAAACGAAGGCACTGCTTCGCAGTCGGATAAACCCATTATTGCGAGCTTTAAAAGCCGTCTGCCTGTTATCGCGCTAGCGGTTGCACTCCCAGTATGCACTTTAGCATTATACAGTTGGCTGGGTGCTAAGCCTGATTGGGCAATCTACGAGCTTGCTAAAGAACGTGCTCATGCGGCGTCAATGGATGAGCGAAACCAGCTTAGTGAGCAGCTTATCGAGCGTTTACAGGTTCGTCTCGAGAGCAAGCCCGAAAATGAACATAACTGGCATTTACTTGCGACCGTTGCTTCGGAGGTGGGTGATTACGACGAAGCGGTTAGAGCTTTTAGGCGAGTACTTGAAATTGAGCCTCGGGCCGCCCAAGTGATGGCTGAACTCGCTCAGGCGTTGTTCTTGCTCGCGGGTAATACGATTACGCCGGAGGTCAGCGAAAACACTCATTTGGCGCTACAGTTAAACCCAAAAATGCCAACAGCGCTTGGCTTAGCGGGGATAGAAGCTTTCCAAACAGGGAAGTACCAAACTGCAATTGAGCACTGGAGTTTGGCGGTGTCCCAACTAGACCCTAGCTCGCCGTCGTCAGTTGCTTTGACCGGCGGTATTGCGCGGGCACAAGCAGCGTTGAATAAGTCTGGAGCTAATCATCAGAGTGATACAACACCTGAAGTGGCGTTGAATTCAGTGTTAAATGTTTCGGTAAGCTTTGATAAAAGCTTAGTAAATGCAGAGCCGGATGACCAAGTGTTTGTCTATGCACGCGCTTGGCAAGGCCCCAAAATGCCTTTAGCCATTCGGAAGTTGAAAGTGTCTGAATTACCTATCCGAATACAGTTGGACAATAGTATGGCCATGGCGCCCGGTATGGATTTGGGTAGTTTTCCTCAGGTGGAGCTTGTTGCGCGTATAACTGGCTCTGGTAGTGCGATACCCCAGTCTGGTGATTGGCAAGTCTCGGAAGGTCCAATAATTGTTGCGGAGCAGACGAAGACGATAACGCTTAAGATCTTCGAGCAGATCCCATAAGGGTAAAGGCGCCTCGCTAGTCTCTAATTTAATAAATTCAGTAATGCTTAGCCGAGCCTATCTGTGTAGAATCGGCGGCTTTCCTTTTTAGCCAATACAGTCCTTCATCATAGTAAGGCGTGGCGTTCAGTTCAAAATCGGTGTCTAAAATATATGCGGTTGAAATGTATCAAATTGGCGGGATTTAAATCTTTCGTCGACCCAACCACCGTTAATTTCCCCAGTAATCTTTGTGCTGTAGTTGGGCCCAATGGTTGTGGTAAGTCCAATATTATCGACGCTGTTCGGTGGGTAATGGGCGAATCTTCGGCGAAAAACTTGCGTGGCGAGGCGATGACAGACGTCATTTTTAATGGCTCAAGTGGTCGAAAACCTGTTGGGCAGGCATCTATTGAGCTCGTATTTGATAATAGCGATGGCACCATTGTTGGAGAGTTTGCTGGTTACTCGGAAATTGCCATAAAACGAAAGGTCACGCGAGAGAGCCAGAATATTTATTACTTGAACGGTAATAAGTGTCGGCGACGTGATATCACCGACATATTTTTAGGAACAGGCCTTGGGCCGAGAAGCTACGCTATTATCGAACAAGGTATGATTTCTCGATTAATTGAGGCTAAGCCAGAAGAGCTGCGCGTTTATATCGAGGAAGCGGCAGGCATTTCAAAATATAAAGAGCGTCGTCGCGACACTGAAAATCGTATGCGGCGTACGCATGAAAACCTTGAGCGTCTTGCCGATATTAGAGAAGAACTCGAACGGCAACTCTCACGGTTAGAACGTCAATCGCAATCAGCTGAAAAGTACACTGAATTTAAGAAAGAAGAGCGTGCGCTAAAAGCAAGGCTGCAGGCCCTGCGTTATCAGCAATTACAGCTTAAATCAGACCAAAAGCACAAAGAAATCAAAGAGTTGGAGCTTAAAGTTGAAGCTCGAGTAACGGAGCAGGTGCGCCATGACGCGGATATCGAAAAGTATCGAGCGGAATATACGGAGAAAAGCGACACGTTCAACGAAGTTCAAGGCCGTTACTACGCTATTGGTTCCGATATTACGCGTATTGAACAAGCGATCCAGCATGCGGAAGAGCGTGAGCGTCAATTACGTATAGACCTAGAACAAACGGAGCGAGATTGTACGGAAGCTCAGGAACATTTATCCGTTGATATGGCCAAAGCTGAAGGTTGGGAAGCTGAGCTGCTTGAAATACTACCGGAGCTGGAGTTGGTGCAGGGTTCCGAAGAAGAGTCTGGTTCTATTCTCGTTGAGGCTGAGGAGTCTATGCATCTGTGGCAGCAAGACTGGGATCAATTTAATTTGAAGGCCGCTGAGCCACGTCAGCAGGCTGAAGTTCAGCAGTCTCGTATTAAGTATCTCGAACAGGTACAAACGCGATTACTGGAGAGAATGGATCGGTTGAAATCTGAGCGAGATGCGCTCGTTATCGATGATGTTGCCGACGATATAGAGATTCTCCAAGAAGAGCTGGCAACACTAGAGCTTTCAGCGGAAGAAAAAAGAGAGCAAGTTGAAGCCCTTACCGACGTTGTAAATGAAGCGCGCGACGCACAGCACAAATTTACGGAAGAGCGTGATTTGTTGCGGTCGGACATTCAGCGCGCCCGTGGGCGGCATGCGTCACTCGAAACGCTTCAGCAGGCGTCGCTGGGTCAAGCGGCGGGCTCAACTACGCAGTGGTTAGAATCTCAGGGGCTGGCAGATTATCCGAGGCTGGCCGAGAAAGTAGAGGTAGAACAGGGGTGGGAAACCGCGGTTGAGGTTGTGCTTGGAAACACACTTCAGGCCGTCTGTATGGAAAGTACACTCGACGCTATTAGCGAGTCCTTAAATAGTTTTGACGCGGGCGAAATGACATTTTTTGACGCGACATTGGTAACCGATTCGGTTGGCACAGATACGTTACTGTCTAAGTTACGCTCTCCCGTAAATTTGTCGTCAGCGTTGGCGGGTATTCTGGTTGCCGAGGATTTAGCTGAAGCTCTCGCTAAGCGCAAAGCTCTAAGTGCGGACCAATCGATAGTCACCAAAGACGGAATTTGGTTGGGTTCAAATTGGCTAAAGGTTGTAAAGGCGGATGACGCCAATGCAGGTGTAATTGCTCGCCAAAAAGAATTGGACGAACTCAGTTTACATATTGAGGCGCTCGAAGGGCGCATCGAAACCCTTATCGAACAAGTTGAGACCTCAAAATTACGCAATAGTGATAGTGAAAAAGCGCGCGAAAATCTTCGTCGAGAGGCTGATGACTTAGGGCGGAAGTATAATGAGGCGAAATCGTCGCTCAGCTCGAGCCGGGCAAAAGTAGATCAAGTCACTGAGGGTCGCGAACGCGCCCAGCGTGATATCGCTGACGCTCAAGCACAGATGGATGCTGAATCTGTCAACCTTGTTGACGCGCGAACGTTGCTCGAAGCTTCCATTTCAGCTATGGAGACAGATACTGCCGAAAGAGAGGCGTTGCTGCACAGACGAGACAGCATACGCGGTAAATTAGACGAAGCCCGCCAAAAGGCTCGTCACGACAAGGATCGTGCTCACGAACTTGCAATGCGGCACCAATCGTTAAAAACGCAAGTGGATGCCATTAAACAAGGCATTCAACGACTTCAAGACCAGATGGGTCGAATGCAAGAGCGGCGTGAAACCCTCAAAGGGTCTTTGGAAGAAAATCGTGAACCAGTTGAAGAGCATAAGCTAGATTTAGAAGCGTCACTCGAAAAGCGTATTACTGTTGAGCAGGAATTGACTGAAACTAGAAAGATTGTAGAAACGGTTGAGTCGGCCTTACGTGATATTGAAAAGCAGCGGCACCAAATTGAATCCACGATTGGTGGCATTCGAGTGGAGCTCGAAAAAGCACGTTTGGATGCACAAACGCTAGATGTTCAAAGTGAAGGCCTCAAGCAGCAGTTGGTCGAACAAGAATACGATTTGGCTACTGTGCTGTCTTTGCTTGACGATGATGAGGACGAGGCGTTACTTGAAGAGTCGCTAACAAAAATGGGCAATCGTATTGCGCGTCTAGGGCCAATCAACCTAGCGGCAATTGATGAGTACAAAACAGAGTCTGAACGAAAAAATTATTTGGATGCGCAGAACGACGATTTGAGCGAAGCGCTGGAAACGTTAGAAAATGCCATTAAGAAAATTGATAGAGAAACACGAACGCGATTTAAAGAGACGTTTGATCAAGTAAATACTGGGATACAAGAGTTGTTTCCTAAAGTGTTTGGTGGTGGGCATGCTTATCTAGAGTTGACCGGCGACGATATGCTCGATACAGGTATCGCTATTATGGCGAGACCACCAGGCAAAAAAAATAGCACTATTCACTTGTTGTCTGGTGGGGAAAAGGCGCTAACAGCCATTGCTTTAGTCTTCTCAATATTCCGATTAAATCCGGCGCCGTTTTGTATGCTAGACGAGGTTGATGCGCCTTTGGATGACGCCAATGTTGGACGTTACGCCCGAATGGTGGAAGAAATGTCGAGCCAAGTACAGTTTATTTATATTACGCATAATAAAATTGCCATGGAAATGGCGCAGCAGCTTATGGGCGTTACCATGCATGAACCGGGTGTTTCTCGCATGGTAACAGTTGATGTTGAAGCCGCAGCAGAACTGGCATCAACTTAACGTCATTTTTTTTGAAACGCAGTAATAGAAAATGTTGCATGATTAATTTAGAACACAAAAGTTTAGGGGGAAAATAAGCGGCATGCGAGATTGGTTAACGGTCATCATCGTTTTGCTTATTGTCGGTATATTGCTGGATGGATTTCGGCGTATGAGGCAATCTAGGCGTGAAAATTTGCAAATATCCAAAAAAGCAAAAGAAGCCGATAGAGGGAAAGTCTCGGTTAGCTCTAGCGAATTTCCGCGTGGTGGTGCACGAGTGGCTGGATATCGCGATCCCGACCATGTCAGCAGTATTAATGAATCGCTCAAGAGTACTTACCTGGCGAAGAAGACAACTATCGGCGCTCCCAACAGGATTCCAGAGCAGGTGACGCTCAATCTAGATGAGCATGTTCCTATGCTGATGGACTCTGTAGCCGAAGATTTGTCCGAAGCCGAACAGCGTGCGTCAGGAGAAGATGAAATAGAACATGTTAATGAGCCTATTTTAGGTGACCTTAAAGATATCGATACCACGGTAGAACATGAAGAACAGCCTGTTGCAGAAGCGCCTAGCGTTATACTTGAAAATCATCATGAGCCTGACCATTCGCCAGTAGAAGCGGAGATAACTTCTGCGAGTACAATCGACAATACAGCCGACAACACAAAGTATTTGCAACCCGATAAAGTGCTTATTATTAATGTAATGGCCAAACCCAGCGCTCGGTTTGACGGTGATGCGTTACTGGCCGCTCTTATGGAGCAGGGTATGCGGTTAGGCGCTATGGATATATTTCATAGGCACGTAAACGATGATGGCGATGGGCCGGTACTTTTCAGTCTCGCTAACATGGTGGTACCCGGTACGTTTAGTCTCGCACAAATGAAAAGTTTTCATACACCTGGTGTGAGTTTGTTTTTAAGTTTGCCGCTCGAAATTACCGACGAAGAAGGAAAGATTCCCAATGGGTTAAGCATACGTGCGTACGATAATTTGGCAGCAACGGCAAAAGCGTTAGCTGCTGCATTAAATGGCGAATTAAAAGATAAGAATCGCAGCGTAATGACGCAGCAAACGATAGATTATGATCGTGAACTTGTTGTGGAATATGAAAGAAAGCAGCGGCTCACTCGAGCTTAAGCATTGCCCATTCGAGAAATACAATCATGAGCAACCCCGAATTGTCGGTTCCGACAAAGGTGTTAGAGCATCGAGACAAACTGGTTTCGACGCTCAATTATCATAGTAAACAATACTACCTTCTAGACCAGCCAGAATTACCGGATGCAGAATATGATCGGTTATTTCAGGCATTAAAATCGATTGAAGAGGCTTACCCCTCGCTGCGTGACGACACGTCACCAACCCAGCGAGTGGGAGCCAAACCTCTCCCTGAGTTTGAATCTGTTACACATTTAGTACCCATGTTATCGCTCGATAACGCCTTCAGTGATGAGGATATGCACGCGTTTGATAAGCGTATTAAAGAGCGCGTGAAGAGCGATGCGTCTATTCAATACAGTTGTGAACCGAAATATGACGGCATTGCTGTAAGTTTGCTCTATCGCGATGGCGTTTTAGTGCAAGGCGCTACACGGGGTGACGGGGCAACGGGCGAAAATATTACGCAAAATGTACGCACCATTGGTTCTATACCGTTAGCGCTTGTTGGCGCAGGGTTTCCCTCTGTGCTCGAGGTGCGTGGAGAAATCTTCATGCCCAAAAAAGGCTTCGAAGCGCTTAATACACGGCAAGTGGCTAAAGGGGAGAAAGCGTTCGTTAATCCGCGCAACGCTGCTGCGGGTAGTTTAAGGCAGTTGGACCCTTCTATTACCGCAACACGCCCGTTAATCATGTGTGCGTATAGTGTTGGTTATGTGGAGGGACATTTACCTTCAACGCACAGTGCAATACTTCGACAACTGGAGCTTTGGGGTTTTGTTATTAGCGAGCAGCTTGACGTGGTAACGGGCGCGCAAGGTTGTCTCGATTATTTTGCTCGTTTAGGGCTTGAAAGAGCGTCGCTTCCATTTGATATAGATGGCATTGTATTTAAAGTTGATAGTATTGCGCTTCAGAAAACATTGGGTTTTGTTTCACGTGCGCCGCGTTGGGCCATTGCACATAAATTTCCCGCACAAGAAGAGTTGACCCGCCTGAATGCGGTAGAGTTTCAGGTGGGCCGTACGGGTGCCATTACCCCTGTTGCTAGATTAGAGCCTGTTTTTGTCGGCGGTGTTACGGTTTCAAACGCGACACTTCATAACCGTGATGAAATAGATCGTTTGGGGCTCTGTATAGGTGATACTGTTATTGTTCGGCGTGCGGGCGATGTTATACCGCAAATTGTCGCTGTGGTACCGAATAATATGGGTGAATCACGGGAGCCAATAGAATTTCCCTGCGAGTGCCCCGTTTGCGGTTCGCTTGTTGAAACATTAGAAGGCGAGGTGGTTGCCCGTTGTAGTGGTGGGTTGGTGTGCGAAGCTCAGCGCAAAGAAGCAATTAAACATTTCGCAAGCCGTCAAGCGATGGATATTGACGGCTTAGGCGATAAGCTCGTAGAACAGTTCGTTGATGAAGGGCTTGTGAATAAAGTGGCCGACCTATTTACACTAGAGGGCCATTCCATAGCAGGATTAGAGCGCATGGGCAGTAAATCGGCAGAGAACCTATTGCGTTCGCTCGAAAAGTCTCAATCGACAACTTTACCCCGTTTTTTATTTGCACTGGGTATCAGAGAGGTGGGGCAAGCAACCGCTCGTAATCTTGCGCAACATTTCGGCAAGCTAGAGGGGTTAATCGCTGCTGAAGAATCGGCGTTACAGAGTGTCGATGATGTTGGCCCAATAGTGGCGCATTATGTCTACGACTTTTTTCGGCAACCACACAATATTGAAGCAATTGAATCCCTTAAAATAGCAGGTGTTCATTGGCCAGAAACAGAACCTGTTGAACGGAAATCGTTGCCGTTAGAGGGTAAAACGTTCGTCTTGACCGGTAGCCTAGAAAAGATGACGCGTGACCAAGCAAAAGAGCGGTTATTGAAAAAAGGTGCGAAGGTTGCTGGCAGCGTGTCGGCAAAAACACATTGTGTGGTTGCGGGGCCTGGCGCTGGGTCAAAATTAACAAAAGCCGAAAGTTTGGGGCTTCAAATTATGGACGAAGCGACCTTCATTGAATTTATAGAGACATTATAATAATGATGAGCGTGACGGTAGTGCAGCTAAAGGGAATTACGGCACGGTCAATATTGATGGTTGTAGTATCAACGTTTTTATTACTTACAGGGTGTGTATCTACACCACCGAAACATCAGGATAATATTTGCCATATATTCGACGAAAAAGATGGCTGGTATAAAAGGGCAAAGAAGGCGAGTAAGCAGTGGGGCATTCCTATAGCCACAAACATGGCTATCATGCATCAAGAAAGTCGGTTTGTACCTAAAGCTAAACCGCCGCGCACGAAAATTCTTGGTTTTATACCAGGGCCTCGTAAAAGTAGCGCTTATGGTTACCCTCAAGCGAAAGACGAGACATGGGATTGGTACAAGGATAAGACAGGGAGTTGGGGCGCGGATCGCGACGAGTATGGAGATTCAATCGATTTTGTTGCGTGGTTTAATCATATTAGCGTTACTTCAGCCGGTATTCGGGCGAATGATACCTACCGATTATACTTGGCTTACCATGAAGGTCATGGGGGCTATAAACGCGGTACTTATAAAAAGAAGGCCTGGCTAACCGCTGTTGCCCGAAAGGTTGATAAGCGGGCGAAGATGTATCAGGCACAGCTCAACAAATGCGAAGACCGTTTAGATTCTTCGTGGTGGTGGCCATTTTAAGGACGGGGTCGACATAATGGATCAAGAATCAATTGTTTACGGATGTATTAAAGATGCAGTGCACTATCAAGATGACGCGATGAGGCGTCAGGCTAACCGTAGTGCAATGTTGTCATTGCCGAAGGCGGATGAATGGCCGTACCTTTGCCAAGAAATGTTTGCCATTCCCCATATGGAAACTGGCACAGAGCACTATCAAACAGAGGTAATGCATTTTGGTGCGTCTTATAAGGCGATAGAGTATGAATGGGCGCAGTGGATGGAAAAATTTGAGACACTACTCAATAAAATGTATTGGGTGTCTGCTGTTGTACATTTAGAAACCGAATTGACGGGCACACACACTTTTACCTGGGAAAGTAGGGCGAACAGCCATACGCCGGGTGCAGGGATACAGCAAGTTCAGTGTGAGTGGACTCAAGAAAATACTTTTTTGTAAAAATTGAACATCACCACTAGAGACGTAATGTAGATTGAAAATTAATTTTAAAGTTAACAAACGTTATAACTTTTTCGTCACACTTTTTGCGTGCGCTGCTGCACTCTGGATGATGGTTACTCGTTTTAATTATCCGGTAGAAAAATTACTGACCATTTTTTGGATTTGTTTGGCGGCGCTAGTGTTAATACTCGTTATAACCGCGCCGTTAGCTTTGTTGTTACGCTGGTTGGCCGTTAGGCGCGATCGTGATCAGTTGGTATCGCAGCCAACGCCACCAAAGGCGGGGAAGGGAAATGAATTGCCATGAGCAATAAAGATTCAATGATCCCTAGTGATTACGCTATTCGTTTGTTGGAGCAGGCGCAAGCGTCAGGTTGCGATCGTGATGATATTTTAAACCAAGCGGAGCTTGACTGGGTAAGTCTTCAGTCTCGTAGAGAGATATCGGGTAAGCGCTATGGGCTGTTGTATCAGGCTGTTATGCGTGCGGCAGAAGATGAATGGTTTGGGATGTTCGTTGGGGGCAAAGTGCCTCTTGGCTCTTTTCGAATGATGTGTCTTACGTTATTAACGTGCGCTAACCTGCAGCAAGCTATTATTCGTGCCGGTGAGTTTTCCGAAATATGCCGGGGAATGAAAGTACGGTTTAAATTAGATGTGGATGAGCAAATAGCCAGTGTATCAATGGCACCGGTTCATTCAATTTCGGTGGAGGAGTATGATGCGCTTATTAATGATGCTGACCCTTCGTATATGCTTACATCGATAATTGCTTGGCACAAGTTTACCGAGTGGCTTGCGGGTAAAACGATACCACTAGTGACATTACAGTTATCCTATCCTGCGGGAAAAAACGTAGAGCCTCTGGCCTACGCGCAGAACGTCAATATACAATATGATGCACCGAAAAATGGCTTCAGCTTTCCCGTTAAGTGTTTAGACTTTCCGTTAGTGCAAGACCATGATTCGCTCTTGTCTTTTTTGCGCACAGCGCCTTATCATTTAGTCACTGAAGATTCCCTCAAACTCAGCTTTGGCGAGCGTGTTCGGAATATATTAAAACGTGATGTGAGCCGTGCGATGCCATCTGCAGAACAACTGGCATCGCAGTTAAATATGTCGGTTACAACGCTGCGTCGTCAGTTATCGAAAGATTCTGTTTCTTATCAAAAGCTAAAGGATGACTGTCGGATGGAAGCTGCTATTTACTATCTTTCCTGTCTTGAGCTGTCTAATTCAGATATTGCAGAAAAATTAGGTTTCGACGAGCCTAGTGCTTTTTTTAGGTCGTTTAAAAAATGGACTGGGCAAACGCCGGGTGAATACCGAGCGCGATTGAATCAAAAAGCTTAGCAAACCGCCGAACCCCAAATTCTGCTGCGAATAATAATACAAAGACAAATAGTGTTATACACGAGCAGGATATTTTGGGGGTTTATAACGAGCAGTACTACTTTGCTCGTTGAAATAATAAGTTCCGAGGAATAATGTAATGTTTTTAAACCGTTCTATATTGCTATGTGTCACTTTAATATTGATGATGAGTGGTTGTGCAACTCGTCAGCCTGCCGTTGATTATCGTACGGAGTATGATTTTTCAACACTAGAATCTTTTGCCGTGTTGAAATTTGATAAAACGCATTATCAAAACCCAAAAGTATCGGAGTTAGAAGTTGATCGTATTGCCTCAGTGTTAAAAAATGTTTTCGCTGAGCGATACAGTGAAGTTGATAAGGAGCAGGCTGATTTTCATGTGCGCCATGTGTTGATTGTTGAAGAGCGTATGCGCGTAGACAATTACAACGCCTCCTTTGGTGTATACCGAGGAGGTTTTGGCTATAACTATGGTTATAGCACGCCCCCTAGTCAAAACACGTACTATCAGCAAGGCAGTATTATTGTCGATGTGTTGGATGCCCAAACTAACGAAGTGTTATGGCGTGGAACCGTTGAGGGAAAAGTTAAAAGAAATAGTACGCCTGAAGCTCGGCAAGCAAGAATCACACGCCAACTTTCCGGTTTGTTAGCGCAATTCCCGCCTTCAAAAAGTCAATAATACAGTTATAAAGTTGAAATATTGATACTCATGTCGCGCGAATTGGTAATTGTAAGATGTTCGACTCTGCGCAACTCTATACGCCTTAATCAAAAGTGCTTTTAGCGCACTGTTTGCCATTGCTTAAAGACTGATACTAAGCTGTAGAGTATGCATACACAAAAGAGGATGCCAGGATGTCGGATTACAAAGCCCCATTACGAGATATAGAGTTTGCACTCTACGAATTGCTGGGCTACGAAGCGCATTGTGCCAAGTTGCCCGGTGGCGAAGATGCTTCGCGAGAGTTGGTAAAAGCTGTGCTAGAGGAAGGCGCTAAGTTTTGTGAAAAGGTTATCTCCCCGCTCAATAGCATCGGCGATGAGCAAGGCTGTACATTAAGCGAGGGTGTTGTGACAACACCCGAAGGTTTTAAGGCAGCTTATGACCAATATGTTGAGGCCGGTTGGCCATCGATGTGTCATACCCAAGAACATGGAGGGCAAGGTCTTCCTGAATCATTGGGTACCGTTTTAAGTGAATTAACTGGTACGGCCAACTGGTCTTGGGCGATGTATCCCGGTTTGTCACACGGCGCCATGAATACACTCGAAATTCACGGAACCGATGAGCAAAAGAGTACTTACCTTACAAAGTTAGTAGAAGGCGCATGGACAGGCACAATGTGCTTGACTGAAGCGCATTGCGGAACAGACTTAGGGATGTTAAAAACTAAAGCTGAACCGCAGGACGATGGTAGTTATGCTATTACCGGCTCTAAAATTTTTATCTCAGCAGGTGAGCACGATTTGGCGGACAATATAATCCATATTGTATTGGCTAGGCTTCCCGATGCGCCAGAAGGCACCAAAGGTATTTCTCTATTTGTAGTTCCAAAGTTTTTGCCGGATATAAATGGTGATGCAGGCGAACGCAATCAAGTGAACTGTGGTTCACTTGAGCACAAAATGGGTATACACGGTAATGCCACCTGTGTCCTAAATTTTGATGGTGCAAAGGGGTATCTAATAGGCCCACCAAACCGTGGCCTAAATTGTATGTTTACCTTTATGAATACGGCCCGTTTGGGTACGGCCATACAAGGTTTGGCGCATGCCGAGTTAGGCTATCAGCAATCACTAGCCTATGCCCGTGACAGGTTGCAAATGCGGTCACTTTCGGGTGTGAAGAATCCTACTGGCCCTGCAGATCCCATTATTGTTCATCCCGACGTTCGTCGTATGTTACTTACACAAAAAGCGTTTGCCGAAGGTGGGCGTATGCTTATCTACTATGCTGCTCAATTAGTTGATGTGGAGCATCATGCAGAGGGTGAGGAAAAGCAGAATGCGGAGAATTTACTTGCGTTCCTGACGCCAATAGCAAAAGCATTCTTAACGGAAACGGGTTTTGAATCAGCCAATTTGGGTATGCAATGTTTTGGCGGGCATGGTTATATAAGGGAGTGGGGAGCAGAGCAAAATGTACGGGACGCCCGTATTTCAATGCTTTACGAAGGCACAACCGGCATACAAGCACTAGATCTCCTAGGGCGAAAAGTTCTTATGAGCCAGGGCGAACTGCTAAAAGGTTTTACCAAAATAATACACAAATTTTGCGAAGCCAACAAAGACGACCCAAGCATGTCAGAATTCATTACCCCATTGGCTGAGGCCAATAAAGAATGGGGGGACTTGACTATGCACGTTGGTTTGGCGGCGATTGCTGACCCTGAAGAGGTGGGAGCTGCGTCGGTCGACTACCTTATGTTTTCAGGTTATGTGACGCTAGCATATTTGTGGGCGAGGGCGGTTAAGGTGGCGTTAACGTCCTCGAATGAGGCGGAGATGGGTTTCTATGAAGCGAAAGTTAAAACGGCTCAGTTCTACTTCGCTCGTTTACTGCCTAGAACTAAAACCTTACAGGCGACTATTAAAGCGGGTGCTACCAGCCTCATGTCGATGGACGAGGCGCAATTTTAAATATAGGTTGCGTTGTTCCCAGCGATAGAGTGGGGTTGTATCAAGAAAGAGTGAGAGTTGATCTTCACTCTTTTTTTTGGCTTCGATTATTGTTTCTAACAACCCCCAAACTTTTTTGCTGTATTTTAGGTGCGTGAAATGAACAATTAACGAATACCTAGAAGCGCTAATAAAGCGAAGTGAACACAGTGTTTAGTTGCAATATAGCCGAAGCGAACCGCTTATACCGTATATTTATGCTTTAGAGGAATATTACCAACGCTTGAATCCATATAATAATTGTAAGACGTTGAGAATAGCCCATAATTGGGCCTATATCTCGAGCAACCACCCTCAGTCATTAATTTACTATTCAGTTATTTTTAGGAGTCTTCATTGATACCAAGATATAACAACACACTTGAACTTCTTGAACACTCATTTGAGGTCTATGCGGATAAACCAGCGTATACCTGCATGGGGCAAACATTAACCTACCGAGAAATGGATGACTTGAGTAATCGCTTTGCCAGCTATTTACGCAATGATCTCAATTTATCAGAAGGTGATCGTGTTGCGATTCAATTACCAAACATACTGCAATTTCCGGTCGTGCTTTATGGGATATTGAGAGCAGGTTTGGTTGTGGTCAACACCAATCCTCTTTATACCCCTCGGGAGATTAAGCATCAGCTTCGAGACAGCGGCGCAAAAGTACTTATTGTGCTGTCAAATATTGCGCACAATGCCGCAAGTATTGTGAAGCAAACCGAAGTAGAAACGGTGATAGTGACAAATCTTGCTGATTTGCATCCAACGCCTAAGCGATTATTGATTAACTCGGTTGTTAAATACGTTAAGAAATTGGTGCCACCTTTTGAATTTGAGAATAAGGTGTCACTTAGACAATGCTTGAAAAACGCCGCCCAACCATTTGCTAGACCCGTCTTTAGCGATGACTCTCTTATGGTGTTGCAATACACCGGAGGAACAACGGGCATATCGAAAGGCGCGATGTTAACGCAAAAAAACGTGACAACTAATGTTTGGCAAACGCTTTGTCAATTGGAGAACGCTTTTGTTCCAGGCAAAGAAACGTTTGTAGCTTGTTTGCCTTTGTACCATATTTATGCACTAAATATTCACGCCTTAGCGGGTTTTTGTCTTGGTGAGCACAATCTGCTCATCCCAAACCCTCGCGACCTCAATTCAATGATCAAAGCGTTGGCCGCTCAACCCTTCACCGTTTTTGTGGGCCTCAATACCTTGTTTACGGCACTGGCACGCAATGAAGCGTTCAAAGCATTAGATTTTTCTAGCCTTAAAGTGACGTCTTCGGGCGGCATGGCTTTAACTGATCACGCCGCTGATACTTGGAAGGCGGTAACAGGGTGCGATGTTTGCGAAGGATATGGGTTGACCGAAACATCGCCGGTGGTGTGCAGCAATAGAATCGATGATATTCGACGAGGCACCGTTGGAACTGCGGTAAACGAAACGGAAATATTATTGCTCGACGATGACGGCAAGCCTGTAACGGACGGGCCGGGTGAACTGTGTGTTCGCGGGCCGCAAGTTATGAAGGGGTATTGGAACAACGAAGATGAGACGAATAAAGTATTATCGGACGATGGCTGGCTTAAAACAGGCGATATAGCCGAGATAGACAGCGATGGCTGTATTCGAATTGTCGATCGTAAAAAAGATATGATACTAGTCTCTGGGTTCAATGTTTACCCTAATGAAGTTGAAGACGCAGCTACTCAAATGCCTGAAATTGTCGAAGCAGCCGCAATTGGTATCCCTGATGAAAAGTGTGGTGAAATTGTTAAGTTGTTCGTCGTCGCGGTGAATAACAAGCTTACAGAAGAAGAGGTTTATAATTTTTGCCGTAAAAATTTAACGGCCTACAAAGTGCCGAAAATTATTGAGTTTCGAGACGCTTTACCTAAAACTAACGTAGGGAAAATTTTAAGGCGAGAGCTTAGAGATTAATATGCTCTATGGAAGGCTTATAGTTAAACCTGTTTTACAGGGTATCTATAGGGAAAATAGTTACGTTATCATAACGATAATGTTTAACAGGAGTGGTTAGTATGGTAGATCTCAATCTGGTCGCGATAATATTTATCGCGTTTGTCGTTGTCGTCATATTTAAAGGATGGAAAAGTGTTCCGCAGGGTGAAGAATGGACTGTAGAGCGTTGGGGGCGCTTCATTCGCGTACTAAAACCTGGCTTTAACATTATAGTTCCGTTTGTCGATGCTGTTGGGCATCGTCAAATCGTGATGGAGCAGGTACTTGATGTTGAACCCCAAGAAGTGATTAGTGCCGATAATGCGATGGTGACTACCGATGCCGTATGTTTTTTCCAAGTTATCGACTCTATTAAGGCATCGTATGAAGTTAATGACTTGCCGCGAGCCATGCAGAACTTGGTGATGACGAATATTCGTGCGGTGCTGGGGTCTATGGAGCTAGACGCAATGCTCTCGAATCGAGACGCCATTAATACTGCGTTGTTGATTAAAGTGGATGAAGCTACTAACCCCTGGGGCTTAAAAGTCACACGTATTGAAATTAAAGATATTCGGCCACCACGCGACCTTGTGGATGCGATGGCAAATCAAATGAAAGCAGAGCGAGAAAAACGCGCGCAAATATTACGAGCAGAAGGTGAGCGTGAGTCGTCAATTAAAGTTGCCGAGGGTGATAAGCAGGCGCAAATTTTGAGTGCGCAAGGTAAGCGTGAAGCGGCATTTCTGGAGTCTGAAGCACGTGAACGTGAAGCTCAGGCTGAAGCAAAAGCTACGCGAGATGTTAGTGTTGCTATTGCTGAGGGTAATCAGCAAGCAATTAATTATTTTGTTGCGCAAAAGTATGTCGACGCACTGGGTAAAATTGCAGCAGCAGACAATAGTAAGGTCGTTTTAATGCCAATAGAAGCCTCGAGTGTAATTGGCTCTATTAGCGGCATTAAAGAATTATTCGATAATGTTAAGAAATAAGGGCTTTACATGGATCAGTCGTTGTCTGAAATTGTAGGGCCATGGTTCTGGTTAGCCATTGGATTGGTGTTGTTGGGGCTGGAGCTTCTTGGCGCAGGAGGCTTCTTGCTGTCGATAGGGGTTTCTGCACTTATCACGGCGGGTATTTCGGGGATGACGGAACAACCTTGGCCCGTTGAATTTGTTATTTTCGGCGTACTTTCTGTTGTTACCACGTACATGTATTGGAAATTTGTACGGCCCAATAACATAGAAACAGAAGACCCAATGTTAAACAATAAAATGGCAAGGCTTGTAGGGCATAAAACCGCAATACTCGTGCCGGTAAAGGCAGGCGTCGGTAAAGTGCAAATTCATGATGCACTGTGGGTTGTTTCCTGTGATACAGACCTTGATAGTGGTGTATTGGTAGAGGTAACTGGCTACGAAGGCGCTACACTTAATGTTAAGCCCATTTAAGTTATGAACGCCAATGTCAACAAATGCTCTTATTCTATCTGGTGGTGGTGCTCGCGCCTCCTATCAGGTAGGCGTGTTAAATGCATTGGCGGATATCCTTCCTGACCTACATAATCCTTTTCCAATAATTTGTGGTACGTCTGCGGGTGCTATTAATGCGACCGCTCTAGCGTCGCACTCTGGGGAATTTAGGCAAAGCGCGTTAGATTTGGCTGATACATGGAAAAGCCTCGAAATTGACAATGTATTTCACGCGGGTTGGTGGCCGTTAATTGCTGGGTCTCTAAAAATTGGAGGTTCGCTATTTAATCACGGTATCGGTACCTCAAAACCCTTAGCGCTGCTTGATAATGCGCCGTTAAGAGAGTTTCTCTCCCGTATTATTACTTTCGACAACATACCTAAGAATATCGCAAACGGAAATCTGGAGGCTTTATGTATTACGGCTTTGGGGTATAACTCCGGCGAATCCGTTAGCTTTTTTCAAGGGAACAGTGCACTTAGAGGGTGGCGGCGATACAGACGTGTGGGTACGCCATCAGAGATAACCGTTGAGCATTTAATGGCCTCTTCTGCGATCCCAACGGTTTTCCCAACGGTACCGTTAAGTCGTGAGTATTTTGGTGATGGCGCTATGCGACAAATGGCTCCTATCAGCCCGGCATTGCATCTAGGTGCCGATCGGGTTTTTATCATTGGCGTGAGTGGCAATCGCAATCCCTCTCATTGGGGGGCTCCTAAGTATTTACCTCGGCCTAAACATTCTCCTTCAATGGCGCAAATAGTAGGGCAAATGTTTAATAGCGCGTTTATTGACGCGCTAGAGGGCGATATTGAGCACTTGGAGCGCGTGAATCACTTATTAAAACTGGTTGATGCCCAGCGTTGCGAAAAAACTCATCATTTACGGCCCGTTGATACGCTTATTATTTCACCCTCTAAACCCCTCGATAAAATTGCAGGCCGGTGTGTGCGGCATATGCCTGCTAGCTTAAGGTTTTTTCTTCGTGCTATTGGTGCTACAGCCCATGGCGGGGGCTCTGCTGCGGCGAGCTATCTGTTGTTCACACGCGAATACTGCAATGAACTGATGGATTTAGGCTATCAAGATGCGATGTGGGAAAAAGATAATATTGAAGCTTTCTTTGAAAGGGGTGATCAGAAGAATACCTTTGGGGCATAATCATGCTCCATTAAGCCACCTAGTTATACTATTCAATGTTTAGCGCTCGCTCATTTCCCGTTATTGTTCTTGTCTTTGCTTCTGTTCTTTGGGGGTTATCCTGGTTGCCGCTCAAATACTTAGAGCAAGTGGGCTTTAACGGCATTTCGTTGCTGCTAATCTCTCAGGCGATACTGGCTATTATTTTCTTGCCTTTGGGTTTCCGTGGGGCTTTGATCCTTACGCATTACCGATCGTTAATTGCGATTTCTATCGCTGGCGGTGGCGCGATCCTCTGTTTTACTTACGCGTTAATGTATGGCGATATCATTCGAGTGATGGTGTTGTTTTATCTGCTTCCTGTGTGGGGCGTTTTGGGTGGTTGGCTTTTGCTCGGAGAACGGCCTGACCTTATTCGCTGGTGTGGAGTTGTACTAGCACTTCTGGGTGCGTTTTTATTGCTGGGGGGTACGAAGGCTTTTAGTTCATCTTTATCATGGCTTGATGTACTGGCGTTGTCTTCTGGATTGTGTTTCGCGCTCAACAATATCGTCTTTCGTGGCGTGCCCGATCTGCCATTACCCACCAAACTACTGGCTATGTTTTTGGGTTGTGCGCTTATTTCCGGGTTACTCGTTATCACCAACGTACAACCTTTACCCCATGGTGTTCCATTGGCTCATTGGGGCTGGCTTGTAGGGTACACGTTGTGCTGGCTTATGGTGGCCAATATTGGCTCGCAATGGGCTGTGACGCAGATGGAAGCAGGGCGGTCGTCCATCATTATCATCGTAGAGTTAGTGGTAGCGGTTATTTCTGCGCTTGTTATCGCTGGTGAAAGGCTCATGCCTGTGGAATGGGTAGGCTGCAGTATGGTCGTTATCGCTGCGGTGCTCGAGGCTATTAGGGTGGAGGACGTAAACGTAGACCGAATTGAGAAAACACCCGAAATGTGGCGTTGATCACGTTTTGACTCTAATGACTTACAGCTTTGTCAGCAATGTCTCACATGCTATGCCATCGTTCACTCGCATCCAGAGGTCAAGCCGCCCTTTATAATGCTTTCAAATTCGCGGGGTATAGCACTACCGACGAAAACAAACTTTAGTTGCGGGGGCACACAACATGATCGATGCACGTATTTCACACATTAATTCAAACAGCCGTTTAGCTTTAGCCGACGTAGGCTTTGGGCAGGCGTTAGTGATTCATTTTCCTGCTGACGCACAAATAGATGTTGGCGATCAAATTCAAAATTTGGCGAGCGGTTATTTCGATGTTCGTTGTTTAAATGTTTCTAAGCGTTACGAAATGGCCGTTACGGTACTCTCGGAAACCTTGCCTTCCGATCTTGCGCTATTTATCGTAACAGAAGACGAAGAGCCTATTGCAAAAGTGGCGTGAGCCATCTTCGAAAGTTATATGCAGCCCATATAAGAGGTTGATGGCCCTTGCGTTTTTCAGGGCTGTCAGCGTTTTATAGTGCGTTCGCGACTGTTACAAAAACGTAAAAGATACAAAGTACGTAAAAATTTAGACTGTTAGCTGTCGATAGACTCATTTAGCGCAGCCCGTTCGATTATTTTCGTGTACAGCGCCATTAGTTTAGTGAGTATAGGTTGGTAGTCAGGGTGCCGATCATAGATTGGTTTAACGTGTCTAATGTCTTTTAGTACTTCTTCTAAAAACTCCATATCAAAATCATTAAGCTTGTTGCCTCCTCCCACCTTTTCTTCCAGTGCGAGTGCATGAGGCAGGCGTTGCTTGTTCAAGCGTTTCATTAGTACTTCAATTACACCTAAATCGTCATGTGGGTTTATGCTCATAGCTATGGCTCAATATATTGCGTATTAGTCCTGATAGAGTAGAGGCTACGAGTACGATTGGGAAGCATAAAAAAACCCCGCATATGCGGGGCTTATTCAGTATTCGGTATTATCGAACAAGGTTGTTATACCTTTACTTCCTCAATTTCGACGGCGGCAATACGTTTTCCATCTTCGGCGCCTTTCACAAAGTCAGCGATTTGATCGAAATTCATATAGCGGAATATTTCGGCGGACATAGTGTCAATTTTCGATGCATATTCCAAATATTCTTCCGGTGTAGGTAGTTTACCGAGTATGCCACCGACGGCCGCTAGTTCGGCAGATGTTAAGTAAACGTTGGCTCCAGCCCCTAAACGGTTCGGGAAGTTGCGCGTAGAGGTGGATAATACGGTTGTATTATCGGCCACACGTGCCTGGTTACCCATACAAAGTGAGCAGCCTGGCATTTCCATGCGCACACCCTTAGCGCCAAAGATATTGTAATAGCCTTCTTCCATTAAGGTGTGTTGATCCATCTTGGTAGGAGGAGACATCCAAAAACGGCTTTTAAGTGCCCCAGGCGTTTGCTCAAACAGCTTACCTGCCGCTCTGAAATGGCCAATGTTGGTCATACACGAACCGATAAAGACTTCATCGACATTGTCGCCAGCAACGCTGGATAATAAACGTGCGTCATCGGGGTCGTTGGGTGCGCAAACAATAGGTTCTTTAACATCAGCAAGATCAATTTCTATGACAGCGGCATACTCCGCATCGGCATCAGCTTCCATTAAGCTGGGGTTCGCCAGCCACGCTTCCATGTTGCTTGCACGGCGCTCAAGCGTTCGCCTATCGCCATAGCCTTCACTTACCATCCAGCGTAATAACACAACGTTGGACCGCAAATATTCGGCAATAGAATCTTCGGGGAGCTTGATAGTACAGCCAGCGGCTGAGCGCTCTGCGGAGGCATCGGAGAGTTCAAAAGCCTGCTCAACGGTTAATTCATTTAGACCTTCAATTTCAAGAATTCTTCCGGAGAATATGTTTTTCTTGCCCTTTTTCTCAACGGTCAACAAACCTTCTTGTATTGCGTAATACGGAATGGCATGCACTAGATCGCGCAACGTTATGCCGGGTTGCATCTCACCCTTAAAACGAACCAAAATAGATTCGGGCATATCCAATGGCATAACGCCTGTCGCAGCAGCAAAAGCCACTAACCCAGAGCCAGCAGGGAAGGATATTCCCATGGGGAAGCGTGTATGCGAATCACCGCCTGTACCAACGGTATCTGGCAACAGCATGCGATTAAGCCAGCTGTGGATGATACCGTCACCTGGGCGTAGCGATACGCCACCGCGATTCATGATGAAATCTGGCAAGGTGTGCTGCGTGTCTATGTCCACGGGCTTTGGGTAAGCTGCAGTATGGCAAAAGGACTGCATGGTTAAATCGGCTGAAAAGCCTAAACACGCTAAGTCTTTGAGTTCGTCACGAGTCATTGGCCCGGTAGTGTCTTGCGATCCTACCGTGGTCATGCGAGGTTCACAATAGGTACCCGCTCGGACGCCTTGTCCCTCGGCTAGGCCACACGCTTTACCCACCATTTTTTGTGCAAGGCTGAAGCCTTTTGTGCTGTCAGCTGGTGCAGTAGGCTGGCGGAATAAGGTAGAGGCGGGCAAGTTGAGGGACTCTCGGGCGCGAGTGGTTAAGCCGCGTCCAATAATGAGGTTGATTCGGCCGCCGGCACGTACCTCGTCAAGCAATACGTCAGATTTGAGCTCAAATTCTGAAATGCAGTCGCCAGCGTCGTTCAATATTTTTCCATCGTAGGGGCGAATTTCGATAATATCACCCATACCTAAGTCGTCTACCGGCGCTTCAAAAACCAATGCCCCTGCGTCTTCCATAGTGTTGTAGAAAATAGGGGCTACTTTACCGCCTATACAAATACCACCACCACGCTTGTTGGGTACGCCGGAAACATCATCACCGAAATACCACAGTACAGAGTTTGTAGCCGACTTTCGCGAGGAACCTGTTCCAACAACATCGCCTACGAATGCAACTTGTACGCCTTTAGCTTGCACAGCCTTAATTTGCGCAAGCGGTCCTTTGACGCCGCCTTCTTCTGGTTCAATGCCGTCGCGGGCCATTTTGTACATGGCCAATGCGTGTAATGGGATATCGGGCCGAGACCAAGCATCTTGAGCGGGTGATAAATCATCGGTGTTGGTTTCGCCTGTAACTTTAAATACAGCCACCTTGATGGATTCTGCAACGGCGCTGCGGTTTGTAAACCACTCCGCATCAGCCCAGCTTTGAAGTACGGCTTGTGCCTGACTATTACCGGTCTTTGCCTTGTCTTCCACATCGTGAAAAGCATCGAACATAAGCAAGGTGTGTTTAAGTTCTTTTGCTGCAGCTTCAGCGAGTTCGGGTTCATCAAGCAGGGCGACTAGCGTCTCAATATTGTAACCACCGTGCATATTGCCCAGAAGCTTTATAGCTGCCGTTTTATCAATTAGGCTACAGTCGTCGTCTCCTTTTGCTAGAGCAGAAAGGAAGCCAGCTTTAACATAGGCGGCTTCGTCAACACCTGGGGGGACGCGTGTGCTTAACAGGTCAAGCAGTACAGCCTCTTCTCCAGTGGGTGGGTTTTTAAGCAGTAGTACCAATTCTGATACTTGCTCAGCACTCAAGGGCTTCGGTGGAATTCCAAGAGCTTCACGTTCAGCAACGTGTTCACGGTAGGCTTCAAGCACAATAATTGTCCTCTAAATAGATGAATTACTCGTTGCCACAGGATCTCTGCGTACGAGGCTATCGATAACCGTTATCGATGAATAGTCAGTGTAAATAGGCTGTGGTGGTGTTTAGCAAGGACGCGCTCATTCATAAATGTTGCGATCATTGCTGTATTATTAGCAGTACGGTGCTCAACACACATAAAGCGGGTTCAGCTTCACATGAGGATAGCAACGTCTAAAAAACACGCAAATTACGGCCCACAATCACCGGGAGGCGAATTCTACCGCAAATTGGTGAATGACCGATAGTTCCGGCCGAGGTGGAGCGGTTAAAAGTGGGCAACATTGGTTGTCTGCTAGTAATTTTGCGTTGAACTGACTATATTCCGGCCCAAATAATGCCAGCTTAGAGGAAATGATAATAATGACAACGGTTTTGAAACCCATTTCAATTTGGGTGTTTACGTTACTGCTTCTGCACTGTTTTGAGGCCTTTGCGCAAGACAGCAGAAGTTATTACCGTGCGCCTTATGCCGCACAAGCGCCAGTGATAGACGGTATTGCATCGGAAACCATTTGGGAGGCTGCGCAATGGAAAGCCATTGATCAGGTTATTATCGGTGAAAATCTCGCGGCAGACGATTTTAGTGGCCGAATTAAACTCGTCTGGGACAACAAAAAACTGTATGTGTTGGCCGAAATAATTGACGATCGTTTGTCTGATGTATACGCGGATCCACTCAGTCATTATTGGGATGATGAAGCCTTAGAAATATTTGTAGATGAAGATGCATCAGGTGGCGATCATCAATATAACCACAATGCATTTGCCTACCATATAGCACTGGATAATCAGGTTGTGGATGCAGGCCTCGATAAACAGCCTCATCTTTATAACGAACACCTTATGAGTCGTTGGCAGCGAACGGGTGACGCCACAATTTGGGAGGTAGCACTGGATATCTATGCCGATGACTATAAAGACGGGGCAGTAACGGCAAAACCAGTAACGCTACAATCAGGTAAAATTATGGGGTTTATGTTTGCCTATTGCGATAACGACGGTGGCAAGACAAGAGACCATTTTATAGGCACTGAAAATATAGCCGCGGTTAATGGCGAAAGAAACAGAGGCTGGATAGATGCCAGTGTTTTTGGTGTGCTTGAATTAATAAAAGAGTAGTGGCGGAATAGATGATTAAAATGAGCGTTGCCAACAAATCGGGAAAAGGCGTTAAAACTCCCTGTATAGGCGTATGCTCGACCGGCATTGGTGATTCTGTGTGCCGAGGTTGTAAACGTTTTAATCATGAAGTCATTCATTGGAATGGTTACAGCGATACTGAAAAAAACGCGGTGTTAGATCGGTTACAATTACTACTGACTCAAGTTGTAAAAAGTAAAATACAAATCGTGAATATCTCCGTGTTAAGTGCTGCGCTAGCGCGCCATGATATTCGAATAAATGATTATTCAGATCCCTATTGCTGGGTTTTTGATTTACTCAAGGCGGGCGCCAAGCAAATTCAAAATATTGAAACTTTCGGTTGTAGAGTAAACGTTGAATGGCAAAGCTGCGCACTAACGGAGCTTCGCGATATAATGGACGCCGAATTTTATGCGCTTTCATGCGCCCACCTCGAACGGTATTTTTCACACTAATTATGTTACAAACAATTCATGAGTTTTTACTGTGCTCTACACCTGATCGTTGGGTTGCGTCAGCGCTTCAGCATCCAGAGATGCTATTAATAGATCACGCCAATTGCGAGAAAAAAGCTGCAAGTACGGCGTTAAATTTGATGTATCGATACGTCGATGATTTTGAGCTACTCAATAAAATGTCGAAGCTTGCGAGGGAGGAATTGCGTCATTTTGAACAAGTTATCGCCATTATGGAAAAGCGTGGTATTCCTTATCGTCAGGAAACCGCTTCGCGTTATGCCGCGGAGCTACGCAAGCCTGTACGTACTTTCGAGCCTGCAAGATTAATTGACACCCTCATTGTGGGCGCCATTATCGAGGCGCGTTCTTGTGAGCGGTTTGAAAAGTTAGCCCCTCATCTTGATGACGAACTACAAAAATTCTATCTCTCCTTACTGAAGTCTGAAGCCCGTCACTTTCAAGATTATCTCGGTTTGGCACGAAAAGCAGCAGGAGGTGCCGATATATCAGATCGTATCACGTTGTTTTTGGAGCGTGATAAAAACCTTATTAATGCGGCTGATGATGAATTTCGATTTCATAGTGGTCTCGTAGACGCATAGATTCCGATTTTACAAGTATTTAACTCTCCTAAAGTCCGCTGGCTTGGTCTGTATTCCCCATCTACACTCATTGAGGAGGCCCTCGTTCTAATCGTGCTACGTGGGTCGCGTTGATTCAGTTAGCAATGATATTTGGGGTAGTTGAATGGCTCGGAATAAAAAGGGTGAAGAGGGGGGAACTCCAGCTTCTCTCACGCGGCGCAACTTTATTGGAACAGCTGCAACCACCGCAACTGCACTCATAACGGGGGCCAAGGCTCCTTATGTCCATTCAAAAAAAAATGTAACTCTGCGTATTTTGGGTACGCACGTGACATTGCAGGAAGAGTTACGACAACGGGCAATGAGCGACCTTGGGATCAACATTGTCTTTGAACCAAAAGGAAGCGCAGCCGTCCTCCAAAAAGCCTCTCTTTTCCCCCAGTCTTTCGATTTGTATGAACAATGGTCGAACAGTATCAATATTCTTTGGGAAGCCAGTGCCATTCAGCCAATTGATAAATCACGCATTGTTAATTGGCCTGAAGTTAATTCACTCACTAAAACCGGCCGTCTGACACCAGACGCAAAAATAGGTGCCGGTGATGCACCCAGCAAATTGTTATATGTGCAACCGGGGGGCGAGCTAGGCTCGATAGAGAGTAACGACATTAGTTTTTTGCCGTACGTACACAATGTAGATTCGTTTGGTTATGACACGCGCACAATTGCTACAGGAATTCCCTACGAAACCGAAAGTTGGGGTTGGCTTATCGACAATCGCTATCGTGGCAAAGTGGCTGTAGTAAATGCGCCCACCATCGGTATATTTGATATGGCGCTCGCGGCACAAGCATCTGGATTAATGACCTTCAACGATATTGGCGCTATGACCCGTACCGAGATAGATACATTGTTTGGAATTTTGGCTGAGAAAAAACGCAGAGGGCACTTCAGTGGTTTTTGGACATCTGTTCCAGAATCTGTGGAGTTTATGAAGTCGGGCAGAGTGGTTATCGAAAGTATGTTTTCGCCGGCGGTAGCCGCGTTAAATGGCCTCGATATACCGGTGAGGTACGCTGCGCCGAAAGAAGGGTACCGTGGCTGGCATGGGGTTATGTGTTTATCTTCTGAGGCCAAGAATGAGGTAAAAGACGCAGCGTATGATTATATGAATTGGTGGCTTTCTGGGTGGCCTGGCGCTTATATCGCGAGGCAGGGTTACTATATTTCCAACCCTGAACGATCCAAAACACTGCTTACGGATGATGAGTGGGGTTACTGGTATCAAGGTGAGGCAGCAAGAGCACCGCTAAAGGGCACCGATGGCAATGTGTCGGTTAAAGCAGGTGCTGTTCGAACGGGAGGCTCTTATTTAAAACGTTTTAGCAACGTAGCTGTTTGGAATACGGTTATGCCAAGCTACGATTATAGCCTGCAAAAGTGGTACGAGTTTATTAGCATGTAATTGATTAATTACGTTTTAATCTTGAACTTAAAGGACTTTCCTCATTCGCGGTTATTATGCAAACACCTAGCTTTTATTCAATAAAAACACAAATTGTGGCAGCCTTTTTTTTAATGGTGTTACCGCTGGCTTCGCTTATCTATTTTTCTTCACTTACCAACCGTCTATTTAACGATGTTCTAGATGAGCTAATCGAAACGGAAGGTGTTTCATATCTCCTAAGTGAAGTGGAAAAAGATATTGTTGACTTACAACGCAATATATTGATTTTCAAAGAAACGTCCAGCCCTGGTGCGATAGAAAAGGTAAATTTTTACTACATTCAAATAGTAAATAGGCTCGTACGATTAAAAAGTTATCCTTCTGTTATTCAATATCTCGAATCGATTAATGTCATGGCCCAGCATCTGGACGATTATAAGCAAAATTTTGATGTTGTAACGGGTATGCGTATACAGCGCAGTGAGCTTATTACTCGACATTTACAAGCCAAACCCGTAGCGGAAATTCCAATGATTAACGCCACCGACATAGAGCTGATGGCAATAGAAAATTCTGTTCTTCTCGCACATGGGGCTTCACTCTCTTATTTGGCATCATTTGATCACAATCATATTACGGAGTTTGATAGGAGAGTTGAGGAAGCCAGAATACTTTTGGCAGGTATAACCGGTAGTGATAGTGAGCGAGTGGCTGTTAATCAAAATCTACAGGTTTACCAGAAAAATTTTTCTCGCATTGTAGCATTGACTCGCCATTACGTTTATCTCATTAATGTTGTTATGACTGGTTCAGCAAATGAATTTCTCTACCATGGAAAAACGCTTGAGGATATATTTTCACAGCGGGCCGATAATACGCGATTAACGGCAAAAGAACGCATGAGTTCGAATAATGTGTGGAGCAGTATCCTGTCAATGGCGGGAATTTTATTGGCCATCATAGTGTTTGTTTTGTTCTATTTGCGTATAACGAGGCCGGTAGAGGCCATTACCTCCGTTTTTATTCAGTTGGCAGAAGGAAAAGATGTGGGCTCTATTCCTGCTGTGAACAGGAGGGATGAGATTGGTTTGTTGTCTTCAGCCGCTAATGTCTTTAAGTCAAAAAACGAACAAACAATTAAACTGTTGGTTGAAAGTAAAAAAATGGTTCGCGATCAGAAAGTTCTGAATGAAGAGTTAGAGATAGAAAAACGACGCGCGGAGCGAGCGCTTTCTATCAAAACAGAATTTCTTGCCAATATGTCTCATGAACTGCGTACGCCACTTAATTCCATAATTGGATTTACCGTTAGGCTGGGAAAACAATTAGATACAAAAAATGAGCGTCAGCTAAAAGCGGTGGATGCAATTGAAAGGAATGGTCGTCATTTACTGGCCATGATCAATGATATTTTGGATCTCAGTAAAATTGAAGCTAATAAGCTAGAGCTGAAGATTACTAACGTAGATTTAAGCGCACTTTGTATGGATTGCACCTCTCAAATCAATCCTGCGGCCGAGGAAAAAGGTATTGAATTAGTTTTTAATCCAGCCAGTATTCCGGAGGTTCAGTCGGACCCTGTTAGAATTAGACAGATATTGTTTAATTTATTATCTAATGCCGTAAAGTACACCAATGAAGGTTTTGTTAAAGTCGAAATAGAGTCTGGGTACGGTGATATGAGCGTGGCAATTCGCGTATCAGACACAGGTTTGGGTATTAAACCTGAGGATCAAAAAAAGTTATTTAAACGTTTTGAACAATTTGATGACAATACACGTTTTGCTGTTGGTCAAGGCTCAGGGCTAGGGCTAGCAATAGTGGCTAACGTGTCACGTTTGTTGGGCGCCAATGTGTCTGTTAGTAGTGAGTTTGGAAAGGGCAGTACCTTCACGTTGCGTATACCGGTAAATTTTCGGGCGGCTAAATCAACTTCCAACCCTTTAGCTTGAACGCCGTCTACTAAGAACTGTATTGCCGTAATGAATTACGCTAGTTAATTGCTGGTAGTTTGATTTATATCCAATTTGTGATCACCAAAACCTATTAGCCTTTGTTAAATAACACTTCATGGTCAGTTTTCGATACTCGTAATCCAAAGGCTTTATTCATAATAAAACAAGGGATTTTGATGACGTATCAAAAGTTAATTAAATTTTCGATTATTGGGTCTGCTTTAGGGCTATTTATGTCATTAAGCTGGGCACTTGTAGATACGGTTATTCATACCACTGGCGACCATGAGTTTTGTTCGGGGTGTCATTCACATAAACCTATCGGAACCTCGTACCGTGAAGATTTACATGGCGGTAATAACACCACGGGTTGGCGCGCCAGCTGCAGTGATTGTCACATTCCTCAAGATAACGCACTGCACTATTTATGGGTAAAGGGTGTCCATGGGATTGTCGACCCTACAATGGAAATATTAAAAGACCCATTGGATATTGATTGGCATGGTAACCGATTAAATCGAGAACGCTACGTATACGATTCTGGCTGTCTGCAGTGTCATAAATATTTATCAACGACAAGCGAAGCCAATCGAAAGTCTTTTCTTCCTCACCGTAAATACTTTAACGAAGAAGAGGAGGGCCTACATTGTGTGGGCTGTCACGAAAATGTAGGGCATTCTAATTTGGGTATTCATCTAGAAAAGCATGGTTGGGAGAAGAATAATGATGATTAAAAGGGGGTTATTGTTTGTGGCTCTGCTATGTTGTTCTGCAGGCGTCTACGCTAACGTGGGAGGGGTGGCCGAGGTCAAAACCCTGAAGATGGAACGCGATATTTCGCGCATTGGGCAAGACTGTATTAGTTGTCACCAAGTAGAAAGCCCTGGCCAAGTAGCAGACTGGAAAATGAGCCGACATGCGCATGCAGGTGTTTCGTGTATCGATTGTCATGCGGTGACGAAAGAGTCCCCCATGGCCACTCAGCACGAGTCCTTAGTCGGCACCGATATTTATATTACAGCTTTAGTTTCACCGAATGTTTGCGGTCGATGTCATGTCGATGCAAAAAAACAATTCGATAATAGTGGGCATTTTAGGGCGTATCACCAGATCGTACCGAAAGATAATTTGCATGCGCTGACCAATATTCACGAGGGGCGTAATCACCCAGAGCTTCAAGGGGCGCCATCCGAAACTGGGTGTATGCAATGTCACGGTACTAAACTTCTGCTTGATGAAAACAATAGGCCAACAGTGGAAACTTGGCCGAACAATGGTATGGGTAACGTATACCCCGACGGCTCTACTGGTAGCTGTACGGCTTGCCACAGTCGTCATAAATTTGATATTGCCGAAGCGCGTAAACCTAGTGCTTGCGCTTCTTGCCATTTGGGGCCGGACCATCCAAATATCGAGATTTTTAACAATTCAAAGCACGGTCATATCTTCAATACAGATTCAGCTGATTGGCGCTGGGATACCGCACCCGATGCGTGGGAACCAGGGGATTATAGAGCGCCTACGTGCGCAACCTGCCATATGAGCGGGATCGGTGAGCTTACCGTTACGCATAATGTCAGTGAACGTTTGTACTGGAATTTATGGGCCAAAGAGTCAAAAGTGCGCGGTTCTGATGATGTTTTAAGTCCATTGCTAGGGGATGGTCCTGCAGGTCGAGAGAAAATGGAATCTGTATGCCACAATTGCCATAGCCCATCACATACTAAGGGTTTTTTTGCGCAAGGCGATAAAGCTGTTCGCCTCTATAATGAGGCTTATTATCAGCCTGCAACGGCCATGTTAAATGAATTAAAAGAAAAGAACTTATTAAAAGAAAACCCGTGGACAGATCCGTTCCAAGTGAAGTATTACTACCTCTGGCACCACGAGGGGCGTCGAGCAAGGCAGGGTGCCATGATGGGCGCGGCAGATTATGCGCATTGGCATGGATTTTTCGAATTACAGCAAGATTTATATGAGCTTGAAATGATTTACGAGAAGCGACTTAAAACGAATACGATAGAAGAGTAGTTATTATTAGAAAAACAAATCAGGCTGTAATCAGTATTACAGCCTGATTTTTTGCGGTGAGAGAGAAAACTCTACACCGTTATACCATGAAACCTACAAAGTAAAAGAAAGCAGCTGTAAGCCCTTTTCATCTGCACGAATATACCAACCGTTCGATTCCCAGTCCCCGAGTACGTACCGTAAACCCTGTTGTTCTTTAAGTTCATGAACATTTGGGCGGTGGGTATGACCGTGAATTAGAATTGAAAGTTCATGGCGAGCCAGCGCGTTTTCAACCTCTTGCGCATTAACATCCATGATATCTTCGGCCTTCATTGCATTCATTGATTGGCTTTGCGACCGGAGTTGTTGTGCCATAACACGGCGTTGCTCAAGTGGCAGTTGCAAAATCTGCTGTTGCCATTCAGTGTTACGTACCTGAGCACGAAACTGCATGTACTCCACATCGTCGACACACAGGCTATCACCGTGCATAAGTAAAACGGCGTCACCGTTAACCGTAATAACATGCTCTTCTTGTAGTAATGTCATGCCAGTGGCACTAGCAAAATCATTACCAATTAAAAAATCGCGGTTGCCATGCTGGAAAAATAACTGGAGGCCGGTATTGGCATAGCCACGCAGTTTAAGTTTAACGGATGCAGCAAAAGTATCGTCATCGTCATCGCCAATCCAAGCATCAAAAAAATCGCCGAGAATATATAAACGATTTTGGGATGGATCGCCTTCATCTTTGGATAGCACTGTTTTTTCGACAAACGAAAAAAATGCCTCAGCAATAGCTGAGCGTGAGGCATGAAGGTGTAGGTCCGAAATAAAGAAGTCGGTCATAGTATTGTTTTATCGTTAGAGAGGGTTTAGTCGACAATAGTCGCAGTATTGATGATTACGGCGTCAACGGGTACGTCTTGATGGCCGTGTGCGCTACCGGTTGGAACAGCCTTAATCTTGTCTACGATTTCAGCACCGGCTACAACCTTGCCAAATACGCAATATCCCCAGCCTTGCATATCTTTGCTTTTGTGGTCGAGAAAGCCATTATCTTTTACGTTGATGAAAAATTGAGCGCTTGCGCTGTGAGGGTCCATAGTTCTGGCCATTGCGAGGGTCAAATTGTCATTGGAAAGCCCGTTATCGGCCTCGTTTTCAATGTTGTCCCGCGTCTCTTTTTGGCTCATATCTTCGTTGAATCCACCGCCCTGGATCATAAAATCCTTAATCACGCGGTGGAAAATTGTACCGTTGTAAAACCCCTCTTCAACGTATTGCTTAAAATTTGCGGCTGTTACGGGTGCTTTGTCGAAATCTAATTCAACGTCAATGTCACCAAAATTCGTCTGTAATCTAATCATTTCTATGTCCTATTACACATTAGGGCGTTTTAAAGTGTGTGCGCTAGCCAAAATGAACCTGCGCACACTGGCGGAAGGCGGCTATAATACGCGTTTTTGCCAGTATAGAAAATCTAGCAACATTTCTAACGCTAGGCCACATTTACCCATCTTGCAGACGAGTTATCGATTCATGAGCGTTGAAGACAAACCACTAAATTTCCTTGAGCAAATTATTAAGAAAGATCTTGAGGAAGGGGTTCATCAACAGGTGGTCACACGATTTCCGCCAGAACCTAACGGCTACCTCCATATTGGCCATGCTAAGGCCATTTGCTTGAATTTTGGCCTAGCGGAAACCTTTGAGGGTGCCTGTAATTTACGTTTTGACGATACAAACCCTGCAAAAGAAGAAATGGCATATGTTGAGGCTATTAAGAGTGATGTGGAATGGCTCGGGTTTAAGTGGTCGGGTGAGATTCGATATGCCTCACGTTATTTCGACACACTCTACCAATGGGCCCAACACCTTATTCGTGAAGGCAATGCCTATGTATGCGATTTGACGGCCGATCAGGCACGTGAATACCGTGGCACTTTGACGGACGCGGGTAGAAACTCGCCATATAGAGATAGGCCGGCAGAGGAAAGTCTAGACCTACTTGAGCGTATGAAAAACGGCGAGTTCGATGAAGGCTCAAAAGCGTTGCGTGCAAAAATCGATATGGCTAGCGGCAACATTAATTTGCGCGATCCTATTCTATACCGTATTCGCAAGCAGGCTCACCATCAAACGGGTACCGAATGGTGTATTTACCCAACTTACGACTTCGCTCATGGGCAAGAAGACGCCATTGAAGGCGTGACGCACTCTATATGCACGCTCGAGTTTGCAGATCATCGCCCTTTATATGATTGGTTTATACAGCACTTGCCCGTGCCTACTAAACCGAAACAATATGAATTCGGCCGGCTAAATTTAAACTACACCGTGACATCGAAGCGTAAACTGAAGCAATTAGTCGACGAAAAACACGTCGACGGCTGGGATGACCCTCGTATGCCCACTGTGGCAGGTTTTCGGCGCAGAGGTTATACCCCCGCATCTATTCGAAAATTTTGTGACATGATTGGTGTTACTAAGTCGGATGGCGTGGTCGATGTGGCGATGCTAGAGCATGCGATACGCGATGACCTCGATAAAAATGCACCGCGAGCAATGTGCGTATTGCATCCCTTAAAAGTGGTGCTCACCAATTACGACGCACAAAAAGTAGAATTGCTAACGGCGCCGGGCCATCCTAATAGAGACGATTTGCCCACACGTGAACTTCCATTTGGTCGTGAGCTGTATATCGATGTTGAAGATTTCCGAGAAGAAGCGAATAAAAAATATAAACGTCTGGTTATTGGTAAGCGCGTGCGTTTGCGTAACGCTTATATTATCGAAGCCGACGAAGCGATCAAAAATGATGCGGGTGATATTATCGCAGTTCACGCCCGTATTATTGAAAATACAGTAGGCAATGACCCTGCCGACGGCATTAAAGCCAAGGGTGTAATTCAATGGGTGGCAGCACACGATTGCGCCGAATTTACGGTAAATTTATACGACCGCCTATTTACGGAAGCCTCACCAGATAGCGGTGGTAAAGACTTTCTTGAGAGTATTAACCCCGAAAGCCTTACCATTGTGGCCAATTGCAAAGGTGAAAAAGGTTTATTGCAAGCGTGTTTGGGTGAGGGGTATCAGTTTGAGCGTGAAGGGTATTTTTGCCGCGATACTGGCTCAACGGCATTAGTCTTTAATCGCACCATCGGTTTGCGCGATAGCTGGGCGAAAATGGATCAAAAATAACGCCGTAAGTTTACATCCATACTTAACGATCACAAGATATTTATACCAACGTAATTCAAGTAGCCTTATGACTTTATCTATTTACAATACAGCCAAAAAAACAAAAGAACGTTTCGAGCCAATTACGGCTAATACCGTGAAAATGTATGTATGCGGCCCTACGGTTTACAACCTTGTACATATTGGCAATGCGCGCCCAGTTGTAGTGTTTGATACCTTGTTTCGTGTACTGCGTTATTTATATGATGACGTCACTTATGCCCGTAACATCACCGATATTGACGATAAAATTATGAAAACGGCGGCAGAAAATAAGGAGCCAATATCGGTGTTGGCCCGTCGTTATGCCGACGCTTACGATTGTGACATGGCACAACTCAATGCCTTACCGCCAACAATCGTCCCTTACGCCACCGATCACCTTGAACCCATGATAAATATGGTAGCCACCTTGGTTGAAAAAGGGCATGCCTATGAGGCGGACGGACACGTTTTGTTTGATGTTAAATCGATGCCTGATTATGGAAAATTATCGAACCGCTGTTTAGACGACATGCTAGAAGGGGCCCGTGTAGAAGTGGCTTCCTATAAGCGCTACGGCGGTGATTTTGTGCTCTGGAAACCCAGTAGTACAGAAGAACCCGGTTGGGAAAGTCCTTGGGGAAGAGGGCGCCCTGGGTGGCATTTAGAATGTTCTGCAATGATAGAAAAACATTTGGGTAATACCATAGATATTCATGGCGGCGGCCGTGACTTAATATTCCCTCATCATGAAAATGAGCGGGCTCAAAGCCAGTGTGCTCATGGAGGTGAGCAATACGTTAAATACTGGATGCACAACGGCTATGTTAATATCGATGGCGAAAAAATGTCGAAATCGTTGGGCAACTTTCGAACAGTTCGTGAGCTGTTGGAACGCTACAACGGCGAAGTTATACGTTTCGCCTTACTTTCTGCACAATATCGCTCGGAATTGGATTTTTCCTTTGAGCTATTAGAGCAATCGAAGTCTAGCCTAGATTCCCTTTACTGCGCACTGCAACGGGTTGAGCAAGAGAACCTACCAACAGACGAATCATTTCGACGTAATCCCGGTTTTAACGCGTTGATGGATGATCTCAATACGCCGTTGGCAATAAGTGAATTACATCAGCTAGCAAAATCTATGAATAAGTCAGAGCCCTCAAGTCAAGACGCGTGCGATCAAAAAGGCCTGCTATTAGCGCTTGCCAATTTAATGGGGTTGTTACAAGAAGATACAGAAACATGGTTTAAAGGAAGCGCAGACGACGATACGGATTGGATAGACCAAGCTATTGTTGCTAGGCATCAGGCAAAACAAGATAAAGAGTATGCGCGTGCCGATGAAATTCGTCAGGAGCTTAAAAGCAAAGGTATTGTGTTGGAAGACTCCGCCACGGGAACTACATGGCGAAAGGAGTAGGCAAATGAATATTGGTTATCGTATTGGGGTATATACTTTTTTAGGGCTGCTGTACGTCATGTTACTGGGTTGCGCTGAAAAAAAAATGACAGAAGAATGGTGCGAAGCGCTTATGGAGCGGCCGAACAATCAATGGACCGAAGATGATGCGGTTTTGTTTGCTCGCGACTGTCTCTATAGTGAGGGTGACAGTACAGAATAATCAGGTATCCATTCGTTACGGCGCTATTTTAATTGTATTAACAAGGTGATAGCGCCATCATTTATATACTTTAAGCGGCTTCTTAAACACGGTTACCCATTTACATTTCTATGTCTGCTATCACGTTAAATAAACTGTTTCAAAATATTAAAGCGAATCGAGTTTTTGAATTCTTTATTATTGGGATTATTGTGTTTTCTGCGCTTATTGTCGGCGCCAAAACCTATGATATCCCTGAAGGCGTCGCGAAAGCCGTTGCGGTTTTAGATTGGTTAATAACGCTTATATTTTTGGTTGAAATCACTATTCGTTTTTTGGCGGAAGAGAATAAGTCTCGCTTTTTTCACAGTGGCTGGAATGTGTTCGACACACTTATTGTTGCCGTCAGTTTAATTCCCATAGAAAATTCTGATTTAGCCATTGTTGGGCGCCTCATTCGCATATTTCGTGTGCTTCGGATGGTCTCGGTAATACCCGAGTTAAGAGTATTAATAACCAGCCTACTAAAAGCCTTGCCTCAGCTTGGCTACGTCATGCTGTTAATGTTCATTATTTACTATATCTATGCGGCTATAGGCAGTACCTTTTTTGGCGATATAAACCCTACGCTGTGGGGCGATGTATCGATTAGTATGTTGACATTATTCCGTGTTATGACTTTCGAAGACTGGACAGACGTAATGTACGAGGCAATGGAAGTCTATTCACTGAGCTGGATCTATTTCTTATCATTTATCTTTTTTACTGCCTTTGCCTTTTTGAATATGGTCATTGGCATTGTCGTTAACGTCATGGAAAAAGAGCATCAAACGCTTGTTGAAGAAGAGCTTAGTAAAGAAAATATCGAGCTTCAAAATATTCGAAAGGATTTAGCAGAACTAAAGGCTATGCTTAGGGGTAAGAATGGCTAGGCTGTAGGGCGTGATTCTAATGTTCTGCTAGAAATACAGGGCCTTTTCCATTCAGTTTTAGTTAATCAGGCCACTATCTCGTTAAGGAGAGTCGGCGTTGGAAGAGCCTAAAGCGTCCAGTATTCGTGAAGCGAAATATTTAATACACAACACTGTTCAGACCGCGTTAGCGCATGCCGTATCAGAGGGTAGCATCTGTTTTTCGATTGAGGAGTACAGTTGTATTCAGGCCGTAACTCATATAGACGGGTTGGTTTGGTCTTCAGATGCGTTACTTTCACTCTTCCAAAAACATTTCATTGTACGACACTGTTTTTTTTGTCTTAACGATACCCCAACAGACTATGCTCCTTATCAAATGGCGATAGCACCCACAGGGCTTGTACTTACCCGTACAAACGAAAAAACCGTGGGCTCGCATGCTGTCAGCGCCGACAGCATTGTGGCCGAACTGCGTGATTTTTATTTCGACTTTTCCCATTATACTCAGGCAACGTCCGAATCGGTTGTTGCTCTGATGTCCTCTTTTTGGGTAAAGTTCAATTCGCTTGACCAGAGAGAAGAGTCTCTTGCTCGGCTATCGTTAACGCCCCAAGCGACATGGCCAGAGGTGATCGCTCGTTACAGACAAATGGCTCAGGCCTGCCACCCCGATAGGGGAGGCTCAGAGCAGGAGTTCCATGAAGTGCGACAAGCCTACGACCGGCTAAAGGCAGTAATGGCGAAATAATGCCGTCCATGTAGAGTTAGGCGACAGCGCGCAATCACAGAACCGTAAAAAGTCGCATTTCAATATATTCTTTCTATACCTAGTCTATCCTGATTATATCCACTAATTATTATCAACTCTTATCTATTAGAAGTTTGTCGCCGACGGATTTCTAGTCACAGGATGCCTAATTCGATACCCAATGGCGAATCACGTTACGAGTCACAAAAAACTGGATAATCGCGCGCATAAAGCGTTTGGATTCCGATTATCAAGCCAGCTAATACTTGGGCTAGTCTGTTTGATAGCCTTAATCCTGCTGGTGAGCTCGTCTGTTATCTGGTTTAAAGGCAGGCCGTTACTCGAGCAGTTAGGCAAGCATACTCAGGCTCAGCTTGGGCAAAATATTGCGTTGGCTATGGAGCAAGAGTTAGCTCAAATTGCGGGCATCACTCGTAGTCTTGCTGTCGCGGGCGTGTCACTTCCTAAAGAAGCCTATTTATTTAATCACAGTATTCCCGATTTACTTAACCAGACAGGAGAAGAGTCGATTATTGCCGGTGGCGGCATATGGCCAGAACCGCATGCCTTTAAGCGGGGAGTGGTGAGACGAAGCTTTTTTTGGGGTAGAAACGAAGCAGGGGAGTTAGAATATTATGATGATTACAATGATACTAACGGCCCCGGTTATCATAACGAGGAGTGGTATGTACCGGCGAGGCTGTTAAAACCGGGTGACGTTTATTGGTCAAAATCGTATACCGATCCGTATTCACTTCAACCCATGGTCACGTGTACGGCTCCCATGTTTGATAATGGCAATTTCGTTGGTGTTGCCACCGTCGATTTGAAGCTCGATAGTGTTTCTCGTACGCTCGATAAGCTAGCCAATGGTGTCGACGCCTACGCGTTTGTGGTGGATAGAAATAATAAATTTATAGCTTACCCTTATCCTGATCGCGTGATAACGGAACGAAATCAGGGCGGCGCGACTACGCCTGATTTTATCTACGCACATGAACTCGCGGATATCCAGCCAAGTTTTGCGTCCTTTTCTCAACACCTTGAATTAATTGAAGAGCGTCTTTTGAGCCGTTTTTCGGAAAGATCCGACGAATATAATGTTAACGTCAATTTACTTGAAAAAAGTAGTTACCAAATTGATAACCGAGAGGCCCGCCGTATAGCTGCGCACCTGTTAAGTTATAGAGGTATCGGCAACCTTTACCCAGAAGAGGTAGAGCGATTCGAGATTGTACGTGATAGCATTTTGGCCGAGAGCGCGTCGGCTATTGTATTCCAAATGCCGACAACCAACTGGAAAGTGGTAACTGTTTTTCGTAAATCAGCATACTTACTGCTCACCGACACGGTAAGTAAAGAGCTGGTCATCTATATTTCGTTAGCGACGCTTGTGTTTGGTGTTATCGCTTATTTGGCTTTGCGTACTCGTATTCTTAATCCAATTCATAATATGGTAGAGCAGCTTTCATTCGCGGTTGCCGAAACCGCTCAATCAAGGTTAACGCTTAAATACGACCAGAATGATGAGTTAGGGTTATTGGCGCATTGGTTTAATTTGCGGTCAACACAGCTGGAAGTTGCCCGTGACGAGGCACAAAAAGCCAGCAAGGCAAAAACGGAGTTTCTTGCCAAAATGTCTCATGAATTGCGGACACCCTTAAATTCAATAATAGGTTTTAGTCGCCGACTCAAAATTAAGCTTGAGGGAAGTATTGATGACTTCCATATAGAAGCACTACAGCGCATTAATAGCAATGGCAATTATCTTTTAGAACTTATCGAAGATGTTTTGGATTTAGCCGCGATTGAATCAGGTACTGCGCGGTTGCATCTTAGTTGGGCTGGCGTTAATAGCATTATGAAAGAGGCGCATGCAGAAACAAGAATTTTAGCGGAAGAGAAAAACCTTGAATTTCGCGTGTATGAACTCGAAGGTGATAGGCGATTGTATTGTGATAAACATAAAGTTATTCAAATTTTAACGAATTTAGTATCGAATGCGGTCAAAGCAACAGCGCAAGGGTACGTGAGCTTGCGTGCGTTTGAGAGAGAAGGGAAGCCGGGCTACATCGGGTTCGAGGTAATTGACAGTGGTGTGGGTATTGCAGAGGGAGACCAGCGTAAATTATTTAAACAGTTTTCCCAAGTAGACGATAAATTTGGTGTGGAGAAAGGCACCGGGCTTGGCTTATATTTAGTACAGAAGTTTGTCGAAATGCACGGAGGGAAAATTAGTCTATCGAGTAAATTAGGCGAGGGTTCTGTTTTAACGTTCTACATTAAAAATGATAGTAGTACGGATTAACTCGAGAGAAAGGCATATTAATCGCTGGACTCTCAAGGGGCTCGTCGTCGGAACCAATCTTACGGCGGTTATTTTCTGCGTCACCGAGCAGCTAGCTTGAAAAACACCGACTCTCCTGCACAATCAGTCTAAGGTTCTAACCCAATAACGAGACGAAATACCTTAAAATACTGCCGAATATTGGCTATTCGAGCGTATAAATTTCAATTATCTAGGCTGCTTCCTGTTGATCAACCCCCTCTTTTAAGAGAACGCCTATCAATCGCTTATCCCTCTTAACGTGCAGGTTAAGCCTAAAGTAATCACGGGCGTGATAATTTCTTGCGATTTACAGGCGTGATTGGCCCCAGTTTTCATGGAATAGTCGGTATAATCGTGGGCAATACTCGTTTTGCTAATAAGGTCACACCGCATGGGGAAAATAGTCGCAGCGTTAATTGGGTTATCAAGTTTTGGTATTGTCGGCGCTATCATTGGTCTACTCGTTGGTCATATGTTTGATCGAGGGCGATCGGGGCTTAATCAACAGTTTAATCCACGGCAGCGTGCAGAAATTGAAGGCGCTTTTTTTGATGCTGTGTTTCCGTTACTAGGGTATATCGCCAAGGCGGATGGCCGAGTGTCAGAAGATGAAATTGCGGGCACAGAACAGTTAATGACCAAAATGAACCTTGGCCCCTCGGCAAGACAAAAAGCTATTACGCTGTTTAAGCAAGGAACAGAGGCCGACTATTCTGTTGATGCGGCAATTCAATCGTTTAATGTGGCATGTGGACGCTACCCAGATTTAAAGCAAATCTTATTGGTGTACCTAATAACACTGGCCTTCGCTGACGGCCATTTTCATGAGGCTGAAGAGCGTATCTTGTCTCAAGTAGCACAAGATTTGGGGTATTCTCGATTTGCCTTTAATCACCTAATTGGCATGGTTAAAGCGCAAAGTCACTTCTATAAGGGGCAGGGTGGTCAACAACGCTCTGGCCCCCAAGCCAGTGAGAATGACTTAAGTACTGCTTACGCGGCTCTCGGCGTAAAACCTTCCGTATCCGATACAGATTTAAAGCGCGCATACCGTAAACTCATGAGCGAGTATCACCCCGATAAATTAACCGGGCGTGGTGTGCCGGAAGATATGGTGAAAATGGCAACGGAGCGCGCGCAGGAAATTCAAACAGCGTACGATTTAGTGAAAACCTCGCGTAAAAAACAATAAATCGGCGTGTTAAAGCCTTACGCTTTCTACGTGGCGCTCTGTGCTAAGGGCCTCACGGTAATGTGATCGTGTAGAATTTTGCGCTGAACGCTAAGATAAATGAGTACTCTTATACTGCGGAGCCCCAACGAAGGCGGGGCGCCACATTAGTCGACGTTTTAAAAAATGCATCTACGCGATTTTAACGCACTAAAGGGGCGGCCTTGTTTTCTATTCGAGTTGTTTGGTGTTGTGTGTTGCTCTTTGGCATGCTGCCGTCGAAAGTATTGGGGTGGAATGTTAAAGGTCATACACTCGCAGTACTGGCCATTGACCAGCAGCTTGAGATCTCTCAACAGCATCAGTATCGGCAATTGGCGGATACGCTCTATACGCTGAATGGTAGCCCGAGTGTAGCCTCTAAACGCAATTTACCTTGCTTAGTGGCGCAGTCGCTCTGCTACTTTGCGCTTTGGCCCGAGACTGTACGCGATAAAACTTTAAGGCAGTTGTATGCCAAAAGTGCACTTGAAATTCCCTCCTCCTTACACCTTATAGCCGATATACCAACACGGTTTTGGCATTACCATAACGTTTTTTACGATATTGCTACAGGCAATCAATTAAGTGGTTGCCTGTGGGCCAATGAGGGGAAATTGGTCACTGTTTTACCCGAGCTTGTTATGCGTTTTGAACAGGCTAATGCCGTTCCCGAGAAAGCTATGCTACTCAGTTTTATCGTCCACTTGATTACGGATATACATCAACCTCTTCATGCTTTTTCGGGTTCAAACGTTGAATGCCAGCACGACAGAGGCGGGAATGGTGTTTGTGTTACTAGGGGTGGCCGCGCAAAACATTGTGCACTGAATCTTCATCAGTTGTGGGACAGGGGTGCTGGCGCATGGGAGGATTTTGCATACCGTGCACAAGCACCATCGGACAATAAGGTTCAGCCTTTCGACATGCGTATTGAGCAGTGGGTAGTAGAATCTGTTGGTTTAGCGAAAGGTATTTATGAGTTTGATGAAACTGAGCGTTACCGATTATTTGTTCAGTCGCAGGCCTCAGAAAAACTCGCAAAAGCAATCGATCGAACATTGCAATATCTAAATCAATCATTAAATTAAAGAGATTTTGGAATGAAAAACAGCAGTAAAAAAGCCGTTGTGATTACGGGCTGTTCGAGTGGTATAGGGCAAAGTGCAGCGATTATGCTTCATAAGCGCGGTTATAGAGTTATTGCTACGGTACGCAAAGAGGAAGACAAAACCCCATTACTTAACGCTGGGATTACGGCCTCCGATATTCTATTGCTAGAATTAGCGAATGAAGAATCTGTGAACAATTGTGCAAACGCTGTTATCAAAATGACGGCAGGCAAGCTTTACGGTTTATTTAATAATGCCGCTTATGGTCAGCCTGGTGCTGTTGAGGATCTTTCTCGGGCGGTGTTACGGCAGCAGTTTGACGTCAACGTATTTGGTACGCATCAATTAACTATCCAATTACTACCCTCGATGTTAGCAATGGACGATGCGCGTATTATTCAAAATAGCTCAGTACTTGGTTTTGTTGCTATGCCTATGCGCGGGGCGTATAACGCGGCCAAATTCGCCCTAGAAGGCCTAACCGATACTCTACGGCTAGAACTCAAGGGCTCGCCTGTAAAAATATCACTAATTGAACCTGGCCCTATAGCATCGGCATTTAGAAAAAATGCGCTGAGTGCGCTCAAGCAAAATATCGATACTGATAATAGTCGACATGCCTTAGCTTATGGGGAAGCGTTAGAACGTTTAGAGAAACCTGGCCCAGCGGTGCCTTTTACATTGGGGCCCGAAGCGGTGGTAGAGAAATTGATTCATGCACTTGAAAGTAAGCGGCCGCGCGCGCGCTATCGCGTTACGTTTCCAACGTATTTAATGGCGGCGTTAAAAGTTGTATTACCGGTCGGACTAATGGATGCAGTGCTGAGAAAAGCGGGGTAATAGGAAGGTGTACCTATGCAATGCCTGGTTGAGGCCCTTATTTTTTGAGGGTTTAATATTGGCTATGAAAGATTAAAACGTACGAAAAAAATGATAATAGTGTTGTTGCACAGTGCCTTTAAATACACATTTGTGAGAATCGGGCATGAGTTCTGGTTGGTGACTCAGGCTGTAGCAAGCAACACATCAGTGGCGAGTAGAATTAGTCGGCGCTTAATGTGTTAAGCGAGTTCTACTTCTTCTGCCTGAGGGCCTTTCTGGCCAGAACCTTCAGTGAAGGTAACTGGCTGACCTTCTTTCAGGGTTTTGAAGCCTGAGCCGGTAATATTGCTAAAATGCACAAAAAGATCGGCTCCACTATCGCGAGAAATAAAGCCGTAGCCTTTGCTTTCGTTGAACCATTTAACGGTTCCGTTAATTTTTTCTGACATTGTCTTTCTTTAACCTTTGTTGCTTTACTGTCTATTAAACGACTAAATTTAATAGCAGGTCTAATCCAAATTCCATTTTTACCGTATCGTTCAAACCGAAACTACGGTGAGTTAGACATGGGGTAGCGCCTGCTTATACGAGGATATAACAAACAAAGAAGGGGAGGGCAACGCCTAGAGTGCAAACAAGAAAATGTTCTCGGTTAAATTTAGGCACGCTGAAGAGCCCTTGTTTTGCCCGGAAATTGAATAGGGCAAAAACTCATTCTGCATTATTTCTCCCACTTCTGTTGCCGATTTTAGGCCCGTTCTATTACGAAAACAATACAAAATGATGGGTTTATCAGTAGATAGTGTATTGATGGCGGCTATATTCACGTAACGTCTTCGGAATATGACGGAGGGGCAAAGGGAGGTTGATAGGAGAGGTTGAATGAGCAGTGATGATCGGGAGTGATAGTCGAGAGCGCGAAGAGTTTTTCTTTGTGAGATGGAAATTAAAAACGAATAGTTTTAATTTCCATCCTTATTTAGAATATGTTTCGCCAGTGTTTACGTTAATGACTCGCTTTACTGAACAGCATACGGAAGCTTAGGTAAATAGGGTTTCATATCGTCGATTGCTGACTGGTATAGGGCCGAAATATTTGGTTTTAGGCCAACCTCCATACGCCGCGACAGCATTGTGATAGGGAATAAGCAATTCTTTGATTCGCCCGCACAAACCGCTTGAGTTGCGGCTAGGTCGTCTTCGTATATAACCCAGCTTAATGACTCGTGCTCGTGGGCAAATACATCGCCCAAAATTACGCCTAGCGCTTGTAGCTGTTCGATATTATCTTGTGCAATAACGCTATCGTCTACCAATCGTTGAAGTAGCGCTAGGTCACTTTTATCGCCTTTAATAAAACGGCCGTAGTGAGCACTGGTAAGCCCTTGAATGGACTTTCGTTGCCGGTCCATAAAATTAATATTCAACCAATTTAATTCCCGAACCTGAGGGCCAGAATCGCTGTTGGCTAGGATTTTATTGGCGATATCAATATCCACGGCAAAGCTAGATGAGGTAAGGCACAAAAGAAAAAAGATAAGGGACAATTTCATTGGTTAGCTCTAAATCTGGTAAAAGGGTAACGGTTTCTATAGGCATCCAAGACGCTTTGGGGGGATTATAAGCCCTAAGGTAGGCTGAACCATAGCAAGAAGGTTGACGGCAAGAGAATCTTAAATTGAAGGAAAGCGCCTATCAAGTTATTTTCGTGCTAATGGTAGAATAGCAAAAACCTCGAAAATTCAATATGTTATAAGGTTAACTTCAGATAATGAGCACCGAAATTAAGGTAGTGGCAGAACAAGATACTTTTATTGTAGTAGACAAGCCTATTGGTTTGTCCGTCCATGGGTACCCTGAATCGGTTGAGGGAGAAGGCAACCTAACAAGTCGAATACGGGAGCAGTTCAACGATCAAGCATTATTTCCATGTCATAGGCTGGACAGGGTAACCTCAGGCCTATTGCTGTTTGCTAAAGGCAAGCAAGCCAATAGCGACTTGTCTCAACTTTTTCAAAACAAGCAAATACAAAAAACCTACGTTGCGTTGTCTTCAAAAAAACCGAGCAAGAAGCAAGGTATGATTAAAGGTGATATGAAAACGTCGCGAGGGGGCGATTGGATTCTACGCCGAACAATGCAAAACCCTGCAATTACGCAATTTTTTAGCTATGGGCTCGGCAACTCAAAGCGATTGTTCGTACTAAAGCCGCACACCGGTAAAACGCACCAGTTACGGGTTGCAATGAAATCACTGGGCACACCTATAGTCGGGGATGAGCGTTACGGTGGGGAAAAAGCTGACCGATGCTATCTGCATGCGCAACATTTGAGCTTTTCGCTAAACGGTCAGCCGTATACTTTTACGTCTGAGCCGGAATTTGGCGCCGAATTTCAAACGGATGAATGTCGAGCAAAATTATTGTCGCTCATGCCTTTTTCAGCGTTGCCATGGCCCAAACTGAAAGGCTGTGTGTAAATGGGTGTAGTGCTACGCGCTGTTCTAGCCTGCGCAGCCTTGCTGGTGGGCTGCTCAGAGCCTAAGGGGCCCGCACAAACATCGGCGGCAACCGATCACGTTTCAATTGTTCACCGTAACTGTGGGCTTCGCTCATACGTAGGTGAAACTGACGTGGCTGTTCGCTGCCTGTGGTATTCAAATGAACGAAGTAAACGTTTTCAGCTACCGGTCGCCATTCTGTCAAAACCCCATGAGCGTAACGATAATACATCGGTACTCGTTTATATTGCGGGTGGCCCTGGCGATGGCTTTCAGACGCAAGCTGATAATCTTGAGTATTGGCTCGATTGGTATGGTGGCTCGCCTCTTGAGGCCGACCTTTTAATTTATAACCCCAGAGGCGTTCCAGGCAGCAAACCTTATTGGTATTGCCCCGAGTATGACCAAGTATCATTAAATGTGATGTCTGAAAAGGTTGGTTTCGAAGAGGAGGCGCGTCGCGCAGCACCCGTTCTACACGCATGTATGGAAGGGTTTAGTGCTCGGTTGCAAGCGATGGACTTACCTAATTACCGCAAACTCAGCGATTTTTCTACGGAGCAGCAAGCGCGAGATATACTTGGGATACTCAGCGCGCTTGAATATGAGCAATGGCATTTATGGGGCGTATCTTACGGCACTAGAGTGGCCTTAAAGGCGTCACAGTTAGCCCTTTTAGTACCCGAACAGAGTGCAAAGTTGACATCGCAAATACTCGATTCACCTTACCCTTTTAATAAAGGTGTATTACATGAGTGGGCGGCATTACAAGATAACGCGCTTCGCTTACATGAACGCAATTGGGCTAAATTCACCCGTGACTTGTCGCTTGCAGCAGGTAATGATGAACGCCTCATCGAGTACTTAACGTCGTTTTCGTCTTTCGAACACTTATGGGATAGCGTTAATGCAGCGCTTGACGCGATCGAAAGTGAAGAGAGCCAGAAGGGCGTTAATGTGCATGACTCACGCTTGTATTTTCACGTTGAAAACGGGTTTCGCCATGAAATTGCTACCGATGAACAGCAGGCATTACCCGTTTATACAACCGACCACTTTACGTTTTATATGAGTCGTTCACGTTTAGCGGCTTTAATGTACTTTGTTCTCTATAACGCGTCATTGCATGAGCAATTTTATGCGGCCTTATACGAGCTGGAGCAACTCAAAACGGTTCGCGTATCGCCAAAAAATCACAATATTAACACTCTACTTTCACTCTTTCTTCATTCAAGTTTTGATCCGGCCTTCAATTCATTCGCGTATTTTGCAACAGAGTGTACGGACAATCCTCGTGCTACGGCGGCCGATATAGAGCGAGCGATTAGTCAGTATCCAGCGTGGAGCGAGTACCTAACGGTAATGCAGCGCTATGATGTTTGTGCTGCGAATTTTTTTCAAAAGACGTTAAATACCAACCCGTTAACGGTTGATGCCAAATTGCAGCAACCGTATAACGTTTCGATACCCACTTTGATCTTATCGGGCGAAAATGATCCTGTAACCCCTCGGGAGTGGGCGGAGGAACTTGCCGATACCTATACCAACAGCGGTGGTGACGTCACATTGATTCGTACAGGCGGCGGTCATGGGGTGCTTCATGCTGGCTGGTGTGACTTTTCTGGCATGCAGGCATGGGTGGCGCATACGCAGGGAACTGAAGTACCGGATACAAGGGTAGCGGCAGAGCAACGCTATTGCGGTTACTGATATGGCTATCATTTGGCAAAAAACAGTGGGGCACAGGCTGTATCAAGTGCGTACTGCTGGAGCGACCCTGCGGCTTTATTCAAATGGCGTATTTCATAGCCAGTGGAACCCTAACACCCCGATTGCAGGTAGCTTGTGGGATTTGCTTATATTACCTTCTTTTCTACACGAGCTTGCGTTAGTGTCAACTGGCCGTGACACGACGAACCGGTGCGGTCTTGTACTGGGCGTGGGTGGTGGTGCGGTTATTAATTTACTTAATCGCTATTTCGATTTTGAACACATAAAAGGTGTTGATCTCGATAAAACTCACCTACGTATCGCAAAAAAATATTTTATCGAACAACCGCACAATGTTGTATTAGCGCACCAGTGTGCAAAGGCGTGGGTGGCTGGCGCCACTACAGACACGTATTATTTGGGCCGCTTTGATACTATTGTTGAAGATCTATTTCTCGATATTAAACAACCCGACGGGCAATGCCTTGCTGAGCGAGTAATAGAGCCCAGCGCACACTGGTTGTCTCAACTGTACGCGTTGTTAGCGCCTCAGGGTATACTGGTTATCAATTACAGTTCAGTGGCCCAATTGCGTGGCTGCGAAGCGACAAAGTACGCTAAGCAGAATAAAATGTTTAAAGCTATTTTTGCGTTTACGAAACCACAGTATCATAATGCGATAGCCGTGTATTCTAGGCTAGACTTTAACAAAGTACGGTTAAAAAACCGCTTGCTGGAAGCATTATCGGAAAAGAGTGTGCTGCCGGCACGTCATCGAAAAAGTATCGCTAATTTCACATTAACACGTATTATTTGATTGGCGAGTGCTCAAATGAATACACGCACAATTAAAATTGAACGCAACACTGAGTACGTTATGAATTATGTAAACTTACATCAAAAACAAAGTATTCTAGGAGTGTTTACATTTCTCGTAGCGCTTACTTTTTTGCTTTTTAGTGGTTCGACCCTTGCCGGAGAAAATATGAAAGACGAAAATACTAGCAATAATGTTATTTGGATAGATGTTAGAACCGCAGAAGAATACGCTGGCGGATACTATAGTGACGCAATAAATATTCCTTACGATGTTATTGCCGATAATATCGATAGCGTGACTATGGACAAGGGCACGGATATTCGTGTTTATTGTCGGACGGGTCGCCGCTCCGGAATAGCGCGGGATGTTTTGGCTAGCATGGGGTATACCAACGTAATCAATGAGGGTGGCTACGAAGATTTGCTCAAACAATAAAGTGTTTAGGCTGAATGTTTTAGCATAAGCACTTTGAATTGCTTGTTATTAAAAAGGGTTGTGCAGAATTTAAAGTGATTTTGCGCAACTTTTTCGATGGGAATAAACGCATTCACCACAAAAAAAGCCACGCCCTGTCGGCGCAAGGTGTTGGCTGCCGCTTGAATAAAGCGGGCTGTTAAGCTTGAATCAATAGAAAACCCTTGATGGAAAGGCGGGTTGCACAGCACAATATCGGCGTGTGTATTGATACCTTTGCCGCAATCTGCGGCTGTTACTGTAAAATTAGTGGCATGATTGTTCGTCAAGTTTAAATCACACATTGCTACGGCAGCAGCGTTATTGTCGGTGGCTATTATGCCGCCGATACCGGCATTGTGAAGAGCCAGTGAAAGGAGCCCGTAGCCACAACCCAAATCTAATGCGGTTAGTTCTTTCAGTGTATTCTCATCTTCTAATGTTTTAATCCAATCATAAAAAGTATCCACTAGAATCCGGCTACCGGCATCAAATTTATCCCACCCATAAATACCAGGCTTACTGCTAAACGTTTGGCCGTACAAAGTGCCAATGTTGCGTGAAAGAGGGTAGTTTTTATCGTCAAGACGTTCGCATTCGGCGATTGGTCTAGCGGTATTAACCTTTAGGTTGGCAATGTACCCATTGCCTTTCTTTTGAGCCCTACCGGCAAACCCCAATACTGTAGACGCTTTATCGACATACGATTTAATGCCATCGTTTTTATCACCGGCCAGTACCAGCCGCCCCTCCGGTTTGAGCAATGGGAGTGTATTATTGAGTACCCAGTGGCAAACAGCGCGCTCTTTTGATATTCGGTAAACAATAGCGTCGAACTTTTTAGACGCAAGATTAAAATCTGTAAAATCAAAGTCCGAAAAACAAACGACAGCCGCGGGAAGAGTCAGGACGTTCTTAGCGCTGGCATACACGTCGGCACGATTCGTTAAAAAGGTGAGCTGTTCGAACCGAGAGAGTTGGTGTAACGCTTCGGGCGGCATATTTTCGTCCGCCACCCACAAAATATCGGCGTCTAGAGGAAGCTCTGCTGAAAGCAAAAGCGCATACAGGCTGTGTGGGTCAGAACGTGTCACGAGGCATTCAACGCGATTTCTGACGGAGTCAGCAATCGAAAGTCGCCTTCTTCTAAGTGGGTGTCAAGCGTAATCGGGCCAATCCTATAGCGATGTAATGACGTGACGCGATTATTGCAGGCTGCAAACATACGTTTTACCTGATGGTATTTACCCTCGCTTATGTCGAGTTCGCATCGAGTGTTGCCAAGTACGCGGAGTATTGCCGGCTTGGTCAAATGCTTTTCATTGTTCAATTGAATGCCTTCTAAAAACTTTACCGCTAGAGACTCGTCGATAGGTTCAGCGGTTTCAACACTATACCCCTTAAGGCATTTTTTATTCGGTGCCGTAATTGTGTGGTTCCAGTCACCATTGGTTGTCATTAATACCAGCCCTGTTGTATCAATATCGAGTCGCCCAACAATTTGTAAATGCTCAATTGGTAGAGGGTGCGCGAATTTTTTACTATCGCGCGCGATAAGCAGATCGATTACGGTTGGGTGTTCGGCGTCGCTGTTCGCACAGATATAGCCCGCCGGCTTATGAAGCATTAAATAGGTTTCGCCTAATGCTTTTACTGTTTCTCCCAGTAGCATCACTGTATCGCCGCGTTCATCAAAATGTTGTGACGCTTTTATTGCGCGAGCGCCGTTGACGGTGATGGCGCCTTGCCTTACCAGCTTGGAAACTTCAGCCCGAGAGCGGGGGGTATTAGCAGCGATATATTTATCGAGGCGCATTACGTATTCCCTAGCCCGTACATTAAAGTTAGGCCATCGACTTTTCAGCAGAATCGACAGTTTGATAAATAAGAGTATTGATGGTCATAGGGCCAACGCCGCCGGGAACAGGCGTGACAGCACCTGCACGCTCCATGAGGGGAGCTAATTCAATATCGCCAACACCGCCAGGGTGGTAGCCCGCATCAACGACTACGGCGTTATCTTTAATCCATTCGGCCTTGATGAATTCCGGAATGCCAACCGCGCCAACGACTATGTCGGCTTGGCGAATATGCTCTTCTAGGTTTTTGGTACGGGAATGGCAGATAGTCACGGTCGCATTAGCGTTCAGCAACATTAAAGCCATTGGCTTGCCAAGAATGGGGCTGCGACCGACCACTACGGCGTGTTGGCCTTCAATTGCTATGCCGTAAGCTTCGAGAAGCCGCATAATGCCCTTGGGAGTCGCACAGCCATAGGCCTCTTCACCCATTGCCATACGGCCGAAGCCTAAACAGGTTACGCCATCTACGTCTTTTTGCAGGCTAATGGCGTCAAAGCAAGCGCGTTCGTCAATTTGATCGGGAACAGGATGCTGTAACAATATACCGTGTACGTCAGGATTTGTGTTCAGCGCCTCAATTTTAGACAGGAGCTCTTCGGTTGTGGTGGTGGAGGGCATTTCAACTTTTAGTGAATCCATCCCTATGCGTGTACATGCATTCCCTTTCATGCGCACGTAGGTCGCAGATGCAGGGTCATCACCGACAAGTATTGTCGCCAGAATAGGCGCAGCTCCCGTTTTCTGCCGCAAAGACTCTACGCGTTGAGCAAGTTCTGTTTCAGTTTTCTGAGCAAGTGCTTTGCCATCAAGTAGTAGTGCAGACATAGGGTGAATTTCCTTAGTTGTTCAAAAATTAGCATTAAATTGATTCGGTAGGGCGCAAGCGTACAATAAAGAGGCTATACCTGTGTTTAAAGTACACAGACTAAAGCTTTCAAGCCGCGCATTTTCCCACAGCTAGGGGCGGGCACCAAGCATTCAAAAAGGGAATCTAAAAAAATCTTTAAAAAGCATCAACTTGGGCGTTGACGGGACTAAGGCTCGTAGGTATTATGCACGCCTTCTCGGACACGGCTAACAAGCCATGTGTAGTCGGAGTGTAGCGCAGCCTGGTAGCGCGTCTGCTTTGGGAGCAGAATGTCGGGGGTTCGAATCCCTCCACTCCGACCATTTTCGAGCCTGCATTACATTGGCGTGGTTACTCAACCCGCAATATCTGTTCTAACATTAAACCTAGTTTGAAGATTAAAACAGAAGCATTGTTGAGAGTAAGCGACCCGCAAAATAGATAGGCGCCCGTAGCTCAGCTGGATAGAGCATCCGCCTTCTAAGCGGACGGTCGCAGGTTCAAATCCTGCCGGGTGCGCCAATTTTAGAGAAATTTGTTTTTGGTTTTTCGATGGTGACTGTAGCTCAGTTGGTAGAGCCCTGGATTGTGATTCCAGTGGTCGCGGGTTCGAACCCCGTCAGTCACCCCATATTTTTTGTTTAAAATCAACATCTTACAAAGCCCTCCTAAACCAATATCTGTACGTAAAACCAGCTTTCCTAACATCAATTCCTAATATCATTCCTAAATTTAACGGGTTGTTCCTGTTGTAATTACTCCCCTCATGTAAGGCCTTTGCAATTCTTCGCTCCTAAGATCTTATATCTCTTGTTGCGCCTTTGGTGTTTCGGCCGTTATGGATGGGTGTGCTCGCGAATTGCCATCAAAACCTACTCCTCCTTCTCTCTGCTTTCCGTTATTCACCTGTAAAAAATCACAAAACAAAAAGAATCTTTATGGCTTTGAGGTTGTGCCTTTTTGTATTTTGACGGGTGCGCATAACCTTTATCTGGGCGTGCGAGCATTTGGAGTTGTGTGGAAAACCCTGCCGCTTTACCGTAGTAGCAATTTATAGGGTTTTACTGGCTATTCGCATGGCCGCTGCATGTAGGCGAGCATTAAACCACCGGCGAATGCAGTAAGATCTCACTATTGATATTGCTGTATAACAAGCGCCAAGCCCTATGTTTTGAGCGATTGATATTTCCCAGCCAAAAATCGGAAATAGCGTTAAATTTGCAGTGAAGTTTATTGAAAATCCAATCGCGATATTGATTAAAGACTCTATAAGCGAACCAAGCTTTGTTTGTTGCAAGTTTTATTTCCTTGTTTGGTGGGCGGGTAACGCTGCCATTATAATACGTCCAGCGTTGCTTCATTGAATTCACCTGCGCGAATGAACGGGTATGAGCTTATGGAAAGAGCTGGGTGGCAAGCGCCAAACTGAGTGGCAGGGGTATTCGTAGTACCGACTGATTTCGGTTTTGTTGGCGCTCTACTCCTGTTGTTTAAGGAATAAATGGATTGGTGTTGCCCTTAGATTGTGGTAGTCACTAATAAGGGCGGCTCATTACGGTTTGTTTGGCATTATGATGAGAAGGTCTTATCGGGGCGCCCGTATTGATTGTTGATTGGCCTAAAGTGGCGCACTTGATTAGCGTCAAGGCAGGGCATGCCTATTGACCTGATGGCTCTAAATCGAAAAGAGACTAAAGGTATATGGAATATGTTCAGTGGTGTGGTATTTGCCACAGATAATCGTCTATTAGTTGGCCCTAGAATTAAAATCCGTATTGGGTATAAACTGGCTCTTAATTCACGAACTTTAACGTCGTACTGACATATATCCACGCTGTATAAATACTATTGTTCTATGCCTAGATTTAGGTATATAAGTATAAGTGTTGTGGAAATGCGTCTTAACGACGTTGAATAAACTGTTAGGATATTTCTATCAATCAATCTAGGGGATTTATGAAAAACTTATATTTCACAATTTTTGTTTTATGTTTGTCTGGATGCGCAACTGCATATGGTAAATATGGTTTCTCAGGTGGCTATAAAGATAAGCAGTTAGATGATGGGTCTATTGAAGTTTCGTATCAGGGAAACGGTACTACTTCTCCAGAAACAGTCGAGCTATATTGGGAAAAACGAGCCGCAGAATTATGCCCAAGTGGATATGATATCGTTTCAAAAGAAAATGGTGGTCACAGTAGTTATTACCCAGTGCAAGTATTTCACCCCTTAACTGAGGGTGTTATTAAGTGCCTTGGTGATGGTTAACAGTGCAATCCTAACAAGCCGCTGTAGAAGGACAGTTTTTCCGCCGCTTAAATTTATGGCGAAAAGACTGCCATAAATCAATCAGCTCCAAAACTGCCTCTAAGCGGGGCGTTATATTTCCAGAATCATCGAGATTGAAAAATGATCGACATACCGAAAGTTTGGTTGAAATTTGGATTGTGCATATACCAAGATTTCTTTTCTGAACACGCGGATTTTCACGAAGGAATATTGTTTGCCCTAGAAGGGCTTAGCTCTTCGGAAAAAGAGATGTTGATGAGCTTCATTAGGCATGTATTAAACGAGAGCCCTTCCAATCAAGATTTAATAAATCTATGGGGTAAATCGGGTGCATCTGACACTTTGGTAAGTAACCAAATGAATGTAATTTACGAAGCAATGTTGGAAATTATTAAACTCAGTGCAAACATAGAAAGTGGAAAAATATAACAAGCGTAGGCAGTGCGACATTTATTCCGGCGCTTTTTGTGCGGCGGGCGCTACGCTGCCACACAAAATTCACCTCCACAAATGCGCCTGCTACGGGCGTTAAGCACTAATTAAAGAACGAGCTTATGTATTCTCACAATATCGATGAGGCTCCATTAGAATTATGGGTTTTACTTCTAATAGTTGTGTTTGCTGCAGGGTTTCCGATTTTGGTAGGTCTTGCGCTCACTAAAGTTGTAAGTAAAATAATAAAACGTAAAATGCCTGAGTATGAAGGCCTAATATCAAATAATAGCTTTACGGTAGTTTTGTTTAGTGGCTGGTTAGTGTGTGCTCCATTATTCTATTGTATGTACATATATATTGGTTCGTCAGTGCAATAATATATTTCAATAAGGTGTGTGGCCTTATACCGTCTTTGCTTAACAAGGCTATGCACCGGAACAGCTAGGCTACGTTTTGCAATTTATGCACTACGCTGCCGCTTCGTTAACATAAATTACAACGACGCCTAGCTGTCCGGTGATAGCGGCGTTAGAGTTTCATTATGAAATTTATCGCGTTAATAATTTTAATATTTCCAAGCTTGGTTTTAGCCTGCTTTCCAACCGATGGAAGTGAGGTGGAGACTATCGGTACAGTAGTACCTGCTGTATATAAAACTCAAGAAATGATCGCGCACTATAGTGCCTTGGAGCTAGTAGAACCCGAATGTTTTTCACCGGATGGTGAACTTTCAGATGAAGAAGTAAAAATTGGAAAGGTTCAACTTGTGGTTCCAGAAGGAGTTGAAGTTGAGGTGGGTGGCAAATATCGGGTAAACGGTAATGCTTTTCATGGCCATACGGGCCATCATTATACAAAAATCATATTAAGTTCTAAAAATGTACAAAAACTCTAACAAGTTGCTCCTGCTGACATTTTTTCCGTTACTTCTTTTGTGCTTAATAGCACAAAATCATCCACTCCAAAAATGCAGCAGAGCAAGGCGTTATGTGCCGTTGGCCCTTTTTAAGTTATTTATTTTGTAATGTAGTAAGCGAGGCGGGTATGCCACTTAAATTCTCGGGCAAGCTTCGTTATAAGTAAGTTGTTGGTGTAACGTTATTCATGTCGCCAACCTAGTCCATCCTTCGCTGGCGCAATTGTTTCTTAGTTCGCTGTAGGTGGTATTGGTTAGGCTGCCTACGGTCGTAGGTCAGACCGTCGAAGCTTAGCTGCTTTAGGGTTTCTATTGGCAGTGTACCAGTAGTACCATTTCTAACTGTAAATTGTCGGTGGTTTAGGTATGGGGTGGTTCGGTGTTCACTTACATAACAATACGCTAAAACACCGTTTCGGCCTTCGGCCTACACTGGACGCCCAATGCTACGCTTGTTTGTGCATTTGCTTCGCAAATTATTGCACAAACCAGCTACGCATTGTGCGCCGTTTAGCTCAGCGTTACTTGTCTATTAAAAAAAGTTTGGTGTGTAGTTAAGTTTCAGTAGGGTGTTCCTAAATTCGTTACCCTCCATCAAGTTTAGGTAAGTCACCTTTGGTCGCTTACAACGTGCTTCGAAAAAGGTAGATTTGGTAATCCGGTAAAGCTTCGTTGCAAAAAAGCGCATCCAAGCTTTACCTAGCAAAGGGAGTTTGCGGCTTATTCCTCCCGTTTGTTCCTTTCTGTTGGTTGCCATAATCACTTGTTGTTTTGGGTCAATTTTATGCCTTCTGTTTTGGCTATCCCACGGTTATAGTTGGGTCTAACCAAAGCTTCAGGCTTTTTAAACAAATACAGAAATTGGCGTAGCAGCGTAGTTAAAAGTGAGTAGGTGTTTGGTACAAGTAACAAATCGCTGCACACGGACGCATATTGCTACGCTCGTTTTTATGTATGTCGCGGTGCTCCATTTTACATAAAAACGCTCTCCGCAATATGCGCCGGTGAGCTCGGCGTTAGGCTTCATTGGGAATGAATCAGATATTTATCATAATAGTAGTTAGCTTCGCTTGTGTGGCGCTCTATATCTGGAGGTCGCAAATATCCCGAAGGAATGAAGCTCGCCAAAACATATATAAAGAGATTAAGCAGCAGCAACCCGAGTTTTTTAAAGCAGTCTCTGATTTAATGTTCAAGCATGATCCAATTGAGATTAACTTTGAAACAAATACAGACGAATATGATCCAGAAGCTGGAACTGTAATATCTAGGCTGCCAACGGCGAATAACGAAGATGAAGCCTTAGATATCATACATCAAGAGTTCGTTGTTTGGTTTGGTGAGGATACAGCGGGTAATCGTAATAGGTATGTCGGGTTGGCAAATGAAATTTGGGCATTGTGGCGTGAAAAAGCCTAACAAGTTTGTCAACAGGACATTTTTTGCTACGCTCCGTTTTGCGGTGGCTTCGCCACTTTACCGCAAAACTCCACTACACAAAAAATGCCTGTTACAAAGGCGTTACATTTACCCATGAAAAAACATATTTCACTGTTAATACTGCTCTTTTCAAATTGCTCATTGTCATGTGATGATTTGGAGATCCCACAACGAATGGAGTGGTCTTCAAATAATGAAAAGATCGAATTGTTTATATCGGTTCCTGAGTATTACAAAGAGCATAAATATGTAAGTGGCACACTTACAAGTGGTAAAATACAAGTTGCCTTGAGCTTCACCAGAATAGATTATATTGGTTGGGTATCGACAACAGTTATTGGAAGCAAAGAATTCTTTAATGCAGCTAATTTGTCGGTAAATTACAAGAAACTTGGTAGCTACAATAAGGAAAGTAATAGTTTCTCGTTTGTTGGCTGCTATGCGGAGTACAATATCGAGCTAAAAATGTAACAAATCGCTGCACTCGGACGCATATTGCTACGCTCGTTTTTATGTATGTCGCGGTGCTCCATTTTACATAAAAACGCTCTCCGCAATATGCGCCGGTGAGCTCGGCGTTAGCTTAAATCGAATGAAGAAAATATTTTCAATTCTACCTTTTTCAATACCTTTTTTATGTTGGGGTGCTCTGAGTGTTTGGTATTTGTATCAGGGTAATGTATTTTCAGCTTCGCTAGCATGCTTACCTTTTATCGCATTCATATTTTTTATAATTTCGCCACATAGTGGGCCTGGGAACTTTGCATTTACTAAGCAGATGGGGCCAGTGCGGGAGGAAGATGAAACTGAGAGGCAGTACCATCTTAAAATGGCTAAATGGTGGCTTTATGGTTTTACTACAGCTCCTTTATCATACTTAATGATATTTTTTTTCGAGCAATATGTTGGTTTGGTAGTTGTGTTCGCCTTGCTAGGCACCGTGTTTGATATTGCTTGTTTATTAAAATTTGTAGGTAGTCTATACAATGCAGTACGTGCAAAAATCTAACAAGGCCAGTCAGCATCGCCCACTGCGTGGGCTGGACAGCTTACACTCCGCGCCTTTTGTGTTTGCTGCGCTCTTAACACAAAAGGCGCTCCATGCAAGCTGCCGCTGCTGGCAACGTTATGGCTCAAACGAATATCCAACCGAAATCAGTTAGGGTAAACAAATACGATGGATCAAGCAGAGATAAAAGAGTTTATTGATTCGAATGATGAGACGGAAATCTATTATAGGTATTTAATTGGTCAGGATGTATGGTATTTCCAGCGTGACGGAGGTGAATCCAGTGCAGATTATGATGAGTTTAAAAAGTTTATTTCAGTAAAGCTGGAAATACCTTTTAATAATATTTCTATAGTTGGGAGTGCGAAAACAAGATATAGCTTTTCGCCAAATAAAAATTTTAGAGAATTTAATGATGAATCTGATTTTGACCTCATAATAGTGTCAAAAGATATGTATAGAAGTATGTGGTCTGCCTATAAAGAGATTTCACAGCAAACTTTCTTGAAGGGTTACCAGTGGAAATGTACCAACATATTTAATGGTTTTGTCAGTATAAAGGACTCGGATTCCACCTACGGTAATGAAGTTCTTCAGGAGTGGCAAAGGAAGGTGCGTACTTTTAAAGCAGATCTACAGCTTAAATTTAATATACTCCATGAAATAAACTATCGAATTTATTCGGACTGGGAATCGGTACAAGATTACCACGTAAGAGGGATAGCCAAACTTAAGGGTGAAATGAATAATGAAGTTAATTGAATCAATTGATATCCAACCACAGACAATTAAATGGCTATCCGATCTACATAACAGTGGTCTTTTGGTTGTTGATAACTCATTCCAAAGGAACTATGTTTGGACTAAAAAAAATCAAGTTCAACTAGTCGAGTCTATTCTGATGGGCTATCCCATACCGGAAATTTATCTTTGGAATACTGGTACGGATGAGAATTCAGGAGATACGTGTTATTCGATTGTTGACGGGCAGCAAAGAACTGGTGCAGTTTTTCAATTCATAGCAAACTCTTTCAAGTTGGCTGATTCTGCTTTGAACGAATCAAATGAATGTTATGATCGCGTCAAAAATCGTTTTTTCAAAGATTTAGAAACTGAAGAAAAGAAAGCTATTTGGGCTTATGTTTTTTCTGTTCGAGTAATTAGAAATAGTGTATCAAGGGAAAATATTGTCACGATGTTTCTAAGGTTGAATAGCAATAATTTGACGCTTAATCCGCAAGAACTTCGAAATGCAGAGTTCGAAGGTGAGTTCATGAAAGTTACGTCATATTTATCTGAGCTCGACTTCTGGAACGATAATCGCTTGTTCGGCATTGCTGATAGAAGGCGTATGCGTGATATCTCATTCATAAGTACCTTATTGGTTTTTATGAAGCAAGGTATTCAGGAGGATATACGGAATGATAACTTAAATACGATATATGACCTATATAATGACAGCTACCCCTCTAAAGATGACGATGTTGAGAGGTTTAAATCTGTGTTGGAGCAAATTGGGAGGGTGATTGAAGGTAATAATGAGCGAATTAAAATCCTACGACGACAAGTACATCTTTATAGTCTATTCACCGCTATTTACGAGGTGACAATTGATCAATCCCAGCTATCACATTCGCAAGTTAATAATTACCGTGATTTCATAGATAATTATGATAACGATGAATTGTTAGAAAGGTATTTTTCTGATTGTATTGCTGATATATATCAATATAAATCTTTCGCTAAAGAAGGTACAAGAGATAAAGGGAATAGGCTTAGTCGGCATAATGCTATTAAGAAAGTTCTGAATTTACCAAGGCCATAACAATACGCTCAAATTGACAGTTTTTCCGTCGCTTCTTTTTGTGGTAAAAAACACTACCACAAAAACGCTCCTCCAAAACTGCAATTTAGCTCTGCGTTAGGTGGCAAAATGAACTTCACAAAAATAGCATTCTTAATTTTTTCAATATTTCTGGTTGGATGTGAAAAAAATGTAGATCGCGAACGAGTGCGATGGAGTGATCCGATAACCGCTGATAGTAGTGATTTTAATCAAGTCAAAATAGATGAATGGGAGATTTTAACTCTCCCAGAGAAATCCTCAGACTTTATCTTGGTAAACAAAAATAATGGCCTCACGTTTTCTTATGATTCATTAGGTCCAGCGCCTACAGTTATGGTGCATCAACCTAGTGGATCGGGGCAATCTTCGATCGACGTGATTGATATTGATAATGATGGTGTATTTGATTCAATAAGGTTCTTTTCCAGCGCAAATGAAAAGGATTTCGCAATGTATGAGGCGAAATTGATTGACGGAAACTGGGTTATCGTTGAAAGCAAAAAGGAGTAGTGGTGAAGCACCTAACAAGGCAGTCCAGCATCAGCCACTTCGTGGCTTGGACAGCCTAGCCGTCGCTCGTTTTGTGCATGGCTTCGCCATAGTCGCATAAAACAATCAACAACTAGTCTGCCGCTGATTGCGGCGTTAGGACCACGATGAAATACTTACCAATAATCATATCTTCACTAGCGCTGATTCTAAGTTTTCTCACATTCTATTGGAGCCAGTTAAGAGTTAAGCATAAGTTGCATCTAGTGCGAATTGATAAAGTTGGCGAGTTTATGAATCCCCAAATCGCGCTGGTTAATAATGGCACACGAGACTTGCTTCTAACGTCAGTTCTAGGGCGTTTTGAGCATGCAAATAAACAGGGGAGTAGTACACCGGCCCAGAGAGTTGAGATAGGCGAAGGCCCTTCAATGCTTTTAAGTTCCCGCAAGGCAGTTCAATGTAAAATTAGCTTTACGGAGAGTTTTACGAAAAGTTTTGTGGAACAAGGAGCATTAAGAAAAGGGGATTCACCAGAAATATTCGAACTAGAGTTTTATATTGATGTCGAGTGGGTAGACTCCCATGCGGAAAGTCGAAGCGCATCAGCGAAAATCGCTAAATATGGGTTTAGTAAAGATGGAAAAATTATGCTGTTTTCACCTCTTGTTGGGAAACATGATTTATACAAAAAGTCCTAACAAGTTTGTCCAGTTGACGTTTTGGTCTACGCTTCGTTTTGGCGTGGCTGCGCCACTGTACGCCAAAACTACACTATAACCAAAACGCAACTGACAAAGGCGTTATGGCTCAATGAGGGAATTATGACTACTCCAATAATCGTACTAATTTTATTAACCTTACCTTTAGTTGTGGCCTTTCTTATTTCTAAAGTAAGAGGCTTAGAATTAAATGTATGTTTGTTCACTTTCTGGGGGCTGGGTATAGCGTTTATATTTTTCTCCATAGGGCACATTGTTAAAACTGAGAGTATGGTAGAAATGCTACCTATTTGGGTTCCATTTCGACAAGCGGTAATTTATTTGACGGGTTTGCTAGAGGTGGTGATAGGGATCGCTTTATTTATTCCAAAATTTCAGGTCAATGCAGCAAAATCTGCAATCATCGTCCTTGTAATATTTTTTCCAGCCAATATTTATGCAGCATTCAATAGTATAGGTCTTGGCGGTCATCAATGGGGGCCTATTTATCTATTAATTCGAGTACCCTTGCAGTTTATTTTAATTGCATGGGCTTATTTTTTGTGCATAAAAGTCCATAACAATACGCCCTGAGTAGGACAGTCAAGCACTATTTCATAAATGTTTGTATTAATGCCTCAGGAGGTCGGTTTGTTAAAAATCGGATAAGAATAATGTCGGGTAATTATTTTACATGCGCAGACTGTTGCGACAACCAACAATATTGTTAGTACCGATAATGTGTTTGTTGCTTAGCTTATGCTCAGGTTTTAACTTTGTACTGCAAAATTCAACAGAGGCGAATTTCGTTTTTTAAGAGCATTTAAATATTTTGTTTCGTCATAGGGTGTTTTTGTTTTCCAGCACCTAAAAGCAATACGAATCCATTTAAAAGCCAGTGCCCGAATTATCGTTTGATGGTGTTTACCTTTAGCTTTTTGCTGGTCATAGTAGGCTTGAGCCCAAAAAGAATATCGAATACTTAGCCCGGCCCACTCAATAAACGTTTGCCTTAGAAACGTAGGGCAACTTCGCCGCCAGTGAACCCATTCTTGATTACCGCTGCGTTCGAGTACAGGCGCAACACCGGATAGCCGTTGAAGTTCTTCGCAAGTTTCATAGCGCTCTCTGTTCTCGCCAAAGGCGACTAAAATTCGAGGAGCCATTTGCGGGCCCGCACCAGGAAAGCTGTCGAAAATGAAATGGTCCTTCGTGACACGATACCGTGTTTTTATCTCCTTGTTCAATATATCGATAGCTTCAATCAAAAGTCTTAGCTGGCTCACAAGAATATTGACTAAAATGACGCTGGGCTCAATTACGCCAAAATCGTCAGTAAGCGGCACAGCGTTTTTAATGTCTCTGATACGTTTTTCGTTAATGTCCGGATAGCGTGCATTGTGATTATTGAAAAATCTCAGAAGTGTGCTCTTTCGGGCTTTTTTGGCCTCTTTTAATGTAGGCCATCGGTCTAGGAAATCGCAAAAGATGGTAGTGTCCCTATCTGGAAATATATCCAAAACTAAAGGAAAATGATTTTTTAGAGCAGCAATGATTTTATTGCAAATGTCCACGCGGTTTTGAACCATTTTGCGACGAGTCTCTAATAGCTGCGCTAAAGCGCGAATCGATGCAGATTCTGGCTCGAGCATTCGAAGTTTGTTCATATGGAGCATTAAGAAATCCGCTTGAATCATAGCGTCGGAGGGGTCGTCTTTTGCGCCACTAGTGGCAAAGGCTTTCCGATATTGGGAGACCGTTGCGGGGTTGGCGGGGAAAATGACAATATGAGAATATTTAAGAAGAGCGTAAACCAGCGGTCCTTTCTTAAGCTCGCAGCAAACGGCAACGGGTTTATCAGGGTAGCGCTTTTTAAGCGAGTTCGCCCAATCATCAATGGCATCCGGTTTGCTCGATATCACAAGTAATCGCTGGTTCTTGCCATCCACGGAGCGTTCACAGATATCATGTTTTTGGTCGGCCCAATCAATGCCGACTAATAGGGAAAAATTTGAAACTTTCGGTTCTTTCATCCTCTATCTCCTTAGAGTATGGTGCAAGGGGGCATGCAATGAATTCGTTTCGCGCAGGCATTATAGAAAGTCGGTGCAACGACATTCCCTGAGTATGCGTTTTGAAACGAAAGACTTCTTCTGGTTCGAAAGTATTGTTATGATCTTTAAAAGTTTAAAGCTCCATATTCGTAACCAGAAGAAGCATGTTCCCACTAATCTCACCGAAAGAGAAACTACCGTAAAACAGGAACGGTCAAACTATAAATTGCTGCATCGGACGTAGTAAGCTTGTCATCTTTTTTGAAAAATACTCAAAAAATCCGCCAAGCTCACCACGCCGCTGAGCAAGGAGTTATGCATAAATCAAGGAAAGAGAGTATGAGTAAAAATGTCGCCCGAAAAAAGGCTACTTATTTCTTAGTTTTTGCTTTAGTAATGGTTGCTCTCGGAGCATACTCAACTTACGCGGGTATGGGTTTTTCTATCGGTTTAATTCCGCAGGTAATTTCCTATATAGGTATCGCCCTTCTGTTTACTGAAGCTGCTACTGGAAACATCGCTATAGTAAACTTAAGCGAGTGGAAAAAAGTAGAAATCGGAGTGTACGGTAAGCTAGCTCTTCTATTTTTGGCTGTTGGCGGGCTTACAAATAGCTTCGCAATGGGCTAATGCATAACAAAAGCATCCACACGACAAAAACCGCGTCGCTCCGTTTGTGTAAGGGCTTCGCCCATTTTACACAAACTACACGCCACAGTTTTTGCGTGTGATACTGGCGTTCTGTGTCAGGGGAATCATGGCATCTCATAAGCGATTAAAAAGTGTTGTACAGAGCATTGCTCACCATGCGGTGGGTGCGCTTTCTTTTGTGCATCCGCATCTTGGGCAGGCTTGTGAGGCAGAAGGCATCGATTCCATAGAGGTTTGTGTATCCGATATGGAGCCATGCCCAAAAGTGTTCCTGCATATAGAACCGTTACGTGCCGCACTTAACTCGCTTAAAGAAACATTTTATCGCTTAGTAATTACCGAGGGATTCGAGCCAAAAGATATTTCGTCAGCAAGGCTTATCTTTGAGTTCAACCATGGTCAGCTCGACCACTATTGTAGTAATTGCACAGCATCATTGGTTAGTGCATCAAAAATTTATAAAAGTAAGGTAAATTACCTTGGAAACACAGAACAAGGCCAGTCAATCTGACCTCCGTAAACTGTCTTCTTTTTTGCAAAAAACCGCAAAAAAGCAGCCAATTCACTCCGGCAGTTGCTGGCGGCGTTATGAATGAGAGCCATGAATAGAGTAATCGCGTTATTAATATTAAGTATGCTGAGTTTTCAGGTTTTTGGGGACGAAGGTATTTTTGGTAAACGTGTTCGGTTTGAAGAGTCTTCTGACCTTAATGTATCAGGAGTCAAAGTAAGATTTGTTGGCAAATCTAAAGAAAATGCGTGCGATACTGCTAAGTCAGTATTTGTGATGTCTGACGGTCAGTACTCAGCTGATGTCAACTATTTTCATGGTTGCGAGGTTACTGTTCAAGAATTTACGTTAGGTGAAAATAAATACGTTCTAGAGGTTGGCGAGTCATTAATCTTTCCTAGCTTGCTACAAAAAAATGAACTAATCATTTGGCAATTCAAAGAGTGGAGCCAGAGGTACAACTTACTGATCGAGAAACAAAATGGAAAAAATTCATAACAAATTTGTCCATTTGACGTTTTGGTCTACGCTTCGTTTTGGGGTGGCTGCGCCACTTTACCCCAAAACTACACTACAACCAAAACGCAAATGACAAAGGCGTTAGCATCTATGAATAAGTTTTGGTTCGTAATTCTGTTTTTGATTTCTGGTTCCGCTTTTTCGGAAAGTACTAGGGATCGTGATAATCGTAAGCTTGAAGTTACATGGGAACTTACTGATGAGTCATGGGTTAAATTTGAGTGTGTAACAATCAACCTGTCGTCGGTGGCGCAGTATCGTAATCTTGAATTCTCTGGTATTAATATGTTGCTCAAATCTAGTGGCGAGGGGGTAAGTTATGTTCCTCTTAGTTCTAAAAGAGATTCCACAATGTATCGCGCACAACCTTGCTTAACTTTACACGCTCTAAAAGAAGCAGTATTTCACTTTATGTATAAAAAAGGTGGTAAAGAAGGCGGCGTCGCACATGGCATTTTAGTCGGGCAGGATTTATACCCAAAAGCTAAGGAGCTAGTGTCGTTCTACACTAAGGGAGATCGTTAAATGCTAACAAGTTTGTCAACAGGACATTTTTTGCTACGCTCCGTTTTGCGGTGGCTTCGCCACTTTACCGCAAAACTCCACTACACAAAAAATGCCTGTTACAAAGGCGTTAGGCATCAATAGCTATGAGCTGGGAATCACATCCATATAAAAACCGAAAGAACTTAATTGAGCTTGTGTTCCAATACCCTGTATGGATTATTCTTTATGGGTCAGGCCTCATATTTCCCTTTGTCGGATTTACGTGGCTAATCTATGGTTTGGGCTGGTACATAAGCCCAAAGTTATATCCTCTGCCTCATTCGGCCTTGTTTGAATTAATTGCCGAATATTTAATTTGGGTAAGAACGAGCTCTAATTACTCGTATCTAAAGAAGAAATTAATCATAGTTATATTGTCAATGGTATGTGTTGTTGTCATTCCATTGGTGTTTATTTTTTACTTTCAGTTTCTTTTTGGCTTGTGGTTCGGAGATCAATTGTATTGGTACAAACAGTTAGTAGGAGGTTAATGCCTAACAATGCCCATCAGGCTCGCCCGCAAGCGGGCTGGACCTCCGTTTCGGCGCTTGTTTTGCGGTTGTCGCTTACGCTACCGCAAAACATTCGCCTCCACTGCGGCCCCTGTGGGCGGCGTTAGGCTTTGCCATGAGTCAAATTCGGTATTTAATTATTATTCTCTTACTGGGCGTATCTATGGTCTCGAAGTCTGAGTCAGAAATGAGCTTCAACTGTGACGAACCCAAAAAGCAACTGTTTGATGGAGTGTCAATAACACTCACTCACTGTATAGACTCTTCTGGCCCAGATAGTGATGGAGCCTATGGATTTTATTATGACTATGAGACTATTATTTTTGAGTTGGGGAATGAATCCGTATCAGGTAAAAGGTACGCAGATACGCCTGAAGAGGCATCCTTGATACGTATAACAGACTTAAGCGGAGAACGATTACTCGAAACTTCTGATTTCAAAAAAGAACTAGTAAAAGTATCGGTTTCTTACCTAATTGTGAATGGTGCTAAATCAGTACAGTACTTAGATCAGTCTAATACCATTAGTGGATATAGCGAGGTACCTAGTGAATAAGCCTAACAAAAAGTTCAACCTGACCTCCGCTGCGTCGTTTGTTTTTGTGGCTTCACGCTACGCTACCACAAAAACAAACAACACCGCTTCGGCAGGTTAACTTGGCGTTAGCTTAAATCGAATGAAGAAAATATTTTCAATTCTACCATTTTCAATACCTTTTTTATGCTGGGGTGCTCTGAGTGTTTGGTATTTGTATCAGGGTAATGTATTTTCAGCTTCGCTAGCATGCTTACCTTTTATCGCATTCATATTTTTTATAATTTCGCCACATAGTGGGCCTGGGAACTTTGCATTTACTAAGCAGATGGGGCCAGTGCGGGAGGAAGATGAAACTGAGAGGCAGTACCATCTTAAAATGGCTAAATGGTGGCTTTATGGTTTTACTACAGCTCCTTTATCATACTTAATGATATTTTTTTTCGAGCAATATGTTGGTTTGGTAGTTGTGTTCGCCTTGCTAGGCACCATGTTTGGTATTGCTTGTTTATTAAAATTTGTAGGTAGTCTATACAATGCAGTACGTGCAAAAAGCTAACAAGGCCAGTCAGCATCGCCCACTGCGTGGGCTGGACAGCTTACACTCCGCGCCTTTTGTGTTTGCTGCGCTCTTAACACAAAAGGCGCTCCATGCAAGCTGCCGCTGCTGGCAACGTTATGAGTACACCATGAATAAAGCTCTTATAATTTTATTGCTATTTTTTCCGGTAGGTTGTTTTTCGGCGTCGTGCACAAACTTGCCTTTTTATGGGTATACGGATTATGAAGGCGAAGAGTACGCTTTCTACGCATCTCATAAAGACTTAGAAGGGGTGCCAACCTGGGGTTCGGATAGCGAGGAGCCACCGCTTTCGGTAGGTAAGGCAACAAAGATTGCAAATTTATGGGCATCTAAAAATAAAATTCAACTATCACTTTTTTCCGTAATGTTTATGCAGAGGGAGTGTGTGAGCCTAAAAGGACATTGGGTGTATTTGTTTATGTATCAGTCAGAAGAGCCTAGTCACAATAAAGAAGATGGCTTTGTAATGGTAGGTGTTCTTCAAAATGGGGCGTTGTTACTCCCAGAGAAAACGCATGTTACGAAAAACTCATAACAAATGTAGTCACCGGACACAAATTGCTGCGCGCCTTTTTGTGTATTCGCTACGCTCAATTTTACACAAAAAGGCACTCCGCAATTTGTGCAGGTGCTACAGGCGTTAGAACTCTGAGGAAAGCAAATGGAAAAGGCACATGATTTGTCAGCAGGATTATTAAGGCAAAGAAGAAACCTAATCCTAACTTGCTCCGCCCTTATATTCTTACACTATGCTCAAGCTGAAATAAACTCCTTCCAAATTCTTGGGCTTAGTGCAACTTTTAAACGTCCTGAAGTCATCATTCTTGGCCTTAAATTGATGACCATGTATTTTAGTTATCGGTATTGGCTTTACTTCATTCAAGAACCTTCATTTGGAATTAAATTCGAGTTTTATAGAAGGTTGAACCAATATGCGAACAAAAAAATCACTAAGTTGCGGGATGATGAATATCCCGATGGGAAGGGACTTGAGTTATATGAGGACCTTGGTGTTAGGAAATCAGGGATATTTACCTGGAGCATTATGGTCGGCTCAGAAAAAGATGGCGTAGGTGGCGAAAATACAGGCTATTTATCCGTTTCCATGAGTCAAGTTTGGTGGCAGTCTTTAAAAGCAGGGGTCTTAGCTATAGTGGCCAGAAGCTTTTTCACTGACTACATTTTTCCACTCATATTAGCGGTCTTTGCAATATATGTATCACTTTAAGAGCTTAGTTCTAACAAACCAAGCCAGTACGCCAGCAAAGCTGGCAGGACAAATTTAACGTTGCTTCGCAACTAAATACAAAATTTGCCTCTGCTTAGGGGCGTTATGCAGGGCAAGTAATGAAGCACGGCGTATTTATAATTTCTCTTTTTCTTAGTGGTTGTGCTAGCTATAAAATCGAGACATCTAGTTCTTTTGATTTTTCAAAGATTAAAGATGATAATCGCGAAAAAATTGAAGTCATCAAGCTTAATGATTATCCTCAGGGAGGTCAGTGCTTTGAGCCAATGCTTTTTGTCTTAACCCTTGGTTTGATTCCAACTCATTGCGTTGATGACTATGAGGTGAAAGTTGGTAGTGTAAGTGTTGGGGAGGCTAAGGCAACGTACATGTCTGGCTGGATACCATTATTTCTACCGATTCACCCGAAATGGAAGTATGGCGGGAATCCAAATATTTCAGAAGACTTAGTACAAAAAATTGAGAATCAGTAAATTGCATAACAAAGCAATCTACCCTCGCCAGCAAGCTGGCTGGACCTCCACTACGTTGTTTGTTTTGTGCTTTTCAGCTACGCTGGCACAAAACAAACAACTACGTTACGGCCGGTAATTGCGGCGTTATGACTTAAGGCAACTATGAAGTATATTTTCCTTTTCTTTGTTTTTTTATCCATTAATACATTCGCGTGTATTGTTGGGCCTGTTCAGCTTAATGTTTCCGAACCCAATGGCTTTAACTTCGTTGAGAAAGAGTCTGAGTTTTACGAATCGGTCACCGAAATTAGTATTACAGCCCCATTAAAGTATAAGGGTGAACCCTTTGAGCTAGGAATCTATTCAATAAGCCTAAATGGAAAGTTGGTTGGTAAATCTATTCATTCATCAATAAATGAATCAGGTGTACCTGAATTCCTTGGGTATGTAAGCAATAAACCTGGTTTTAGCTACAGTGTTTCGTTCTTGTATGGTGAGGGTCGGTGTAAATCTTATGAGTTTACTGCTAGCAATGAAAAATAGTCATAACAAAAGTAGCCAATTGACCTCCGTAAGCTGTCTTGGTTTTTGCAATAAGACGCAAAAACACAAGCCAACTTACTCCGGCAATTGCTACTGGCGTTAGGGCTCAGTATGATTCCAGAAGAAATCACATCCCATGATCTCTATCGAGAGAGATATCATCATACGGAGATTTATAGAAAAATATCTGAAGTCGCCAGTGACATAGAGTATCTTAACTTTTGGCGGAAGGGAAATTCACACGTAGGTATTAGCAATCTAAAGAAGATTAATCACCTGACTGCTACGGCAGTAAACAACTCATTCTTTAAAGAAATATGTGAATTAAAATCTCTGGATAGTTTGGTTCTCGCAAATATAGACATAGACTGCCTAGACAAGCTAAGTCAATTGCCAAATCTTAGATATCTAGCATTAGAAAAACTAAAACCATGTGATGGCCTTGAGGGGTTAGCACTGCTACCAAGGCTTGAAAAGCTTTGGATAACTGAATCAAAAGACATTACTGATTACAGTTTTATAAAAGGTGCTAAATCCCTAATTGCCGTAGGGGTCGAAGGTGCTATTTGGACAAAGCAAAAAGTAGATTCGCTCGAGCCATTTTCTGAAATGCCCATGCTTGAAGCGCTATTCATGGCTTCTGTACAGCTAAAGGATAAGAAATTAGACTACGTAGCATCGAACCCAAAACTTAAATACTTTTCTGTAGCACGCTTTGCACCTAAATCGAGTTTTGAAAATTTGTATAAAATAAGACCCGATCTAGTTTCTCAATGGTTTGAGCGTTATGATGACTGATCCCGCCCTAACAAGGCGCATCAAGCACGCCACTTCGTGGCTGGACCTCCACTGCGTCGCTTGTTTTGTGGCTTAACGCTAACGCTACCACAAAACAATCAACTACGTTCCGGCCCTTGTGCGCGGCGTTAACTGGCAATCGTATGAAAGAGATACCTTTGGGCTCCATAAACTCAAGCTTCTATGAGAAAAACGGGGAGCTGTACTATAAAATATCCCCAATAGTTGGCCTTCAATCTTCAGTTTTTGGCGACTTCAAGGTTTCTGAATCTACAGTTTTAAAGTGCAGCGATAAAAACCTTACTTTCAGGGTTGGGCTTAGTAAAATTAATATGACATTTAAACCTTTTAGTCCGGGGTTCGAGAAAGTAAAGGTTACTAAATATATTATGGGTTTTCTGCCGTTAGGTTGTCAGTTCTGTGAAATTTCAGCTGCAAATAAAAAGTATTTGTACGAGCAATTCACAAGCAGTTAACAAGTTTATAAAACATCGTTACGGCCACAAAAACAAATGGCCTACACTGGACGCGCAAAAAGCCGCGCGCCGTTTATAAAAGCGTTCAGGCTGTAGAAAAACTCTCAAAACAAGGTATTTTTTGATAGAATGGATCTCAAATCGGAGGAGATCACTATGCGCAACTTCAAAAAGCATAATTACAACCAAGATGCCATGGTGGTAATTAATTTTGAGCAGCAGATAAAGCCTAATACCTTCGAGTTTACTGTTTCCCACCTAATCGATAACCACATTGACCTCTTTGCGTTCTATGATCATTACAAAAATGACAGTGGTGGACGTTCTGCCTACGATCCCGCAATACTGCTAAAAATAATTTTGTTTGCCTATTCGCGTGGAATTACCTCCAGCCGGGATATTCAGTGGGAGTGCGAGACGAATATTATCTTTAAAGCACTTTCTTGCGATTCCGTTCCTCACTTTACCAGTATTGCTAACTTTGTTAGCCGCTACCCAAAAGCGATAGAATCGGTATTTGAACAAGTGCTCCTAGTGTGTGACGAGCAAGGTTTAATTGGCAATGAATTACTTGCTATTGATGGTTGTAAGATGCGATCAAATGCCTCAAAGGAATATTCTGGCACCTTAAAAGAGCTGGGTCAGAAACGCGATAAAATTAGAAAACGAATCCTGCAATGCTTAAAAGAGCACAAAAACTTAGATGCTCGAAAACCCACTGAGCGCGATACCAAAAGAAAAGTTGCACAAGAAGCCGAAACACTTAAAAAGCAATTTGAAAAAATCAACCAATTCCTAAAGACAGCCAGCCCACGGATGGGCCAAGCTAAACGGCCAAAAGAAGTTAAAAGTAATATCACGGATAACGAGTCCGCGAAGATGACGACCAGCAAAGGCACCATTCAGGGATACAACGGTGTGGCTACAGTGGATAAGAAACATCAAATTATTGTGGATGCCCAAGTCTTCGGCGAGGGGCAAGAACACCATACCCTTAAGCCTGTATTGGAATCCATCGACAAACGCTATCGTCGAATGGGCATGCATGAGTCGATATTAAAAACGGACATTGTCGTCACCGCCGATACCGGATTCTCAAACGAAACTAATGATGCTTATCTACAAGAAGAAGGTATAAACGCTTACATTCCTGATAATCAATTCCGCTCGCGCGACAAGCGCTTCCGTAATCAAAAAGCCAAACATGGAAAGCGCCATCGCGATACCGTGGTAGGCATTAAATCCGTAATCCCTTCAAGTGAATTTACCTTTAACAAAAAAGAAAAAACATGCCACTGTCCAGAAGGTAATGAGTTGTGGTTAAAGAATGAAATCGATGACGGCAATGGAAAAATAAAACTGTTCTTCGAAGGTAAGTTAACGGACTGCAGACACTGTCCGATAAAAAAAACTGCATGCGTAATCCAGAATCTGCGGACACACGTGAGGGACATGGCCGACAGGTATCAACTACCTATAGGAACATCTGATTAACCCGAGAGTTCCTACAAACGTTATTTAAATCTATAAGCACACAATATTTCAGCTAAATATTAACGTTTTCTTATCGCCATTGAGGCGATAAGCCGTTTTCAGGCGTACCTCGCCTGTTAAATTGTCATTAAATGACGTCTAGCCAAAAACAAATTGGTTAATGCACATTTCGTAAATACCGCTTGTGCGTTTTTAGCCAAACCTTTATAACGCACTTTGCGAAAACCAAATTGATGTTTGATTACACCAAACAAATGCTCTACCCGTGGTCGAATTTTTGACTTGTTACGATTTTCCTGGCGCTCTTTATTTGTAAGTGGGTGATTGCGACGACCACGCTTATGAGTAAAGTCTTTGGCATGTTGTGCACTGGCCTTTATTTGCGATTTTTGTCCCGTATAGGCCGAGTCACCATAGACGCGCCGCCCCTCTCCATGAAGTAAATCCCCAAGTACTTGTGAGTCATGAACGTTCGCGGACGTTACCCGTACGGAATGGATTAGCTTTGTTTGACTATCAACGCCAATATGGGCTTTCATACCAAAATACCATTGCCCCCCTTTCTGAGTAGATTTCATGTCGGGATCTCGTTGACGCGCTTTGTTTTTGGTCGAGCGTGGTGCATCAATAATCGTGGCATCCACAATGGTGCCGCGGTTGAGCTTAAGGCCATTTTCTTGAAGGTACGCATTCACCAACCGAAATAACTCACCGCCCAAATTATGACGTTCCATTAAATGACGAAATTTACACATTGTTGTTTCATCAGGAACAGGCTCTTTGCCCAAATCGATACCGACAAACTGTCGCATAGCTCGTGAATCATAAAGTGCTTCTTCGGCACTTGGGTCAGACAATTCAAACCAATGCTGCAAGAAATGAATGCGTAGCATGCGCTCTATACCAATCGTTGGGCGCCCACCCAAGCTGGATGCCTTGGGATAAAAGGGTTCGATCGCTTCACAAAGCTCTTCCCAGGGAAGAATCTCGTTCATTTGATCCAGAAATATCTCTTTACGCGTTTTCTTGCGGTATTTTTCAAATCCACTGGCTTCAAGGCTTTGTTGTTTCATATCATTCGGGCTTAAGTTATGAGGTGTTTTTATTATCGCATTTTTGATAGGTTAATCAGAGGTTCCTATACAAACGGCAAGACACCTAGCGATTGGATGCGTAAGCGCGTTGATAGTAAAAAAGGAAAGCTGTATTACAGTCATCGAATGTCAGTTGTGGAACCGGTTTTTGGAAATATCGGTACGAATAAAGGATTAAATCGCTTCTCATTACGCGGTAAAGAGAAGGTGCAAGGGCAGTGGTATTTATTTAGTTTGATACACAACATCGAAAAGATTAAGAATTACGGAAGAATTGCTTAAATGCACAGACATATCCACAAATACGCGATGCTAAATCGCATAATCGTGATTATGTTAATGAAATCTGCTTAAATGGCAGGCAATGAAATAATAAATATAAGCTTATGGATAACTGATTGTGGATTATGTTTTTCTACAGGCTCGTTAGCTCCTATTCAGATCTCACCATTTAATAAGGATGTATATAACTTGACTCAATACCTAAAATTAGGCGATGACCAATCTCCAGTACAATTGGACGCGCATGGTGATAATGGTGCTTTTAAAGTTGTTGGCGACTGTGTTTGGGCAAAAGCTGAAGATGAAATTACTCCAGACTTTATACGATCAAGAGTAGAGCCTTGGCTAACTGCACTCTTTCAATCAGAGCACCTTAATTTACTTGTCGGTGCTGGCCTTAGTGCAGCCGTGCAGGAATCTGCAACAGGGCAACCTCCACAAGGTATGGGGTGGATAGAAGACTTAAAAATATGTAGGTCTGAAATTAATGCTCATGTCGAAAAAGCAGCAACAGCTGCTGGTAGAAACAAAGGAAATATTGAAGATCAAATACGATCACTTAATGAGTTAATTAAAGGTATAGAAGTTTTAACAGCATTGGACAGACCAAATCAGAAATTATTGGATGGACTTGAGCAGTTACAGAAAGAGTTATCTCGGGCTTTAAAAGAATTTTCGCGCTCCATAAGCCATGGTGAAAATCTTATTAGAAACTCAGATTCAGACTTGAAAACTGAAACATTTAATTATTTGGTTAATTTTTTAATGAGCTTTTCAAGTCGAACTGCGACGCGTGATAGATTGCATATATTCACAACTAATTATGATCGAATTTTAGAAACAGGGGCCGAAATAGCTGGCCTTAGATTAGTCGATCGATTTGTCGGTAGTATTGCGCCAATCTTCAGATCATCACGTTTAGAGGTTGATTATCATTACAATCCACCTGGTATACGTGGCGAGCCAAGGTATTTAGAAGGTGTAGCTCGTTTTACTAAACTTCACGGTTCATTAGACTGGTATGCAAACGAGGGGGCTATAAGGCGTTTTGGGCTACCTTTTGGAGCGGCTTCTGTCGAGCCATTTTTACAAGTCGAAGGTGCTGGTACAGCTAACTACCAGCAGTTGATGATTTATCCAAATTCAGTTAAAGATCGTGAAACATCAGAATACCCCTATGTAGAGTTGTTTAGAGATTTAGCATCAGCAACATGCCGCCCAAATAGCACCCTTGTAACCTATGGCTACAGTTTTGGTGATGAACATATAAATCGAGTTCTTACGGATATGCTAACAATACCCTCAACGCATATCGTGATTATTGCCTATGCCGATCCGCTTGGAAGAATCATGAGTTTCATAAAGGATAGCGGGCGTCAGGCTCAAATATCTTTATTACTTGGTGATCATTTAGGAGGCCTAAAAACACTAGTCGATTATTACCTTCCTAAAGCTGCAATAGATCGCACGTCAATTCGTATGGCTGAACTTTTGAAATCAAGAGGTTTATATCCTGCAGCAATTCAAAGCACAATTGGTGATGAAGAATGAGCTCGCTGCCCATTGAGCAAGGAGAACAGTTAAGAGTTGGTACTGTAGATTTTGTTTCGCCAAATGAAATTAGAGCAGTCCTCGATATCGATTCACCAGATTCTGTTGCCTTAAATGCTGGAACACCAAGAAACTTCCCAAGAGTAAACAGTTATGTTTTAGTCTCTTGTGATAATGGTTATTTGGTTGGACAAATTGAGTGGCTTGCCGTTGAGCGTTCGCCTTATCCTAAACAAAGGGATATCCAAGATTTTGGTTTAGTTAATCTACCTTTCCCACAGAAAAAAATCAGTTTAAATCCGGTCGGGACTCTCAAGCGAATTTCAAAAAAAAGGTGTTGATTATTTCAAATTTCAACGAGGTTCGGAATCATTTCCTTCTATTGGTTCTGCTATCTTACTGCCGACGGATTTTCAACTTAAATCAATTGTTGAGTCTGGTAATAATCGAAGAGTTACCATAGGGCAAAGTCCACTTGCAAATAATGCAAATGTTGCAGTAGATCCAGATCGATTATTTGGTAGGCATATTGCGGTACTTGGCAATACTGGTAGTGGTAAATCCTGTTCAGTTGCTGGCTTAATTCAATGGTCGTTAGAAGCGGCAATGAAGTCAGATAAAAAGCCTAATGCTAGATTTATTGTGCTTGATCCAAATGGTGAATATGCACGTGCTTTAGGCCCCTCTACAAAATTTAAAGGCCGAGTATTTAAAGTCGAAGCAGAGCAAGGTGAAAACCAATTACAAGTGCCTTCATGGCTTTGGAATAGTGCAGAATGGGCATCTTTCACACAAGCAAGCCCAAAAGTTCAACTGCCGTTGTTGAAGCGTTCCCTAAGAGCTATGAGAAATGAAGAGTTTGAATTTAATACCAATTTAGATTTGGAGGTTAAAAAGTATCTCGGTACGATTCTTGTTTCTTTGAGAGCGGATAAGTCTAAAGGCGCCGCTGCACTTAATAGTTTTCCCGGTGTAAAAAATCTTTTGGCTAAAATAGATGCTTGGCGTCAAAGCATTGAAGAGTACCAAGCAAATTTAACTACTCCGCACCCAGATTTAGACCAACTAATTGTTGATACTCAAAGTTATTGTAATCAAAGAAGCGGGAAATATCCTGATTACAATGCGACAGTCGCCGAAATTGATACTCTTATTAATGGAATAGTAAGATCATTTCTTAGTTTTGGGGGTAATGAAGATGAGCTTCTTCCTAAAAGTGAAGATATACCAGTACCCTTTGAGGGGGGGAATTTAGTAGCCTATTTAGAAGCTTTAGCACAAGAAAACGGTAGTGAACAGTATGTAGAGTATTTAGTTGCTCGAATACGCACCATGCTCTCTGATACAAGAATGAAGCCTATCACTAATGATGCAGAGCAGAGAGTTGATTTAGCTAAGTGGTTAGAAAGTTATATAGGTAAGGATGGAGCTGGTGAGGATGACAGCTGTGTTTCAATTATTGATCTTTCTTTAGTCCCAAGCGAAATCACCCATCTTGTGACTGCTGTTATTTCAAGGATTATCTTTGAATCATTGCAACGCTATAAGCGACTATATAATAAATCTTTACCAACAGTTCTTGTGGCTGAAGAAGCGCATATATTTATTAAACGCTATCGTGATGACACTGAAAATCAGGATGTTGCAGCTGTTTGTTGCCAAGTATTTGAGAAAATTGCACGTGAAGGAAGAAAATTTGGGCTTGGAATGGTGATTTCCTCGCAGCGCCCTTCGGAATTATCACCTACGGTTTTATCTCAATGTAATACCTTTCTATTGCATCGGATTAGTAACGATAGAGATCAAGAGCAAGTGCATAAAATGGTACCAGATAATTTACGTGGACTACTCCGTGAGTTGCCTTCTCTGCCATCTCAACATGCAATACTTATGGGTTGGGCATCTGAGCTTCCTGTTTTGGTTAAAATGAAGAATTTAACAAAAGAGCAACAGCCACATTCAGACGATCCTGATTTTTGGGATGTTTGGACAAGAAAAGATGAAGATGGAAATGTAGTTGAGAGAAATGCTGATTGGGATGAAGTAGTTAAGGAATGGCAGCAGACCCAGGTTATCAACTGAAGTGCAATGAAAGTGATTAACGAACATAGACTGCCTCCGGTGTTTCCATATTTAAACATTTTCTAGGTCGTCGGTTAAGTTTCATTGCAATTTTATCGCAATCCTTTTGAGTTATGCTCTTCATTGATTCTCCTTTAGGTAAATATTGTCGTATGAGACCGTTGGTATTTTCGTTTAACCCTCTTTCCCATGAGTGGTAGGGGTTGGCAAAGTAAAATGTTGAGTTAGTGACGTCTTCAATTTTTTTGTATTGATGAAACTCGGTACCGTTATCAGCGGTAATTGTTTTTACCTGATTAACCTGTTTTTTGATTAGCTGAATAACTTTTCGATTTAACTCGTCAGTCGTACGGTTCCTAATTTTGCCAATGATCGTGTATTTACTTTTTCGTTCAACTAACGTGACAATTGAATGTTGATCGCGTGAACCATGAACGGTATCAATTTCGAAATGACCGATTCGGCTCTTATTTTCTGCCCCTAGAGGTCGCTCAGAGATATGGGCCTTATTGGCTAAAACGCCTCTAGAGTCAGGGCTTCTATATCTTTTTCGGCGTTTCTTGCTTGATTGACGTAAGTGCTTATAGAGATCCCCTGAATAAAACATGTTGTACCAAATATAGCGATAAATGGTCGAATGGCTGATTGATAATATATTGCACTTCTTAAGCCACAAGGAAACTTGTTCTGGGCTCCAATCGAGGCGTATTAAGGCGATGACCATCTGAAGCTCGGTATCATTGAATTGCCATTTACGACGAGACTCCCTCCGTATTCGAGAGGTACGTTTTACTGCTCGCGCTGCGCAGTATTTACCGTCTGGGCGACGATTTCGTTTTAACTCTCTGGAGATCGTGCAAGGATCGCGGCCTAAGGCCCGTGCAATATAGGCTTGAGATTTACGTTGCTTTAAATAGGCCGCTATAGTATATCTTTCATCAGTGGTGAGCTGGTGGTACATCATGAGGCTCCTCTTCTTGCCGGTCGAGAAAAACCATGAGTATCCCAGTTCACCCTATATAAAGGAAGATGCAGGCGCGTTGCACTTACTTTGCGAATTCGGCGTGTATAACAATCAAATCTTGCGGAACGCCTTACGCTTCGCTTCAGTCGTCCGCAAATTTGGGCGTTAGGTGCACAATTATGCTCATGGTTTTAAATATATGAATAAAGCCGATGAAGACATTATAAGGATATTAAAAAACGTTTTTCAGCTCCGAAAAATCGACCCTATGGTGTCTGATCACAATACACGGATATGGATGATTCGGTCTTTCTTTGTGTTGTCACTACTATGTATCGTCTTGAGAGTATTTTTGGCGTTCGAGGGTAGGGAAATAACGGCAGAGATTTCAAAATTCATAAACACCCCAATCGCATTTTTCTTAACAATGCTTTTCTGGCACCTTAACAATGAATCAGAAAATTCAAGCTTCATTATGTTTTTTCTTACTTGGGTCGCATTAATGCTAGGATTTTATGTTTAATTATTTAAAGCACCTAACAAATAAGGATATGTCGCGCTTGCCGCGACATATCTCATTGTTGAACAAGCCCGTGGTCGAGCTCTTTATTAGTAAATAAGTCGATAGGAGGTGTTTGTAATAGTGCCGGTTTTTGTCGGCACTATTTTTGTTGGGCGAACAGAGTCCTCACCCAGTAGGTGATTAAAAATCACTGCGTCATCGTGTAGTGGTTCTCCTATTTAAATGGCTTTTTTGTTACTTTATTCGTGCGCTAGCGTGGGGATGGTTTAAGCCAGTGCCTACCTATTACATTCATTATTGAGTGACACTTGGGGCACATCATTCGCTTTTTCATTTGAGGCTCTTTCTGTGTGGTGTTCTCAATATCCACTTTTAGTATCCACTGAACAATGCGCAATATACGCTTGGCGTTTCCATGTAAGAAACCGTAGTCGCGCGCTCGCCTAAACCCTTTGGGTAATACGTGTTGAAGCAAAAGATACAAAAAATCTTCGCCCAGTAGCGTGCGGGTTTTTCTTATCTTTGTTTTGCTATCGATGTATTGAAACGTAATGTGGGTGCCGTCGTCGGCAACGATATTGGTGTTGGCGATTACTCCGCGGTATAAGTACCGCGATAAGTATTGCAGCGCCTCTTTACCTCGTCCGACCTTAGTGCACTGAACAATCCATTTCTTAGGTGATTTATGAGGTGGTAGCCCCGCATCATTGAGTGCCTTTAAAAAGACTCCTCGGAATACCTTGGCGAGGGCTCGGCCGTTAAATAGGTATTTGCCTTTTAGCTTGCGCCATTCCTTTCGGCGGCGGTGCAGGCCACCACCAGGAATGACAATATGAACGTGAGGGTGGTAGTCGAGACGTCGTGAGTGAGTATGCAATACTGCGCACATGCCCAGTTCTGCCTCAAAGCCTCGCTTATTTAGCCCGAATGTCTTTAGAGTCTTCGTCGCCGATTCGAGTAAAAGCCTGTATACCGTTTTACGATGGGCTTTTGATAGGGCTCTTAACTCGCTTGGCAACGTAAAGGTCGCCATGTAGTAATCTACGGGCAGCTGTTTTTGTAATTGCCGTTCAAGCCAGTCTTGAGTGCTGCCATATTGGCATTGATTACAGGCCCTATGCCCGCATGATTGCGGAATGTTTTGGCTGTAGGGGCAAGAAGAACAGGTTGTGCCTAGTTCGCCATACTGCCCTTTACGACAACCGGTTATGGCGTTCAAGGCCGACCATTGATCTTTGTTAATCTTGGATCTATAGCGAGGCTCAAAACGGGTTCGATACTTTTCAGTGATAGCTTGTAGGGTGTGCGCTGGCGTACTCATGCTTGGCCCCACAAAATACGCAGCTTGTTCATGAGTGCGTTGATGCGTTTGCCCGCATTAACGTCTGTGTGATTGGATAGCTGTGTATACAAGGCTGTAGTCTTTGGGCATTCGTGCCCCATTTCATGCTGAATAGAGCGTAGGCCTACACCGGCTTCTGTCAATAGCGTACCGTAGCAGTGCCGCAAGCTATGAATGGTGATCGCTTTACTAATACCTACGTCTTTTACAATGACCTTAAAAGACTTCTGAAGACCGCCTCGGTCCATGGCGGCTGTTGCTGTATGCCGCTCCTGAGCGTCGCGTCCACGCGGAAATAGGAACCTAGGGTGGCGGTGTGTTGCCCAGTAAGCGCGTAAGGTCTGTAGTGTTGACTGCGGCAAGGTGACGTAGCGATCTTTCTTACCTTTAGCGCATCGAACGTGAACCTTCATACGCTCACTATCAATATCGCCAACCTGAAGGTTCAGGGCTTCAGCAAGACGAAGCCCCATACTAAACGAAGTAAAGATAAAGGCCTGAAAGCGTAACTCCCGGGTACCATTCAGTAGGCGTTCGAGTTCTTTTAGCGTTAACACATCGGGAAGGGTTTTGACTTTAGGTGGCCGAACAATCTCGACCCAGTTCCACTCTTTTTTGAGTACGTACTTATAGAAGAATTGGAGGCCATTGCGATCGACTTTGACGGTAGACCATGAGTGGGTGCGAACAAGGGATTCGAAATAGGCTTCGAAGTGTTCTTGGGTAAGGGTATCAGGCGGGCAGTCGAAAAACGCTGTAATACGCCTAAGGGCGCGAGAATAAACATCGATAGTTGTATTGGCTTTGCCTTGCCGTTTCAATGCGCTAACATGCTTGCGGTACAGTGAATCGAATCGTTTTTGCTGTGTTTTGTTCATTAGATATTCCTCTCGTTAACGAGCGGGCTTGCTCGGAGAGGAATTATCTAATACATAAGGGTTTTAACTTTGCCGCGTAGCGGCTTCGTTCAACAAGTTGCTCAAACATCGTTCCGGCCACGAGTGGCCTCCACTGGACGCCCATTGCTACGCTTCTTTTGTGTATTTGCTTCGCAAATTATTGCACAAAACAAGCTACGCACTGTGCGCCGTTTAGCAAAGCGTTAGTAAACAATCAGGAAGTTATGTATGAAATTTAAGATTTTAATAGTTTTAGCCTTATTGAGCGCTAATGTTCTAGGACAAGATTTCATGGAGGAAGAAGTGATTGTTACAGGCATTAGGGCGTCAGCTTCTGAATTGCCAGGCGTGACATTAAAAAAGAAAGGTGATTTTTTACTTCTGAACGTAAAAATAGTTAATGACACTCGCGATTTAGAGGAAAGAAAATCTGAAATATACAAAACTATAAAGACAGCGATAGCGTTAGCAAATAAGGACAAGAGCATACAAATTAGCGTTGCTCAAGGTAACCTTGTACTACCACTAACAAAAAGTAACTACGAAATAGATTTGGTTAAGGGTAAGCGTCAGGATACTAGTGAGGCGCAAATTACATTTAAAGCCAGAATTAATGAAAATATGTCTGATGCTAGTAGTTTAGTTGTCAAACTAAAAAAATTCGTAAAATCCGTTCCAGTCGTAGGCCGCGTAGAATTAATACCTCTTAGTGAGGTTAACGTTAGCGTAGTAAATCCGGCCCAATACCGTAATGAAATACTTGGCTTAGTAGCTGAAGATATTAATTTTATTACAGATAAGCTGGGGCAAGAATATAAGGTGGTTCTGGAAGGTATTAATCAACCAGTAATGTGGAGTCGTGCCGGTCCTTTACACTTATCTCTTTATATTCCGTACTCATACACGGTGGTGCCAGAGTCAATAAAAAGCATTCTCCCCGCAGACTATTGAGTGCGTAAATTACTAACAAGTGTATGCACACGACAAAAACTGCGTCGCTCCGTTTGTGTATGGGCTTCGCCCATTTTACACAAACTACACGCCACAGTTTTTGCGTGTGATACAAACTGTAGTGGTCTAATAGCACCGGACACTTTAATGAGAGACAATATTAGTCAACAATTAAGGTGTCATTATGAGTCAGAAGCGTACTTACAAGCAGTACCCGAAAGAGTTTAAGGAAGAGGCCGTTGCGCTTGTTCGAGAACAAGGCTATTCCGTTCCTGAGGCCGCTAAATCGTTGGGTATCGCAACCAACATGCTCTACAAATGGAAAGAAAAGGTGGAGTCTAGTGAGGCAGGTGAAGTGCTGGCCGAGGATGAGAGAGTCGAGCTTAAGCGCTTGCGCAAGGAAAACAAAGAGCTGCGCATGGAGAAAGAGATTTTAAAAAAGGCCAGCGCCTTCTTTGCGAAAGAAATGAAGTAAAGTACGATTTCATTCAGACTGAATCACCTCGCTTTCCTGTAGTTATGTTGTGTCGCGTGATGGGCGTTGGGAAAACGTCCTATTACGATTGGCTTAAGCGCCCAGGCACAGTGATAACAAGCGATACCTTGCACCTACACCGTAGGATGAAGTGGCTTTTCGAGCAGAGTCGCAATAGCCTGGGTAGTCGCGAGATGATGAAGAAATTACGCGAAGAAGGCTTTCAGATTGGTCGTTATCGGGTTCGTAACTTGATGCGCAAGCTTGGCTTAAGGGTCACTCAGCGAACCGCCTATAAAGTGACAGCTAAACGCAAAACCTCGGATGCCGTAGCCGACAACTTGCTGAATCAGAATTTTAACCCAGTGGGGCCGAATCAAATTTGGGCGGGCGATGCCACTTACCTGAAGACCGGCGAAGGTTGGATGTATTTGGCGATTGTTATGGATTTGTACTCGCGTCGAATTGTTGGTTGGTACATTGATAAGCGCATGACAACTAATTTAGTGAGCAAGGCCCTGATAAAGGCCTACAACCTAAGACAGCCGCCTAAAAGCTTAGTTTTTCATAGCGATAGAGGCTCACAATATACCAGTAAGCGCTATCGAAAACTTCTAGCGGCTTACGATATGCGGGCGAGTATGGGAGACGTTGGTGCCTGTTGGGATAATGCGGTTGTTGAACGCTTCTTCGGAAGCCTTAAACACGATTGGATATTTAAGATTGCGCAGCCGACAAGAGCGCACATGAAGACTGACGTGGGCAAATATATGCGCTACTACAATGTACATCGTTTTCATTCGGCGAATGAAGATTTATCGCCAATAAAATACGAAGAATCCAAGTATGTGCTGCAAAATGGAAGAGTCGGTTCTGCTCGAATAGAGCAGGTTCGACACTTCGATTCTGCAGTCAACAAGTGAAGCGCGTTAGCAGGGAATTTATAAAAAATAGGTGTCCGGTTTTACTTGACCAGAACATGGGGTGCGTGCCGGTAGGTTTAACGAGATTGAGGTTTAGTGAAGAGGTTAATGGCAGTAGTATCGTTTTGCCACGTCCAGTGGTTCGAAATAAGATCGTTTTCAGCAGACGAAAGCTATGCGTTTAGTTTTAGGTATACGATTTTAGGTGGTGTTGGAATCGGTCTTCGTGAAGGTGAATAAACTATTGAAAAAATAGATTGTATAAGTAAGTTGATACGTTTATTGATTATTTTGTTGGTTGTTTTTCCTACCGATGGCTAGGCGTTGTTCGGAAATAGTATGAAGGTAGAAAAAATATTGTAGTTACCCTCGTAGCAGGTGAGTCATATGTTGTTATGAGGCGCTCTAAACGAAGGTTGTATAATCGTTTTTCGCGTGTACGATCGGCTAATTATTTTACCACGCACTGCAATAAATCAATCTCATTTATAGATTCGCCATTACGGGCAATAATTTCAATACGGCTTTCTATGCAATCGTCCAGCTCAAATTCTGTTAACGCATCCGCGGTGGCATTGTAAGCAAAAACCCCTTCATGAGTAATAAATACAGCCTTGATACGTTCAGCGCGAATTCCGCTTAAACAACAAAACAACAGCTGCCTGTCAAAAATTTTATCAGGTGAAAATCGCCAGCCAGTAGATTGATAGCCTTCACCTGAGTTTTCAATTTTTAAAAATCCATCTTCAGGCAATGGCGTATTGTTACTGCTGGGACGTGGGGATTGATGATTGTGATGGTGGTGTAGATTAATAGCCTTCGCTGTTTCCGACGAACCTTTCAATATCGACGGATCGATTTGGCCATGGCGTGAAAATATTACCGACATTTCTGGGTGTTTACGGTCGGCAACATAATTGTTCAAAAGCGTTTGATCTCCTGCTTGATAGAGGTCTTGCTTATTGCCAACAATAACATCAGCGATATCAATTTGTTGATTGAATGTGTTGTGTTCTGTGTAACGGGTATCGTGTAATTTTCTGGCGTCAATGAGTGTTATGCATTTTTGAATATGCAATACATCGTGATAATGGCTGGCGCTTAATACTTCGAGTACTTCTTTAGGGTGGCCAAGCCCTGTTGGTTCGATTAATAATCGGTTAGGCTTTGCGCGGGTGAGTAACTGATTGAGGGCAATCTGCATAGGCAGGCCCGACGCACAACACATACAGCCTCCTGGCACTTCACGAATAAATACACCATTCACTTCGGCGTGTTGGCCTTGAAATAAACTGCCATCCACACCAATTTCGCCAAACTCATTCACCAATACAGCCCAACGTTCGCTTTCAGGTTTAGATTTGAGCAGGTGCAAAATTGCGGTGGTTTTTCCTACGCCTAAAAAGCCGGTAATGATATTGGTGGGTACGGCAGAAAGGTTATGTTTTTGCGACGCCAAGTTAAGCTCCTTTATTACGGTGCCCGCAGCACTTTTTAAATTTTCGACCGCTATCACATGGACAGGGTTTATTTCTACCTACTTTTGGTGTCAAGCGAATAGTAGGGCTTTGTGGCGCGCAACAACTAATATTGCTACAACAGTGTTCATTGTTAGTCTCTTCTGACTTGTTGATCAAATTATTGCCATCAAATACAGTCATAATAGTTTATACACCGGGTAGTTGATGAATACGACTTTGTGCGTATCAAGAGATAATTATTGTCTGTTTGTCGTTATCAACCGTTAGATAAAAGCAACCGGCACGCTTAGTATGACAAGCAGGTCCGAGCTGGTCGATACGGCATAGAATAGAATTCCCGTCGCAATCAAAAGACATAGATGCGAGTGTTTGGGTATGTCCACTTGTTTCACCCTTTATCCAAAGATGCTTTCTACATCGAGACCAATAATAGGTCATGCGTTTGGTTGATAACGTGAGTTCCAGTGCATCCTTGCTCATCCATGCAAGCTCCAGCACTTGAGGGCTTTTGGCATATTGGGTAACGACCGAAATTAAGCGTTGCGCGTTAAATGTTAATTGTGAAACCTATTTTTGAAGAACGATGGTGTCACCCGCGTATAGCTTTTCCAGAGATGCATAAAAAGGGTTGTGAATTTTATGCTGCGCTCACCAAACAGTTATCGCATAGACATTGAAGTTCCAATTGCGAATTTATAAGTTTATAGCCTGCGTCTTCGACTTGCATATCCAACTCTTCGATTATGCGTTTGGCAATAGCGATTTCTTTAACATTTTGGCACTTTCCGCAAATTAAAAATTGCGGTATTTCGTGAGTATGGCTACAAGCGATATGAGAACACGCAACATATTTGTTGGCCGAGCTGAGTTTGTGAACCAGCTGCTCAGACTCCAAAAAATCCAGAATACGGTAGACCGACATGGGCGGCATGGAGGTTTCGGCACTCTTATTATAGGCATCTGCCACTTCGTATGCAGATTGAGGCGTATTTGATACGAGTAAAAGTTCTAAAATACGCTTACGTTTTTCTGTCAAACGTCCACCAGATTGCGAACAAATATCCTGTGCTTTGTTCATAATAGTATTCAGTTGTTTTTGCTTCATGGCTTTAGCTCCAGTGATACATGATTCTTGTCCAGTGTTGTTACGCCTTGTTTTCCGTTCGTAATCCATCGCGCCTGTATTTTTTCAAAATTTGGGTGGCGGCTGAACGCTTGCAATTTTAGGGTAGGTGGTACCTGCCCATTGCATTTCAACGCATAACTAAGGTGAATATCGTGATGCGTTTCATGAGGTTCTCCATCATAACCCGAGAGGGTACCATCGTTGTTATTATCATGTTCTTGATGGGGTTTATGGCCATTATCATGCGCATGTCTAGGGTAGCTCGGCTACAGGCTGTAAAACGATAACGTTCTTTGGATCAGTTAAACTTTTTTCCGCTGACGTAGTTGTTGTCATTGTTCTGTAATTTGAGGACTATGCTCAAAGCCAAGTACAGTGGCTTTTTGTTTGATAAGCAATTGCCCCGCCTCATATAAGACCGTTATATGTGCTGTACCGTGAGTATGCGCCGCGGGGTTTAATCGGCTTTGGGCCATCCCTTTAGGGCAAGATAGGCAAAGCCCGATTAAGAGCATACGCAATAATATTGGCATAAACGACTCTCACGTACTCGTTAACTTATAAAGGCGGAAGCTAGGCTTCCGCGAAAATCCCATTGGGAGAGTGGATATAAGTGGATGGTCGATGACGTTAGTGGTCGTGCTCGTCGACAATACCCAACCAGGTGATCATGGTTGGAGCATAATCCAGCTCAATTTCAGCGTTGACCTCAAGCAAGCCCAAATCCACTACCACTATGTGTTGAGCAATAGGGTCAGCAATATAAACGGTATGGCCATTCTGAGCTAGCGTCATGGAAAATTTCATACCTTCGGGCATTAAATTCACATCCGCTGTAGTAATAGCCAAGCGCGCACCGTATTCCCAGTGCGTGTGGCCATTTTCTTGATGCTGTTCAATTAACGTGAGGTAGCCTTGGTTATCTAGAATCACAAATTGCTCGGCCTCAAAGGTAAAGTCACGGGCAACGGGTTTGGCATTTGGCATCGGTTGCCAATCAATAAGCTCGATTTCGCCTTCTTCGGGGTCGATGATAAAAAATTGGCTCGCACTATCATTACTGGCCAAACCGATAAATTTGTCACTTTCATGGTGCCCCCAAAGGCTGCCAATACGTGCGCCCTCCAACATGGCGTCGGGGTTTAGCAATTTTTGCGCACGGTAGGTGTCATCATTGCTTTCAGATGCCAATAGAACGCCATCTCCACAGCCAAATACCGCAACTGTTTCGTTCTGTGCGGCACCGTGTAAGTCGGGGCAAGCGACATCGAGTGTTTGTTCTAATTTATACTCACCGTTATGTAGGTGATAAACACCGAGTTGATCAGGGAGGTTAAAATTAGTAGATGTACTCTCTGTATCTTCTCGTCGAATAGTCGCCAATAAGTGTTCGCCACGGGGTTTTGCGACACCGTGCATGGGCAAATTAAAACTAACCATTGCCGCCATGTTTGCTTCGGCAACCACTTCATCATCAAAAACTTGAACCGATGCATTGTTACCAGCGTTTGCATTGCCATCAAAGAAAACCGCGACACTGCCTTCGTGTGTGTCGTAGTGTGTTGGGCGGCTGCCTGTTAAGGTGAAATTGCTTAACATGGGTATGGTTGCGAATACATCAAAATGATCGCCGTGGGGTTCCTGCCACAGGCCACCGTCAACGAAGCCCACTTTGTCAGCATTGCGATCGATCAATGCCGCAAAACGATACCCACCTGAGGCGTGAACAGCGCTCGGGAGTGCATCCAGTGGAATGGTTGTTATCCGTTCATTGTCTTCTAGGTCAAATATCTGAGCTTCAATGGTTGTTGAATTCACTACCAATAAACGACCCATGAGCTCGTCTTCGTGTTCACTGCCGCCGTGATTGTGACCGTCACCATCAACAGGAATAGAGTGTTTTTCTATGATGGTTGTTTTGGCATCACCACAACCTGCGAGTACCGCCATGGCGCTCGCTGCGATAAACAATACCACGGGCTTCTTTAGGGTTATTAATGTTTTACTCACTTGCTTCATGTTTGAGCCTCAATAGTGAAAAATTCAAATGCTGTAGGTGTCAATATATTCAGACTAAAATTGCCCACGAATACCCAAGGTTAAATTTCGACCTGGTCGCGGTGCTATATCTTTAATGAAGGAGGTGTGGACGCGGGCTTCAGTGTCGGTGATATTTTCAGCTTTGATAAACAGTGCTAGCTCATGAGGTCCAACCGGCAAATAATAGGTCACCGTTGCGTCTAGCGTGTCATAACCGTCTGTGGGGGTTTCCAGTTGAGCCGTTTTATTTTGCTTAGCGTATTGCGTCCAGCTTAGGGTGGCGCTGAGTTGGTCACCGGTGTAATCCACGTCGGCACCGAAGCGTAGTGGTGGTGTGCGGGGTAAATAGGTTCCGTCGGTAAGTTCGGCATGAACATAGTCAGAAAAGACGGTCGTTTTCCAGCGATTATTCAGTTTCCAAATACCCTGAGCTTCAAAGCCATAAAGTTCAGCATCAGCGTGGGTAAACAGATAAACCGGAAGGTCATCTTCATGCTCATCTTCGTCCTCACCGCCATGGTTGTGCTCGTCTTCGTGGCCGCTTTCAGTAAACAATCCCGTTGCACTTTGGTAGTAGTAGTCATTAATGTGGTTGTAAAAAACATTAAAAATAACACCTACGTCGCCTTCATGTTTACGAAAAGTCAGATCGATGTTACTAGAGGTTTCCAATTCTAAATTATCGGCACTCAGTTCGAAATGAGATTCGCCGTCTTCGTCGTGTACAGAAAACAATGCTCCAATCTCATATGATCGCGTACCGATATGCGGCCCAAACGATAAAAGTTCTGATGCAGATGGCGCGCGTTGCGAGTGCGAAAGTGAAACGCCCATATTATAGCCGGGCCTAAAATCCCACACCGCGCCGAAAGACAAACTGACCGGAGTAAAATCGTGATCAGCCGCAAAGACACGCGTCTCTTCATCCGTATGATCGTCATCGTCCATGTCTAGGCTTTCATGGTCATGTACTTCTAAGTGCGGCAGCAGCACGTTGTCGGCAACGATACTCACGTGCTCAATGCGCGCGCCCATTTGCACTAATACATCACCAAAGTGCCTTTCTTCCATTAGTGCCATTGCCAGCGTTTCGGAGATTGACGGTGGTGTAAATGCCTCATCTCCCTCAGCCGCGACTTCGCTGTTTTTGTAATGGACATTCAAACCGCCTTTCCAGTGTGCCCATTCCTGATGAAGTAAATCGATACGCACTTCCGAGGTTTGATTGGAAAACAACGTGCCTACAACACCTTCTTCAATTTCGGCATGGGTATAATCGGTGTAAGCCGCACGTGTGTGAATGGCACGTAGCCAGGGCAGGGCAACATCCAGTTCACTCAGCAGTTGGTAGCGGTCTTGCTTTAAATCGGCGTAAATACGTTCTTCTTCACTTTCCTCGTGGTCTTGGCTGCCGTGACTGTGACCGGGAATACCGTATTCACGCTCTAAGCGCCCAACTGAAAGCCCGACATAGCCATTGTCCAGCAAGTAGCTGGTGCCTAGTGTATAGCCGCTGGATTCTTCTGCGCTGTTTGCCACGGTGTTTTCACTAAGATGCTGGTCGTCATTGTGGTTTTTTTCTGGCGCAACGGGCACTTCATAATCGTTTGCCTCACGCCAAAAACCGTCAACGTAGAAGGCATAAGTATCTGTGCCTGTTGTTCCATTAAAGGAGGCCAGATTCTGGCTATTGACAGATTCACGACTTAATAAAAATTCGCCACGGGTTTCGGAATCAGTCGGCACGCGCTTATCTACCACATTAACAACACCGCCAATTGCACCGCTGCCATAAAATAAGGTGGCGGGCCCGCGTAGCACTTCAACCTGTTGGGCAGTAGAGACTTCTGACGCTACAGAATGGTCGGGGCCAACACGGGAAACGTCACTCACATCCAAACTGTTTTGCGTGATCAGTACACGCGGGCCGCTTAAACCGCGAATAACCGGCGTGCTGGCAACATTGCCATGGAAATTTGTATTCACACCTGGCTGCCTATCTAGGGTATCTCCCAACGTGGCGGCTTGTTGATTCCGCAGTGCCTCACCGCTGAGTACTGACACGGGTAACGCCGATTCAATCACAGAAGCGTGAATAGGTAAGCCGATAACATCCACTTGTTCGATAACGGTGTCGGCTAAAGTAATAATGAGTGTTTTGCCGTCTTGCTCGTGCAAATGCACGATGCGATGGCTGTAGCCCGGCGCTGTTACGTGAATTTCTTCCACATCATCGGCTAGATTAAAGCGGCCTTGCCCGTCTGTAACAACACTTTTTTTGTGGCCGTTAGGTTTAACTTTGGCCCCAACAATGGGGGTACCATGGTCGTTTGCTACAGTGCCTTCTAAGGCGTAAGCATTTATGGTGGTTACCGCAATGGCTGCAGCTAATAGTGGGTACTTCATTGTTTACTCCAAAGATTAAGCGATATTTTTTAAATTCTGTTTCTTCGTTACTATGCTCTAAGTACTTGGCCGCTTAGCAAGATCCAGTGTAAGTACTAAACGTGGCATTGTTTTAGTCGCCACTGGCGAACGGTGGACCACGCCGCGATCTTTTATTACCATGCCGCACTTCGGGCTTCAATAACGCAACATTACGAAGCGCTAGGCTGTTGGGCGTTGCGTCTGATAAGGGGTTTACCGCACTATTGCCTAAGCGTTCTACGTGCTCTGGCGGATGCCATTCGGTACCAGCACCTGCATATTCATCACCAGCACAACGTCTTCAATAAACATGCGTCGATCTTCCGCATTCCAATTACTGTGAGACTTTTGAATATCACATGTTTGCCAATGGGGGGGCACATTCATCAAATATTTCACGTAGCTGGCTCCATTGGCCCGCTGCTCTTGGCGTGTTGCTAACCCGAAATAGCCTTTAGAGCGAATAAGTTTGCCTTCATGGGTTTTGCTGTGCGAAAGCCAAAATACTTTTGTGGGAAAAAGGGTTTGCGCGCGCGGGACATAAAACTACTGATACCGTACTCTTCGGTTTCCTATACATACTCACCGCGATTTTCTTTGCGCTAGCCTGGCGCTTGCTGAGCTTTCTCGAAACTGAATTTTCCAGCCCTCAAAAAGCTGGACAACACCATCACAGGTATACGAGGTGACGAATTAATTGCGCTAGCATTTGCAGAATCGGGTAACGGTAATCTCATTGAAGGTTCCGTGTAATCAACAAATGTCGATTTATTAGGTGCCCAGCAATAAAGGTTATACCAGCGGCAACCGCCCAATAGACCTCCATGGACTCCGCCACCATTAGGGCAGCAGTCATTAATCCAAATCCTGCCAAGGCCAATAAACCAGGCAGTAAATGCTTGTGAACACGCCACCCCTTAGGGAAAGCCCAGAGTGCGATAATTATCATGGCAGCACTAAGCCATAGGTGAGTTGCTTCACCAGACAGCGCAGCGAGCCCGACAAAGGTAGTGCCCGTGGTTGCTAAAACAGGTAGAGCCAAACAATGGACTAAGCAAAGTCCCGAGCAGGCAGCGCCTAAAACATCTTTCATTTTGTGTACTTCCCTCCGTAGCAATCCATTCAGTTAAGATATGATATACTGTATCATTAACAATGAAAAGAAAAAGGTGTCTATCAAAACTGGCGGCTCTACTTATGCGCGCTCAATCTACACAAACATTGTGGAAAACTTTGGGATCGTTACGAAGACAGTTTACTGTGTGAAAACCCTATCCGTTACGGCGGTTATGGTGGGATCGCGTATTACCATATTTAGCACGTATAGCGCTTTATTCTGCCATGTGAGCCACCTATTGGGTTACTCAATGATGTATCCGACTTCGATCCAGTTACAGTACATGGCGATACACAGCAAAGTTCTGAATGTTTACAAACGGGATTGAGCCATGACAGTGAATAACCTCCAGTCGCTCTTGAATGAGCCCATTCAATGGAATCTCCTCGAAAAACATTATGCCGATAGAATGCGAACCGCGATGACAGCTAGGTGGGGGAAACTGCCGCGCCGACGATTTGGAGCGAAGAATAGGGAACGTTAACCCCATTATTAATTGGGGTTAATAATGGGGAGATTACATACCCTTGTACGTACGAACTAAGCCCCCGAAATAGGCTCCACAAAATAGCGACGTCAAACCCCTTAAGGCGTTAACGCTATATTTCATCGGCGGAAATTTTATTCCCTAATACTGATAATACTGCCGTTAAAAAGAAGCTGCCCCACACACATTCAACCAGCGCGTGTTTGTTGTTAGCGATATTATAGCAATTGCCCCAAAAAATTCCGGACGCTTTTTGTTTTTCGTTGTTCGTAAAACCAGTGAAATAAGTGTTGGATAAAATATGGCGTACTTGCTGATGAACATAGATCCGCCAGTTACTTTCATCTGGCAATCTGTTGCCAAGCTGCAGGATAGCAATAGTTGCAATAAGGGTTGCGGAGGGGTCGGCAGGGCCATTGGGTTTGTTTAAGTTTGAAGGGGCGTTTGGCAATGGTCGAGTGTGCTTCCAGTAATTTGCTGCGGCGTGCGCGTGGCTTAAATAAGGTTCTCCCCAGTAAATGGCCGCCTGACTCAATGCAAGCATCGCCCATGCTTGGCCGCGCGACCAAGTGCCCGCAACGCCTTGCGGTTGCAGTGTCCCGTTAACGAGGTTAATGGCGGAGTGGTAAGTGCCGTGTTTGGAACAGCAAAGTGTAAGCAGTGTTTCGGCATGCTGCTTTGCAATTTTTTTATTGTGGTTACTGCCAAACTTAGTGAGTAGCAGGCTGCAAGAGGCGAGGCTATCGATAGTGCAGCGTTCATCGCCTTGAGGCCCTCCACCCATTTCTACGCCGAGTGGCACAATGCCTAGTGCGTGGCAGTAAGATGACGCCAGTACATTTGAAGCTTTCTCGCAGAGTTTTTTAGCAACAGAGTCACCGAACCATTGTGCTCCTAAACCGCAGCCGTACCAAAAAATTAAACTGCGATTGATAGAGCTTGTAGCAAGTTGCGGGGCAAGTTTATGGCAAATGTTTTCTGCATAGGCCTTTGCGGTTAAATCACCGGTTACTTTTGCACGTAACCACCACCAGCCACCCCAAAATCCACCGGCCCAGCTTCCTCGTTTGGAAAGAAGCCAATTATCTTGTGTGTCAGGCGAAAACAATGGAAATTTTTCACCGCAATCCGCTTTAATGGTATCCATTCGATTAAATAGGAGAGTGAGAGCGTGCTCTATTTCCACTTGGCTTAGCGCTTTATTGCAGTGGAGCTGTGTTGTACATGCCGTCTTATTATTTTGGATCATATTGTTTGGCTCTTTGCCCGTGTTGCGCGATGTCGTGCAACGATTAATAGGCTCGCAATAAAACACCCCAACAATAATATTGAACAGAGCAGTTTCCAGCCGACACCATACCCTAAGCTCGAATTAATAATCGCGCCAAAAATGGGAGCCCCGACTGCAAACCCACCAAAAAACGCTACTGATACGAAGCCGGATGCTGTCGTTAGAGCCCCCAGTGTTGGGTCTCTTATTAACATCCCCATGGCTATAGCATTGGTCGCAACGGCGGTTAAACCCATGCCAATAACACCGCACCAGATCGGCCAATAGCGGGATGGGGTAGCGTGCGTTGTGAGCAAGACGGCCAACGCAGCGACGGCGATTAGTATCGCGAGCAATACTGCTTCTTCGCGCATTTTTGCGCTGATAGACGTCAGTAAGATACGGGAGAGAATACCCATAGCGCCAAACCCTGCAATCAGTAATCCGGCCAGAGGTTTTGCCATGCCTAGGTGGTGCGCAAATAACGGCACGAAGATCACGAAGGCCGACAAGGAAACACCGACACAAAATTGCACGCCCATCAATAACGACAGGCGTTGATTGGGTGCAGTAAGGGGTAGGGCATTATCCTTAGGGGTATGGGTATTTGGCGTTACCGTTGTACTTGTTACGGCGAGCAATAAACACAACGGCACTATAATGACCACGGCGTTTCGCCAGCCTAATATGCTGGCCAGCGTGGGTAATATCAAACCGGCAAAGAGTGCTGCAACTTGTACACCGGATTGTTTTAAACCAACAGTAAAGGCTTTTTGTTTTGGTGGAACTTGTTGTGCAATTAATAAATTTGTTACGGGGTTTGCCAATGCCTGAGCCACACCGCACAAGGCAGCGGCTGACATTAACCCAGAAAACTGCGAGGTAAAACCGATAAGGCTGAATGCCAGTGCGACCACTAGGAAAAGTAGTAGCAGGGCATTGCGAGAGCCAAGGCGGTCCACATAACGTCCCGCTACTAAAGATAATAAAGCAGCAACAGCAAACGATGAAAAAATCACATAGCCTAGTAAGCCTGGATGTATGTGTAAATCCTGTGTAATGAACGGCCCTAAACTGCTCATGGCATACAGCACTAACATGGGCAAGCTCATGGCGCTTACGAGCACCACATTGAGCCTCCACAATACAGCGCGAAACGGTGGGCTATTAGTTGTTGTCATGATAATAGATGGGCGCTTGATTAAGGTTAACGTTGGCGTTGGAATGGGCAACCCTATAACTAGGGTGACTGGCAAGGATACGGCGACCAAGGCTGCTGATTAGCGTTTCATCGGCACCATCCAAAATGCGTGTTGTTCGTGCAATTTGAAAGATACTGGCCAAGGGCGTGCGATCACTAACGCCTTCTGCACCAAATACTTGTATGGCAGAGTCAGCGGCTAAGTTCAGGGCTTGCGAAGCGGCAACCTTGGCCATATTTACGGCTATATCGCTAGGCTGCCAACTGTCCAGTGCTTGGGCCGCTGCTTGCATTAACGCACGTGCACTAGCGATAGCTTTATAGGCATTGAAAACATGCTGGCGAATTAATTGTTTGTCCGCAAGCATTATGGAAACGCCGCGCGGAGACCCTATGCGCTCACACATTAGATCGAAACAGCGTTGTGCCAGGCCTATCCATTGTGCACTGCGTAATATTCGGCCCAAATTCAGTCGCTGGCCTATCATTGATAATCCCAAGCCCTGCTTACCCAGTAAATAGTCCTCGGGTACACTGACTTTATTAAAGGAGATTTCTGCTTGGCCCCGATATTGCCCAAATATCTTAATGTGATTGTCGATACTACAACCTGGTGTGGCTACCGGTACAACAATCATAGAAAAGGCTTGATCAATAGTCGCGCAAGGATTTGTACGCGCAACCACCGTGACAAAGGATGCACGATCAGCTCTACAGATAAACCACTTTCGCCCGTTGACTATCCAGTGCCCGTTTATCAATGTTGCCGACGAATGAAGTGTCGCGGGAACTGAGCCACAGGCTTCTGGCTCGGTCATGGCATAGCCGGCAATAATGTCACCCGCAGCCATTGGCGCAAGAAATTTTTCACGAATAACCGGGTTGCCGTATTGATGCAGCATATGTGCATCTAATGTTGCTTCTCCACCAAAAACTAACGGGCCATATTCGCTTCGGCCCTCTTGCTCTGCAACGCCAAGATAGTTGCTCAAAGATGTGAATTTCCCGGCGCTTATCTTGGGATAAAACAAACCAAACAAACCTGCATCCTGAGCTTTTTTGCGCAATTCTCCTAATAATTTTTGTGCAGCGTTATCATTCTTGGCCAAGAATAATTCATTAGGGATTATTTCTTGATCGACAAATTCGCGCACGGTTAGCGCTATACTTTCGCTGGAAACTATCATGGTTAAACAACCTGTTCGGCACGCGCAACGGATGTGCTGAGTGATTCTAGGTCAGCAGCTAAGCTAATTTTATCAATTTTTCCTGCGGGGCTTAGCGGGAAGTCTTTATAAAAGCGTAAATATTCTGGCAGCTTATTCACTTCTATGCCTTCGGCGACCAGAAATTCAGACATGGCCAACAGACTCGGTCGTTCTGCGCCAATACGTAACATCAAGCAAATACACATTCGGTGGCCTACGTCGTGATCGGCAATAGGAACACAAGCTGCACCAATGATATCCGGATGGCCAGTGGCTAATTTTTCAATCTGAACGGGGCTAATATTCACACCACCACGAATAATGATATCTTTTTTTCGGCCCGATAAAACCAGGTATCCGTATTCGTCCATGCGCCCTATATCACCGGTATGCACCCAACCTAAGGAATCGCGATAGCGTGCATCTAGTTCAGGCGCATTGACATATTGCATGGGGCTTAAAGGGCCGCGTGCGATAATTTCGCCCGTTCTACCCTGTGGTAATTCAATGCCTTGCTCATCGATAATTTTAAGGGCACAAACCGAAGGGTTGGGCCTACCAACAGTGTGGAGAATTGTCTCGGGGTGATCTTCTGGGTGGTTGTGACAATTAACCCCGTCGGCGGAACCGTAGAGGTTTACAAAGTTGCAAGCGAAGGCGTCCCGGCAGCGATGAATGGTAGCCTCATCAATGACTGCGCCGCCGCTAACAACACAGTGAAGGCTTGATTTGTCGATACTGGCTAGGCTGGGCTCTACCGCAATGCGTTGAAACATAGTGGGCACACCCAGAATATGCGTGGGTTTAAATTCTTGCATGACTTGAACTGCTGCGGCAGGATCGAATTTTGATAAAAGGACAATAGAGCCGCCTAAAAAAGATAAAGCGCCGACCGTTGCCGTAGAACCAAAAGCCGATCCCAAAGGCACCAGATACAGACCGCGAAAATGACCTCCTTCCTGTATCAATCGTTGTAAAAACCTACCGCGCCCACCCAACAATGCATTGTGTGAATAGGCAACAAGTTTGGGTTCGGACTCAGTACCTGATGACACCAATAAACGTGCTGGCGAATGAGGGCAAACATCCGGTAGATGTTCACGTGTAATCGGTGTGGTTTCCAGTAGCGATTGCAAATTATACCAAGCTGTTCGCGATGCGCTATCAACAATCATAAAACGCAATGAAAGTAATGTTGGTCGTAGCGATTCAATCAATTCACAAATATTTATACCCGCATACTGTTCTACACCAATAAATACACGAGCGTTACAGCGGCCTAACAGCGCTTCTATATCTAAACGCCCGCGCCCCAGAGGGAAAGGGGCTACTACTGCCCCCAATGCTGCCGCTGCTAGGTCGATGAGACAACAATGCCAGGAGTTGGGTAACTGATACGCGATAACATCGCCTGCTACAATGCCCAGCTGTTGAAAACTGCTTGCCAAACGTAACGTACTGTCTTGAAGCTGGCCGTAGGTAATCGTGTCCATCAACGTTAAAATTGCAGGTTTATCCGGTTCTTGCTGCGCGTGTTGCTGGAATAGGGCGAAGATAGATTGATTAGGGTAAACACCTTCATCCACCCATTGTTTGCGCAGCGCGAAGGGCACGAGGTCTTTAATACCGGAATTATTCATAACAGAAGGTGTCTTGTTAAATCGCCATGGGCTTTTTACTTGTGCATAGGTGTTAGGAGCAAGAGCCAAACAGATTTTGCTGTAAGGATGCGTCGTTAACTCATCTAGATCGACTACGACTTTCGCAACGGCAACATCAGCAGCCACTATTACTTTTAGCCAGTGTTGCGCAGCTCTGGTCAACAATTTTTCTTTTACTGCGTCAATGAAGCTGGGTGTCTGTATGGGTACGGTAACGCCAATCGCTTCAGCAAAACGCGCAATACTCTGTTCATCAAAACATTCAATCGCTAGCGAACCTTGTAGCGTTCGGTAAATATTATTGACCGGTAGAAAGTTAACGGATGACGTTAAAGGATTTATGTGTAAACGGCTATCTATTGAATTGCTACTGTGGCGAAGTAAATGTGCTGCGCCCAACAAAGAGGTATCAACACGTACCGTTTCGTTATTGAGGTAACGAGCCAGCAGCGCAGCTGTAATACCCTGTGCGGCAATAACGCCACCCAATGTATCCAGTACGGTAAACAAAGAACCGCCATTTTGACCCGAATGTGCCGAAATTATTGCAGCGATACCTGAAAAAGCTTGCACCATAAAATCGGTGCCGGGCAAGGTTTGCTGTCCATCTAATGTCCCCCAGCCGCCGGCGTAAGCGTAAATTAGATGGGGATTGATCTTGGCCATATCGGCGCTGTCCAGCTGAAATTCAGCAGCTTTTTCTGGTGCCCAGTTATGTAAAAAAACATCAGCATCACGTGCTAGCGCTTTTACTTCTGCTTGCCCAGTAGCCGTTTTCAGATCAATTTCACGTATGCTTTTTAGACGGTTTAGTGCATCAAAACGTACTGACACATCGCCCTCAACGGGTGGCATACCACGCAGTGGATCTCCCCCTGGAGGTTCTATACGAATTACTGTAGCGCCGAGTAACGCCAATAAATGTCCTGCCAATGGGCCCTGAATACGTCGACAGGCTTCAATAACAACCAAGCCTGTTAAAGGCAATTGGTTTGTTGGGCGCTGTTTGTGGCTACTGTTTGGTGTGTGGCTATTATTCTGTGCGTTATAGTGCGAAGCACCTTCGGTGCTAAAATGCCACGGGCCATGCTGCCGTTGTTCTGCATAATCGCTGTCTTTTTGTCGCTCTGCAATACTGCGTACGGAGCAAATCGATAGGCCAGTACTTTTACACAGCTCCTCAATATGCTTATAGGATAATCGTGAAACCGCTTGTTTTAGCTCAGAGGGAAGGGGAGCAACGGCCTTTGCGTAACGCATTAAAAATGCGGACCAACCTTTACCTGCTTGTTTAGGGGTTACACCTATTGCACACCAAAAATTTTTCCAAGGTTCAGGTGTCAGTGTTTCTAGTTCAAAAATAATGCCATCAGACGAGACAAAAGGCGGGTGGAGTTCACCCGTAAAGGTGTCGGGTGTTAATTTTTCTGTATCGGTGTTTGCAGTAGCACCGGCTAGGTATTGCCCAACCGCCAACAATCCAGCAGACATCATCGAGATATCGCAGCGTTCACAATCAAGGCCGCGCAATTGTCCGACGGCAGAAGCAAAAGCACCGTGTAGCGCTAAGGCTGATGTGAGTGTAGAAACATAGGGTAAACCAAGCGCTTGCGCGTTGCCGGTTGCACGCCCATGAACTGACATTATTCCCGTGGCCGCTTGTAACACCATTTCACCACCAGCCCTTTGGGGAGCATTTTCCCATGCTGTTATAGTGCAATAAACTGGTTTTGTGAAGGGTGTTGAAAACCGAAAAGCAAGAGAGGGAGAGGGCGCATTTACCTGATTTAACTTTGGCTGTAGGCCCAGCGTACGGCTTTGATCAGAAAGAGACTGTATTACAGAGGAAAATCCCGCTGGTGAACCTACCGAAGCACCGATTACATCTACATCGAGCGAGCAGCCTTTCAACAAGTGTGTAAGTTTTTGCATAGAATATCCGGAAGAAAAAATTCAGCGATTAAGGGCCGTTAACCACCTGCAACAGCAGGAAGAATAGTCAGAGAATCATTTTCGCTAATAGTTGTACGTAGATTTTCCGTAAATCGAATATCATTATCGTTCACATATATATTCATAAATCTATGTACTTTCCCTTCTGCTATAACGCGATTTTTAATTCCGGGGTAGTGAATATCAATATCATCGATAATTTCATTTACCGTTTTTCCGTTTGCTGTAATCCGTTTTTTATGCTGCGTAAGAGGTTGCAGAATGGTTGGAATATTGACAGTGATGGGCATAAGAGTCTCCTTTAAAATTTCGTTTAACAGGCAATGGTATTGTTATAACTAACGAGGTTCACAATGCGCTCTTCAGTGACCTCACCCTTTATGATACGAAAACTACGTACGCTGCATTTTCTCGTGGGATCTGTACTTATTATTACGTAATGTGCCTCTGGCTCGGAGGCATAGAGCCTATCGGTATAGCTAGGATAAGCCGCCGATTGTGTATGTGAATGATAAAAAACAACGGGAACTTCATCGAGAGCTTCCATCTCGCGCCATACTCGCAATTGTTGTTGGGGGTCAAACTCAAAAAACGTACTGGATTGTGCAATGTTACGCATAGGGATCAAACGCAAAGGTAAGTGTGAATCTTTCGGGCCAGCGATAATGCCACAGGTTTCGATGGGATGATCCTGCTGTGCTTGTGTTTTCATCGCATCTATAAGGTTGTTAAGAATAGTTAACATTGTTGAGCAGTCTCCTAGTTGGCTTTGGTTTTCTCGTAAGCTTATGGTGCGGACATCATCGTCGACTTGTTATTTTAAAATTAGTACAGTGGTAGAGATGGATCTATCTCTTTTATCCAAGAAATAATTCCGCCTTCTAAATGCTTTACGTTGGAAAATCCTCTTTTTTGTAATGAATAAAATACATCCCTAGAACGAACACCCGATTTACAATGCAAAATAATAGGTGAATCTTTTGTGATATTCTCAGGTAATCCGCCATTCACGACAGCGTTTTTAGGAATGTGAAGCGCACCAGAAATATGCGCAATATTCCATTCAGTTTCTTCACGTACATCGATCAAATGAAATTTTTCACCCGTATCTCGAAGTTTTTTTAAATCTTTTGGGTGAATACTTGTGGGTAGCCGGTTATCCTCTGTTACGTGTTGTAAACCACAAAAATAATCGTAATCTACAAGTGTTGTGATAGGTGTTCGATTTGGGTCTTTGCCCAAAGGCAGGGTACGGTAAGTCATGTCGAGTGCGTCATACACCATTAAGCGACCAAGCAAGCTCTCACCCACACCGGTAATTAATTTAATCGCTTCTGTAGCCATAATAGAGCCAATAGAAGCACACAGCACACCCAACACACCGCCCTCGGAACAAGACGGTGCAAACTCTGGCGGAGGTGGTTCTGGGTATAAGTCTCGGTAGTTTCGCCCCAAGCCGTCAGGTGCATTCTCCCAAAATACAGACGCTTGCCCTTCAAAGCGAAAGATAGAGCCCCATATATAGGGCTTGCCGGTTAACACAGAGGCATCATTAACAAGATACCGCGTGGAAAAATTATCGGTGCCGTCAACAATTAAATCGTACCCACTAAAAATAAGGCATACATTTTCGGCGTCCAAACGTTGCGGGTATAATGTTAATTGAATATAGGGGTTTAATTGACGAATTGATTTTGCTGCACTTTCAACCTTTGGTTCGCCAACATCTTCAACGCGATGGATCACCTGTCGCTGTAGATTAGACTCCTCGACCGTGTCGAACTCAACAATACCTATGGTGCCAACACCTGCCGCGGCAAGGTACAGCAATGCTGGCGAACCGAGCCCACCCGCACCAATAACCAACACTTTGCTGTTTTTAAGTCGTTTCTGGCCGGTTATACCAAATTCAGGGATCAGTAGGTGACGGCTATAGCGTGCAATTTCTTCTGAACTTAGTTCGGCGAGGGGTTCCACCAGAGGAGGCAATTTCATGTTTAAATCCTTGGCTGTGGCTGTGACGTATATTTTTTGATGTTAAACTACTCAATAGTTACCCGGTAATTTTGAAGGGTGGCCTAATCCTGTAGACGTTGATGTGCTGGGTAGCCTTGAAGCGCCTGCAAAAAAAACAATAATCGAGCGGTAACTTTCTAGGCGTTATGGGTACTGTATCGACGACTATCGCCGATAATTAACTACACCAACGAATTTTCCAACCATTGGTTTGTTGTTTACATGCACTGCGCTTGCGGCTATAAAGCCGTGAAACACTAATTGGTTATTGGTTGCTAAATATCGTTCGAGCACAATTGCGTTTAACTAGTGACTTAATTCGTGAATATTATTGTTAGCTGTTTAGTCGTTGTGATTGCTCGGGTGTAAAGTATCGCTGTTTTTGAAGTGTTCACTTGCGTTAGAGTCGTTTCTACTGTGATGGGCGCCACGAACAATTGCGCTAAAACTATCGAAAAGTGCAATTGTGGCGGCCGGTAGTTTTGCTTCTTCTTTCGCGAGATTAATGGCAAGTTTTCTCGCGCTGATATCTGGTATTCCTGTTTCTTTCAAAAATTTCTCTTCTTTTACGACCTTCCCTGAACACAATACAATTTCCCACTTATTGTTAGGCGTTCGAAACATGACAACTCGACCACCTTTTTCAGCAACGATCCAGCTAGCGACTGCATGATCGCCTTCGACGACAACTGGATTGATTGTGACTTTATTCTCTGGAGTGTCGTATGTTGTATTAATAATGGCCCGTATTGCATGCGCATCATTATGGACAGTAGGAGAGGCGCTTCCACTGTTGTCAGAATGGCTATTGGCAGAAAAACATAGAACCGTTAAAGTGGCGAAAAAATATTGTGTGATAAACCTTATAGTCACGGCAAAACCTCTCTATTAATATTATTTAATGCTTGTGGTGATAATTATTTTTATAATGCGTTAGCAATATTCTTATTGACCTAAAAATGTAGCCAGAAGAATACCAGATTTTATTTTTCGGAAATGCGGCAAATTGTCGCACTGTATAAATCAATGGCGCGAAGAAAAACAACGATATAATAATGACACTTTATTTTAGAGTGCTTATATTTGTTGGCCGCATATACAATTTTTTTTGTGTCTGAAGATGGTAGGGCTGCGACAATTAGGCACATTATATTTTGTTAATTTGTGTAGTAATGTTCGCGCGCCAGAACGGCGCTTACCGAATTTTTACGAAGGATAATTTCATGCAGCTATATAAATACGTTAATATTCCGCTCTGCCTAGCATTCGGATTTTCACAAAGTGTTTTTTCGGAGACGCCAAATAATTCAGAAATACTTGAAACAGTGTTGGTAGTGGGACAAAAAAGTAAGGCTGAGATTGAGCAAGAAAAGGCTCTTACACCTGGCAGCATTACGCTTGTAGATGGCGAAGATTTGCGAGAGCGCAACGTCTCCAACCTAGAAGACATGCTGCGTTATGTTCCTGGCGTCTGGGCAGCGAGTGGTTCTACTGGCGACACTTCATTTTTCTCAAGCCGCGGCTCTAATCTCGATGCCACCCACTATGATGGAAATGGTGTAAAATTATTACAAGATGGATTGCCAGTAACGACGGCGGACGGCAATAATCATAATCGTATTATGGATCCATTAAGTGCACGCTACGCCATTGTGGCTCATGGGGCCAATGCACTTACCTACGGCGCAAGTACACTTGGTGGTGCCATTAATTTTATTACACCGACCGCCCGCGATAGCCCGCCAGAAATATTTTTTAATGGTGGCAGTCACGGCCAGGCTCAAGCAAGAATGACAGCGAGCATGGTGTCGGGCGATATCGACGGGCTCGTAACACTGGAAGCCAAACGTTGGGACGGTTACCGTGATCACCAAAAGCAAGAACGAGAAAGTATCTACGCCAACGCTGGATGGAAGCTGAGTGATACGGTGCACACGCGGTTATATCTTACGTATATCGACAATAATCAGCAGCTGCCGGGGTCATTGACTCGAGAGGAATTACACGAAAATCCAACGCAAGCACAAACACAGGCGCTGAATGGCAATTACCAATATAACGTTGAAACTTGGCGTGCAGCTAACAAGACTGTTTGGGATATCAATGAAAATAGTCATCTTTCTATAGGCGTCTCCTACGAATCGCAAATGCTTTATCATCCCATCGTGGATAAAATAATGGTGGATTTCGATGGTAACGGCCCTAATCCTCCTGTAGAAGTATTTAGCCTGCTGATTAATACTGAGCAGAATACAGCTGGAACCTCGTTGCGCTATAACCTTAACGCGGGCGAACACAATATTCTAGCGGGGCTTAACTATTCAAATACAATTGTTGAAGGTGGTAACTATCGCAACGGTCATGGTATTCGTAATGGTCTTACCACTCGTGTGGACAATACGGCTAGTAGTTTAGAGGTATTTCTGGTTGATCGTTGGCAGGTTGCTCCGAAATGGAATGTCGTGTACGGAGTGCAAGCTATTTCATCTGACCGTGATGTTAAGAATATTAATAATGAATACGGCAGCCTTTTCAACCCTAAGGCCGATTTTCAAAACCTGAACCCAAGAGTGGGTGTGCTTTATAAGCAGGCCAACGATGTTGAATTGTTTGCAAACCTCAGCCGCCTTTACGAAGCGCCCACAAATTTTGAATTGCAAGATGATGTTAGCCCGGACAATAAACCGCTAGACCCCATGCAGGGTACTGTAATCGAAGTGGGTACACGCGGCCAAAAAAATCTAACGGGAACAACAGATTATTGGCGATGGGATATTGCCGTCTATTATGGAGCGTTAACTGATGAAATTCTGTCAGTGGATGATCCTGATGCGCCGGGCACCAGCCTATCTGCTAACGTAGACGATACTGTTCATGCCGGTATTGAAGCTCTATTTGGTGCGAGCTTCGGTTTGGGGGACAACGATACAAGCCGTATAGAACCATTGCTAAGCGTTACCATGAATAACTTTAATTTCCATAACGATCCGGTTTATGGCAACAATCAGCTTCCGGCCGCGCCCGGTTATGCCGTGAAAGGCGAGATCATTTATCGCAATACAAGTGGCTTTTTTGCGGGCCCAACTTTCGATGTTATCGATAAGCGGTACGCAGATTTTAGTAATAACTACGTTGTTGATTCCTATGCGTTATTGGGTTTTCGTGCGGGTCTTGATCAGAACAATTGGGAGGTTTACGGTGAGCTTCGAAACCTTACTGACACCGATTATGTTGGGACGTTTACGGTTGTGGATATAGGTTCGCCAGATGCCTCCATCCTGAATCCCGGTGAGCCACGTTCTATCTACATCGGTTTGAAATTCCGATTTTGATTATATAAATATCAACAGCGTACAATAGACGCTGGGGCAGGGAGTTGCTGCAGTGTCTAATGGCTAAGAAAAAGGGAGCACTCGTTAAAGTGCTCCCTTCTACGCTATATCAATAGCGCCACTCTATTTAATACACGCAGACCTATTTGGCTTGGCCATTACGAGTAGGGATGTTTGAGCCAGAATTGGAGCCAATGTAGAAAACACCTTTTACAACCTGCCAGCTTACGGCTAAAGCACCTACAATAAATACGACATCCCCAAAAGTTCGTACCCATCTTAATGTGACAAGTACATCGCTTTGAAGCAAAGATTCGCTGCGCGCATACCAAAGACCTTCTGAAGCACTTGCCACAAATTGAATTATGCCAACAGGTAAAAGGCTCGTAAATAGCATTAATGCTAATCCACTATTTAGCCACCAAAAAGCGGTTTTCATTACCGTATCATCAAAGGTTAATTGAGGGCGTATATACCGAAGGATGAGCAACGTAAAACCTAGCGCCAAGAAACCGTACACACCGAATAAGGCCGCGTGAGCGTGCGTGGCTGTAGTGTTTAGGCCTTGAAGATAATAAAGGGCAAGAGGAGGGTTGATTGAAAACCCAAGTACGCCAGCGCCTAGCATATTCCAAAAAGCAACTGCGACAAAGAACATCAGAGGCCATTTGATATTACTCATCCATGGTGCTCTGGTTTTTAAGTTGTAGTGCTCCCAAGCCTCGTACCCGAGTACGATTAATGGCACAACTTCTAACGCACTAAATGTTGCACCAACGGCCATAACTGGGGTGGTAGTGCCTGCGAAATATAAATGATGGAATGTTCCCGGCACACCACCTAACAAAAAGAGCGACGCTGAAGCAAGTGAAGCGATTGTCGCCATGCGCTTAGTAACTAAACCCATATTGCAGAAAATAAAAGCAAGTGCAGTGGTTGCGAACACTTCAAAGAAACCTTCAACCCACAGGTGTACTATCCACCAACGCCAATATTCCATCACGGATATGTGAGTGCGTTCACCATAGAAAAATCCAGCGCCGTAGAAGAGCCCAATAGCGACAACTGACGCTGTGAATAAGGCCAATAAATTTTTGTCGCCCTTTTGCTGTAATACAGGAACGATACAGCGAAGCATCAAACCTAACCAAAGGACAATACCTACAAACTTACCGATCTGCCATACTCTACCAAGGTCGACATACTCATAACCTTGATGCCCCAACCAGAAGCTAAGTTCAGCCGGCATTATTTGTGCAATGGCCAAATAATTACCTGTAAACGAACCGATAACCACCGCAATCAGTGCCCAAAAAAGCACATCAACACCCAGTTTTTGGAATTTCGGGTCTTTTCCGCCATTGATAACGGGTGCTAAAAACAATCCCGCTGCAAGAAACCCTGTAGCAATCCAAAACATAGCCGCTTGAATATGCCACGTACGTACAAGACTATAAGGAAACCACTCCGATGTAGGGATACCGTAAAAACTTTGACCTTCTAAGGTGTAATGGGCGGTAAACCCACCCAGGAATACTTGGAAGGTAAATAGAGCCACAATCACAAACAGGTATTTACCAAGTGCGATTTGCGATGGGGTTAGATTAAATGAGGTGATTGGATCTTTTTGTGGCGCAATAGCGGGCTCTTCTTCCTTGCGTAAAAATGCCCAACCCCATACCAAGCCGCCAATACCGGCAATCAAGATCACTACGCTGACAATCGACCAAACAATATTTTCGACCGTTGGCTTGTTGTCAATTAACGGCTCGTGAGGCCAGTTATTGGTGTAAGTTGCTTCACCAGGGCTACGTTCCGTTGATGCGGCCCATGCTGTCCAGAAAAAGAATTCCGTTAGGCGGGCTCGTCTCTCGTCATTCGGTAAAGTGACTTCTTTCATCGCGTAATGCTCGCGAGTCTCTTTTAGCTCATCCGCACCACCAAAAAGCGCATTATAATATGCTGCGGTTAATGCAATGGCTTCAATCCTACGCTCTGACAACGTAACCGTCTTTGTTTCGGAATTATAACCGTTTGTGCGGTACTCCAGCTTGAGGTCGTAATGTAGAGAATGCTTTTCTTTGTCCGACAACATTTCATACGCTGTATTATGCTTAGCCTGAGACGTTAGCTCTAGCCAATGTAAAAGTTCGCGATGGAGCCAGTCGGCAGACCAGTCTGGAGCTTGATAAGCACCATGTCCCCATATGGAGCCAAGCTGCATACCTCCGATAGATTGCCAGGCCGTTTGGCCATCCAATATTTGTGTATGAGTGGTTACAATTTCGCCTTGGCTAGATTGAAATGCGTCTGGTATTGGTGGCGCAACGCGATAGATCTCAGTGCCGAAATAACCCAGTATTGAAAATGTAACGGCAAGCACACCAATAAGGGCCCACCATAATTTTTTATATTCTTTCATTGTTAGTCTCCATTCCTTGCGCGTGCAAAAAATACTGTTATCTAAAATAAAACTGCTTTGTGAGATTGCAGACCGCTATTCAGCACCAGTGCTAAACGTAAACATTAATAGTGCTCGGCCTCTGCTGAAAGCCGCTTAACTCGTTATATCTGTGCTGGTAGTTCTCCTTGTGTTTTGTGCCATAACCCTAATAGGCTCCCACGTAAGCATCACCTTGATTGCCTTGTTTCTTGTACAAACTCCGTGGTTTTTGTGCCCAATACCACGGCGCAAAATAGCGGAGACGAAATGGGTATTTCAGTGAAAAGTGTATGCCGCAGCCAACCTTGGGCGAGGGCATATCCACCACTGGAAGGCTAACATGTATTTTATATGTATCTTTGATGTCGATACTATACGGTTCCTATCAAAGGTGCAATTAATACGAACCTTTGGGTTAAAATGCTTTAAACTCGCAGCGTGACCAGCGAAGAGTTCAAGAATTATGAAGATTAAGCGTTTTACCGACTACTCACTACGCGTACTAATTTACCTAGCATTGAAAGAAGACGAGCTAGTTACGATCAGGGAGGTGGCTGAACGTTATCAAATTTCTAAAAATCATTTGATGAAAGTGGTGCAAGATCTAAACAGTAAAGGGTTTCTCATTGCCACTAGAGGGAATAGCGGGGGCATTCGATTAAGCCGTTCGCCAGAACAGATAAATGTTGGGCAGCTTATCCGAATGATAGAACAAGATTCAACGTTGGTTGAGTGCTTTGGTCAGGACAATCAGTGCGTAATAACGCCCGCGTGCCAATTAAAGCAAGTTTTTGCAGAAGCGATGGAGAGTTTTTTTATTTGTCTTGATCAGTATACGTTGGCCGATCTAGTGCTTAAAAAGCACCGCGCCTCCCTCCAGACACTTTTGACAATATCCGCTACCGAATAAAATATTTGTTGTGATTGAGCTTAGTATTGGTAGGTAAACCGTTTTCCGTAGCGCCTTCGATGAGAGTTAAACCTCACACATTAAATACCATAGTCTTGCAAGTATTAGCCGGGGCTTATTGATTTAGCCTGAATACTTAACCTCAAAGAATACACATAGAAATAAACTGTACCCAAAAGAGCGTTAGGAACTAGCAGTAAAAGAGGGTTTTCCGAGCCAACGGCTAAGTGGGCGAGTAAAAACAAGAAAAGCGCAAGTGAATAGGGCCCAAAAGCCGCCGCTGGCACTCGCCAAGGCGGTTCCAGCGCTTTAAATGTTTTCTCTACTAGCACGGCCACCAGTAGCCCACCAATAAAGCTACACGCCGCTTGTGTAATTACAGATTGCCACAACCGATCAGAATTATAGTTAATGTAGAGCGCCCAACTGCCATAGAACAGCGCAGAAATTATTGCTGTGGAAAAGGTTCGTCTTGTTGCTGGGTTTCCCATATGGAAGCTCAGCCTTTGTGAATTTCAAAATATTCTTGCCCTACTTGGCAATCAGGGCATACCCAGTTTTCTGGTAATTCCTCGAAAGGTGTTCCGGGCTTAATGCCATCCCGAGCGGAGCCTTTGCTTGGGTCATAAAGGTAGCCACATATCTCACATTCCCATATGTCATTGGTAATGTCGTTCTCTACTAGCATGCGCGTGTATCTCCAATTGATGTTTGATTGCGTTTCATTACTTTACTAATACGTGACTCAGCAAGTGACTTTACATCACAAGGTACTTCCTCAAGCGGCACTATAGAAATACTGTCTCCTTGGTGAAGCTGATAAAAGTAATGAATACTAAAGTTTTTAACTGACGCTTCTTCATTTTCTGATTTAACTAGGTTTAGTTCAAGTATTGGGATTATCTTAACGGGCTTAGCCACACCCAGCCCACAAAAATTTCCTAGCGAATAGAAGCAGAACGTATCACTAAATCTTTCGTAGGGTTGAAGTACATGAGGGTGTGACCCGACTAACAAGTCAAACCCAATCTCTGAGAAATTTTTACCTAATGTACGAGTACCTTTACGGGGGAAATGTTGAAATTCAAATTCCCAGTGCGGCAAACCAATGACGAAATCTAGATTGTTTTGTTGTTTAAAATGATTAACGTCTACGTTATGAATGTCTGAGGGAGTAATAACGGGCTGTATGCCTGTATTCAAATCACGATTTAACCAGTGCGTCCACCCGGCGACGGAAATTCTAAATCCATTGTTTTCTATAATTCTAAATGGCGATGTAAAATCTCGATGACCAACATGGTTTACGCCAAGTGATTCAAGAAGGTTTATAGAGGTATTGAAACCGTCTATGCCCATATCACCCGAATGATTATTTGCATTGGTTAATACCCATTGCTCGAAGGGTAGGCCTATCTGCTGCTGAATATCCAGGAGAAATTCGCGAGGCATATGAAAACGAAATGCGTACTTTTTATCGAGTACCGGTTTATGGTCGCCAAGAGGTGCCTCTAGGTTTGCTATAAAAAGATTGCTGCTTGAAATTAGATCACACAGCTCTGTGCATAATACCGGTGCTTTATCTCCGTTAAGTACCATGATGTCGCCGGCAAACAGCAGCTTAAGGCTATTTTCATGGCCTTTATCTGTGCAGTCACTTATTGAAATATTGTATTTATCATTGTTAGGTTGCATTCCCGAGTGATTTCGAACGGACGGATTTTTAAAATACCATGGCCAGCGTAGCGTGTAGTGTAAAGGGTAGGGCGAATTCTTAATTGAATCCCACAACCCTTTAAACTTTCCGTCAAAAAAAAGGGCGGTGTGTAGTGTTTTTAGTGTTCATTGTCCGCTTCTGCTAACCTTTTGGGGGAGAAAAATGGGAAAGGGTTAGGCATTATTTTTTTAACGAGTAGTGCCACGTCATTCCTAAAATTACCGCATAACATGCAGTAGCTGTGTTCGCCACGGCTAGGAATTGAAAAGCGTATATCCAGATCAGTTATCGCGAATTTCTTCAATTTTTTGAATACGCCTAGCTTGGTATACCCGATATAGTGCCTGTAATCGGTAAAGCACAAAATATTGAGCCCGGCGAATATTATTAGAGCTTGCAGTACACCTTTGTAGGGTGTTTTTCGAGCGACTATTAATCGTGAGAACTCAACTGTGGTACTAGTGTATAGACTTTCTAGCGACTTTTTGTTCTCTTCCGGGCTAAGAAAACAAGAGAATTCATAGGGTGCGGCCGTAAAACGTATAGTCGCAATGGCTTTCTCCGCATCCCATAAGCCAAACACCACCGATCTAGAATCGTACAGATCGGTTCCATCCTCGTTTAAGACGTCCGTCATATACGGTAGTATTTCGTTATACTCAGATAATCGTAGCGAACGAATTTTTTCCCATTTCTGAAGGTTATCTACTACACCAAAAGTCAGGTTATTTTTTGCAGAACCTTTTACATAACGCTTGGCTATTGAGTGTAAAAGCGGCGATAGAATTGCTTTTAGTAAGGGGTTATCCATACGCCGCTTTGTGCTGCACATCATATTTAAGCCTGTCGGTAAAATCGAGGCGTGGTTGGATATAGTCGTCATGACGAACTCGTTAGATGTAGACGAAGGGAAACCATACTGGCAGTTAACCAGTATGGGATTTTTTTATGCGCTTACGGCTTCAGAGAAATTAACTGCAGCAATAGGGGCTTGCATGAGGGGATTATCCTCATTTTTTCCCGCCGTAGACTGATAAACCTCTACCAAGTACGCGCAGAATAAACCAAAAATACGGTCAAAATGTTTGTTAAGTTTTACGATATCGTCTTCGGATTTAACCGTAGCCATTAATGTCTCCCAAACAAATCCTGAGTGATCTTCTTCTAAGTCCAGATTTACATGGGCGCGTGCACCGGCTACTGATTTATCACCAAGCTTACTTTGTAGGTTGTCTAGCCACTCCGGTTGAGTTCTCGCCGTTACATATTCAAGGAAGTATGCCGATGCTATCGCGGCCATTGGGCCTTCATACTCTAAGTGAAAGTAAAAATAACCATTAAGTAACTGAGTCGCAAATAGTGGTTCGTGAGCCATTACCTCTTCAAAGCTTAATCCCCATAGGCGTTCTATATCCTTAGCGAACATGTGGCCATGGAGCATTTCATCATCGGTATAATTTGCCCAGTCTTTTGCAGCTTTCGGGTTATGCTTGGTGAAATAATGAATAACCAAAGCATCGATAGTGCGCTTTAATTTAATTCGTATAGGCGTTTCGATGCTGTGACGCTTGTAGTATTCCATATCTATTTTGTCAGCGTCTTTTTGGTGGCTGGCATAAGGAATGTCACGGTATATTCGCTCGATATAACCATCCAGCTTAGCGTCAGTTGTAACCCGTAAACTATCGAACTTTAATTTAATGTCTTCATTCATTTATTTTCTCGCCGTTTTTAAAAGTGGATATGAAACGTACGATCGATAATATATGGAATAAAGGCATGCCAATATGATTGGAGGAGTAGCACGTCACTACTTTGTGACGTGGACGATATTTTGCGGCAGATAAATATTTAAACGAAAAATATGACAAGCGCGTATAGCGCCAACTAATAAATAATTGCGTCCTACCGTATTTATACTTGCATGCGTTTGGTTATTTATAGAGGATTTTCTTTGGATATGTTTATAAAAAATAGTAATTATGTAAAACATTAGTCGGGCTTACCGTTACAACACCGAATTTATACTTGCATGCACACTAAGGGCCGTTAGGTATGCTTTATTGTTAACACCTTTTAAAGGTTGTTTAGCGTATGACAATATTGGCTAGCAATAGATATTCAATAATTAATCGTTACTAATGCCTTACCAAGAAACAGCGCCGCGGCAAAACGGGCACCTCTTCTTGACGTACCGAGATGTGGCAACGAAGGGACGAGACTAGTGAACAAAGCCCCATAAAAAGGATGTTAATCACGGTGTTTTAATACCCAGTAACAACGCGATCCAGCGGGGAATTCTTTACTGCTCGCGATAAAAATTGAATCTTATGCCGAAACTTTACACATAATATCGCGACAGCGGGTTAAGAAAAAGATCACGCAAAACAGGAGTAGCAAGTGGGCGTAGCCAGATAACATATGCGTCGCGCCAAGATGCATATGTTCCATATAACTCGCATTCAATATACTGGCTTGATCTTCCTCTGACATGCCGTGCGATATAGCATTGATGCTGATGAGGCACAGCAAACCCATCGTTAATAGTTTTACATAATGTTCCCATCAAACGTTGTTATTTGGACGTTGCTGTTACTTTAAGGCGTTTTACCCTTCTAGCTAGCCGTAATTGAGTTGTTGTTTGTCTCGATATACCAAGTGATAAAGCACCGGTAATACAAACAGTGTTAATAATGTTGATGAAATAATCCCACCAATAACCACCGTGGCAAGTGGACGCTGCACTTCTGAGCCTATGCCAGTATTTAAGGCCATCGGCACAAAACCTAAGGACGCAACCAGTGCTGTGGTTAATACTGGTCGTAACCGTGTCAACGCGCCTTCAATAATGGCCTTTTCAACACTCAAACCGTCGTGGATTAGTTCACGAATGAACGACACCATGACCAAGCCATTTAAAATAGCGATGCCCGACAAGGCAATAAAGCCAACTGCTGCGGAAATGGAAAACGGGATATCACGCATCACCAAAAACAGAACGCCACCGGTGAGGGCGAGAGGCACGCCTGTGAAAATAATGAGAGCATCTTTGAAGGAACCCAGTGCGAGAAACAGCAAGCCCACAATCATGATTAGTGTGATCGGAACCACTAACATTAAACGTTTTGAAGCCGATTGAAGTTTTTGGTAGGTACCACCGTATTCCACCCAATAGCCCGCTGGAATATCTACAGACTCCTTGATTTGAGTTTGAATATCGGCTACAAAAGAGCCCAAATCACGCCCGCGCACATTGGCGGTAACAAAGACACGACGCTTGCCATTTTCGCGGTTGATTTGGTTAAAGCCTTCAACCAGTTCCATTGTTGCGAGTTCCTGTAAGGGAACAGCGTTGTCGTTAGCTAGCTGAATGGGCAGGTACTTTAAGCGATCCATATCCGTTCGACGCGCTTCAGGCAAACGTACCACAATATCGGTGCGGCGGTCGCCCTGATAAAATTGACCAGCGACTTCACCACTCAATGCAATGGCCAGCTGGTCCTGCAATTCACTCACGGCTAAGCCGTACCGCGCCAGCACATCGATTTTGGGCTGCAAGGTCATAATCGGTAAGCCGGTAGTTTTCTCCATTTGCACATCGGCAATACCTTCCACACTGGAAATGGCTCGCTGAATATCGTTGCCCAGTTTGTCTAATTGCTCAAAATCATCTCCAAATATTTTGATGGCTAATTCTGCACGAATGCCCGATAGCAACTCATTAAAGCGCATCTGAATCGGTTGTAAAAATTCGTAGCGGTTACCGGGAATCGGTTCAACCAATTCGGCCAAATCATCGACAACTTGAGTTTTGGTTTTATTCGGATCTGGCCATTCGCTACGGGGTTTTAAGATGACAAAGGTATCAGCGACACTGGGCGGCATCGGATCAGTAGCGACATCGGGAGTACCAATTTTAGAAAAAATGTGGAGCACCTCAGGAAGTTCTGTAATTTCAGACTCCAGCGTTTTTTGAAGCTCAATCGACTGTGTCAACGAAGTTCCAGGAATGCGCAGCGCGTGCATCGCAATATCGCCTTCATCCAAGTTGGGCACAAACTCACTACCCAAGCGCGTAGCCAGCCAAGTGGAACCAACAACTAATACAAGTGCAATCGCCACGACTGCCCAGCGTGCTTTTAACGCAATGGCCAACAACGGTTTATAAGTAGAGCGCGATACTTTAATAATGGCGCTGTCTTTTTCTGTGACAGGTTTTTTGAACAATAAAGCGATGCAGGCGGGAACGAAGGTAATCGACAGTACAATCGAACAGGCTAAAGCGATTACGACGGTCAAGGCCATGGGGTGGAACATTTTGCCCTCCACACCTGTCAATGCAAAGATGGGTAGGTAAACGGCCGTAATAATAAATACCCCGAACAAGGCAGGGCGAATCACTTCACGTGTTGCGTGAAAAACAATGTCAAAGCGTTCTTTTGTGTCCAAAGTTTTGCCAGGAGAAGAGGCATGGTTGAGGCGTCTCAAACAATTTTCGACAATGATAATGGCCCCATCTACGAGCAAACCAAAATCCAGAGCGCCCAGACTCATTAAATTGGCACTGACACCGGCATGCACCATACCGGTCACCGTCATTAACATGGCGATCGGAATAACTGCTGCAGTCAATAAGGCAGCGCGTACATTGCCCAGCAAAAAGAATAATATGACGATGACGAATAATGCGCCTTCAAATAAATTGGTTTGAACTGTTTTTAAGGTTTTATCGACCAGAGTGGTTCGGTCGTAGACGGCCGTTGCTGTAACACCTTGTGGCAGCCCTTGCTTTATTTCGCCCAATTTTTCTGCCACGGCTTTGGCCACGGTGCGACTATTCTCACCGACCAACATAAATACCGTACTCATCACCACTTCTCGACCGTTTTGGGTGGCCGCGCCGCTGCGTAATTCTTTACCCTCTTCAATATTGGCAATGTCTTTAATGCGCAGCGGTACACCTTGATCGCTGCGAATCACAATATTTCCGATGTCGTTGAGCGTTTCTTTTTGCCCAGGGACACGTAACAACCATTGCGCGCCGTTGTGTTCAACAAAGCCAACACCACGATTTTGATTGTTATTCTGAATCGCCTGAATAACATCCTGTTGGGTCAACTTGAACGCCAGTAGCTTTTCGGGTTCAAACGCCACCAAGATTTCACGTTTATAACCACCGATGGGATTCACTTCCACCACACCCGGTACCCGAAGCAGTTGCGGTCTAATAATCCAATCGTGCACTGAACGCAAATCCGTGGGCGTTACCAGTGAACCGTCTTTATTAACTGCGCCGGGCTCAGCGTCCACCGTAAACATAAAGATTTCACCCAAGCCTGTGGCTATAGGGCCTAATTCTGGTTCGAGTAAGCGAGGGAGATTGGATCGTGCGCTAGATAGGCGCTCATTGACCAACTGCCGGGCAAAGTAAATGTCGGTGTCATCACTAAAAATAATCGTGACTTGTGAAAGCCCGTATCGGGAAACCGAGCGTGTGTATTGTAGATTGGGTAGGCCCGCCATTGCGGTTTCGATGGGAAATGTCACCCGTTGTTCAATCTCTTGCGGCGTATAGCCGGGAGCTTCAGTGTTGATCATCACTTGGACGTTGGTGATATCGGGAACAGCATCAATGGGTAGTTTGGTGAAATTCCAAATACCCAAACCACTGATGGCCAGCACCGCTATCATAATTAAGGCCCGACGCTGGATAGCAAATTGAATCAGATATTCAAGCATAATATTTCCTTAAGCGGGTAAGCCTTAGTGATCGTGAGAAGCGCCGGACTTTTCAATATCGGCTTTGATAATAAAACTGTTTTCAGTCACGTATTCGGTACCGGGGTTTAATCCCCCCAATACCGCCACCCATTCTCCGGCTTCACGCCCAAGCTCCAACATCCGCACCTCATATTCGTCCCCCACTTTTGCATACACCACGGTAAAGTCTCGGAAGGCCTGTAAACCAATCCGTTTAACTGCCAGAGGAACGGTATAGCGCGCGACGTCGATATCACCGGTAATAAATTGACCTGCGGACAGCGCATTCACTGGGTTGTCTATTTCTACGCGCACAGTACTAGCTTGATTTGCTTTGAGCTGTGTATCAATCGCGTTAACACGTCCGGTCAATACCGCTTCGTAGCCATTAACATGTAGGGTGGTTTCTGCGCCTATAGCAACACGTTGACGATCAGCAGGGAATACTGATAGCTCTGCTGTGAGCTTTGACGTATCAACAATCGAGATTAAGGTTCGTCCACCACTTTGTTCACCAGGATTGGCTGCTTTGCTGGTGACAACACCATTAATCGGCGAATTAATGGTGAAACTTTTTAGGCTCTCATTGCTGTTGAGGGTAATGAGTTTATCGCCAGCCTTTACCGCTTGCCCTAAGCGCACATGTACTGTCGTAATTTCACCCTCAAAGCGCGCACTAATGTTGCGCTCGGCATCGGCTTGCGGGACTAACTTGCCGAATGCTTCGATGGTTTCAACCAGCGTGGCTTCACCGGCTATTTCGGTTTGTATCTTCATCGCCTCGGCCACCGCGGGCTCTATACGTGTTCGACCTTCAAAATTATCGTATTGCCATTGATGTTTCTTGCCTTGGTAGTCCGCTTTAATTGTCACCACAAACGAGTGTGGTTCATAAATGTCCATATCGCCTCGTAAAAAATCGGCTTGTGGTTTGAAGTTGATCGTGTCAACCACATTGCCTAAGCGGGTGAGCGTTACCACCAGCGAAACGTCTTCCGGCTTTACGGGCTGCCCATCTTTCATAATCCACACACGAAATTCCGGCGGCACACCCGTTTCAAAAATGGCGAGCTCCAGTACAAAACCTCCATCTTTTAACAGCCGCCCGCGATGCTCTCCTTTCTCAGGTTCCGCTACGTTAACTTCTGTTTCAACGGCCAAGCTGAAAGAGATATAGCCAAAAAAAGCTAAAGCAATAAGCGCAATAATAAAGGAGCGCAGCGGTATAAAAGGGCGTAGAAGAGAGTTAATCATTGGTTATCCCCGTTGTTTTCAAATTCTTTTACAGATGACGTTCCCATTAAGTTCAGCCCCGTTAAACGCTCAATTTCCGTTAAATTGTTGTGCGCTTTTAAGCGTACATCGATCAATTCCATTCTCGTATCCAAGACTTCGTTTTGTAGGGCATACCACTCTCTGTAGCTATATTTTCCCAGTGAGTAAGCTTTTTGTGTTTCGACAAGCGCTCTCTCTAGGCGTGGCAATATTTTGTGTGTGAGTGCGTTGTTAAGGTGATAGCTGTGTTGAAGCTCTTCGTACAACACATAAAGCTGGGTAGACAATTGAATTTCTTTAGCACGAGCATCAGCGGCGTAACGAGCTTGCTCAGCACTAAGTGCCGAAATGTGATGCCGATTGCGCGTGGATTTACCCAGCGGCAGGGATACGCCAAAGGTTAAACCATAATCTTCCGTCGCTTCGTAGCGTCGGACCCCGGTATTAAATCGCCAGCGATTTTTTACCTCTTCACGCGCTAAGGTGATTTCAGAGTCGATAACCCGTTGTTGTGTTAAAAAATATCGTACTTGAGGATTGTTGTTTATCCCATTTTCCAAGGTGTCGTAATGGATGACTTGTTCGTTTAGCGTTAGCGCTCCATTAACCCAAAGAAAATCGACACTAGTGCTTCCCCATTGCGATACCAGAACCTTTTTAGCTGACTTTAATTCATGCTGAATATCTTCTACCTCAAGTTCGCGTCGCTCCAAATTAACCTCAGCCTGTAACTTATCAGTAGACGGAGAGCGGCCGGCATCCACCCGTTTTTGTATTTCTCTGAGTATTTGAATGGCGTGTTGCCGTGCATTTTTAGCCACAACTAACCTTTCCTGATAAGCCAGCACCGTTAAAAACGCATGTGCCGTTTGCGCTGCAACATCGTAACGTTGAATGTCACGTTCAACCTCCATTACGTTAGCTTTGGACCGTGCAGACTTGACACGTTGATCAAGCAGACCACCCTGCAAAATCCAGCTGATACTGAGCATTGATTGCGCATTACCGAGACCCGTGTGTTCGCCGGTACCGAGCGCATCTTCAAGCGTCAGATTGATTTCCGGCTTTTCACCAATAGCGGCTTGCTGGGTTTGCGCATTGGCACTTTTTACGCGGTATTGATAAGACGCAAGTGTTGGGTGGCTTAGCAAACTAAGCTCTACCGTTTGCCTGAGCGTCAATGCCTCATGAGGCGTTTCAGTTGCCATAAGGGGGGCCGACAGCCCGAAATAAATTGCTGTTCCGGAGAAGCCTACAAGCTTAAGTAAACAACCCAAAAACCGATTTATAGTCGGTTTTTGGGTTGTGCTAAAGGGTATAAACAATAGCATTAGCGCTCCTTTAAAAGCGTAAAGTTAAAATAGGTGATTTAGTGGCTAAATAGCCGTTCAAGCCCGTGATGAAATAGATCAACAGACAAGATGCTAAGCAGGGCTACCGATATGGAAAACGAAAATAATAATAAGATCGGAAATGACTGACCTTTGTTATCGCTGAGGAGATACTCAATGCGTAAAGTCAACGGATGGGTAGAAAAATGACAATTCGAGGCTGCCATTTTTTTGCCGAAGGAGCGATGACTTAACTTGGACACTTTGAGAAGGGTTTTTGCGATCACGGTCACATCGTTTACAGTCGGTAATACATCCTGATCCGCGACCTGCTCTAAAGCCAGCGAAAATTCACGATTCAGTTGTCGTGCAATAATCGTAGGGAAAAAAGCTGCGAATAGTGAAAAGATGTATTTTCTCAATGGGTCATGTCTCCTTGCGTGCGCTAACTCATGCTCGGTTACCACGGTTACTTCCTGTGAAGTTAATTGATTGCTGAGACCACTTGTAATGTACGACCTGGGACTAAAAAATCCCGAAGTGAACGCCCGTGACTCTTCCGATTCGATCACCCTCAGGGCTTGCTTAGAATTAGCGTTCTGTATAAAGAACTCGAGCTGATTAAGTTTTTTATTAGTATAAATAGCCTTGGTCATTTTTGTTGAACACACACTAAAAAAAATAATACAAAACAAAAATAACGAAGCTCCATGCCAGCTAATAATTTTAAATTGGTAAATGTGATGCCAGTGTAGAAAGATGGATAACCATGTATCGCTATTTGACGTAAATTCGGGGAGCACGAGCATAACAATGCTGAATAAACTGATAAACCAAGGAAGAATAGCGATGCACCACAAAATACTGATTTTGGCATTAGCCTGAAAGCGGTTTAGCGAGTTAGAGATGAAGTAAATGATTACGCTGATAAAGATAAGCGACGCGCAGAGGCTTATAAAAATAATTGACAGTATGTTCAGGCTCAGCCCCCAGTAGCCCAAAATCATTTGGCGCCACCAGCTCGATAAGCCGCGCGCTTTTCCTCTATCAGTCGTTCGAGTTCATCCAGTTGTTCACTATCAAGATCTGAAGATAGAGAGGAGAAAGCAGCGAGTAGGGGACTGTCATTTGTTGAGCCAAAATCACTGGCGATATCATTAATTAATTGCCCTATAAAAGCATTTCGATTTATTGCTGCTTTATATAGGTAAGCGTGTCCTTGTTTTTCTCGACTTAACAATTTTTTTTTGAATAGGCGATCTAGGGTACTTTGGATGGTATTTAACGTACCACCGCGAGTTTTCTTGAAATGTGCGAATACTTGTTTGGCATCCACTTCGCCAGTATTCCAGATGTGCTGAAGCACTAATTTTTCGAGTTCGCCAAGGTTCATAGAATGAATCACGCAGTATTTATACGGGAAGCAAAAGTAACACGATAAAAACCGATGGGCAATCGGTTTTTATCGTGTTACTTTTGAATCGAAGAGGGTGAGGAGGGCTTAATTAAGCGCCAGTTGGGCAAACCTGAAGGTGTATTCGTTAAGCAAGCCATAAGCTCGCGTGTCGTGCTGATTGTTGGATAACAATACCAGTTTTTAGGGGTAGGTATAAATAATCCTTGCAATCTTGTTTCATGGGGTCGTTTCACGTTTCCCTGCGTCGCAACTAAAGTAATAGGTATATACATGATTTTTAATGCAGCACGAAATAACAGTTAGAGGTCGTTATGGTAAGAGACGATTTCAACTAAGTACTAATAGAGCAGGCGAGCTAAGCGCCATTAAATAAAGGCCAGAATCCTTCAATGTTACTGCCGGCAAGTTAAAGAGGAAAGTTCAGCCAGACTGGACGATGAAGCACCTTAACTCAGCCCATTAAGGAATGGCTGGCCTCCCGATTAACATAGGAAGTGCAGGCTACAATGACGGCGAGCCGCAATAGTTACAATCAAGAGGAGAAAGCCTTTAGTTACAGGTGTAAGTGATCGCGAGTAGGTATAGCGTTGCCCCGAAATTTTGGCGACAATGACCATTTACACCTTTCAATCGTTATTGGTATTAAGCACGTATGCAGACAAATAAACCCAGTAAGACCAAAACAAGCTTTTATCGTCGGATCTATTTGGCCTATTTGATCGATAGCGGCATCAATACAGTTCCAGCTATTATAGACATGACCGGCATGCCCAAGCGCACGGCCCAGGATACTTTAGCGGCTCTTAAGGAGCTGGGCATTAACGTCGAATTTATAGGTGGCACAAAAAACGGGCATTACCAAATTAATGACTGGGGAGCCGTGTCAAAAACATGGGTAACGAACAATTTGAAGCATGTTAAAGATGTTTTGATGTACCCCTAATAATACGTGATGAGTACAGCGCAAAAAGCCTGTATTTATATTCCCAGCTAAACGTTCCCGTATCAGCTTGGCGTTATTCACAAAAGAACGATTTAAGGGGGGAAGCGGAGCGGGGCTTATTGGTAAAATAAGGCGATAGACGCGGCGGGTAAGCACGCTCTACTTCCGATAATTGTTATTATCGGAAGTAGAGCGCACGACCTTAAAAGGGGCGAAAACACCCTAATAAAGCCTTTCTCTGCACGTTTTAGCCCCTTTAAGGCCGTGCGCGCGTATACAGCACACCAATACTTGCTTGGTTACGCTACTTGATTCGTTTAAGTTGATTCGACATAAAGTCTGCTTCGTTAAGCCCTTGCCCAAAAACCCGCTTATAAAAATCTAACCGAGTGCTGGCGCCAGTTTGATGATTGTGCATTTCTATAAAATCGGGTCGCCATAGCTTATTAATGTAACGTTTGTAATCATGAAATTTAAGCGTTTTTAGAAGGCTCTTTTTACGGTCATAGTAATCAATTTGTGCATAGCGCATTTCGTCTTTGTGCACCCAGATAACATTCTTCGTGTACCCCGAGAAACGGTCTATGGGATAACGCTCATATTTTATGCACGTAACCTCACCACACATTTCTTCGCCTATATACAGGTAGGTAAAACGTTCAATTTGTGGGGTGTTTATATCTTCGTAGGCAAATTCACTGCCCACAAATGGGCCAGAGCGATTTTGCGCTACGATACGTTTAACGCGTCGAATTACGGGTAGATACAACCATTGGTCGTCATCTTTGTCTTTGTAGCTGTGAGTTAACAGAGCAACACCCTTTTGATCCTTTGGTGTATCAAATACCGTAATGGTTTTATCACCAGCCTCTAGTTCAATCGTTTTAATACGTAAATCTCGTGCGCTTTCGCGCCCCCCTTTATCTTTTAAGGTCATTGTCATTTCAGTTACCAGATCGACAAAGCCTGAATCTCGTCTGTCGACCTCGGCTGCCACCTCTTTTCCTTTTTCCTCGGGGCTTTGAGCAAAACTGGCGCTTACGCCAAATAACAATACACAGCATAGGTGAACTATCAAAAGTGATAGCTTTTTAGACTTGTTTTTATTCAATATTTTCATAGGTTACAACCTTCCATCTTATTATTCGTTGACCACTCTATACAGGGCCGTTGCTGTGTTAGAAGTATTTGCTTAAGGTGATCCGCACTGAATCTTCTTCAAGTAAGTAAGCGAGTTTTTCGTTTGGCTCGGGCTGCAATAATCGCATTATAAAATCGGGCGATTCACTATCAAGTGCAGTACCGCCACTAAATGCCCTTGCCATAATATCGAGCGTCCAAGACGCCGAAAATCGACGGCTGAACTCTAAGGTGAATACTTTTTCTTTGCCTTTAATATCGTGTATTACGCTGAGGAGTAACGCTGTTGAAACCGTATCGTTCGGTACCCAGCGTGCACCGAGAAAAAGATCATTTTCGAAAACTTCGGCTGGCGCTTGCTCGCCGCGATTATCATAGAGGTACTCTGCTATCCAGCCAATATCTGCGCGAGTATCGAACAGCCCTACCTGTGTGTATTCAACACCTGTTGTTCCTGCGCTATAGGCAACACTATTGTCGGGATTTTTATTGAGCGCTTCAAACTTCCATAAATAACTACCTGAAATATACTGGAAGTCAATGCTCACCTGCCGCATCAAATCGTAATAAGGGCGTAATCGCAAATCATCTGGCGCTACGCCATTATCTATGACGAACTGCGGCATACGCTCGGTACCCTGAAAAAATGAGACCCCTATATCACCACCGCCAAACATTTGGCTCCATCGAAAAGCAACGTCAATGTGTTGAGATTTTTTTTCCGATGCGTAGAGTGTATGGTCGTGATCGATTTCAATGGGGAACGCATAACGCCCTTCTATACCCGCTAATGTACGCTCCCGAAAACCCAAAAGAATATAGCTTTCGAAAGAGCCCCATTCGCTACCGTAATTCGCAGAGACTAAAGGTTGCCCTAATTTGCTTTGTGCATCTATATCTTCGACAAAATCGGTTTGATTGATGATGTTCACCAATTGTTGTGATTCTGTAATGCCCCAGTAGACGATATCAAAACCCGCTGTGAGATCCCACGTCTCGAACTGATGTACCCATTTAAATTCTCTTAAATCAACATGGCTACGCTCACTGTCGTTTTCATCTAAGCGAAAAAAAGGAATTAAGGTTATGCTATCACGCGCGTCATTCCACTCTTTAAAGTACTCGGGTGTCACACTAAAGGATAAATTACGTGTTTCCTGACCTAGAACCCCCTCATTCTTGAAGACGCTAAGTTCGGACGAAACTTCTACACTGCTCCAGTCAGAATCAGCCGTTGCAATATTAGTTGCGAGTATCGTGCCTGTACCCAAAATAAGGGAGGCGGTGAATGCTTGAAAGGCACCCCAGTGTTTTATGCTATACAACATGCAATCCCTGTTCCGTATCAAAGTGCTTGGGCCTTTTTAGGCCCAAGCACTTTGAGTAAGGCTGGAAGAAAAATAAAATCAATAATGAGGGCTATTGCAATCGTTAGGGCCGTCATCATACCCATGTTTTTATTGAGCGATAAATAGGACTGGGAAAGCACCATAAAACCGGCTACGAGACAAACAGTAGTGATCGTTAGCGCTATACCAACACGACGAAAAACATCCACTAGCGCATCATGATTAGACATTCCATGCTTTAGATTTGCTTGGTATTTCATTAAGAAGTGAACAGTATCATCCACTACTACACCAAGGGCCATACCGACAACAACAGCCACACCAAGGCCGATGTTACCCACAAATAATGACCACAATCCAAAAGCGATAAAGAACGGTAAAGCATTTGCCACTAAGCTCACAAAACCGAATTTTACGGAACGTAAGACAAACATAATAATAAGCGATATAAGCAAAATGCCTACGCCAATACCACCGATCAAGCTGTTTACGTTGCGTTTGCTGATATGGGCAAAAACAACATTTGTACTAGACGCCCTCGCCCACATAGGCTCTGGTAGATTTTCGTGCATCCATAAAAGCGTCTCACTTTCGAAAGCTAGCATCTCACGCGAAGACATTTTACGTAAGTTTACCGATACCTTACTAGCCGATTTATCAATATTAATCATAGAGCGAAGGTCGAGACCAAACGGTAAGGAAAGTTCATACAGTAAAAGGTATTGTGACGCCTCTAACCGATCGTCAGGTACCCGAAAATATTCATTGCTATCACCGTGCATATTTTTATTTAAGCGTTTGTATATATCACTTAGGGAGCGCACAGAGCGAACATCAGGGTGCTTGCGTAGCCACGTAGCGAAGTCGTCTAGGTTCGCCAAGTATTCTGGGTCAACAATATTATTAGAGCTCCCGCTACCCACCGAGAAATGGGCGTACATTACACCGGTTAGATTTTCATTTACCCAATCAATATCTTGGCGAAATTCCATTCGTTCATCGAAATAATTCAACGTCGTTTCATTCAGTTCGTTCTGTAGCATTAATGCCACCGATGTAATGCTGGTGACAACGGTGATCGCCAAAAAAAACTTGTAACGCTGAACAATAAATTCGCCGAGTAGTGAAAAACGACGCTGCATAGATGTTTGCTGTTGTTGTTCATCGTCAGAAATAAGCGTGCGACGACGCACAAAAAACATGAGTAATGTTGGGTAGAAAAAGAGTGAAAGCATCGCCGAGCACATAACGCCAAGTGCAACCATATTACCTAATAATTGAAACGGCGGTGAATGGCTGGTATTAAGGGTTAAAAAGCCAATTGCTGTGGTTATATTGGCAAGCAGTATGGGCTTAAAATTTAGCGCTAAGCTACTGCGCATTGCTGCAGCAGGCGTTTGCCCAAAACTTAATTGGCTAAAATACGCAATGGTAATGTGCACGCAGTTGGCGATGGCTAAAGACATTATCATCACCGGTACTGCCGTTGCGATTGGGGCCAGTTTCATATCAAACCAGCCAAATACACCCATACCTGCTACGGACGATAAAATAATGATAAGTAAGGTTAATAGACATACCGCCACCGAACGTAACAACACCAATAACAGCGCTAGCACCAATATAAACATTAAAGGGTATAAGCCTTTAATGTCGGCACGGGATGTTTCGGGAAAAGCCATGGCCAACACGGCCTGCCCAACTAGGTGAAACTCCAGTTCTGGATAACGCTCTCGATACTCGCTGACTTTTTCACGCACATACTCAACCGCTTGGGGGATTTCGCCAATAGGATCTTCACCCGGCATTTGTAAAATGATATTGATACCCGCGGCAGCACCATCTAGCGACACTAACGAACCTTTTAATAAAGGCTCATTTAGCGCAATATTTTTCACCTTATCGATTTCCGCCGCACTCATTAAATGAGCGTCTAATACAAGTGCACGTACGAGTAAATCGTCCTCGTCCGCGAAGGTATATTGCATATTGGTTAAGGAGTCTACTCGACGGGAAAACGGTGTCTGCCATGCTTCTAACGTAATGTCCTCTATAACCGCGAGTGTTTCTCTATCGAAAACTGACCCATCCCTCGCACCAATGGCTATCATTATATTGTCATTTTTTGAATAGCTGTTTAGCAGCGCTTCATATTCGATCAACTGAGGATTCGTCTTGCCAAAATAAATATTATAATCATTAGTCAAACTTAGGCCTTTCATGCCGCTAGCAAGTGCAAGAACCAGCATGAGAGAGGCTATTACACTGAACGCTTTGTGCTCGAGGCTCCAAATAATCATTTTCATTTACAGTATTTCCGTCGTTTTTCGCTGGCGGGTTAATTTAAAAACATAGACGCTACAATAAACCGTGCCTGCAATGCAGGGGGCGGCCATGGTGTTAATGATCTCAGGCGTACCCATAATAACGTGGGCAAAAGTAGTTACTATAATGACTATACCCATGGTGCCAAAAATCGGAATAATGACGCGAGCGTACGGGTGTCTGCACAATGAAAATAAAGTTTCCAATAGAATTGTCATAAAAAACGTAATAACAAAAGACACACTACCTTGTGCAAAAGCCGCGTTCAGCTGTGCAGCACTGCCGTGATCGGCATTAATATACGCCGCCCATGCACTCCAAAAACTGCCAATAACAAGGGCGCTTGTTAGCGCCCTAACCCAACTTGGCGAAGCACGCTTAACCGCTACTGTTTCGTTCATTTACGCTGCACCTTCACACTTCAGTTTGAGTGCTTGGTTCATATGACTAAAGCCTTCATGTGTATTGTTGCTGAGTTTTTTCCACATCATTGCCACTAAAAAACCACTAAACACTTCACGATGAACCAACCGACACTGCGTATCTGAAATCGATTCTAGCTCGAAACTATGCTCACCATCAAAAACGCCTTTTACTAGAACCTTACCCTGCCATGCGAAACGTACGTTGTGCTTCACATCGATTATTCTAGGTCTGAATTTCATAATGCCTTGGTTTGGAACATTTATTGTTACTGCTAGATTTTCACCTACAATGAGATTTCCCTCTATTGACGTTGCAAACGGGTTCCACGAAGGGTAGTCCTCAAAACGAGTCAAGGTTTCCCAAACGAATTCTTTAGACGCGTTGATAACAACGTCTGTCCTGACTTCTCGAAGCATTTGATCGATCTTCCTTTATGTCAATTGGTTAAATTATATTTCATTACGACGTGTGCGTATTTAACGTGTGAAGAAATAAATAGTAGTCACACATAGTGATTGTTGTTGTCTAATTTCAAAAGCTATAATTTACAACCTAATAGACTTTCACAGGTAGATTGAACAACCTCTAGAACGTTATTTTTATGGGTTTTAAGGAAGAAATGGTCTCCATCGAGGCTGATGAAGGTCACCTCTTTTGTAGAATGGTTTTTCCATGATGAAAGTTTATCTGCGGTTACATTACGGTCAAATTGACCAGAAAAAACAATAATGTCAGACGGCAACGGCAGGCTAGGCACGTACCGATACGATTCACACAGAAATAAATCACTGCGCAATACTGGTAACATCAGATCCATCATTTCTTGACTGTCGAGAAATGCCTGAGGCAGGCCGTTAAAACGTGTGACCATTTTAGTAAGCTCAGCGTTTGGCAAGCCTCTAACAGATGGATAGTAGTATGGTTTACAGGGGCTGCGATGAGCTCCGCCAAAATAACATAACGGGGATAAAGCGTATTCCGTGTATAGACGTTTGGCAATTTCGTAGCCAATACAAGCGCCTAAACTATGGCCGTAGATAGCATAGGGACGATCAATACTACTTGCTATTATGGGCAGTAAACTGCCAATCAAATTTTCGAAGTCGTCAATGAGTGGTTCGCCCAAACGTTCTTCGCGACCGGGTAGCTGTACTGGGCAAACTTCAACAGCATCGGAAAAGTAACTATTCCAAGGATAATAAACCGAGGCGCCTCCCCCTGCATGGGAAAAGCAATAAAGCCGAACTTTAGCATTGGGCTTGTCCCCTAAACGGGGCAACCATCGTTTAATGTTGTGGTGTACTACCGTTTTTTCTTGCGGTAACGGTTTGTCGTTACGGGTGGTTTGCGTAGCCATCGTATGGGGTTCCGAGCTCTATTTTTTTAACCCAAGCTTTCGCTTGAAATTATTTACCAACAACAAAACCCCTAAAATATGCTTTATAAAAGGTTTTTGACGCGACTCATTTAATACTGTCCAGGGTACGAATTTTTGCATTTCTGCCATGTTGTCCGGCGAGCCATGAACATCGTCAAATTCTTTTAGGTAAAAATTACGGGCATTACGTTTAAGAATATTGCCCTCTTCAGAGGGGATGATTTCATCGCGACTACTGCGCACGTAATATAATGGAATGTCCAAGTTTGCTATTTCTTCCTCTGAGATAGCAAATCGTGACAAATAGCTAAATACACTATCGACTTCCTGTCGGCATAAATGCGCTAAGGTGTACTTGGTTGTATTAGGTACGCTTTGCCACCATTCGAGATCAAGAAAAAATGCTTGTATAGGGGCACCGACACTGGTAATAGCACGTATACGCTGGTCAAAAGGCGCTTGACCAATCGCCAAGTTTCCGCTGAAACTCATCATTACTGTATGCACGTAATCAACATTAACCTTGGCCGAAACAGCATCGAGTAGTGCGGTTAGATAGCCATAACTATGCTCATCATAAGGTAATGGATTCTCACCAACGCCAGGCATCTCGGCCACAATAACGGACATACCGAGCTTTTTCCCCGCCAGCAAAAATTGGCCCCACTGCTCCTTTAAGGACACAATCCCCCCCATGACAAGGAGTGTGGGTGCATTTTTTTTGTCACACGGATATAAATAAAATGGAATAATGCAGCCTCTATATGGCGCATGACAACATTCTACGTCGGGCGCCGCGTTATTAATCCACTCTTTAAATGTAGCCACACAAGTTGAGTGTGCCTCATGCATTAACGGGGTTGATGGGTAGGGGAATCGAGCCAAATTAAAGTACTGGTATGCATCATAATTATTACCTTGCCCTAGCAGGCCTCTTGCTTCCGACATCCATTCATATGCCCAGCTTCCCTCTTTTTCGCTTTGTAACTCTCTCACGCGCTCCAAAATATTACTGCAGCGTGGAATATCCATATTCTGCGCATGAGCATGCAACATAACAAGATCACGAAGTTCTGCTAAATAACTCACAAGTGATTCCCCCTGAATATAATATTGTTTAGGAAACGGATTTACGATCTGCTTCAGCCTTAAGATAACCGGCGAAGTAAACACGCTCGACCATTTTCTTCTTTACCCCGCTCAAGTTGTTGATAATCCGGTATACGGTTCGGCGCAACAGAACCTTAAGAGGGCTAGCAAAACTAAATATGCGTTCTTGGCGCTCTTGAATGCCAAGAATAAAGTCGGTTTCTTCTTGGCGTTCCTTTTGGTAGCTTTCCAAATATTTTCCACGAATAAGTGCCTCAGGCGCGACTGCCAAACGATCGGTAATGACTTCGTATAGTTTTTTTGCATCAAACAGAGCATGCTTAATACCCTGCCCCATAACGGGAGTAATGGTATGAGCAGAATCTCCCAACAACGCCATGCCATCTACATACCAACGCGGTACGCGCGCGGTAAAAATATCCAACAAGGCTACGCACGACCAGTCGGTTATCGTCTCACGGACCTCTTTTTCTATTCGAGGCTCAAGATCGATGATGAAGTTGTGTAGATGTTCGATGCCTTGCTTGCGAAAACTTTTATACTGACCGGCAGGAATATTCACACCGAGGCGTAAATGATCTGGGAAGGTTGGCAATACGATTAGATGACGATCTTTTTTCAGTTTTATACTAACTTCTGAAGGCCAATTGGCTGGACGAGGGACTTTTAACCATAAGACGTCGCGCGGGGCCTTTTTAATATCGGCACCTAGGTTGGCCAAACTACGCATTTTAGAATAGCGACCATCAGCGGCAACCACGAGGTTAGCGTGTATTATAATTTCGCTCTTATCGCTATTTTTTACAGTAATACCGTTTACGGCCCCTTTATCATCTTGGATTAACGATTTGCACGAGGCCTTTGCCAAAAATGTGAAATTGTCGTATTCGGCTGCTTTATTGGTGAGTACTTGCAACAATGCAGGCTGAGGGAATTCGATAACACACTGGTTTTTGAATTTATAATCGGAAAACTCGAAGCGCATGAGGCTGTCACCGTTATCGCATAAATTAAGCGCTCGGGATTCTAAGTAACCATGATGTTCAATAAAGTCTTCTAGGCCGTGGTCTTCCAATAATTGTCGTGCATCTGGAGAAAGGGATTCTCCGCGAAAATCTCGGTTAAAATCATCGGCTTTTTCCAGTAGCACTGTATTAATACCGGCCCTCGCTAATAGTAAGGCTAAAAATGCCCCGCCCGGGCCTGCACCAACGATACATATTTGTGTTTTAATCTCTTTACGTTCCATATTAGGCAACCCCGTATTGTGTCTAAAGTTTTATTATTTTAATGGAAATTGATACTGTTCAATGACGTTTTTAATATCATGCAGAATGTCGGCGGCCATAGCGCCATCGATAACGCGATGATCAAACACCATACTTAATGGCAACATCGGACGTACAGTTATCTCGCCACCCATAACGACTGCGCTATCTTGAATGGCCCCTACCCCAAACGCTATGCAGTTGCTACTAATTGGGCAAAACACATCCACGGGCCGGTGGCCAAGGGATGTAATGGTAAAAGAACCTTGTATAGCGTGGCGCTTGTTCGGGTTAGACATGAGTTTTCGATATAACCATTGCCCTACCTGTTTCTTTAAACTATTGAGCCTACGTAGATTATTGTATTCATCGGCATCGCTGTAGTCTGCGTTTTTAAACCGCTCAATTTCTCGCTGAATATCGTATTCACCGAGTAAGTCACTGTCTTCGATTACGGCAGATGCTACCAACCGTTCTCCTGCGTCATGCTTATCTAGCGTAAACTTTGCAATTACCCGTTCATAACGTGCTATTTTAGGTCGCCATCCGTCAAGCATGCTGGCATTTGCTTGCGGGTATTGTTTTATCACCACGGAAATCGCTTTAATTAAGAATGCAATGTAACTGACATTTACACCTTCGGTTTTGAGTGACGCTCTACTTTTCTCCATCGCACTCATATCAACTTTAGTGGTTAACAATACGGGCGCAGTATTACTTGCATCTTTGAGGAAGTAATACGTGTGACGACGTTGCTGCGGGAAATCGTTAATATCTACCATGTCCTACTAGCCCGCCTGAATAAAATTAACAATATCTGCAACGGTACGTGTCTCCAAAAATAGTTTCATCGACAGTTTTTGGCCTGTTTCTTTTTCAAGCTGAGAAAATAAACGCAGGGCGTTGACGGAATCCCAACCTGGAATTGAATCTACCCCCATCGCTTCGGTAATGTCTGCTTCACTATCGACAATCATTTGTATCAATTCGACAACTTCATCTAATTCAATCATTGCTTATTGCTCCATTGTGCTTACGGCGTTATCCGTGTGTGTTTTAAGTGTGACCCAAGGGATTTTTGCGAATAGCGACTGAAAGTCCAGCTCGCTCAGCTTGTAACGATTAAGCTCCGTTTCGCCGTTGACATGGCCGTCGGCGACAAAACCATTTTCACGATAGAAACCTGAAAATTTTTGGTTTTTGGTTGTTTCAGAAAAATAACCGTATACCGTGCTTGCAAATTTCTCGCGTGCGAAGCGAATGATATACCCAACTATTGCTGTTTCGATTCCACGAGAAAACACCCGACAACTCAATAGTAAATTACGTATATGAAAGCTTCCATCTGGTTTTTCATCTATGATTGCACAACCGACAATTCCGCTACTACCAAATTTATCGTCTACACAAACGGTAAGAATGTGGCAATAGTCGTCGAGATAAAGCCGCTGTACATCTTGCTCGCTTAGTCTTTCTGTAGTGAGATTGAATTGATTTGTTCTTTGGGTTATTTGTGCTACGCGTGGTAGCGTGAATTCATCAGCAAACGAAACATCGACGGCGATATTTAGGCTGTGAAGGTAACCACTAATGTCGGTGTGTTTATTTTTCTCTACTTTACGTTCTGATTCGGCTCTATACTTTTCACTACGAGTGTAATCTTCAGCGGTTAGCACCCGGGAATTAAAAAATCCTGGCGAGGTGAGCTGTAAAAGATGTTCTTCTGGATTACCGGAAAGTTTTACCACGGCAACTTCTGGCAATAACTCTCTAACCATATCGCATTCAAAATCGCTATCATCCACAAAAACTATATGCTCACAGCTGATATTGAGATGTTGTGCAATGGTTTTTAGATTCTCGTGTTTGGGGTCCCAGTTAACGCATTGGAAAGAAAAATCCTTTGTTTTCAGTATTGCATCTGGGTGTTGGCTAAAAACTTGATCAGTATTGTCCCGATTATTTTTACTATTAAGGGCTAAAATTATACCTTGCTTACCCAGTTGTCTCGCTGCTGCTTGGAAACGTGCGTACAGTTCGCCTTCTGCACTGCTTCCCAGCGTAATGCCTGCTATACCATCGTCGCCAACAACGCCTCCCCAAAGCGTGTTATCGCAATCGAGGACAAGACATTTTTTGGTGTTACCAAGAAGCGTTTGCGCTACTTTTTTACATTCATTGGCAAACTGATCCAGCAATTCTTCGCTAAAATGCATTTTGGCAAATCCTGACAAATTCAAGCGCTTAAGCTCTACGTTTTGCTGTTGCAGTAAAATATCGGTATCAATGACTATGCCGGCGCTTTGCTCAAAAAAGGCTTCATTTATTGCCGTATTAAACTGACGAAACTTTTGGCTTAGCGTCATTTTTGAACGGTAGTCGATAAGTAGCTGATGCTGCTCTTGTCCTAGCACAACGGTATTGGTAACCAGTAGCTTATCGCTATTGTGGAAGTAACGATTAAACGCTTGTGTGATGTTCTCTAAGACAGAGTCCATACTGTTTAGATAATCTTCCAGCAACCAATCGGCAGGCATATTATCGAGGAATATATGTTCATCTAGCAGGCACAGTGTAATATCTGGTGAAAATTGGTAGAGCTCGCTGTCGTCGTCAAGTAGTTGCCACATGTATTGATTGAAATCGGCGCAATAAATATCCGCAAAGATGGAATCAGTTAAACAAGCGGTACGAATATAATTAGTGATCTCGTCACAGACGAAATTACTGATAACCGCAATTTTAATGGGCTTAATGTTCGACGTTTTAGATTGATTGAGTTCCTCAAACGTGACTTTTCTTAGCAGGTAGCCCGCCTTAGATTTGGAATGAATGTCATGCAGTTGAGATAACAGTGTGGCGAGCTGAGCGCTTGCACCACTTTCTGCAATATTCTGTCTTAACGATTTTACTTGGCGGATAATATCTCGCTCACCCATTTCGGCCCCACTTATATCTTTTGGTCACTGTATTGCTATTGAAAAACCCAAATCAACCACCCTGTTAACGGGCAGAGAAATTGTACGTCGGCGTATAGGCTGCCTTACGGCGTTGTTTGTTGGCTATACGCCTTGCAGCACTATTCCGCCCTTAATCCACTTAGATGATTCAATGGCTACGCCAATTGCGGTTTGCCCCTTTTGCAGTTTTTCGGACAGCATTTTTAGTTGTAGAAAAGGTAATGCATTACCGTTATTACCGCTGACCGCAACACAATTAACGGATTTTTCATGGGGTAACGCCATGTAATCAATAATTTTATCTGTCATTAATCCCGCTAGCTGAGGGGTCATAAAATAGTCGACATTATTTTCGTCCCAGCCCGCTTTGGCTAATAGCTCGGTGGTAGTTTCCCGAGCCATACGCGGCACTTCCGTTTCAATCGCTTTATACTCTTCACGCAGTGGTTGTACGTCATCATATTTAATAGCCGCTGAACCTAACCAGTTAAGTTCCTGCCCGGGTTCACGGTTCAAGCCTTCACAGCGATTCAATGTATGGAGTATTTCCATCCCTTCACTGTCTTCATTGGTGAGTACCGCTGCCCCCGCACCATCGCCAAAAAGTGCGTAGTTAATTAATTCGGACGATGATAAACCGCTAAAATCTTGGCTTAAGTCAATATACTTTGCGCAAACATCACCACCAATAATGAGACCTGTTGTATATTGCCCACTCCGCAATAAGACAGTGCCTATATCAAGAGCTTGCATTGCACCGGCACAACCTGATTGCAACTGGTAGGTGGGAACATTGTTAATCCCGAGTTTTTCACAGACAAAATTTACCGTAGCGGGCATTAAGTGGTCGGGCGTTGCGGTTCCCATCACGACAAAGTCAATTTCTTCTGGGTCTATTTGTGCTTTATCCAGCGCCTGAGCGCTAGCGAGGGCGCATATATCGGCGAGAGTGCTGTTGACTTCGCCTGTATCTAGATCCATGACCAAATGACGTGTTTCGTTTCCAATAACGAGATCAATCCATTCGGCATTAACATTAAACTTTTCTTGAATTTTTTTGTTATCGATGGGCTTTCCGGGTAGATGAGTCCCTACACCAATGATGGTTACGCTTTGCATAAAATGTTGTCCAGTTTGATTCTCAGTTTTTGTTCGTCGTTAGTCTTCTACTTCGATCTCTTGTTTTTTATTGATCGATTCGGATTGATTTTTTTTAACAAATTCGATGAGCTGGGCTACCGTTTGCACCATCATCATATCTTTTAGTTCGATATTCTTCGCCGAATGGATGTTTTTCTCTAATAGCGTCTTGAGTTCCATGATAGTCATGGAATCATAACCGAGATGTTCTTGGAAATTGTGTTCAGGTAATACATCTTCGAGTTCGAGGCCTTTAACCGTTGCGACTAAAGAGCGAACCTGTTCACCAATATCAGTCGAGGATTCTATAAACGTTGTTTTTTCCGTAGGCAGTTCATTTCCCTGCATTAACGTATCACGTGAGGTATCAAAAACCGCTTCTGCAAAGTCAAGCCAACAGGGGGCTTTTTGAAAAGCATAGCTAGGCAGCCTGCACGGTTGATGTTCGACACCTTGGTGATAGTTTTTCCAGTCTATGGTTAGGCCAGCTTGCCACGCTGCGGCGATAAAGGTGTTTAATGTATTATGATTCGTTGCCTCTTCTGCCTCGTGAGAAAAGTACAGCGTAAAGCCATCCCTACCTCGGCTTCTGTTTGTTGCTGTCATAAAGCTCGCTAAACTACGCTCACCTTTGCCGCTATTACCTGTTTGGATAATAGTGTGGATATTGAGTGAAGCCAGTGTTTCAGTAATGGCTTTTAGCTTAACGGGCTTATTGAACTGACGTAGCCAGTATTCCTGAGTAATGAGTTCTGCCTGTACCAATTGCCCCGTAGTAGCCGAAACAACTTTATTTTTTGGCTTACCTAAGGTTATTGCACTTAATTTATCGGCTAAGAAACCCGTATCCTTTATTAGGGGCATGCACTGGTCGACACTCGCTGCGCCTAGCATCTTGTACGCGATACTACCATCCGTTAATGCTTCACACGCGAGGTTAATAGCTGCTTCGGAGCCTACGATATAGGTGCTGTCAGAAGCGTTCAGTGCAGCGATGCTAATGGCGTCTTGTGGAAAACTTACCGAGCGAAGGAATGACTTTGCTGAGCGTAACTCACACTTCAGCTCCAATAGTTTAACCTTGTTTTCTTGCCGGTATTGAGAGCAGGTCTCGTTCACGGCACTAACAATGTCTAACAGCTCTGCAACCGATAGTACTCCTGCAAAACAGGCGGCACTATATTCACCTAGCCCCACTCCAGTGATTACAGATGGCGTAAATCCAAACGCAACCATTGTTTCTACGAATATTAATTCCACTATAACGGAAAGCGCGCGCTGGCATTTTTTATCAGTATTGAGTCCTTCTTCGCCTACAAGTAATGGCCATAAATCCCTACCGCAATGGGCGCTAAAAATCGGTTCATACCGTCCAACAACAGCCTTAAAAACAGGTTTGTTTTTAAGGCTGTTCACGACTTGTTTAATGTGCGTAATGTTTAGGTTAGCATTTAAAATAAAAGAATTTTTGTCTTTATTTGCGGGTGAGGTAGCCCACTTTTCACTAAGAGATAAGGTTTTAAGTGATTCAACTAAATCTTCTTTGTTGTGCGCACAAATACTTATACGATGATTGAATGCCGAGCGGCTGACATTGCTGGTATAACAAATTCGATCGTACGTATCGGGTGTTGTATCGAGGTAACGCGCGTATTTTTTAGTAAGCGCTATTAAGGATTTTTGCGATTTCGCTGATAAGGTTAGTACGCTACTGTTCAGTGGTGCCGGGGCCGTTGGCTTGTCAGTGGCTGACGCTGATTGAACAATAATATGAGCATTGGTGCCGCCTATACCAAATGCGCTGACACCTGCATAAAGCGGTGTATCAACGGGCGTCCAATCTTGAGACTGAGTACAAACCTTAACGCCGGTATTGTCCCAATCAATATGTTCACTTAATTTTTGTACATTTATATGGGGCGGTAATGTATTGGCTTGCATCGACAGGATAACTTTCAGTAAGCCGGCGATACCTGCTGCGCCTTCTGTATGCCCGAAATTCGTTTTGATCGAACCAACTAGCAGGGGCGATTGTGTTTCTTGCCCTGAAGGTTTAAATACACGTGATAGCGTTTCAATCTCTAGTGGATCACCTAACGAGGTGCCTGTGCCATGGGCTTCGATATAGCTAACTGCGCTGGCTTCTATATTGCTATCTTTTAACGCAGAACGAATAACCTCTTCCTGCGCTAACCCATTAGGTACTGGTAGTGCGCTACTAGGGCCATCCTGGTTGATGGCGCTACCGCTGATAACCGCGAGAACATTATCGTTATCGCGTTCTGCATCACTAAGGCGTTTTAGTACTATCATGCCGCAGGCTTCGCCACGAGCATAACCGTCAGCGGCGTTATCAAACGTCTTACAAAGCCCATCGGCTGCGAGCATATTGGAGGCGCAAGTTACGATAAACATGCTGGGCGTTAACATGAGGTTCACACCACCGGCCAGCGCGAGTTCGCACTCGTGGTTTTGTAAGCTACGTATCGCTAAATGTACGCTGACAAGGGACGAAGAGCAGAGTGTATCGGTAGCCATCGCAGGGCCTTGGAAACCGAAGTTATGCGCTAGACGCCCTGCACCAATGCCGTTTCCGTTGGTAATGGCGGTGTACATACTGGATTGGTTAAGTGCACGAATGCCGTATTGAGAGTAGTCCGCGTTCATAGAACCCACGAATACGCCTGTTTTACTGCCTCGTAAGCTAATGGGGTTATAGCCAGCATGCTCTAACGCTTCCCACGTACACTCCATCATAATGCGATGTTGTGGATCCATGGCTTTTGCTTCTGCTGGCGGTATATTAAAAAAGTCGCGGTCGAAGTGGCGAACATCGTCGAGGAAATAGCCTTTGCGGGTATACATCATCCCTGCTTTCCCTGGCTCGGCATTATAGTATTGTTCGATATCCCAACGATCAGACGGCACATCCGAAACGAGGTTTTTACCCTCGGCCAATAGTTTCCAGAGTTTTTCTGGCGTGTCTGCCCCACCGGGAAACCGGCAGCCCATACCGACTACGGCGATAGGGTCTTGTTTCGGCGCGTGAGGAGACTTTAGCTGTTCCTCCAGTGTCTTTATTTTTGCTTGGGATTTTTTGAGCTCCTGCAAAGCTTTTGCAAGTATTGCGCGATTATCCATTTTGGCTGCGTTACTCATTAACTATTCCTCTGTCATCTCAGCTAATTGCTCTTCCAGTAACCGTGCTAAGTCATCTTCGCTTAAACTATCATCGAGCGAGTCTTCTGTTTCCGCTAGCACGTCAACCGGTTGTACTTCGTTTACCTGAACGGCTACGTCCATGTCTGGTCCTTCAACAAAAGCTAAGTCGATAGCGCTGCTAATAAAGAATTGAATAAGATCGGCAATTGTCGGGTAATTAAAGGCAACGGTTGGAGGTAAACTTATGTCGAATACTTTCTCTAACTTTTGTCTAAACTCGAGCGACATTAACGAATCCATGCCCGAATCGAAAAATCCGAGATCTAGGGCGATGTCGTCGTCATCTGAAAATTTCATAATATTGCGTAAGATGCCGCTAATTTGTTCGGCCAAGAGCGTTTGACGTTCGCCGATAGGTGCTTCTTGTAATGCAATAAAATAACTACCACGCACAGCGTCATCTGAACTAAATTGTTGTTGGTATGCTGTGAACAAGGGATTGATATCTGCACTGGGGAAATTTTGTAAAAATTGCGACCAGTTTAAATGCGCATATGTGACGACAGCTTCGCTACTAACGGCTTTATTGTCGGCCAAAACAAGGAGTGCGCCCATGGCGTCGAGCCCTTGCTGCACGTCGAAGGCTTCCATTCCAACGGCATTCATTTTGCTATCACCTTGATTCGCAACAGCCATTCCTACATCTGCCCAAGGCCCCCAGTTAATGGATAGGCCGCCGTAACCTGCGGCCTTGCGTTCGGCCATAACCGCGTCCATGTAAGCATTCGCAGCCGCGTAGTTACCCTGCCCTGGTGTACCAAATGTTGCCGCAATGGAAGAGAAACATACAAAATACTGAACGTGTGCGTGACGTGTCGCTTGATCGAGGTTATAGGTGGCTTGTACTTTCGGTGAAAAAACCTTGTTGTAGCTGTGCTGGTCTTGCTGTTGAATAAACTTATCGTCCAGTACGCCCGCTAGGTGGAAGACACCAACGATGGAACCTTGTTTTTGTGAGACTTGCTCCATAGCGGTGTTAATGTTCGTTACTTCGGCTAGATCACACTGATAGCAAACAATATCAATACCTTGTTCTAGCAGTGTATTCAGCCGTTCTTGCTGTGCCTCGGAAGGTGTGCGCCGTACGAATAAAGCCAAATGCCGAGCACCGTGCTGGATAAGCCATTGGACGGTTTCAAACCCCACACCACCGAAGGCACCGGTAATAACGTAAGTGCCCTCTTTCTCCGCTTGAAAACATTTTTCGTCTGTATCGATGTCTTCAATGGGTAGATATTCATTTAAACGTTGTACGAAACGCTCGCCTTCGTGGTAAGCAACTTCGGTCTCTTTATCCTCGCTTAAAATGTCTGCGCCGACGCGGTGTAGTGTATCCGTATCGTTTTCGACTATTTCAAAACAGCGGCCGTGTAATTGAGGTTGTTCAACACGTAGCACCCGATAAAGCGACCAAAGAGCGTGTTGTACCGCATCAGGGGAATGCAAACGCTGCGTTAATAACGATAAACGTGGCGGCTGTGCAAGGCCATTAATACAAGCGTTAACCAAAGCACTACTCGCTATGGCGTGTTCAAGTAGTAACGCCTGCGGAAACTCGGTATGCGCGGCAGTATTCGGCAAGACCCTAACAATACCGCCTATGTCAGGAAAACCTTTTTCCTGAAGAAGATTAAATAACGCGAGGTACTCGTGTTCGTGCGTTAGATTTAATTCGAAACGATTGGCCGAAATTTCCGTTAGGGACTCTCCAGCTACAACACTGACCCATTCCCTATCACGGTCATCAAAATAGTGCCCTAAACCTTCAATAAGGTTTAGGCTATTAGTATCGCCAATTATCACCATTAATTTTTCGCTTACCGTAGCAGAAGGCGATATCGACGAAGCGCTCCACGCGTTATGGTAAAAATGTTTTCTTGTTTGAGCGCCAGGCAAGCTAGCTTTCAATAATTTGGCGCTCGACTTTCTGAGTTCGAGGCCATGCACATCCATAAAGACGTTACCTTTATCGTTAAATAAAACAAGGTCACCCACATACCGGGCTTTACCGGATTGTATATCCTCAATACTGTGGTGCGGTTTAGATAAACACCATAGTTTTTCAGAGGCTTTCGGCTGTTTAAAAAATTTGAGGTTCTCCACGCTGAAGGGGATATAGATATCATCGCCTTCAGCATCTAACGGAACTGAACTACCAAACGCTTGGAAACACGAATCGATAAGGCCTGGGTAGAGAGGATACGGGGAAAGTGTTTCAGGTAGTTCAGGCAAGACCATTTTATGTAACGTTAAATTGCCCTGCTTAAAACGATCACCCACCCAGCAAAATGCGCTGCCTAGGGTATAACCTCGCTGCCATATGGTGCTGTAAAAATCCTTACCACTTTGCTCCATGGGCCACTCTTCAATAGCGAGTGACAGATCGAGGTCGGCTAACGCATCTTGCAAGGTAACGCTAGTGTCGGTAATAGTGCTGGAGAAAACACCAGAGGCGTTGATTTCCCACGCATGCTCTTCGTGTTTTTGTGTTTCATCATTAAGCGATGACACCTTAAATGCACCCTTTATGTTTTTCTCGTGAACGCCTGAAGAGGCTTCAGGGCTCAATACAATTTGGGCACAACGATGGCCTTCATCAGGCACGCCAATGGTTTGAAAGAATGCTAATGCACCGAGTTCGCACTGCTGTGAATTGTAACGATCTTGGACCGCACTAATTGCCATGGAAACATGTGATGCGCCGGGCACAATAACCGTACCGAACAAACGATGATGCTCTAAATAGGCAGGTGACTCTTCGCTTAAAAGACTTTGGTAATAACTGTTTGCCACGCCAGGAAGGGTAATGCGGCTACCCAAAAGTGGGTGATCTTTATGCGTTTCTGTTGAGTGTTTTCTATCGGCGATATAGCTGTCAACACCCTGTATCCAGAATCGCTGGCGCTGATACGGGTAAACCGGAAGAGAAACATTTTTGCCGGTCTCTCGCGTAGTCGAAAAATAGGTGGGCCAATCTATGTTAACGCCAAGTTTAACAAGTTCTGCGAGTGTTTTTTGTAGCGTAAGAATATCGTTGGTATCTTTCTTTAAACTACTTAGCCAGTGGATACTAGCCTCATCGCAATTACGCACTGCCATAGCCGTTAGTGTCGGTTTTGGGCCGATCTCTATTACAATATCGACTTCTTTACTGAAGGTTTTAACGCCTTCGTAGAAATCCACTGGCGCTACAATATGATCTGCCCAGTAGTCTTTACTTTGCAATAGGCTATCTTCAATTTTTGCACTAAGGTTTGAGACGAGTTTAATCGCGGGTGCAGCGAAACGAATGTTTTTGGCGTAGTCTTTAAACTCTTGGAGGATAGGCAGCATTAATGGCGAATGAAACGCGTGGGATACGGGAAGGTTTACGACACCTATATGATCCGCTTTACATTGCTGCTGGATAATACCTAGAACGTCGAGATCACCGGATAAAACGGTTTGATTTTGAGTATTAAAGGCGCCGATACTGACACTCGCCCGTTGTGTTTCTGTAATTGCTTCTGACACTATTTGCGCGACGGTTTTCCCGTCACTCATTACGACGATCATGCCACCACCGCTGGGCAGCGATTGCATAAGCCGCCCTCTTTCGGCGATTAAACGAACACCCTCTTCGAGAGAAAATACACCCGCAATGCAAGCCGCTGCATATTCACCTACACTGTGCCCCGTTACTATGGTGGGGCGAATCCCCCAGGAAATCCATAGCTGTGCCAGTGCGTACTCAACACAAAACAATGCGGGTTGTGTATATGCTGTTTGATTTAACTCTGCGGTGTGTTCACCCCAAAGTACCTCCAATAAAGGCAGTACCAAGACTTCTTCAAGCGCTTTAGCGCAACGGTCTAGTGATTGCTGGAATACGCTTTCTTGTTGATAAAGTTGTTCGGCCATACCCGCATATTGCGCACCTTGCCCTGTGAACATAAAACCGATACGCGGCATAGATTTACGGGGGGGCGAGGTGACTTGTGGCGCGTCGCTGTCTGCAAACGTTTTAATTGCGGCGCTCAACGCTGTACTATCTTCGCCTGCAAATGCGATACGATAGGGATGCAGGTCGCGTGCGACGGCCGCGCTGAAACAAATATCGTGTAAAGCAATATCGTTCTGAGGTCGATTCAACCAACGATAATAATTAACGGCGCTATCGTGTAAGGCTTTCGGCGTTTTTGCAGACAGCACGAGCAAATGATTTTTATCTGCGTCGCGTAGGCGATGAGCAGGTTTTGGAGAACGTTCACCAGCGTTTTGTTCTGTTGTTTTTTCAGTAACCGATAATTTTCTCTCGGGCGCTTCGCCAAGGATTATATGGCAATTTGTGCCGCTAAAACCAAAAGAACTAACACCTGCCCGCGCGTGCTCTATGCCCTCATAACTTTGCCATGAGGTAGTGTTGTCCGCAAAAACAATGGGTGAACCTTCAATATCGAAGTGATGGTTTTTAGCGTGGAAATGCAGGTTTCCCGGTATTTTTTTGTTTTTAAGTGACATAATCACTTTTACAATGCTGGCAACGCCGGAAGCGGCTTCGAGGTGACCGATGTTAGACTTAAGTGCACCGAGCGTTAGGGTTTTTTCGCTAGGACGATTTCCGTACACGGCGTTTAAGGCATGAACTTCTATCGGGTCACCCAGCGATGTTCCTGTACCGTGACTTTCTATATAGCTAACGGACTCGGGTTTCACTTGGGCGTCTACCAACGCCTTGCGTATCACGTTTTGTTGCGCTGGGCCATTGGGCGCAGTCAAGCTGCTGCTGCGACCATCTTGATTAACCGCAGAACCGCAAATAATTGCATGAATTTGATCACCGTCCTTTTCTGCTCGCGACAATGTTTTTAACATTAACACTGCGCCACCTTCGCCACGTACATACCCATCTGCACTATCATCAAAGGTTTTGCAGCGACCATCGGGGGCAAGCATATTTGCTTTCGAAAGCGAAACAAATACTTGAGGGTCAAGCAACATGTTTACGCCGCCAGCAAGAGCCGCTTGGCATTCACCTTTTCTTAAAGCGTTAACGGCTAGATGTATGGCCACTAATGACGAGGAGCATGCAGTATCAACGGCAACGGCTGGTCCTTGTAACCCTAGGTTGAACGAAACGCGGCCACTAATTACATTTTGTGTATTGCCTGAAACAAAAAAACCCGCGTCATCGCTGTCTGATTGTAAGCAGTAGCGAAAATATTCTGCAGCACCAACACCAAGGTACACGCCCGTATTGCTACCCTCTAGCGCACTGGAGGTATAGCCAGCGTCTTGTGCGGCGGTATAGCTCAGCTCTAGTGCGAGACGCTGTTGCGGGTCCATACTTTCGGCTTCACGTGGTGCAATGCCGAAAAACTTCGCATCGAATTTATCGTGATCTTTCATCAGACCAGCGTCCAACGTAACGGTCTTACCTTTTGCCGTGCGGTCGGCGTCAACAAATTTATCTAGTGGCCAGCGAGAAAATTGTTTGTCGTTATTGCTTGCTTGGTGGACGATGCCATCACCACCGTTGATTAAGAAATCCCAAAATTGATCTGGACTTTCGACTTTTCCGGGTAAACGACAGGACATACCAACAATCGCAATTTTTTCGCCGGAGCCATTTTCGGCTTTTTTCAGTTTTTCCTGAAGCGTTTCTATGGCGATAAATGCCTGTTTCAGTGGCGATAACGGTGTTTTATTTGCGTTGTTTTTGTTAACTTCCGACACGTTTCAAAACTCCAATATTTTGGCTATAGCGTTTATAGGGCACTAAGTTTGGCGAGCAACAATGCTTCAACGTCGTCTTCACTCATATCTAGAACATCTGACGTTGACACATTGCTTTTCTCTAGTTCGCTTTTATTTTCGGTTATTTCAATGCCCGTCTCGTCCAAAAACGCCTGCAAAATATCTAGCAAATAATTCGCTAAGGCGATTGGCGTGGGGTAGTCATACAACAACGTTGACGGAAGTTTTAGCCCTATATTTTTTTGTAATAATACTTTCATTTCTACCGACAATAGAGAATCTACACCGAGATCGGAAAAACCTTGTTTAGGATCGATGCTATCGCTATCGTCTAGCTCGCAGATTACGCGTAAATAGCGACACACTTCGTCAACTAAAAAATCTTTTCGTTGAGCCGTTGCCTGCGTTAGAAATTGTTCTCGCAGAGGAAAGTTCTCTTCCCCCTGCTCTGAAGCCTCGTTGTCTGACACGTTAAGCGCCTGCAACAGAGCGCTACGGCGTCGAGAGAAAACAATCGGTATAAAGGTCTGCCAATTAACATCTGTAACGACCGTCTGATGAATGCCCGCTGCCAATGCGTGTTCCAGTAAAATAATCGCTTGCTTGTGACTAAAACCTTTAATACCTAAACGTGCCAGTTGCCCGTCAGCATCCATCTCGCTGCTCATTCCCGCATCATTCCAGGGGCCCCAATTAAGAGACAGAGAATGATAAGGTTTCTTCTGAAGCTGACTGAATTTATCAAGAAAATAATTAGCGGCGCAGTAGCCTGCTTGTCCAGCGGAGCCCCACACCGAGGCTATTGAAGAAAAGTTAACAAATACATCGAGGCAATGGTCCCACTTTCTTTTGGTAATTAGTGTCTCGATGTTTAAGCTACCCTGTACTTTGGGTAACAGTACACTTTCATACTCAGCAAAACTTAAGGCATCGGTATCGCATAAGTTGCCACTAATTCCAGCACAATGAAAAATACCTTTAACGTTTTTCAGGTTATCGCTCGCACACTCAACGGCTTGTTCTAGCCCGTCATAATCACTAATATCCGCCTGCAACACATGACATAGCACACCCTGGGATTGCCAGCTATCAACACAGGCTGCGATTGCAGCACTGTCTAAACCACGGCGGCTAATTAACGCAAGTTGTTTAACACCCTTCGTTATGAGCCAGTTCACAACACTTTTGCCTATACCGCCGAAAGCACCACTCACGAGATAAAGGCCGCTGTCATGGATGCTAAAGGTATCACTGCGAGAGGTTGCCTTTAGCCTTTCTAATCTCGGTGCAAAAAACTGCTTATCGCGCAATGCCATGAGTTCTTCGACAGTATTGTTTGGGCCACTGTGCCCTAAACAGCTGACAATTGAGTGTGCGTCAACGGAGCTAACGGCCATTCCATCTTGAGACTCAAGATCTAGGCAGCCCAAAAAATTGTCCGGTGATTCAGCCGAAAGTGCTCGGCTAGCGCCGAGCGCGCAGACATGGCCGGCATCCATATCGTCTTTTTTATTTTCTTTCGTCGCTGTACCCGCGTCGCTAATTAATGCGGCTGCGCGAGTCACTAAAAGCATCTGACATTCTGGCGAAAAGCACGTAACGCTACTAAATGATTTAATTAATGAGAAACTGAATTTTGCACTGTTGTCGTGGCCATGACGGCGGTAAAAGACGCAGTAATCTGCGATTCTTTTTTGAATCGTTAATCGATCGAAAAAAGTCTGCCACAAGGAATGCTGCTGAATATCAAAACGATAAACGTTATCGTTTTCAGACACCGTTGCGCTATCGTTCGCGATAACAATAACAGCGTTAGCGCCCTTTTCGACCGCGGCCTGTTCGAGCGCTACACTATCATCGATCGCATCGGCGATAATTAAAATCGTTTTGGTGTTTAGATCACCCGCTTCTGTCGGGCCATCAAGTGCTTGCCAATGGGTAGCATAACCATACTGCGGTAAAAGACTATTGTGGTTAAACGAAAGTTGTTGCAGTGCTGCCGAAAGCGTTGCGTTTTCGTCGTTATTTAAGGGGCTGAGAATACTACCAAGACATTCCGCATTACCTTCACGTAATGCCTGCAACCAAAGTTTTTCGTGTTGTGCTAGGCCCGCTAATGCATTGGTTTTTTCTGATCCCTGATACCAATAGCGTTTGCGTGAAAAAGCATAAGTAGGAATACTAATACGCCGGGCATTGCCCGTGCTCTGTTGTGCCCATTCTACGTTTACACCAACGCTATAAGCCGCACCGAATGCCTGAGTGATTACCTCCAGATCATTTTTTTCGCGGTGCAAAGAATTGAGATAATGCAATTCACGCTCTGGCCCTAGCTGATTGTTGTCGCAGTAGTCGGTAACGACAACTTTAGCCATGCCCAGCAAGGTAGTATGCGGCCCTAGCTCGATGAAGGTATCGATACTTTCATTTAATAAGGTTTCTACCGACTGCTTATATTTAACCGGCGCGCTGATATGTTCTACCCAGTAGCTGGCAGAGGCTATGTAATCATCGCAAAGCTCGCCTGTGAGGTTCGAAATAATCGCTTGCTTGGGCGTATGGTAATGAATACTTTCGGCAACACGACGAAACTCCTTAAGCATTGGCGCCATCATGGGGGAATGAAAAGCGTGAGAGACACTTAAGCGCTGCGTACGAATACCGGTTTTTTCGATTCTTTCCAGGACCGACGATAATGCTTCAGGTTCGCCGGACAAAACCGTATTTTCAGGGCCGTTATAAGCTGCCACCGTCACTTTTTCTGTAAGGTTACCCGTAAATGCCGTAACGTTGTCGGCGTTACTAAACACTACCGCCATAGCCCCCTGTTCACAAAGCTCTACCATTAAACGTCCACGTGCAGACACTAACGTTAATGCATCGGCGAGGGAAAATACGCCTGCGATACAGGCAGCAACATATTCGCCAACGCTGTGGCCAAGCACTACAGCTGGCTTAACGCCCCAACTCTGCCAAAGCTTAGCCAGTGCATATTCCAGTGCAAAGAGTGCTGGTTGTGTGTAACGTGTTACATGAATAATGTCCCTATCTTCACCCCATAGTATTTCGCAAAGCGCTTTATCCATGTGGGCCTGCAGGTGCTGCTCGCAAACATCAATGGCGGATCTAAAGACTGTCTCACTACCGTATAGTGTCTTTGCCATGCCCCAGTACTGTGAACCTTGACCACTGAATAAAAATGCGACCGGTGCATCTTCTTCTGCCGCGTTTATGTTGTCGTTTAGGTTTTCAGTAACATTGTGAAGTTTCTGAAGCAGCGTTTTTCTATCGGCAGCAATAAGCACCCGACGGAAGGCATGATCACTTCTCGCGGTATTGGCGGTATAAGCAAAATCATGCAAGTTAATGTCGGTGTGAGTTTGTATAAACTCATGGTAACGATGACATAAGTTGTTTAATGATTGCGCGGACTTTGCGGTCACTTTAACCAGCGATAAGGAATGTTCTTCTACTGTATTACTAGTAGCGTCCATTGCACTCGGTTGCGGTGTTTCACTGACAATTACGTGGCCATTTGATCCACCAAAACCAAAGGAGCTTAATCCCGCAATTCGTTCACTGCTGCTGTCCCATTGTGTTGTTTCAGCCACAACTTTTAGTGGGAATTGATCCCAAGGAATTAACGTGCTTGGCTGTTCGAAATGTAAGTGACGGGGTAATTGTTGGTGCTTTAAAGACAAGACAACTTTAATTAGACCCGCTAGCCCTGCACTTGCTTCAGTATGGCCAATATTGGTTTTTGCAGAACCAATATATAACGGGTTATCGTGCGTACGTTCCTGGCAATAACTCGCCCCAAGCGCGGATACTTCTATAGGATCACCTAGCGCAGTACCCGTGCCGTGGGCTTCTACATAACTAATGTCGTGCGCCTTTAATCGTGCATTTTTTAATGCTTTGCGAATAACGTCTTGTTGCGCAATGCCGTTAGGAACGGTAAGGCCGCTACTTGCGCCATCTTGATTCAGTGCACTACCGCGAATAACCGCGTGAACAGTGTCACCATCTTTCTGAGCCTCACTTAAGCGTTTAAGTACAACAGCAGCAACACCCTCTCCACGCACATAACCATCCGCCGATTGATCGAAAGTTTTACAGCGGCCATCTGGTGCGAGCATATTGGCCGCTGAAAATGTTAGGTTTACGTCTGGCGTGAGATTCAAATTGGCGGAGGCAACAATAGCGGCTGTACTTTCGTTACTACGCAAACTAGTAACGGCATTGTGAAGTGCAACTAATGATGATGAACACGCTGTGTCTACAGAAAAACATGGGCCCTGCAAGCCTAGGAAATACGCGATACGTCCACACGCTGCTGCATGGGCGTTACCTGTACCGAAGTAGGCATTAATATTGTCTTCCCCAAAATATTTCGCTTGTGTGAGCATGTAGTCGGAGCCACTCATGGCTACATAGACGCCAGTATCACTACCGTAAAGCGTTTCTGGTATACGGTTTCCTTCTTCCAACGCTTGCCACACAACCTCAAGAAGTATGCGTTGTTGGGGGTCCAAGGAACCGGCTTCTTTTGGTGAAAGGCCAAAAAAATTAGCGTCGAATAGATCGACATCATCAATGAACCCGCCACGACGACTGGTTACTTTCGCATCACCTTGGGCGCCATCACCATGATACTTATCGATATCCCAGCGTTCTTTTGGTACATCGGTAATGCCGTCTTTTTCGTCTATTAGCAGTTGCCAAAAATCCTCGGGGGAATTAACGCCGCCCGGAAAACGGCAAGCCATCCCCACGATAGCTATGGGTTCTATATCAGAGGCCCGCTGTGCATGTAATTTCGATTCCAGCGCATCAATAACCGCATAGGATTTTTTGAGTCGTTTCGCGAGCTCTTGGCTTACTTTTTTGTCGTCTTGTGGGTTCGCCATCATTATTCCTCCATTAAACTCTCAGCTAAATCCAATCGCGAATCATCTAGAAGCGCGGCAATATCGTCTTCGTCGAAATCTTCCTCGCCCTCGATCTCATCCTTTTCGCTATTCACTAAACTGTTTGGTTTAACCGCATTTTCCTGTGCGTTTTTATCGAGACTGCTGAGCCCTTCTCCTAGGTGATCTACCAGCTTTTCCAAGCTTGGGTAATCAAATAGTAACGTGGCGCTCAGGCTTCTTGCCAAGGATTTTTCCAAGGTGTTTTTCAGTTCAACGGCCAGTAATGAATCTAAGCCAATGTCGAATAATTTGTCGCGATTTTTTATTTTACGCTTATCTTTAAAGCCTAATGTTTTCGCTAATAATGTTTGCAAGTAATCTTTTAGATGGGCGTTACGCTCGTCGGCAGGCAACGTCATCAAGGCATCTATAAGTTGTTCTTCTTTTTTTATTAGGGTTGGCGTTAGCAAGTCGCGGTAAAATGCTGGGCGATTTTGGCCGCTAAAAGGCAAGGCATCGACATAGCGGTTCCAGTCAATATGCGCTACCAAACTAACATCAGCAGTTTCACCTGTACGAAGGATGTGAAAGGCTTCTAAGCCGCGTTGATCACTCAACGGCTCCAAACCACGCGCTGCCATTAAGCCGAGATGGCGTTCATCTAAACGAGTCGCCATTCCACTTTCGCCCCACGGCCCCCATTGAATACTTGCGGCAGTAACACCCTGCGAACGCCGCAGCTCTGCTAAACCATCTAAAAATGCATTACCGGCAGCGTAGTTGGCTTGTCCTGTTGAACCACAGGTAGCGGCTATCGACGAGAACATCACAAAAAAATCTAATGCGGTGTTGTCAATCAAGGTGTGTAAGTTCCACGCGCCTTGAATTTTTGGTCGCGTAACGTGTTGAAAACTATCGGCGGTTAACTGGTTAAGCAGGCCGTCATGTAGTACGCCCGCAGCGTGTACGACGCCGCCAATAGATCTGTTGGCCGGTAACTGAGATAAGGCGTTGATAAGTGAGTCGCGCTCGCCAATATCGGCCTGTAAACAATAAATACTTGCGTGCTCGCGTAGGCCATCTAACGTGAGGTTAATCTCGTCGTTTGGTGCCCGTCGACTGAGTAACGCCACATGTTTAGCGCCCTTATCAATGCATGACTTTGCGATGGACAATCCTAAGCCGCCAAGACCCCCAGTAATTAGAATTATTTTTTCGTGATCAATGGCGATATTTTCAGTGTTCTCAACACTGTGTGTAGGCGTCATTGGCTGTAAACGATTGACGTAGAGCGAGCCGGAGCGAATCCCCAGTTGTTCTGTCTGCAATGACGCGCGGGAGGAATGTAAAATTGTTGTAAGTTGATCGCCAGTCGTTGCGTTTACGGCATCGATGTCTATCATCTGCACCGATATATTAGGGAGCTCTAACTGTGCGCTACGAAGCATTCCCCACATCATTCTCTGCAATGGGTCTACTGAGTCTGCAGGCTCTATTAAGTGGCCACGACGACTTAAGCAGGCCAAGTGAACGATATTACTGGCCGGCATTTTTTGAACCTGTTGTAGACACTGTAATAGCGGCAAATAAAGTTCAGCGTCGTTCGGAACTGCTACGTTCGCATTTATGCTGCGCTCTAAGTTGTTCTCACAATCTAGCCCCAACGTATAAAGCGCCTGCCATTGGCCGGCGGCAATGGTTCCCATTACATCCCAAAGGGCTTGCCAGTGGTCATCGCTATTAAGCACCATTTCTACGCTGGCATTATTCTGAAAGTGTGCAACGTTCGGTGCTGCGCAGGTTGTTGTGCTTGGTATTACAAAGAGCACGGGGCGTTCGCCATTATCAAAACAGGTTTGTGCCCAACTTCTATTTTTCTTGCTCACCAAAATTAACAAGGGTTTTTCGTGCGCTGTACGGGATATTTCAGCTGTGCTATTTTCTATCGTCTGCCATTGTTCAATGTAAATATCGTTTACAGCGTTTTGGTGTTGATCATTGCTTACGGTAGGTTGCGCTGCATCCAATGTTGCCTGTAATAATGTCCGCGTCGTTTTTCGTGCTTCGAACCCCTTGATGTGTGCGATAACCTCATTTTCGTCGGACAGTATCCATAAATCACTGAGGATTTTTGAGCCGGTACCTTGTTGACTATCAACAAGCAGCTCAACATAGCAATAAAGTTTTTTACTCGGGTCAATTACCTTATAAAAATTGAATTCATCAATATGGAAAGGTACAAAAAGTGTTTCGCCGTCCTTTTTCCCACTTAGATTGGGGTCGGCCCTATCGATGACCTGGAAACATGCATCCAGTAAACCAGGATAGAATAAATAATCTTCACTAATCTCAGAGCGACCCGTAAGCGATAGTTCTCGTATTGCGGAATTTTTACCCTTACGCCCTTCTCCCAGCCACTTAAATGCGGTACCAATGGTATAGCCCTTTTCCCAAAATCCTTCGTAGAAAATTTCGGAGGTGAGATCTTGCCCCATACCTGCGTGTAAAGCGGTGATGCTAGTTATAGGCGATGCAGGGACTGTTTTAGCCTTTGAAATTTTAGCACTTACATGGGTTTGCCATGTGCCTTTCGCTTCACTGTTGATAGGCTGACTTAGCATGCAGGCCGAAAGCGTTTCGTCTTTTTCGTCAAGTGAATTTAATACAATTTGTACTTTTGTGGCCTTGGAACACAGTAGTCCTTCAACTTTTTCGTTTAATACTAACGCTTTAGAAAAGGCAATGTCCCGTATTTGTAAGTGCGTGTCCTGCGCATAATGCTGCCCTGCAGCTTGTAGTAAAGCACTGGTATGGGACGCGCCCGCAACAACAGGCACACCGTATAAGCGGTGTTCGTCCATGTAAGCGGGAGACTCTAAACTTAAATAACTTTCGAAATAATGTTTGTCAGCCAGAGCAATATCAAGTTGAGAGCCGAGCAAAGGATGGCCGTTGTTCAGAGAACCTTCCCGGAGAGATGGAGTAGTGAATGATTCACCCAATTGATGTTGTGTCATCCAATACCGATTACGTTGGAAAGGATAACGGGGTAAATCAACATGTTCGAGCTGTGTAGACGCGTAAAAATTACCCCAATTTACCTCGAGCCCCATTCGGTAAAGGCCTGCAAGGGTCTCAAGAATTTTTTCCCCGTCATTAAATTTTCGTCCCATAGACGAAAACCAATAATAGTTTTCGGGATTATCGTGTTGGCTTGCAATTATTGGTTTGGCCATAGCCAATAAGCTAGTACCTGGCCCAACTTCCAGACAAATATTTACCCCGTTTTCAGCGATCGTGTTAATGCTTTGGTAAAAATTAACGGGTGATCGAACATGAGACACCCAATAGTCTGCGGAACAAAGTTCATCGTAGGCCATTTTACCCGTTACATTTGAGATAACACTTAGGGTTGGCGATGTGTATTGAATACTTTGTGCAACGTCTCGGAACTCGTCGAGCATAGAATCCATCATGGTCGAATGGAAAGCATGAGAAACCACCAGCGATACCGTTCGAATGTTTTGCTCTTCTAGTGCGCAGATAAATTTCTGTAGTGCGCCTTTTTCGCCCGACACAACGGTATTGTCGGGCCCGTTAATAGCCGCAATATCCAACCGACATGAATGTTCAGCCAATAATTGCTGAACTTCGCCTAGGCCTTTAAAAATAACGGCCATACCGCCGGGCGCGCACCGTTCTTGCATTAACCGGCCACGAGCAGCAATTAGTTTTAAAGCATCTGCTACGGTAAAGACACCCGCAATACAAGCGGCAACATATTCACCTACGCTATGCCCTAGAACTACAGAAGGCTTCATGCCCCAATGTTGCCAAAGTTTGGCCATGGAAAACTGTACAGCAAACAATACAGGTTGCGTATAACGTGTATTATTTAACGCTTCTTGATCTTCACCCCATAGCAATTCTGTAAGGCCAATATCCATATGCTCAGTTAATAACTGTTCACATTGATCTAGAGTTTGTTTAAAAAAGGCTTCTCGCTTATACAGTTGACGTGCCATTCCCCAATATTGTGAGCCCTGCCCGCTGAACAGAAATGCGGTATTCGCGGGTGTGCAGCCGGTAGTTTCTTCACCGTTAACGGACATTTTAAGTTGCTCTTGTAATTCCGCTAGGTCATGAAAAACAAGACTGTCACGCACTTTAAAATGGTTACGTCCTGTTGATGCCGCAGCACACAAACTCGCTAAATCAACAGAAGGTTTTTTGGCTACCAACGCTTGAAGTTGTTTTGCCTGCTGTACCAGTGCATCGCTGCTTTTGGCTGACAGAGGAAGAATATACGGCGCTTGGCCGGGTATTTGGGTTGAGTGCTTCGGTTTTTTTGGGGCGGGTGCTTCGGCCAGAATAATATGCGCGTTGGAACCACTAAACCCAAAGGAGCTTACGCCGGCATAACGTGTTTTGGTGTTTTTTTTCCACGGCTGGCATTTTGTTGGAATTTCAACCGACATTTCGTCCCATGGAATGAGCGGACTCGGTTCAGAAAAATTTATATGCGGTGGAATAGTTTCATTTTCCATGGACAACAGTACTTTGATAAGCCCTGCCATGCCCGAGGCTGCCTCGGTGTGCCCAATATTTGTTTTTGCTGAGCCAACACGTAGCGGGGGTTTATTATCGCGTTTTCCGAACACGCTACTAATAGCAGACATTTCAATCGGATCACCTAGAGAGGTGCCCGTACCGTGAGCCTCTATGTAGTCTATGTCGTCCGCCTTAAGGCCCGCATTAGCCAATGCTTCTCGCAGTAAAGCGGCTTGCGCATTTTCATTTGGGGCCGTAAGGCCTTGGCTAGCACCATCTTGGTTAAGCGCGCTACCGGCCAATAAACCTACTATTCGATCGCCGTCTTTTTCTGCTGCGCTCAGGCGTTTTAGTACAACAACACCACACCCTTCGCCGCGAACATAGCCATCAGCTTTCGCATCGAACGTTTTACAGCGCCCGTCTGCCGATAACATGTTTGCTTTCGAAAAAATAATCGACGTGGTTGGATCGAGTATAAGGCTCACCCCACCGCAAATGGCCATGTCGGATTCACCGCTAAGTAAACTTTGCGTTGCTAAATGTAATGCGACAAGAGATGAAGAACAGGCTGTATCAATGGTAAAACAGGGGCCCTGCAAGCCAAGTGTATACGCGATGCGGCCTGCGGCCACACTGAATGTAGTGCCTGTACCATCGTAGGGTGTTACGGTTTCATGCCCTAAACGGTTGGCAATTCCTATTCGCAGGTTGGTATAGTCTTGATTACACGCACCGATAAACACTCCTGTGCGTGTACCTGATAACGTCTTACTACATTGTCCAGCATGCTCTAGTGCATGCCAGCAAGTCTCTAATAGAATACGTTGTTGCGGGTCCATGCGTTCGGCTTCTTTGGGAGCAATGCCAAAAAATTCAGCGTCAAATGTGTCTACTCCATCTACCAAACCCAATCGTTTGGTATACATTTTACCGGGCGCACTTTTATCTTTGCTGTAAAAATCGTCCATATTCCAGCGTTCATTGCTCGAACTGGTGATACCGTCTTTGCCTGCTGCAAGTAATGCCCAATAGCTAGCCAAATCATTTGCACCGGCTGGCATTTTACAAGCGGCACCAATTATTGCGATAGGTTCTTTACTGTGTGCGCTGAACTTTTGTAATTTTTTCTGCTGTTCTACAGCAAGCAGCATCACTTGTTTTGGCGAAAGATGTCTCACTTTCTTTATAAAGGCTTCCACTTAATCGTCCCCTATCAAATCAAGTAAAAGATCAACTTCGCTATCGGACATTTCTAATAAAGCGTCGATATCAATATTGTCATCATCACTGATTGTTTGACTATCGGTATTATTTTTTTCCAGACCCGGCGATTCTTCTTGTTGGAAAAACTCATCCAATAGATAGCGCGTTAGGGCGGCAGCAGATGGCTGCTTGAATAGAATAGCGGTTGGCAATTGACGACCGAAATATTTTCCAATGCCATCACGAATGGCTACGGCCATAAGTGAATCCATTCCTAATTCTTGTAGTGGCCTGTCCATATCAACATGTGATATATCAAAAGACATCACCATTTTTAGCTGTTTTTTTACCACAGCTGCCACATCTTTTTCTCGAGCGGCCAGTGGTAGGGCCTGTAAGCGGGCAATGTTTTCGTCAGCATTTTTCGTGCTTTGTGCGTTATCACTCGAAACACTAGGTTTGGTAGCACGGGTTACCAGTTCACTCAGAAAACTTGGCGTTACTTTATGCGCACCGTAATAGCTTTTTAGGTAGAGGGGCCAGTCGGTAGGGACAATAACCAGACGCTGAGAATGATCATTGTCTTGTGCGTTATTTTTTGCTTGACTTAAAATCTGCGATAACTGAACAAACGCTTGTTCACGTTCAATGGCTTTTATACCGGTGTGCGCTAGACGCTGCACCAATGTTTTATCGGCGCCCATCCCTATTCCAGCCCATAAACCCCATGCAACACTTTGTACAGGTAGCCCTTGTCTACGACCAAAATCCACTAGGCCGTCGAGGTAGGCATTAGCGGCAGCATAATTTATTTGGCCAGCAGAACCGAGAACACCTGATGCAGATGAAAACATCACAATAAAATCTAGCTCAACGGTCATCTCTGATGATACCGCTGCAATACTTTTTAATAGGTTCCAACCGCCTAGTGCTTTGGCGCCAATCACTTGTTGAAACTTTTCTAGATTAAGCCCCTCTAGCGCCGAATCTTGCACTCGTCCGGCCAAGTGGAATACACCCGCGAGTGGTTTTTCAACACTCTTAAGAGTATTCGTGAATGTTGCGTGGCTACAGTGTGTAATGTCAATTATGTGAATATTTATATCTACGTTAAGCGCATCAAGCCATTCGCGCTCGACGGAACTAGCCTGACGATGAGACAGAATTGTGAGATGTTTTGCGCCTTGGGCAACGAGCCATGTCATCAGTAAGCGCCCTACACCACCAAATGCACCCGTTAATAAATAGGTGCAGCCCGCTTTAATCTGTACGGCTGTTTCGGGAAGTGCTGTGGGTTTTAATCGCGCTACCTGGACTTGGGCGTTATCTAACCGAAGGTGAGTTTCAGCGTTCGTGCTATTAAGGATACGGCCCGCTAGGGTCGCAATGCTTTCTGCACTGTCATTGGCGCTTGCATGTAAGGTGGTACAGTGAATATCCGGGCGTTCAAGCACTAGTGAACGGGTATAGCCCCAAAAAGCTTGCCCAATGTCGCCGTATGGGTAATCACTCTCAAACCCTTGGGTACTATCTTGCGAGACAATTAAAAGGCGTGATAGCGTGTCAATACTCTGGAGCCAATGAGTTAAACCGATGCAAGCAGCTTCTAGTTCAGTGCTGCTAGACCATAAAAAAACCGTGGTTGCGTTTGCAGCATCATGTAGTGCATTTAAGCGTTCTAAATGTTCCTTTTGCCTTGGGTCAACCGTAATTTTATCGCCGATATGGCTGTATTCTACGGCTCGGTAAACAATCGTAAGCGGCGTGTTTAACGCTGTATGGTATGCAATAACCGCGTCGGATAAAGCGTTCTCTTCCGCAAAAACAATTACGCTATTGATTTTTTTATTGCTAGCGGGTAATGCCTCCACAATACTTTTATCTTGCCATTCTTGTTGGTAACAATGGTGATCATTTTCGTTTAGCTGCAATGAGTTACGCATTGTTGTATTGCTAACTTTGCGCCATTCAAAATCTTTTACGGTGGCAATAAGCCCACCCTCTTTTTGCCATATCCAAATATCACCCACAAGGCTATCGCCACCATTATCCTGATCATGATGAAGCTTAACGTCACACATTAAGGGTTCATTTGCCTGTAATAGATAGTGTTCGAAGTTAACCTCCGCAAGCGAAAAAGGGATATACGTATAGCGCGTATTATCGATTTGAGCATTCATCAAATCTCCAAGCGTTTGTATACAGACATCAAGTTGACTGGGATAAATGGGGTACAACGTAGCTTTAGGGTCGACACTGAGAATGTCATTCTGTGCCTTCACTTCCACTAAGGAATGATGGGAATCTACTCGCCACAATTTATTAATAAGCTGAAAACAGGGCCCAAACTGGAAGCCGAGCTGAGCATGGCTCGCGTAGAATTCGTCGTTTCCGATTGCCGTCGTTTTTGACATTAACGTGTAGGCATTTTTACTTTCAAAATGCTCTTCTAGTGAACCTGTATCCGTGGTTAAACGAGCGCTTACATGAGTTTCGAAATTTCCTGCGGTGTGACTGGGCATGCTAACGAGGTCAGCATTATGGCCTTTTCCTTCTGGCCTAAAAATCACCTGTACGGGCAAAGCCTCACCCGACAAGAGCAAGGGTTTCATAACCAGTATATTGTGTAGGTAGGTACAACCCGATGTCTCGGGTATTAATGTTTTTTCCGCCGCGCTAATAAAACTGACAAGATGAGAGGCAGCAGCGCCTATGACATGACCAAACAATACGTGGTCTTGCATATAAACAGGCGAATTTTGACGAAGGTATTGCTGGAAATGTATCGTTTTCGACAATGGTAGAATAAGTTGCTCGCCGATAAGCGGATGACTACCGTCTTTTTGAATAGAAATATTGCTTTGCGGTTCGCCGCGATAACGTTCAACGGTTTCGCCTTCAGCAAAATAATATGCGTGATCGAAACTATAGCTCGGTAGACGAACAGCCTTTCCTTTAAGGGAGAAATGTTGACTGTTATAAAACGTATTGAAATCGAATTTAAGACCATGACTAACCCATTGTCCAATGCCTTGTTGTAGGCATTCCCAATCGTCTTGATTTTTTCTCAAGCTGGGTATTGCACACTGAATAGTATCCAGTGTTGAAAGGGCCATTCCTATTAATGTGGGCTTGGGGCCTAGCTCTATATATTGGCGACATCCGAGCGTATCAAGTGTGCTAACGCCTTCGCTGAATCTCACGGCGGCGCACACTTGCTCCACCCAATATTGCGGCTGAGCAAAGGCGTTACTGTCTAAGGTGGCATCCACCGTGGACACCATCGTGATACTGGGCGTGTGATAGTCGATAGAGGCTGCAATGCTAGAGAATTCTTCTAGCATCGGCGCCATTAAGGGTGAATGAAATGCATGAGAGACATTTAAAGGCGTTAAGTCCAGCCCGTGAGCGATGAGTGTATTGCCTATTTCTTTTAGGGACTGAGAATTACCTGAAATAACGCATTGCTCTGGTGAATTAACGCCAGCAATAACAACCGTGCCCGATGCAGCCTCTAGGTGCGGCAACACGCACTGCTCGCTTGCATGAACGGCTGTCATGCTTCCGCCTTCAGGTAATGCCTGCATCAACCGAGCACGAGCGCATACAAGTTTCACCGCATCTGGCAAATTAAAAACGCCCGCTACACAGGCGGCAGCAATTTCACCTACCGAATGCCCCATAAGATATTGGGGTTTAACGCCCCATTGTATCCATAGCTTCGCCAAGGCCAACTCTAAGGCGAATAAACTCGGTTGCGTGTACTGTGTTTGTGCTAAAAGATTGTTTGATAACTCTACACGTGCGGCATCGTTTTTGTCGATACTCGGCCACATAATATCTCGTAGTGAACAGGATAGTTCGCCATCAATAAGTGCAATAATTTCATCAAAAATAACTCTAAAAGACGGACTTTTTTGATAGAGCGATTGGCCCATACCAATGGATTGCGCACCCTGCCCTGTAAACAGAAAAGCCGCTTTAGAGGCCATTGCCGTTGTTGGTTCAGTGTCGTAGGCGTCTTGCTTCAAGCTTTCTAGTTGCTCAATAAAATCAGCGTGATTACGGCCAACAAGTGCCGCACGGTAGCGCAATAAAGAACGTGTCTGGTTGCAGGAAGCTGCGAAGTTTTCGGGACTAAATTGCATTTTATTTTCAGACAAAAACGCAATATATTTTTCCGCGAGCTGGCTAAGGCTCTTAGGTGTTTCAGCGCTGATCATGGCCAAATGGGAGCAGGTTTCTCCGCCTGAACTATCAAGGCTTGCTGGGTTTTCTTTTTCAACGTTAGCGTCATGCGCAGACAAAATTAAGTGGACATTAGTTCCACTCATACCAAACGCACTTATACCTGCCGTAGGTGTGCTCTGCTCTGGCCAGGCCTGTGTTTTTTCGACAACACTTAACGGCAAGCGACCCCAGGGAATATGTGAGTTTGGTTGCGTAAAGCTCGGTTGTGCAGGCAGTGTTTTGTGCTTTAATGCGAGAGCCGTTTTAATAAACGATGCAACACCTGCCCCAGCCTCTAAATGACCGATCCCCGCTTTAACGGAGCCCAAATATAAGGGTGCTTGTTCAGTTGGGCGATCGCCGTATACACGACCTAGCGATAACACTTCGATAGGGTCCCCAAGTTTTGTGCCCGTGCCGTGAGCCTCGACATAGCCGACATCTTGCGGTGAAATTTTTGCAGCGCTTAGCGCTTCACGAATAACTTTTTCCTGAGCGGCTCCATTCGGAGCCGTTAGGCCGTTACTCTTTCCGTCATGATTGGCGGCGGCGCCTTTTATAACGGCGTAAACATCGTCACCATCGCGCAGCGCATCATCAAGGCGTTTGAGCACGACCATGCCGCACCCTTCTCCACGTACGTAACCATCGGCCTTTTCATCAAAGGCCCGACACTCACCGGCCTGGGACAGTGCCTGCAACTCGGAAAACCCAACGCTCATTTCAGGGGTTAACATTAAATTAACGCCCCCAGCGAGCGCGAGATTACTTTCGCCGTTTCGCAACATTTGACAAGACAAATGAATAGCCAATAACGATGAAGAGCAGGACGTATCTAACTGAAATGCAGGGCCCTGTAAGCCAAGCAGGTAAGCAATGCGGCCGATCGCTATGCTACGTGTTGTTCCTAAGCTCGTATAGGCATCAATTAAGCGTGTATCGGTGGAGTTATTTAGATATTGGCGATAATCATCAGACCCCATACCAACGACTACACTGGTTTTACTGCCATTTAAGTCTTTAACGGCTATACCTGCATTCTCTAAACTTTCGTATGTCACTTCGAGTAGAAGCCGATGCTGCGGGTCCATTGCCTTGGCTTCTCTAGGGGTTAACCCAAAAAAAGCAGGATCAAATTGTTCAACATCTCGTATAAAGCCACCGGCGTTGGTATACATGGTGCCTTTTGTATTGCCGGACGTATCTAGATAGCGTTCAAAACTCCAACGTCCCTCAGGAGTATTCCCTATAACGCTTTTGCCTGTTGTTAGTAATTGCCAAAAATCTTCTGGGGTATTGGCGTCGCCTGGGAAACGACAGCCAATACCCACTAAAGCAATGGGTTGGGAGCGTGAATGTTCTAACGCTTGAATCTGACTTTTCTGCGCTCGAATTTTAACCAACGCTTTTTCAAGCATTAAGTTTAAATCAGGGCTTTCCGTTGTTTTTTTCAACCCAGGCTGTACGTTGTTGTCTATACGTGAATTCGACATATCTTTTTTCTAACAATCCATTTTTAATTAACGTTCGATGAAAGACTAGAGTGGCCTAAATATCGAGTTCATCCATTAATTCATCAATAACACTTCGCTTCCCTGCGATATTTACTTGCACATTTTCGCTACTATTATTGTTTTTCGCGTCTTCTACTGGAACGTCATTCTGTTCGCCTACCGGGTTGACGTTATCAACAACATAACGTGCTAGCGCATGAACGGTTGGATAGCTCCACACCACAGTCGAGTCGATTTCGAATCCGGCTTTTTCCTGCAATGCAAAAGCAAGCTCGACTGACAGAACTGAATCCAACCCTAATTCAGAGAATTGCGTTTGCGCTGATATATCTCCACTAAAGTGTGTAACTTCTCGCTTAAGCCACTCAATGATGAACGTTTCGAAGTCTTCCGCGTGGTGAGTGTTTTCTTGGTTTGTAGCTTCAGCTATTAAGCTGGAGATACCTGCGGTATGTACGGCAGCATTGAAAGGTTCTCGTTCCGCTGTATTTACCAGTGTTGTATCCGGGGATAATATTGTGGCGTCAGCGCGAGGACGCAACCAGCTGTCAACCTTAATTTCGAGTTCCGTTGAACTCTGGCCAAAACAACCAATTGAATCATTTAGGGTATTAAAGGCTTTATTGAGGTCTTTTCCGTCAGACCAATGATAGCTATCGTGGATGGCTTGCTGGCTATTGAATAAACTTAAGCGAATTTCCTTCTGTAACCAAGAAAGTGCCAGGTTAATATCTTCGGGCGAATGTACTGCGTTTTTAGCTCGTGCGTGAAGTAAAAAAGCTTTTACAATAAAGAGCCCGGCTAGTTCACCTTTAGCATATTTTATCCATCGGACAGCCCGGTCGGTAATTCTACAATCACCATGTTCAGTTTTTAGTTCGTGAATCGATTTATCAAGTTGATTAGCATGCTCAGTCATTTCGGAATAAATATTACTGAGCTGAAGATTTTCAGTAATAAAACGTTTAAGGGCCGTTGACTTATGAGTAAAACTTGCGCCCAAAAAGCCGTTAAGAACTTCAGTTGGCCCTTCGAAAATTCTAAATATTCGCGTATCGCGCAATAATCTCGGTGCAATATTATTATCGGTATATCCCCTTCCACCGAGTAACTGAATAAGCTGATCAACTGCTTTTACGCAATATTCAGAACCAAAGCTTTTGACCGATGCGTAGACTTCCATAGGGATAATATCGGGATTTCTTCCTGCATCCAGGTCGAGAATTTCGGCCATGCCATTAATCATACATTGCGCGGCAAAACTACCCGCATGCATATCGGTAAGGCGCTGCTGAATAAGGGGGTTATCAAGCAGTAGTCCATCAGCGACGTTACGCTTGGCCGCGTAAAAAGACGTTAACTGTGCACTGCGCTGCATGACACCTAAACCCATAGCGGCAATGATAAGCCGGCCATGCTTCATTGCGTCTTGTGCAACGGCCATACCTTGACCAATACCGCCGAGTACATCTTTTTCTGTGACACGCATATCGCGGAAATACACACGATTTTGTACCATCCCTCTCACGCCCATTGTCGGCAATTCGTCACCAACAATTAAGCCAGACCGTTCCACCTCAACAGCAAATGCCGTAATACCTAGATTCTTGCCTTTTTCATCAAAGACTTTAACAAAACAATTAATAACACCCGCCCAACCCGCGTTACCTATCCAACATTTTTCGCCGTTAACAACCCAGCCTCCTTCGGCGCTAGGAACTGCAGACGAGGCAATAGCATGAGGGTTAGACCCGGCTTCGGGTTCGCTCAGTGCAAAAGCTCCAAGTATTGTCCCTTTCGCCAAAGGCGCCAAAAATTTATCTTTTATGGCCTTAGAGCCATAATTCATAATGGGGCGAATACCCAACACATTATGCAACGCTACAAGTAACGCGAGATTGGGGTCCATGGCACCCATATGGCGGACCACATCTAGAAAGTCTCGATGTTGCATGCCTTGCCCAGAAAAATCGGAATCGACACACATACCTAACAAACCTTGCGTAGCGAAGTTCATTAGAATATGCGGGGGGACAGTGCGTCTTTCATCAATGAGGCGGGAATTTATCGCGCGAGAAGAAAACTCTTTCAGCCATACAATAAGCTCACTTGCGCGTTGACGGCTAGCGTCTACCGAAAGCCTATTATCATTCGATACTTGCGTATTGACGTTGCTCTTAGCTTGGTCCAGCGTTGACCAACGCGCTATCTCATTCAGCGTGTTATCAAACATCATTTGCTTACTTTTACGACGCTGAATTTTACCACTTGAAGTGAGCGGTAATGTCATCGGTTTTATTAATACTATTGCCGCTACCGTACTTTGGAATTCTTGCGAAACCGTGTTTCTGATATAGGAGAAAACGTCCTCTACATTTATTTTTTTGAGGTGGGTTCGTTCAACCTCTTGCACAATAACGAGTTGCTCATTTTCCTCATGAACGACACCAAACACGGCTCCAGAACCTTCTTTTAGTGCTTCATGGCCTTCTTGTATGGATTTTTCAATATCTTGAGGGTAATAGTTTGCTCCATTTACAATAACCATATCCTTTATTCGGCCGGCAATAAAAAGGCGATTACGCTGTACAAAGCCAAGATCTCCAGTACGCAAATAATGTGTAGCTTTTACATCACCCTTTATTTTTGCTCTAAATGTCTCTTCGGTTGCGTCTGCTCTCTCCCAGTAGCCTTGCGCGACACTAGGCCCATGAATCCAAATCTCTCCTACCTCATCATCTGCGCATGCATCAAATGTATCGGGATTAACAATCACGATGTCTTGCTCTGTATTCAATACACCGGAGCACACCATTCGCTGGGTGCCGTCAGAGCTTTCATCAACGATTACCTTGTGGTCTTTTAAGGCTGAAGACGATAGCGATACGATGTGGGGCTCTTCATCCATCGCGCTACCGGATACAAATAAGGTTGCTTCGGCAAGGCCATAGGCTGGATAGGCAGTTTTTGCATTAAATCCACAAGGCCCAAAAAACTGGGAAAATCTATCCAAGGTATCTGCACGTACGGGCTCAGCGCCATTTAGGGCCATTTTCCAGTGGCTTAAATCCAGCGAATCTCTTTGCTCGGGTGTAATGCGTTTTAAACATAATTGATAGGCAAAGTTCGGAGCAAAACAACTGTGTGCCTTGTAATCAGACAAGGCCTTTAGCCAACGAAACGGCTGCTGTAAAAACGCAACTGGTGTCATTAAATAACAGGTGCTTCCTAGATAAAGCGTATGTAGCACGTTACCAATTAGGCCCATATCGTGATAGAGCGGCAGCCAAGATACGATGACTGTTTCACTACTATGCTGGTAGGCAACTTTCATCAATTCTTCATTGTGAAGAAGATTGCCATGGGTGACCATAACCCCTTTCGGAATACCCGTAGAACCCGAGGTATATTGTAAAAAGGCCAGAGCATCGCGCCCTACTTTCGGATCTCGCCAATTGTTGGCAAGCCCTATATCGACACCATCGATCTCCAAATAATCAGCGGAGTTAAAACCATCGTAGCCATTCTTGTACTTCGAAATAAAATCCGTGTGCTTCGAATCGCTCATCAATATTGCAACGCGTGCATCACCTACGATTTTATCTAAGTTCTCCCAGTCTTTATTCTTTCGCCCGGGGAAATGTACAGGAACAGCAATAACACCCGCGTACAGGCAAGCCATGAAAGCAATAACGAAATCTAGGCCTGTATGAAACAAAAGTAACGCGCGCTCTCCTTCAAGGTTACGGTTTTGTAACTCCGCCGCAATTGATCGCGCATATCCATCAACGTCTTTATAGGTATATGCCCTTGATATAAAGCTTCCATCCTTGAGCATGTGGTAGGCAACTTTATCGCCGCTATTTTCAGCACGATAGCGCCCCAACTCTACAAGACTATTGAAACTACTACATTCCTTAGCTACCACGTAATATTCTCCATCACTGCTTAATCATAGAAAAACCTGCTTTTTGGGGCAGGATGATTAACTCAACAAGATACTCGAATAAAAATGTACCGTATAACCATGGGAAAACGGTCCCGAATACAATCTGTTAGAAACGAGGCAGATCATTATTTGGGCTTTGTAGTTTTCTTCTAAATTGCCTCTAACATGGAGGCAATAAATGATTAGCTCGGTCATTAAATATGAATAACGATTGGATTATATAGACTTTTAAGAGTGCCAAACCACACACAAAATAAAATATATTTTTCTTTATCAACATAAAAATAATTTATCTTAAGGTGAACGTCGAATAAACTTACATCGATTAAGTGGCACGGTCGATGTACCGTAACGCAGTGCTAAACACCTATACATAGGGTTGTCATAAAAGGAGGAATGATAATTTGTAACTAACGCTTAAGCGTTATAAAAATACAAGATGATGAAGTCTAGATAATAGTAATAGACGCATAATATTCATTTGTAACAAAACTGTAAAAAACCATTACTACGGCTATTAAAACCTACCGTTGGTTTGTAAAAACGGGCTATCGCAACGCCGCTTGAGGGAAAACAATTCCGGCGAGTTCGCTATAAATAGCATCTATAGGCTTGCAAGTTGACCGTATAGACGCTTTGCAACCAACCTAAACTCATTATGCTTTTTATTGGTCAATTTAAGATATATAGGCAGGCATCTAGCACTTTTTTATGAACTCATCGCAGATCCTTAACGTGGATATTTTTTCAATACTCTATTTTTTATTGCACAGGATTCAATAAAAACGCCGTTATAATATTTTAGACACCTCATAACAATAACTTCAATGCTGGCGTGCGGTATAGGAGCAACAGCGCTTGCAGAACGTACGGAAAAGCGCATTTATCATTTCCTGTACACATTCTAAGATGAACTTAAATAAGTGCGTTTTATAGAGGCCCCTATTCGGGGAAGGCGATGTAAAAATCTATTGTCGAGTTGATTTACGATATTAGAAAAGGATCAAAAAATAGACGCCGCAAACATTAGTATGACGTAAGAATAGAATCTTATACTGGAAGGTATCCATTGAGGGGTGCTTCTGTTTATAGAACCACCTGTGCCGCTAAAAAATAGCAGTGGCGATTAAAGTACATACAGTTTTATCGTCTCGACAAAAACCCCTATAAAATTATTTATTTTTCACTGTAATCAAGTGTCGACATAATTTACCTTTCACGCCAAGAAGTATTTCGCGCCATATTTTTTTGCTTGCTGAACATTCATTCCCTGACACGACTTTAGCGTGGCATTTTTTATTCTAAAATACGGCTTACTAAATGTAAGAATTCATTTCTTAGGCCAATCTCCTCGTTCTTTAGAGCATGTCAAATAGTAATAAAATGCAGACTAAAAACCGTAACAATAATGGTTATTACGCCATATGTTCTAGGCAAACTACTTAATTTCACCTTAACGAAATGGCAATTCAATACGATTGTTGTGAGCGCAACGAACAACCAAGTTAATAATTAACTCGTTTACTAATAAATATTATAACGAGTTTATTATGGCCGATGGAAAGGACACGGAGGGTAATATTTCGGGATAGAAATGGAATAAAAAATACAGCATTTAATATGCGCTAATAAATACACGCTACAATAATGCGTATTATTATGGAGGGGTTTGGAACACCTGTGTAGACGTTAAACGTACGTATTCTAGCCAGCCGTTAACCGGACCCGTGAAGGCAGCGGCAACAAATAATACAATAATAATTGCCCTATCCCCATGACACTATTGACGAGCTGAATGCTGATAAGACACCCGCGCACCATTTCGATGCTGGAGGGTTGGGTTCACTGAGGGAATGTGGACTCTAGGTATTTGTGATGTCATTGAGGCAGTTGGGGCTAGCGCACTACCGTCACACTAAATAACATATTGGCGGGACTATTTAAAAGAGGTGCCGTACGCTCTCGTCACGACATTACCGAGAGCGTATTGTTAAATTAAAGATATATTCGCGTAATCAGTTCTACGGCACAGACTTCTCGCCGGCGTTCGCCTGCCTCTACAATAACCTCTTCTACGATATCAAGGCTTCGTTTGTTTGCTGTTAAGGCGCGCAATATTGTGCGAGAACGTATTTCGGTGTCAGGTTTTACCGCCGATAAAAACCGCGTGCTATTCAGGCCGCAATTCACAATTAGGCGTGCTTCTGGATATTGCGACCCTGCATGCTCATCTAACCCACGCAAATGGGGTAACAATGAAAGAATCAAAAAGCCGTGGGCAACTGTTGATTTGTAAGGAGATTCGGTTTTGGCACGTTCCAAGTCTATATGGATCCACTGGCTGTCACCTGTGACGGCAGCAAACTCATCAATGGTCGCTTGTGTAAGCGTGAACCATTCTCCAACGTGTACCTCTTGCCCTAGCTTGGTTTGTAGCCGCTGTTTAAGCGTTAACACTTCTGGTGTTGGCGGTGAGATGAGATTTTGCGGCTCTTCATTCGCACTAGCGATATATTTCGAAAACCACGCATTGGCAAATGAATTGGATACCGATTGGTTAAACGTTTCTTTAAGCTCTCTTACCTGAGGTTCTAGGCGTTTCATGAAGTCGCCGTTACTGAGTTGTATTTGCTGACTTTTTTCTTTTAATAGTGCAACCAACTTTACGTAATCTTCCTTCATGAGCAAACCATCCTATTTTTTGGTTCAACATCGACAGTATTCGTTATACTCGGTTAACCTTACGATTAGCCGAGTGGATTGTACTAGCTTTAGCGACCCTGCTTACCCTAGTGTCTAGCAAACGGTAAGATTATATCAGTTAAAGTGTGGCCGCTATTGAGCCATTCTGATTAAAATTGTTTCTCGTGATAGGTGTCGCTCATTCTGGCGTTAAGACTCTTAAAGTAGCATCATTATTTACTTTAAATATTACCTATAAGTATTTGAATATAAAGAATAATATCTTACACCCTAAACCTTTTAACGCTGGAGCCTGTGAGTGAGAAGCCCACGCCCTATTTTTGATAATCTCGCTACAACCGCAAACCCTTTCCATCAAAAAATATTTGATGTGGTGCCTTTATTTGGCACGGCCGATCAGGTCAATGGCGCGGTGGTTGATTACGAGTTCTCACTCAAGTTTTTGCATAGCTATACGGGGAGTTCAGCTACATTCAACGCCTATCGTCGTGAATTAGAGCGGCTCCTTCAGTGGGCTTGGTTTATAAGGTGCATCGCTGTCACGGAATTGAAGCGTGAGGATATAGAAGCCTATGTGACCTTCGCGAAACAACCGCCTGACAGCTGGATTGGCCTAAAGAATGTTGCTCGGTTTAAAAACGTTGGCGGTGAGCGATTGCCCAATAGCGCGTGGCGGCCCTACGTGGTTAGCCTTAGTAAAGAATTAGTACGCGCTGGGGTTGCGCCGAGTATCGATCAATATCAACTCTCTCAAAGCTCTCTCAAGGCAACATTTTCGGTTTTATCCTCCTATTTTGGCTATATGATCCAAGAAGGCGTGGTAGAAGCTAACCCTGTTGCGCTTATTCGACAAAAAAGTAAATTTATACAAAAAGAACAAACCCACAAACCTGTACGCCGAATTTCAAATTTACAGTGGGATTTTTTACTGGAGCTGGCCGTTAAGCGGGCCGACGAACACCCGCAAAAATATGAGCGTAGCCTGTTTATTTTGAATTGCTTACTTGGCATGTATTTGCGTATTTCAGAGGTTGTTGCCGATGAACGTGCAACGCCTACTATGGGTGATTTTCAGCGCGATATGGACGGAAATTGGTGGTTTCACGTAACAGGTAAAGGCAATAAAAACCGTATTGTGACAGTTTCTGATGAAATGCTGGCAGCATTAAAGCGTTATCGTTGCTATCTGGGTTTACCAGCCCTCCCCGTTGCGGGCGAACACACGCCACTTGTTGGGAAAACTCAAGGCCGTGGCGCTGTCACCAGTACCCGTCAGATTCGCTCGCTCTTACAAGAGTTATTCGATTTGGCTTATGAAAAAATGGCGATAGAAGGTTTTGCTGATGATGCTCAAGATCTTCGTTCAGCAACAGCCCACTGGTTACGGCATACAGGCATTTCAGAAGATGTAAAAACACGCCCGCGTGAACACGTTCGGGATGATGCTGGTCATGCCAGTATGGCGACGACCGATAAGTACATTGACAGTGATTTACGTGAACGACACGCCTCTGGGCGACGTAAAAAACTGCATACGACCTAAAATATTTATAGGTCTAAATCAAAAAAAGGCGCGAATAATACGCGCCTTTTGGGGGAGAGGTTGCTAGGTATCTGATTAGAATGTAATCGCAGCGCCGATTGAAATCATATCCATTTCAGCATGTTCAAAATCGAAGTATTCGTATTCTGCACGAATGGCCACGGACATAAGTTGTATTTTTGCACCAACACCGTACGTTAAGTCGCTGCCGCTATTATCTGCACGTGCAGCCTCAATACCTTGCAGCTGCAATTCGCTTTCCCATGAAGCTAAGCCGACCTTGCCAAAAAAGCCAATGGGGCCAGTATTAAAACCGGCAAGTCCATATACATCCCACGCAGTGGTTTCAGACTCGATTTCACTATTCACTATTTCAATTGCTGCAGTGCCAAAGTCGACATAAGACGCTTCTACGGCGAGGTCGATCATGGGGACTAACCCGAAATTATAGCCGGCAAACACCTTGTAACCGGTGTAATCATCGTCCATCTCATTGGTGTACTCGGTTGCGGCAATTGTAGAGCTTGTCATGCCAAGCGAGCCGCCAAGGTACATACCAGTGTCGGAACCTGCGAAAGCAAAGGTTGAAAAACCAGCAAGTACGGCTCCGAAAAAAACGTTTTTAGGGTTAAACATGGTAACTACTCCTAATATTAATAAATCCAGCGGGATCTTACTCTCGCTTACGGGCAAAAACTATCACAATAGTTAACGCGAGTAGATGACAGGCGCACACTTTTACTGAATTTAACATTTGGGCCAAATTTAACGTAATACAACGCTATCAATGGCCTATTTATTCACCATAGCTGTCGCTATTGTTTGGATATTTTGTCGCGCTAGTCCGAGAAAAGCCGATACGATAGGCTCTTCCTCTTCTTGTTGTCGTATACCCAGATGAATGTGTTTCTGGATACCCTTCTGTCCCAAGCGTATCGTCTCAATAGCATGGGTTCCGCTGTATTCTTCTGCCAGCCAGCCTGGCAAGGTGGTAACCCCCCTCCCGTTCTCGACAAGCTGAAGAATAATCTCGGTTGCTTCTACGGTTTGGTGTTTGCGTGGTTCGACCTGTGCCGGTGTTAAAAACGCTGAAAATATATCCAGCCTTTGCTTCTCAACAGGGTAGGTATAAAGCACTTCAGACGATAAATCTTTAGGCACAATAATCGATTTGTCTGCCAGTGTATGGCCCTTAGGCACCACCAATACCTGCTCATAGTCAAATACTGACAAAAACGAAATACCCTTTTTATACAACGGGTCTGGCGTAACTAAAATATCAATGTCGTGGTTAAACAATGCAGCCATTCCGCCAAAAACAAATTTTTGTTTTACGTCCAATTCTACATTCGGTTTTATCGCCATAAAACGATGAATCACTTTGAGTAACCACCGATAGCACGGGTAACACTCCATACCAATACGCAGTGTACCTTGGTGACCGCGCGCAAAATTTTGAAGGTTTTCATCGCTACGCTCTAGCTGCGGAAGCAAACGATTCGCCACGCCTAGTAGATGCTCGCCGGCACGTGTCAGCTGTAAGTTACGGCCTTTTTTTGTCCATAAGGGCGTGCCTAATTGTTGTTCCAGTTTTTTAATGCAATGGCTCACCGCCGACTGCGTCAAGTTAAGTTCGTTCGCCGCAGCGGTGAGCGAACCTTGCCGGTATATTTCCCTCATTATGGTGAGGTGGTTACGCTCTATCATATTCAACCTATGAATAAAATTCATTACTAGATGAAATAATACCATTATTATTCATGTGTTGTTGCCGCTAATCTTGCAAAAAATCCACACATAACCACTTCAATACGTTAATAAGGGTAGAAAATGGCAATTACGCATAATCTAGGCTTTCCTCGAATTGGGAAACAACGAGAATTGAAATTTGGGCTAGAACGCTATTGGCAAGGCGACTCGGATCCAGCAACGTTAGAAGCGTTGGGCAATACACTACAACAACAACATTGGGCGCATCAGGCTGACTGCGATTGGGTGCCGGTGGGTGACTTTTCGTTTTACGATCACGTACTCGACATGAGTTTTCTATTGGGCAATATACCCTCACGGATTGACAAAGATACCGGTAGCGAACTCGACCAATATTTTCGCGTGGCAAGAGGCCGCTCTGTGGGCAACGATGCTTGCGGTAGTGTCAAAGCGGGAGAAATGACAAAATGGTTTGATACCAATTATCACTATATTGTGCCGGAAGTGACTGCTGAAACGACGTTTAGCTTAAACCCTGCTCGGTTGATTGCCCAAGTTAAAAATGCCATTGCGACAGGCAAGAACATTAAGCCTGTGATTATTGGGCCAGTAACGTACCTGTGGCTGTGTAAGGAAAAAGATAGTAGTGAACGCATTGACTTACTGGATGATTTGATTCGTGTTTACCAGGCGTTATTCGCCAAGCTTGCCCAGTGCGGCATCGAGTGGATTCAAGTAGACGAACCCATTTTAGTCACTGAAATTTCGGCAGAATGGAAAAATGCCCTACAAAAAACCTATCACACGTTAAAACATCCTAACCTGAACATTCTCTTAGCAACCTATTTTGGGACATTAAAAGAAAACTTAACACTTGCATGTACATTACCTGTTGCTGGTTTACACGTGGACGCGATAAACGCGCAAGAGGAAGTTAAACACGTAGTGGATTGGTTGCCGGTACATAAGGTTCTATCGTTAGGCGTGATCAATGGGCGGAATATATGGAAGACGGATTTATCGCAGACATTGCAATGGCTACAGCCAATATCCAGCCGGCTTGGCGAAAGATTATGGATAGCACCATCGTGCTCCCTTTTACATGTTCCCGTTGATTTAGACAGCGAAACTCAATTGGCGCTCGATATTAAAAATTGGCTGTCGTTTGCGGTACAAAAATTACAAGAACTGAATATTCTAAAGCGTGGTTTGAATGATGGCGTAGCATCCATTCAGGCAGAGTTAGCGGAAAATACTCTTTATATAGAGCAACGAAAAAACTCTGCAAAAGTCCATTGTGCTGAAGTTGCGGCTAAGGTTGCAGCGCTTACAAAGTCTCAAGGCGAACGTCAATCATCGTATTCTGAACGGGCAAAAATCCAAAAAGTAGGCCTTAACCTACCGCTATTCCCTACCACTACGATTGGTTCATTCCCTCAAACTCAGGCAATACGTACGGCTCGCAAACACTATAAATCGAATGAATTGACGAACGAAGATTATAAGGCCTGCATTAGAGCTGAAATTGAACGCAGCATTAAAACGCAAGAAACCATTGGCCTGGATGTATTGGTGCACGGCGAAGCTGAACGAAACGATATGGTTGAATATTTTGGCGAGCAATTAGAAGGCTATGCGTTCAGTCAGTATGGCTGGGTGCAGTCTTACGGTTCGCGATGCGTAAAACCCCCAATACTTTATGGCGATATTCGACGCCCAGAACCTATGACCGTTGATTGGATTGCCTACGCACAATCACTCACAGCAAAACCGGTAAAGGCGATGCTCACCGGGCCTGTTACCCTGCTTAATTGGTCTTTTGTTCGCGATGATCAGCATCGAAGTATCACGTGTGCTCAATTGGCGCTGGCCATACGAGAAGAAGTGCTAGATTTAGAGCGTTCAGGTGCAAAAATCATTCAAATTGACGAAGCTGCACTGCGAGAAGGGCTACCCTTACGTAAAGCTGAATGGCCGTACTATTTACAATGGTCGGTAGAGGCTTTTCGCATTAGTGCTAATGCCGTAAAAGATGAAACACAAATACACACGCATATGTGCTATTCGGAATTTAACGATATTATTGGTGCAATCGCCGAACTCGACGCTGACGTGATTACCATCGAAACCTCTCGTTCAGACACTCAATTACTTGGTGTTTTTGACGTTTTTGACTACCCCAATGATATTGGCCCCGGCGTGTATGATATCCATTCACCGAATATACCAACAGAGGCTGAGATTAAGTCGCTTATGCTGAAAGCTGTAAAACGTATCCCCAAAGAGCGCTTATGGGTAAACCCCGATTGTGGTTTAAAAACGCGTCGCTGGGAGGATGTTATTCCAGCACTGCAAAATATGGTTGGTGCCGCTAAACAATTGCGTTGCGAATGTTAGCGTAAGGCTCATAGATAAGAAGGCTAGGGATCGCGGCTAACACTTTAGCCGCGATTTTTTAATTGATGGATCTGATCACGCAGACGTGCAGCCGTTTCAAATTCAAGGTTCTTCGCCGCTTCAAACATTTGTTTTTCAAGATCTTGAATGTGGTGCCATACATCTTTTCCTTCTGGCAACTCAGTGTCGTAGCGCCCTCCTTTATCGGCCACCTTGCGAGAACCTGGTTTTGCACCCGGTGCGCGAGCGCCTTCCATAATATCGGCAACAGATTTAATAATACCTTTAGGCGTTATTCCGTTAGCCGCGTTAAACTCTATTTGTTTTTCGCGACGACGTTCGGTTTCTTCCATTGCGCGCTGCATAGAGCCCGTAATACGGTCGGCGTAGAGAATGGCCTTGCCTTTTATGTTACGCGCAGCGCGGCCAATAGTTTGTATTAACGCACGGTCGGAGCGAAGAAAACCTTCTTTGTCTGCATCAAAAATGGCAACAAGAGACACTTCCGGCATATCTAGCCCTTCTCGTAGTAAGTTGATGCCAATAAGGACATCGAACTCACCCAAACGCAAATCACGAATTATTTCGACACGCTCTACAGTGTCAATATCGGAGTGTAGGTAGCGTGCTCGTACTCCGCATTCCGCTAGAAACTCGGATAAATCTTCTGCCATGCGTTTGGTTAACACTGTAATCAATATACGCTCATTATTCTGTGCACGGACATTGATCTCGGAGAGGCAGTCATCCACCTGTGTACCGGCGGGACGTACTTCCAGTATTGGGTCTAGCAAGCCTGTCGGTCGAACCACTTGCTCGACCACTTGCCCTTGTTTTTCGGCTTCGTATTTACCGGGCGTTGCCGACACAAAAATGGCTTGCGGAGCGCGCTCTTCCCACTCATCGAAACGCATCGGGCGATTATCGAGCGCAGAAGGCAATCTAAACCCGTATTCAACCAGTGTTTCTTTGCGGGACCGGTCGCCCTTATACATAGCACCAATCTGTGGAACCGTCACGTGGGATTCATCGATGACCAGTAATGCTTCATCTGGGAGGTAATCGAAAAGTGTAGGTGGTGCTAGCCCTGGGTCTCGGCCAGATAAATAACGAGAATAGTTTTCGATACCGTTGCAATAACCCAATTCGCGCATCATTTCCAAATCGTATTTTGTACGTTGTTCAAGGCGCTGGGCCTCCACGAGCTTATTGTTGTCTCGTAGCTGCTCTAGCCTTTCTCTTAATTCAGATTCGACTTTTTCAACCGCATCAACAATGGTTTGTCTTGGCGTTACATAATGAGTTTTAGGGTAGATGGTAGCGCGCGGCAATTTGGACAGTACTTCGCCGGTGAGCGGGTCAAATAACGATATATTTTCTACTTCATCGTCAAACAGTTCTAATCTTACGGCTTCTGTTTCTGAGTCTGCGGGAAAAACATCAATCACCTCTCCTCTTACGCGGTAGGTGCCCCGGTGAAAATCAATATCATTGCGGGTATATTGAAGCTCTGCCAAACGGCGCAAAATAGTGCGCTGCTCCATTTGGTCGCCACGAACCAAGTGCAACATCATTTTTAAATAGCTATCGGGGTCGCCTAGGCCGTATATAGCGGAAACCGTTGCAACTACGATAGCGTCTTTACGCTCCATAAGCGCTTTAGTTGCAGACAACCGCATTTGCTCTATGTGCTCATTTACCGAGGCATCTTTATCAATAAAGGTGTCAGACGAAGGTACATACGCTTCGGGCTGGTAATAATCGTAATATGAAACAAAATATTCCACCGAGTTATTCGGAAAAAATTCCTTGAATTCGCCGTATAGCTGTGCTGCAAGTGTTTTATTGTGAGCCATTATGAGCGTGGGCCGCTGCACTTTTTCGATAACATTCGCAATAGTGAACGTTTTTCCAGAGCCGGTTACACCCAGCAACGTTTGATGGGCCAAGCCAGCGTCAATACCCTTAACTAATTTTTTAATGGCCGATGGTTGATCGCCAGCGGGTTTAAATCGGCTTTTCACTTTAAACGGCTTAGCCGTTTTAATGTTCATATCAGGATTCGATTGTCCAACATTTGTGGATTTTGGGGTTTCCTTCAAAATCAGGGTCTAACGTTTGGCGAGTAATATCCTTGACGGTATACTCAGCAAGCTGATCATTGTCTAATTTAAAACTGCGCAAATTGTTAGAAAAGTAGAGTGTACCGCCGGGCTGCAATAGATCCATACAGCGCTTGATCAGCACAACATGGTCTCGCTGAATATCGAGCACATCATCCATACGTTTAGAGTTAGAAAAACTGGGCGGGTCTAACATTATAATATCAAAACCTTCCCTGCAGCTTTTTAACCAATCCATACAGTTATCCCGCACGAGTTGATGGCTACCCATACTAATATTATTTAGCATAAAGTTAGTTCTCGCCCACTCTAAATAGGTATTGGACATATCAACACTTATAGAACTTGCGGCACCGGCTACGGCGGCTTGAACCGTAGCCGTAGCTGTGTAACAAAACAGATTAAGAAATTTTTTGTTGCGCGCCTGCTCAGCTATACGCTTGCGCAACGGGCGGTGATCTAAAAACAAACCCGTATCTAAATAGTCCGTAAGGTTAACTTCCAGCCGCGTGTTGTGTTCAATTATTTCGTGCATATTGCCGCGTGTTTTATCGGCAAACTTTTCGTACTGTTGAGTACCTTTATTTCGCTGACGAATTTTCGTGACTATTTGATTAACATCCAATTCGAATACGACAGCACAAGCGTGAACAAGGTCGTCGAATCGTTCTTTTGCTTTATGCTCATCGATTGTCTTAGGCGCGGCGTACTCTTGTATATGCAATTGTCTTTCGCCATTCACAAAATTATAAACATCAATGGCTGCGGAATATTCGGGCATATCTGCGTCATACAACCGGTAGCAGTGTATATCGTTTTTCTTTGCCCATTTATTGAGTTTTTTCTGGTTTTTTCGTAATCGGTTAGCAACCATCTCCGCACCATTACTGAGCGGGCGCTGTTGCAGCGGCAGATAAACCGCTGCGGCAGCACTTATAGGTGTATCGTCATCGGGGTTATCATATTTACGTGCAACACTGCCCTCAACACTAAGGTCATACAGTAAGAATTCGCTAGTAATGGCGCCATTAAATAATTGATATTTTTTCTTAGGCCGTAAACGCATTTCACGCGCGAGTTCTTTGTTACCCGTAAACACGCCCAGCTGCCAGCCCGGAAACTCTCGTTTACACACTTGACCCAACGATAAGTAGGTTGCGCGTAGCGCTTCTTTTTCACCCAATCGCTCGCCATAAGGCGGATTAGTAACAATAAGGCCCGAATTAAGCGTGCGATGGGTTGGTGGTTTAAATTCGATTAGATCTTTGGCGGTAACCCGAATAAAATCATCCAGGCCTGCCACTATAATATTTTTACGCGTTGCGCCTAATACCCTAGGGTTAAGGTCGTAACCTCGTATTTCTGGAATTTCGCCTGCGCAACCCGCCTTAAAAGCGTGCTCGGCATCATCGAGTAAAGCTTTCCATATCGATTCTTTATGTTGCCGCCATTTTTCAAAACCGAAACCAATTACTCTTGGGTCAAATTCGTCGCCAAAGGTGTCTGGATTCGTAGGCACGCGGTAGCCTCTGGCAAAGCGCGCACGTAACAACCCAGGTGCCATATTTGTGGCCATCATAGCCGCTTCCAGCAAAAAGGTGCCGGAACCACACATTGGATCGAGCAACGCTCCACCCTCTTTTGCAATAGCGGGCCAATTGGCTCGTATCAATATTGCTGCTGCAAGGTTTTCCTTTAGAGGTGCGCCGCCTTGGCCAACACGGTAGCCGCGCCTATGGAGACTGTCGCCGCTTAGATCAAGGCTTATATGCACAACATTCTTCGATAGCCGTGCATTAATTCGAAGGTCAGGTGACTCACGGTTCACATCAGGCCTTGAACCTGTTATCTCCCGTATTCTATCGACAACCCCATCTTTTACGGTTTGTGCCCCGAACTGGGTATGCCGTATAGCCTCGTTGCTGCCATTAAAGTCGACTAGCAGACTGCCGTATTCAGGCATGTGGGTTTCCCACGGCTCAGATTTCGAAATTTTATAGAGATCGTCAGCACAATCCACATTACCTTTGCATAGCGGTAATAATATTTTGTTCGCAAGACGAGACCACAAACAAACTTTATAGGCTTGTTCTAGTGGGCCACTGAAGTGAACGCCGGCTACAGTTTCTTTTACATCACTTGAACCTAACGCTTCAAGCTCTTGTTTTAAAAGGTTTTCTAAGCCCTTTGGGCAGGTGGCAAAGTAGTGCTGAACAGAGGTTTCCATCATTCTTAATATTCTCTGAGGCCATATCAGTCGACAGACCTATAAGTTTAAAATCGTTCACTTTTCGTTCGTCGTTTGGGACACTGGTTGTCCGGCTCGCCATTACTGGGCGACATTATGAGCACAACCTGGCTCAATGCAATCAAGTGTAAATGGAATTACGCAAGACGGTAGGGAAACACATTACCAAAAGCAGGTTATTCGTCTTTACGCGCTTACCTAAACGACATAGAGGTTAAGCGGTTACACCAAAGGTGAATAAGCTTTAATACTAACCCAAAGAGGTATTATGCGTATGCGACGCCAAAAACGGACCCACTCTGAACGAGCATTTTCTCGCGGCTATAGAGCCGCAACAGCAGGTAGGTCGAGGAGTTTATGTCCTCATGCTGCGGGTGAAGCTAGACACGTGTGGTTAACCGGTTGGCGCGAAGGACGCGAAGACCATTGGGACGGCTTAAACACATTGGCTCAAGTCCAAAAACTTCACAACTTTTAACCAACGTTGCTGGAACCAAAGGTATAAGGCTTAATCCAGCCAATTGTTCGGGACTTCGTGCCTACATTTAAGGTCTAGACCTAATATTTTGTACGAACGTGTTTTAAGTTCACCCCAATTCGGAGCGCAGTATTGTTTTAAACTAAACTCACCGGCAACCGAGGCGCACATTAGTTTTACTGATTACCCTTTCAACAATGGACACCACGCGCTGTGCGTGACGCCTTACTGATGGACCAGTACCCTTACACGGCTTAAAAACCGTGTAACCAAAGCTCCCTTAGTAGGAGCTCTACGAAGCCGCTGACGCCGCGATGGCGGTAGCGGCTTCAGCTATTAGCTTCGGACCTTCGTAAATAAACCCCGTATATAACTGCACTAGGCTCGCGCCCGCCTCTATTTTTTCAATGGCATCCGCGCCTGAAAGTATGCCGCCCACACCAATAATAGGTAGAGCACCCTTTAAATGGGCTGCAAGCAGGCGAATGGTATCGGTTGACTTATCTCTTACAGGCGCTCCACTTAAACCACCCGCTTCCCCTTGATACGCTGAGAGCTCAACACCTTCTCTCGAAATGGTTGTATTGGTTGCAATAACACCGTCGTAATCATGCTTGACTAGTTGGTCGGCAAGGCTAAATAGCTGCTCATCCGTCATGTCGGGTGCAATTTTTACCGCAATAGGCACTTTTTTACCCAGTTGTGCCGTCAAAGCCGCTTGCTTTACCTTTATACCGGCCAATAAGGTTTCTAGGCTTTCACCGAATTGGAGATTACGTAACCCAGGTGTATTCGGCGAGGAAATATTGATTGTGATGTAGTCGGCATGTGCGTAAACGGCGTCTAAGCATTTTTCGTAATCCGACAAGGCGTCTTCTTCGGGCGTCTGTTTGTTCTTACCAATATTGATGCCGAGAATACCCGTAAAGCGGCGCTTTTTTACCCGTGCAACAAGATGCTCAACGCCCTTGTTGTTGAACCCCATGCGATTAATGATCGCTTTTTCATCGACCAACCGAAAAAGCCGTGGTTCTGGATTACCCGGCTGGGCAACAGGCGTGATAGTACCTACTTCCACTGCGCCAAACCCTAGCCTTCCCAGAGCATTGAAATAATCCGCGTTCTTATCTAACCCTGCCGCTAAACCAACAGCATTCGGAAACGTAAGCCCCATAACACTGACGGGAGCCGAAACAGGTTTACTCATAAACGGTTTTAGCAAGCAAAGACGATCTGCGGCGCCAAGGCCGTCCAACGAAAGTTCGTGTGCGAGTTCAGGGTCGAGTGAAAAAAGTAACTTTTGAACGAGGGAATACATGGGAAACCTGTAGCCAATTGAATCTGGCGGCAAGGATACAGAATTCGGGCCAAAAGGTCGATGACACTAAGGGCTGTAGTCGTAAAGATATCGATCTAAAACCGTGATTTTAACTATGAGTATTGATCGTTCTTCGCGCAAAGAGGGCCTTCTGAGCGGCCCCAAAACAATCTCCATGGGGCACACTATACTCCCTACTGAAAGTCACCACTGAAAGTCACCACTCCACCCGTGTTCAACCGGCTCAGAAAACCCTATCGGCTGCGGTAACGACAGCAATAAAAACGATCAATCGCCTGTATTGGATTGGCGGGAAAAGAAAAGCGACTCTTCAGGCCTTTATGTCAATCAATGCGCTACTAGCCCGCCCGCTTCGTAATAGATAGCCTTATCTTCCTGCCCGCGCGAAGCGTCATCTATACCCTCAAATACAGCTGTGTACCCAGCCCCATTAAGGAATATTCCGTAAAGGCACATAGCGCGAGAAAATGTAGCCGCCCTATTCGCGCATTTGGTGAAAGTGAACTATCGTTTCGTAAAGGGAAACTCACAATACGCACTGCCAATCGACCAAATGAATGTGCGTCACACCCCACTAATGATTGAGTATAAAAAACAACACCTCAACCGAACTTTTTTATCGTTAAAGGGCCTCATCTTGCGTGCGTTAACGTGGTATTTAAAAAGGACATGACGCCCCATCAAAATTTTGAACCCAACAGTGCTTCATCTCAATCTCACATACGCACCAATACTATTGGGTATGGGAACCGCGCCAGTAAGCCCCGCTATACACAGATTCACAAACTCGCTCGAGAGGGAGAAAACGCGTAAGCTAGAAAACGCCGCTAGTCTAGCTGTAAGCCAAGAGTATTGTAGGTTGAGGGCAGCGGTATGACGCACAAAAAAAACTCAACAAAATTCAATTCAAGAGTTGCTCAATCTGCCAATTTGCATTGGTATCACTGGCTCGTTGTCGCGGGCTCCATATTGCTTACCCTCAGTGCTTGGTATATCACTGCAGAGCAGGCTGAAGCGAAAATGACATCACAGTTTGATTTTCAATCAGCACAAATTGTGCAGCTCGTACAAGAGAGAATGGAGAAATACGAGCAAGTATTATGGGCAAGTGCAGCGGCACTTAATGCTATGCCAGAGAACGTGAATCGTCATGAATGGCGTACTTACTCGACCAATCTAAAATTAGAAAAACGATTGCCCGGCATAAACGGTATAGGAATAATTCATAGAGTAACCGCAGACAAATTCCCCACGTATTTAGCATGGCAGCGGGAACTGCAGCCAGATTATTATGTACACCCGCCACACGATAACACTGAGTTTTGGCCAATTTCCTATATCGAACCGCAAGACCTTAATGCAAAAGCCGTAGGCTTAGATATGGCGCACGAAAGCAATCGGTTTACCGCGGCAAAAAAATCCAGAGATACTGGAACAGCACAAATTACCGGGCCTATTGTATTGGTACAAGACGAGCAAAACACGCCAGGATTTCTATTTTACGCCCCTTGGGTTTCAAACAAGAACGAGCTTATCGCTCAGTCAACACAAGAACGGTTTAATGGGCTAGTCTATTCTCCGTTTATAATGCATAAGCTTATGGATGGCACCCTTGCAAACACCAATAGGCAAGTTAACTTCAGTGTGCATGATGGCAATAGTGAATTGTATAACGAACTAACTAAAAATTCTGAAGACTATGATCCAAAGCCGCTAATGAAAACAGATGTCGCGCTTGAGCTTTATGGACGACGCTGGGATTTTCATATTCAATCGTCCCTAATATTTAGGTCCCATTACTCACAACATCAACCGTTAATGATTTTAATTGGCGGTATCGCTATTGACGCCTTGCTGCTCTTCCTCTTTATAGTGCTTTCGAGAACGAACAAGCAAGCCGTTGTCTACGCAGACAAAGTCACCAAAGATTTACAAATTCGACGCAACGAACTGGAAAAAACGCTCGGCCGGCTAAGTGGCGCAATGAATGCCATGATGGATGCCCTTATTGTGATCGATGAATTTGGCAAAATTGTTGAAGCAAACCGCACAGTTGAGCGAATATTTGGCTACGAAAGAGACTATTTGTTAGGGAAAAATATTAGCCTATTAATCCCCTATCCTGACAACGAGCGCCACGATAGTTATCTTGCTAGAAAAACACCTCCAGAATTCAACCCGATGCTTGGTCAAGAGCGAAAACTGCATGCACTACATCAACAGGGTCATGTATTTCCCATTAAATTAAATGTTACAAAAGGGGAGCATCAAGATCATCTCTATTACACTGGCGTAATCCATGACTTAAGTGATTTTCACAAAACCAATAAAGCACTAGAAAAATCTGAAAACGTACTAAAAGCCGCAATGAAAAATTCAAACTCTGGCTTTATTGTGACCGATTCCGAAGGGAACATTGTTGATGTTAATACCTCTATTTGTAATTGGCTTGGCTATTCGCCTGAAGACCTTATTGGTCAGCCGGAAAATGCGCTTATCGCTAACATAGACAAACAAGACGCACAAAGAACAATTAAGAGTCTCGCCAATGGTGAAAAAGTATCAGTTGCAGTTGAATTACAGTACCAACATAAAGAAGGACATTCACTTTGGGGGTTAGTAACGGTTACCGCCGTGAGTGAAGAAACCGGTAAAGCGCCCTTCATAGTCTCGCAAATAGCGAGCCTGGAAACACAGAAAAAACTGGAAAATGACCTTGAAAAACAAAACGCTTATCTAGAGGAGGCCAACCGCGAACTGAATCAATTTGCCTATATTGCGTCGCATGATTTAAAAGAGCCACTCCGTACACTTCGTACGTTTACAAGTTACCTGCTAAAAGATTTGGAAACCCAAAAATGGGATCGTGTTGCGCAGGATGTCTATCACGTTGACAGTTCCGCTGAACGAATGACGCGGTTAATAAACGCATTGCTTGAGCTTAGCCGAGCCAGCAATGCCGATTTAAAGCTTCAGCCTATTGAAAGCAGTACTCTCATTTCGGATATTAGGCAAAATTTGCAAGCCCAAATACAAGATTCTGACGCCGATATTATCGTTAACGACGTGGGGTTAACGTTTAATGCAGACGGAGAGTTGTTATCTCAAGTTATTCAAAACCTCGTCAGTAATGCTATCAAATTCCATAAACCCGATAACATACCAAAAGTGACTATATCGACCCGCAAACAGAACAGCAATACCGGTGAAATAACCGTAAAAGATGAAGGGGTAGGCATTGCTCATAACCAGCTAGACAATATATTTTTTCCGTTTAAACGGTTGCATGGAATAGCAGAATACGAAGGTACAGGGATTGGCTTATCAATAGTAAAGAAAATAGTCGATAGACACAAAGGCCGAATTACAGTGGAATCTGAACCAGGACTGGGTAGCTGCTTTAGCATCCAATTACCGCTATCACTTTTAAACAATAATAAATCGTCATCAAACGGTGAGAATAACATATGAAAACAAAAATGTTAAAAAAAGTACGGCCCGCAAAATTATTGCTAGCCGAAGACAACCCTGCAGACCAATTAACGGTAGAACGTGCGCTGGAAGATGGCCGCGTAGAATGTGAGTTAACCGTGGTTGAAAACGGTACACAGGTGCTCACACTGCTACGCAATGAAGCCCCTTACGAAGACGCTAGAAAGTACCCTCACCCAGACCTAATTCTTATGGATATTAACATGCCCATAATGGACGGATTAACAGCCTTAAAGCATATTAGAAACGATGAGAACTTACGGCATATACCGGTTGTAATGCTCACAACGTCAGACTCTTCAACCGATATCAACAGCAGCTATGAAGACGGCGCTAACGCCTATATAACAAAACCGGTAAGTGATAGCGGGTTTATTGATGCCGTGCAGAAATTAGACCGTTTTTGGTTTAGGTTAGTTACTTTACCCGATGCTCCGGCCTAGTTAAAACCGTACTACGCTAGTCGTTTATAGATGAGTAAAAAACATTAATTAAAACTATTTATTCATTCGCTTTATTGGCGTTCTCGAACAACGAAAGTAATAATCTCTATAATCATTATGATTTAATAAAAGCGCTACAATTGAGCTATAGACATCTACAAAATGTAACAACGAACATTTCAACACTATGAAAAAAATCACGTTATCCCAATGTGCTATTATCAATATTAAATCGTTAAAAATATGCGTTAACGATTGTATTCCGTTCTTGTTTGCACAGGACATTAACGATGAGCAGTAATTCCAAAACCCTTTTTATAGTGGAAGACAATCCAGCTGACACTCTCCACTATTTGCGACTATTAGACGAGGTGAAGCATGATTTTAAAACAATCGAAACATCCACTACGCTCGCCGATGCCTGCGAGAGAATGTCGCAACAGCCACCGCTGTGCTGTTTGCTGGATTACAATTTACCGGACGGTAGCGCATTATCTTTTCTAGAATTATTAAAAACTAAATTTGAAAATGGATTGTGCCCCATTATTGTGATCACGGGGCAAGAAGACACTGAAACAGCTGTTAAATTAATGCAACACGGCGCACAAGACTATCTTGTAAAACAAAAGCTCGACGCCGAGCAGCTGCTTCGCGTTATACAGCATAGTATTCAAACATGGCAGCTTCAGCGGCAGTTAAATCACCTAGCGCTGTATGATCCGCTAACAAGCTTGGTCAATCGAACACTGTTTATCGATAGGCTTATACAAATGTTTGAAGCAGGTAAACGCAACCTCCGGCCGTTTGCGTTGCTCTATATTGATATTGATTACTTTAAAGCCGTAAACGACAATTACGGGCATGAAGCTGGGGATTGCATGCTTAAATCCATGGCTGAACAATTGCTTGCCAATATGCGCTCTACCGATACAGCTGCGCGGCTAGGAGGTGATGAGTTTTCAGTGTTGTTACCCGATATTAGCGAAGCTAAAGCGCACCATTTTTCTCATAAACTCGTGCAAGCACTAACGCTAGACCTCCCGTGGAAAGACGGCTTTATCTCTATTGCACCATCCATTGGCCTAGCCTGTTATCCGAGCCGTGCCGATAGCTACCAGGAGTTTATGCGAGAGGCAGACTTCGCCTTATATAGGGCCAAGAATAATGGCCGAGGGCAATACTCTGCCTTTAACAAAGCTATGGAAACCGAAACACGCCAACTGACGCAGTTAAGTTCAGCCCTACCTAAGGTTTTGCTCAATCAACGGTTACAGATTGCTTATCAACCTATTATTGATGTAAGTACTCTCGCTGTTGATTCGATAGAGGCATTAGTACGATGGAAATTCAAACAAAACTGGATATCTCCAGAAAAAATTATTGAGCTGGTGCTAGAAAGGAGGCTCAGCGAAAGCTTTCATCAATGGCTCTTTGAGAACACTATTCAGCAACTTTCCGATTGGCAAAGATCAGCCCCAGATCTCAGTTTGGCGCTCAATTTACCCGCTAATATCTGTCATGATGCAAAACTGTTAAATCAACTGCTGTCGGTATTAAAAGATACATCGATTGACCCACAAAAAATAACAGTGGAAGTTACTGAGACCCATATGATGCAATACCCCGACGAAACTAAACTACGGCTTAAAACGTTAGCCGATTTCGGCGTACAAATTTCTATAGATGATTTCGGTACGGGATACAGCTCTATGCAATATCTCGCCAGCTTACCCTGTGATACGTTAAAAATTGACCGACAGTTTTTTATGGATCTAAACACCAATGAGCGCAATGCACAGATAATAGAAGCCATTACGGCGTTATCCCATAGGCTTGGTTTAAAAGTAATAGCCGAGGGCATAGAAACAGCTGAATTATTACAAGCCGCAACCGAATTTGGTTGCGATTACGCCCAAGGCTATTGGTTAGGCGCACCCGTTATAACTCAACAAGAATTCTCTGCGTTCTGTGTAGAAAGTAAACGCCAAGGCGATCGGCTTATTGCAAAGGTATAGGTATGTGAAGGAACTTAATAAAAGGTAAACGAACAATCACCCTATTTTCACAATTTTTTTAAAACGATTGTCGTGATCGAAGTAAATGGCAAAGCATCCCCGTACGCCCTCTCGTGTCACATATGAACGTAATATTGCAGCTGGAAAACGAATGCGTCGCCCATCTAGGCTGGTCGCAAACACTGACTTTGCCGTGCCCGCATATAGTTTCTGATATTCCTCAACCGTTATACTCAGCGAGACATGTACAATTGCTTCAGTCATCTGGAGTCTATTGTCGTAATTTTTTATACGTGAATGCCGTTATTCATTACTGACATCATATTGTGTCGAAACATAATGTTCAGTCGCAACAACGAGATCTAACAATTCCCGAAGCGCAACAGCAAACATGGCATAGTCGGTGCCGGGAGAGCTTTGAACCTCGGTAATCATTTTTTTCCAGCGTACAATCAGTAATTCGTTTGCACTAAACCATGTATTGACAATGGTATCGATTGAGGATACTGACTCAGTTACACTGCTCTCGCTGGTTTTTAAACGGACTAACGAAACGGTAAGTTGACGGATATGCGCCTCCAGGTCGTCAATATAAGACTCTCTTGCCAGTGCCTGCCAATAGCTATCAACTTTTACCTCAGACAGTAGTGTGGCAAACCAATTCAAGTCTAGGCGATCTAGTAGTTCAAAAAAAACTTCGGTGACAACAGTAATGTCGGCATTCGCTACTCTTGCGGATTCGATAACGCCAAGACCAGAAAATAGGTTGTCGGGCATGGCGAGCTTTAAAGACCACTCTTCTGGCACAGAATTTTCTTCATAATAACGTGATCGCGCTAGCCATTCGGCTCGCGAGTCCCCACTTACTATTTCAGCGGTAACACGGTATACAATATTTAATCCTTGCTTAAAGAACGCTACGTCAGTCTCGGGATTTAGCGTGGTGCGCCGGTTACGAAGAAACCAACGTGTTCCCCTTCGTACACGCCGTATCATGTTTCCCATAAGCTCTGCTTGTAAGGATGCTGCTACCTGATGATCCAAGCTTTTAATATAACGCTGAAAATTCTCAAAATCGAATACATCACGGGACACAATATACGCACGGGCGATCTCAGCGCTTGAAGCACCCGTTGTTTCGAGCAAACGGTGGCCCACCGTAATGCCTAAATTATTAATTAAATCGTTGGCCACTTGGGTGCCAACAATTTCCTTCCGTAATCGATGCCCATAGAGCTCTGCGTGATAACGTTCTACAATTTTTTGGGGGAACGCACTTTCAATAGACTGCGCAATGTAGTCATCATCGGCAATGTTGGAGTTGATAAGCTCTTCTTTCATCATGACTTTCGCATAGGAGATTAATACTGATAACTCTGGCCGCGATAAATACTTTCCGTGCCCCTGTCGCTCGACTATTTGCTCATCTGTGGGAATGAATTCAAGCGCTCGATTTAATCGCTCAGTCGACTCGAGAAAGCTGATGAATCGACGGTATTCCGTTGAGCGGGCGGCAGACTGGAACTGCGCGATACTAATGGCTTGTGTTTGCCGATAATTATTTTGTAGTACTAAATCCGATACCTGACTCGTCATTTCAGAGAGCAAGGTGTTACGCTGTTTGGCGGTTAGGTCGCCACTGGCGACTTTCTCATCTAATAAAATTTTAATGTTCACTTCATGGTCAGAACAGTCGACTCCTGCCGCGTTATCAATGAAGTCTGTGTTGCAGGCGCCTCCATTCAAACAAAATTCAATGCGGCCAAGCTGTGTCATTCCGAGATTGCCACCTTCGCCAAAAACTTTGCAACGCAATTCTTCGCCATTCACACGCAAGGTATCATTGGCCTTGTCACCCACATCATTATGAGATTCTGTTTTAGATTTAATGTAAGTGCCAATTCCTCCATTCCAAATGAGGTCTACGGGTGCTTTTAGTATCGAATGTATAAGCTCTGTTGGCGTTAAGCGGTCAGCGTCTATTGAAAATGACGATTTCATTTGAGGTGTTAAGGTTATATATTTTACGCTTCTTTCGTATATTCCGCCGCCTTCGGAAATAAGTTCGGCGTTATAATCAGCCCAGCTTGTTCTGGGAGTCTCAAACAACCGCTTTCGCTCAATAAAGCTCGCTGTTGCATTGGGGGTTGGGTCTATAAATAAATGTAAGTGATTAAACGCCGCTTGCAAACATATATGCTCGGACAATAACATGCCATTGCCGAACACATCGCCAGCCATATCGCCAATACCAATTACTGTAAATGCTTGCTGCTGTATATTTTTTCCCATTTCACGGAAATGACGCTGAACCGAAACCCACGCCCCTTTGGCCGTAATACCCATGCCTTTGTGATCATATCCTTGACTACCTCCAGAGGCAAAAGCATCGCCCAGCCAATGGTTGTAATCCAGCGAAATTTTATTCGCAATATCTGAAAAAGTAGCCGTGCCTTTGTCGGCAGCAACAACCAAATAGGGATCATCATCATCTCGCCTTACGACTTGCTTAGGGGGGACAATACTGCCCTCTACGAGGTTGTCGGTTACATCTAGCAAACCTCGAATAAATAATTGGTAACACGCTATACCTTCTCCCAATATCGCATCTCGACCGCCTTCCGCTGGGGGATGCTTTGCAACGAAGCCGCCTTTTGCTCCGTGCGGTACAATAACGGCATTTTTAACGTGCTGTGCTTTAACAAGCCCTAGTACCTCAGTGCGATAGTCTTGTAATCTATCGGACCATCGCAACCCTCCGCGGGCAACCTTACCACCGCGTAAATGCACGCCCTCCACACGAGGTGAATACACATATATTTCGTATAGTGGGCGAGGCTCGGGAATATCGACAATGTCACGGGGGCTAAATTTAAAGACAATATAATCTTTAGGCTGGCCATCAACCGATTGAAAGTAATTGGTTCTTAACGTCCCTTCTATTAGCTCAAGGAATCGGCGAAGTACTCTATCTTCGTTTAGGTTTGCAACATCATCAAGTGACTCGACTATTTTTAAACCAATACGCCCTTCTCTTTCATTACCTTTGCTGTCTGTGTTTAACCGTGGATCAAAATACGATTTATAAACGGCTAATAGATTTCGGGTAATTTCAGTATGATTCGATAATGTTTCGGCTATAAAATTTTGATCTGCATTAAATCCTGTTTGTTTCATATAACCGGCGTAAGCACGTAACAATGAAACTTCCCGCCAATGAAGTTTTGCACCGAGAACCAGTTTATTAAACGAATCGCTTTCTGTTCTCTTGCTCCAAACAGCAGCGAAGGCCTGTTCAAATAAGTTTTTAACGGCATGAACATCAATAGATACTCTTATACCGAGGTTTAACTGGAAATCATGTAGCCATACACAGCTGCCATCATGCTTATAAATCTGAAACGGGTTTTCACCAATGACCTTTAATCCCAGGTTTTCTAAAATGGGAATAATGTCTGACAATATCAACGCATTGTGAAGATGAAGAACCCTAAACCTCATAGTGTTCGTTTCCACGCCGATCGGTTGGTAAAAGTTCATGGCCACTTCATCGGTGTTTTTTAAGGTTTCTAATAGCTTTATATCTTGCACGGCATAGCGCGTATCAAAGTGCTCTTGATAACTCGGCGTAAAACCATTTTTAAACAGATTAAAGTAGCGAATGCCGTTACTTTCACCAAACGATTCGATTAAAGCGGTTCTTAAATTGGCAGACCAATTACGCGTAACATCCACAACACGTTCTTCGAGAGCCTCTAAATCAAAATCACGGTGGTTGGAATCTGTTACTCGGTATATAAATTGTGCTCTTACCAAATTGGATTCAGAAAAGAATGTATTGAAATCAAAATCGTTGGAATCAAACGTGTCCGATAGAATATCCTGTATTTTCTGACGGATAGAGGTTGAATAGATATCACGAGGTACAAACACATTACACGTTATAAAATTACCAAAAGCATCGCAACGCGCAATAAGCCTTACAAGATGTCGCTCATTAATTTCAACGATAGACATAATGTTGTTGTGTAGAGTTTCTGTATCGGTGAGAAACAACTCGGCTCGCGGGTAGTTTTCAACGGTGCGCCTTAAACTGCGCCCGTCATGGCTATTGGGATCTAACCCAGAGCGGTTAATAACCTTCTGTACTTTTGTGCGTAATATAGGTATTTCAAGCGGTGAAAGCGTGAGCACCTCGTAGGTAAAAAGCCCTAGAAACCGTACTTCACCGGTCACGTTTCCGTTGGTATCATATTTTTTGAATACCACATAATCAGGGTACGCAGAACGATGCACACTACTGTGGGTTGCGGCCTTAGAAAAACAAATGGCGTCTGCGCTTGCGTAAAAATCTTGCATTCCGGGGCTAAAGTTTTCACGGTAAATTATTGCGTTGTCGATTTCTGCACGCTTAAACACGCCTAGCCGCGCGTTAGTATCTTCTTGTAAGGCAGGGCGATTGTTGTGGGTGATTAGGTCGTAATCCCGATAGCCAAGAAATGCGAAGTGGCGGTGCATCAACCAGTTTGAAAATTCAACCTCTTCGCGTTGCTGCTGAGTACTATCAAGATTGTCTCGAACGGCCTCCAGATGCTGCAAAATACGTTGATGATCGCTGACGACAACGGCAACATCCGCGAGTACGTTAAGTAAATCCTGATGGATAGCATACAATTCAGAGTCATTCGGCTGAAGGCTTACCTCTATGTACATCAACGCTTCTTTGGTTGCGCTTTTCACTGCATCCTCGGTAAGAGGTTCACCTGTACTCAAACTAATGGACATTCCTTCTGCACGGCGATCAACATTTAAAACGGTGCTTTTTATTAGATAGATAGGGATTTCTCTGCGGTTGAGTGCAATACGAACAGAGTCAACTAAAAAGGGCATATCCGGCTGTTGAATAAAAATAATCGTGCGGCCACATTGCCAGCCGTGCTCATCAAGCGAGGGGTTGAATACGCTTAGTGATACACCTTGATTCTTGCCGTGCTTCAAGTGATGGTAAAGCCCAAAGCTTAACCCATACAAATCGGTTATATGGCGCCCTTCCCACTCCCCTAAAGGAAACCGTAAAAGATATTCACGTACGAACGAACGAAACTCTTGTTGGTGGTCTTGAGGTCTAGATTCCTCAATCCATTTGTCAAAATTCTGGATGAATTGTGCACGATTGGCGAGGCTCGATTGGGTAATGTCCACGGTTTGATCCTTAGCAGGGAACGTACTTTCAGGTAACAGTTGGAAACTCTTTGCGAATTGGCCGGTCGTAGGTTCTCTTTTTGTCCCTCTGTATAGAATGATTTTGGTGAAAATCAATCGCAATAAGCCCCTTGAATAGGAGACTTTTGCCCACATACAGAGGTTTCGGTTTAAGTATTAAAGTTGCCCTTAAGGTATAGTTACAAAATTCTTTAATATCAATAAGTTTGACTAGTTTTCTAACAAATCGGTACACCTGATAATGACCACTAAAACAGCCTTACAAAACCTAAGAAAATGGATGGATTGCCAAATTATTGGCCAACCACACTTAATTGATCGTTTATTGATCGCCCTCATCGCAGACGGCCACTTATTAGTCGAAGGCGCACCCGGATTAGCCAAAACTAAGGCCATTAAAATCCTATCTGAAGGCATTGAAGGCAATTTTCATCGTGTGCAATTCACACCGGATCTTTTGCCCTCGGATGTGACCGGCACCGATATTTACCGCCCAGAGCAAGGTACTTTTGAGTTTCAACCGGGGCCCATTTTCCATAACCTGGTACTTGCCGATGAAATTAATCGGGCCCCCGCAAAAGTTCAATCTGCATTACTTGAAGCCATGGCTGAAGGACAAATTAGTGTGGGCAAGGCGACCTACCCGCTACCGGATTTATTCTTGGTAATGGCAACGCAAAACCCGATTGAACAAGAAGGCACTTACCCGCTACCGGAAGCTCAACTTGATCGGTTCTTAATGCATGTAGAAGTCGGTTTTCCGGATGCTATTGCGGAAAAAAGCATTCTCAAACTCAGCCGCGCGGAGGCCAGCCAAAAACAGGCCAAACTGACAATGGATGAGCCTATTAGCCAAGCGAACCTGTTTTCGATCCGAGAAGAGGCGCTGGCCATTCATATGGAAGATACCGTTGAAGACTATATTGTCCAGTTAACGGACGCGACACGAAACCCACAGCAATACGGTGATGACCTAGCACGCTGGCTTGATTATGGCGTAAGCCCTCGGGCCACGATCAGCCTAGATCGTTGTGCGCGAGCACATGCTTGGCTGAGTGAAAAAGATTACGTAAGCCCAGAAGATGTAAGAGCGGTTGTACACGATGTATTCCGACACCGATTAATTCTGAGCTTTGAAGCCGAGGCCAATGGGCAAACGCCTGACATGATTATCGACGAACTTATTAATCGCGTCCCTGTTGTTTAAGTAGTTACAGCAATCGAATGGCTTAAAGGTTTAATTAATGCTGAATAAGGCAAAAAGAACATCCCCTTCAGGTGAAGATAACCAACAGAGTTCGGTAGCCACTATTGGCGCCTATGTTACTGTCGAGCATCTACTGCAGTTTCGTTATTGTACGAAAGATCTAACGGTTGCAACCCGAAAAAAAAGCACCTCCATTATCGATGGTGAAAGTCATACGCAGTTTCGTGGTCGAGGTATGGAGTTCGCGGAAGTACGGCCTTATCAACCAGGAGACGATATTCGGAACATCGATTGGCGTGTAACCGCCCGTACAACACAACCTTATACAAAGTTGTTTCAGGAAGAGCGTGAACGCCCGGTGCTCATCGTTATAGACCAGCGTTCACCAATGTTTTTTGGTAGCCACAGCGTATTTAAATCGGTGGCGGCTACCGAAATGGCAGCGGGTATAGCCTGGATAGCATTACAAAACAATGACCGTATAGGTGCATTAATATTCGGTGACCACGACCAATATGATCTGCGTGCGAAACGAGGCAAGCATGCGGCCTTAGCGCTCATTAACCAGTTACACGCGTACAACTTGAAATTAAATAGCCCTGTAAACCCTAGCGGCAGCGACACCTCCTGTTACGATATTTTTAGCGACCTTAGACGCGTAGCAAAACCGGGAAGCGCCGTTTTCGTGTTAAGCGATTTTCACGATTTTGATGGCGCCTGCGAAGAGCCGCTGAGCATGTTGTCACGACATACCGATGTGAATCTCCTATCGTTTTCAGACCCGCTCGAGCGATCCCTTCCTACAGGAAAAGAGCTCACCGTTTCCAATAATCAAGAGCGGCTTACATTGCACGCCAATACCCATAATTTTCTAAACGCTTACAACCAGGCATTTACCGCAAAGCAAGCTTCACTACGCACAAGCTGTCTAAATTCGGGAGCCGGTTTTCACTCGCTCGATATTGCAACGCCCTCCTCTAGCCATTTACGGGAACTGTTCTCCAGTAAACGTGGTAAACGCAAAGGAGGTGTTCGATGAATACTGTAGCCCCCCCTAGTGCCACTCAAGACCCTCGCATTGCAGAACTCCTGGCCCAATTGCACGCGCCTATCGCACCGAACGCGATAGGCTTATGGCCACCTGCTGTTGGCTGGTGGCTATTAATCGCCATAGGTATTGCCGTGCTCGCTCTACTGATTCGTACCGTTAAAAAACGCTCGAAACGCAACGCCTACCGAAAACTGGCTTTATCAGAGCTGACAGCTTTATCGAAAATGGATCTTCCTGAAGAGCAAACAACAAAAATCCCATTACTGGCGGCTACCCTCTTAAAACGCACGTGCATAGCCGCATACCCAGTTTTAAAAACGCATAGCGCAGGCTTGTACGGAAAACAATGGTTCGATTGGTTAACGCAATCAGCCAATCTCGACTCACTGACTGCTGCACAAACTGAAACGTTACTCAGCCTCACAGGGGAGGCAAAATATTCCGCTGAAAGCTCCTTAGATCCTGAACTCGTGTTTAGTAGTTGCCGCTATTGGATTGAAAAGCATGTGCACGTACCTGAGAGTACACAGCACCAATGGTTGCGCACCGGTAAGACACCGACCTGCGCAAAGGAGAACCCCAATCATGTTTGAGTTTTCTTGGCCCTGGGTCTTTTTTGTATTGCCTTTGCCTTTAGCCGTTTATTTATTTGTGCCTTCCGTTAAGCGTCAAGCGGCCGCGTTAAAGGTACCGTTTTTTAGTCGCGTTAGAACACTGTATAAACACTCTTCACATAGTGTTCGTGGCGGCACCATTATTACAGCCTTACCATTATTAGTGTGTTGGCTTCTATTAGTCTGTGCAGGCGCTAGGCCACAATGGATTGGTGACGCCGTTACATTGCCAACCAGTGGCCGTGATTTATTATTAGCTGTTGATATTTCGGGCAGCATGGAAACGCCGGATATGGTTGTTGAAGACCAACAAATTCCACGTATTTCCGTAGTAAAGTACGTTGTAACAGATTTTATCGATCGCCGTGAGAGCGATCGAATTGGGTTGGTATTATTTGGTTCCCAAGCTTACTTGCAATCACCACTCACATTTGACCGCCCGACCGTTAGTCAGCTTCTAGATGAAGCTCAATTAGGATTTGCCGGTGAACAGACCGCTATTGGTGACGCAATTGGGCTTGCGATAAAACGACTAAAAGAGCGCCCCGATTCCCACCGCGTATTGGTTTTATTGACTGATGGCGCGAACACTTCGGGCGAAGTGATGCCGCGCCAAGCGGCTGACCTTGCCAAACAAGCCGGTGTAAAAATATACACGATTGGTGTTGGTGCAAATAAAATGGTGCAACGCATGGGGATTTTTGGCGGAATGTCTCGCACAGTTAACCCTTCGAGCGAATTAGATGAAGACACCCTTAAATATATTGCTGATACAACCGGCGGTACGTATTTTCGGGCGCACGACCCACAAGAACTACAGCAAATCTATTATTTACTTGATCAGCTAGAACCTATTGAGCAGGCCGGTGAAACACTTCGGCCAATACGCGCGCTCTATTATTGGCCTCTAGCAATAGCACTGGTATTAAGTATGTTAGTAGCAGTTTTTCGCTTAATAAAGATAGGTACAGTTGCTCGAGTAACGCTGTCTGGCGAGGCTAAAACATAATGAGTTTATTAACAACGCACTTTCACTTTCTTCGCCCAGAATGGTTAACGTTAATAGTTCCTGCCATTGTTCTCGTAATTCTTGCCATACGCGCGCACTCGCGTTCACGCGAATGGCAAAGTATTATTGCGCCGCATTTACTGCCTTATTTAATGGACGGAAAACTATCGCAGCGCTCGCGCGGTGTTTTTATAATATTATTATTACTCTGGACGTTATTAACCCTTGCCCTAGCCGGCCCCGCATGGGAAAAACTACCACAACCTTTACACCGTGAAACCTCAGCTTTAGTCATCGCCTGGGATCTATCACCGTCCATGATGGCAGAGGATGTTAAACCGTCACGATTAGTCCGTTCGAGGTTAAAATTAATAGAGCTACTACGGCAACGAAAAGAAGGTTTAACCGCATTAATTGCCTACAGTGGTGAAGCTCATATTGTGACGCCTCTAACGGACGACACCGAAACTATTGTGTCGTTATTGTCTGGGCTCGACCCTGCCATCATGCCTGCAAAGGGTAGCAATACGGAAATGGCCCTAGAACTCGCACAACAACTATTGGCAGACGGCGGCATCGCTAAAGGTGATATCGTCTTTCTAACCGACGGTATCGCACGAAGTGCCCAAGCGGAACTTCGTCAGTTACACGATGACACACAACACACCATTAGCATCTGGGGAATCGGTACTCCAGAGGGCGCGCCCATACCTTTAGCTAGCGGTGGTTTTGCTTACGATAGGCAAGGCGACATGGTGATAGCGCGTTTAAACGACCGTGAGCTAAGCGATGTAGCGGTTGAATTAAATGGGTTATATATTCCGTTTACTCAAACCGAGTTTGATTTACGCACCATACAAAATTTTGTATTTAAGGCCGAATCTGACGAGACTCGCGAAACTAGCCGATTGTTCGACCAATGGTACGAACATGGCCCTTACCTTCTTTTAATACTATTACCGTTTGCAGCCCTCGCCTTTAGGCGCGGCTGGTTATTAAGTTTTGGGTTTATAGCGCTTGTACTACCTGCAGAGCAAGCAAATGCTGTCGAGCCTAACAATCTTTGGGACGACCTATGGTTAACGCAAGATCAGCAAGCACAGGCATTGCTACCGTCTGACCCCGCTGCCGCCGCTGATCAGTTTAATCATCCACAGTGGCAAGGTATCGCTCATTACAATGCGAATAATTTTGAACAAGCATTGGAGGCATTTGCCGGAGATACCAGTGAAGACTTATATAACCGAGGCAATGCCCTTACGCAACTTGGAAAGTTTGATGAAGCCATAGAACATTACCAACAATCGCTAGAGCTCGACCCCAGTAATGCTTATGCCATCAATAATAAAACCATCGCAGAAGCGTTAAAAAAATTGGCCGAAGAACAGGCAGGCCAGGAATCACAACCCGGAGACGGTGATCAAAACGAAGGTGATCAAGATCAACAACAAAACCCTAACGAATCTGATAGCAACCAACAGCAAGGCGAAGCTGGCGGTGAATCTGATTCTAATGAAGGCGACGAGCAGCAAGCCAACAACGAACCACAGGGCGACCAACAATCGGGTGAGCATTCTGATTCTTCTGAGCAAACTCCGGGAGAAAACACGCAAGCGTTATCCGATGAGCAAGAAGAAGCCTTAGAGCAACAATACGGTCAGCAAGATGATCAAACAGCTGAGAATGAAGAGCGCCCTGAACAAGAAAGCGAAGCAAGCACGGCCAACAATACACCCGAACAACAAGATTCAGCAGAGTCTATAACTCCACCAGATGCTAGTGACGACGATAGTGCAACCGAAGATGCGCCTGCAGCAATGTCGTTGGCGCAAATGGCTGAACAAAAAGCACAGCAAGAAGCTCAGCAGTCACTTGAGCAATGGCTGAGAAAAGTACCCGACGACCCCAGCGGGCTTTTACGGAACAAATTTCAGTATGAAAATAGCCAGCGCAAACGTAGCGTACGACAAAACTCCATGCTATTTCCGAATCAAACAAAAGAAGAGGAACGTTGGTAAATGATTATGAGGACTAGAATGAACAACCCCACTTCCCCCCTTTTGAACACAGTATTTTCCGTTGGAATAATGGTATTGCTGTGGCTGTTGAATAGCACTGCACAGGCCCAAACGTTTACGGCCCGTGTAGATCGTACGCAGGTGTCCATGAATGAAACGTTTAATCTTGTCGTTCGTTACAGTGGTTCGACACAGTCACAACCCGATTTTAGCGCGTTAACAGATCAATTCGAAATTTTAAATCAATCGACAAGCAACCAGATTCGCAATTCGAACGGAAGTGTCGAGTCCCATACCGAATGGAGTATGGTTCTTTTACCTAGAGGCGTTGGCCGATTGGTTGTGCCATCATTTAAATTCGACAATGCCTTCACCGATGCCATCGTAATATCCGTATCTGCAAATGCGCCTCTCCCCGCAGGCCAACAGGATGATATTTTTGTTGAGACAATCCTCAATACAACCTCCTCCCATGTACAAGAACAAATATTGCTTACCTATCAATTGTTTTATTCTGTCAATATTGAAGGATTGGAAAACCCTGCACCAGTAATTGAAAACGCTATTGTTGAACCATTAGAGCGATCCAACTTTAGTCGTAACATCCAGGGTAAAACCTATAATGTTGCAGCATTTAACTATGCGATTTTTCCACAGGCTAGTGGCGACATTTCGCTGCCTTCCTTAACATGGTCTGCCAAAATAGCAAAAACGCAAAATCGCAATTTATGGAACTATGGCGGTGCACGCTATGAAATAAAGCGATTACGAACGGCAGATAAAACCATCAAGGTAGCAAGCCAGCCGGCTGAATTTCCTACTAATGCAACATGGCTTCCGTCCAGCGGACTGTCATTAACCGAACAATGGAATACGGCTCCAGAAAACTTTAAGGTGGGTGAGCCCATAACGCGCACGCTAACATTAACCGCAAATGGTTTAATGTCTTCTCAGCTTCCCACTATTATCGGCTCTCCCACGGACGCTCGCGTTAAATTCTACGCAGACCAACCAGAATTAAGAGAGAGCAAAGGTGCTGAGGGCGTAATATCACAACGAGTAGAAACCTTGGCTGTAGTCATTTCGGAAAGTGGCGAAGTCATTATTCCGGCTGTCAGTATTCCGTGGTGGGACAGCCAAGCCAACGAGCTGAAATATGCAGCGTTACCCTCGCGAACGGTTATAGTTGCAGCAAACTCTGATATAGAAGCGAATGCACATGCGAGAAGCGAGGCTCTAGGGCAACCACAACCACTTACCCCTATAGAGCCGGTAGAATCGCAGCAGAATGTCAGTATTTTGTGGCAAGCTCTCGCGGTATTCTTTATGTGTACCACACTGTGGTTTAGCGTATGGGTGCTTCGGTTGAGAAAAAACACTCACGTAAAAGCAGAACCTGAAAACAACCATGGGCTTACGATGAGCGCCAATAAGAAGCAAGCATGGAAGGCGCTGCAACACGCTTGTCGTGGTAGCGATCTTAACGTTGTGCGTACAGCAACGATCAACTGGGCTAACGCTAATTGGCCTCTCGCTCAAATCCATGCGCTTGCCGATATAGCCCGTGCTACAAAAGATTCCGTGATTGAAACCCAACTCTCCGCCTTGGATAGCGCACTCTTTAGCGCTAACGGCGATAAACACTGGAACCCAAACTTGTTAATGAGTGCGATTAAAGATTGGCAAGAAGCGGCTACCAAAACAGGAACCAAAGATTGTAAAACGTTAAAGCCATTATATGGGGAATAAATGTTTGGACGTTGGGATGAATGGCGAGCATTGAAAAAAGGCCTGGGCGCCCTACACTGAACGTCTCTTTAACAATACTTCCAACAGGTGGCCATATAGGTAATATGTAGCCACCTGTTGGGACTTAGAGAATATCTACTTACGAATGCCTTCAACTGATAATATCAGCTCGACCTGTGCCGCAGCTTCGCCAAGTTTTGAGGCCATATCCAAGCCGAAGTCTTTCGGGGTAATGGTTGCCTTGCCTTCAAACCCTTGTCTGTAGCCACCCCAGTGATCAGCACCGCCGCCTATATGTTCAACATCAATATTGATCGACTTTGTTACGCCCATAAACGTGAGGTCACCTGTCAATACAGCGGTTTTATCGCCTATCGCTTTGTAGGCAGTACTCTTAAAGCTAGCGGTTGTATATTTGCCAGAGTTTAAATATTTTGGTGCAGCCAAGTGTGTTTCGCGCTCAGCATGATTCGTATCTAAGCTGGTCATATCAACGGTAATATCCACCGTGCTCGCGTTTGGTTTCTTAGGGTCGTAACTAAACTCACCTTCGAATGAATTAAATCGTCCATATAACCAACTGTAACCTAAGTGCTTAACGCGAAACTGAACGAAGGCGTGAGCACCTTTTGTATCGATGACATAATCATCAGCTACGCTAATGGTTGGGGCGGTTATACTGGCAACAAGTAAAACTACACCCAATAAATAATGGGATATACGCTGTTGGGTTAATCGTATTGTTAAGTGTTTCATGATGTCCTTCCTTATACTTTGGGTAATGCATGGTTTTTTATTGGAATATAAACGTTAAATAACGGTTAAAAAACGTCGTTGGGCACTGAGTTAACTACACGATACGATCTAATGACCAAGCTATAGACCGAGCATGCGTTTTAACGTAGTGTCTTTATCGAAAAAATGATGTTTCAACGCCGCTAGACCATGCAACGTCGCAACGCCGACAATAAGAAATGCCATAAACTCATGAACCTCAGACGCATAATGCTCTAAATTTTCTATGCCGGTAACAGTGGCAGGTAGTGCTATAAAACCTAGTACTTCCAAGGGCTGCCCTTTAGACGTTGTGATTAAATAACCACTTATTAACATGGATACCACTACGCAATAGAATGCTGTATGGATCACTTTTGCGACCAAAACCTCCCAATATTTATGAGATTTCAATGCGGTAGGCGGTTTAGAATAAGAACGCCACAAGAAGCGGACAACAAAAAGTAGCACCACCACAAAACCAATACTCTTGTGCAGTGCCGGAGCACTTTTATACCAAGCATCGTAATAATCTAGTTCCATCATCCAAAGCCCAAGAAAAAACAGGACAAACACACCGATGGCACCAAGCCAATGGAGTATGATACTCACTAGGCCGTAACGCTGAGAGGTATTTTTAAGGTTCATTGTCAATTACTCATGCCAAACTTTTGGTAACCACTTCAAAAACATCTTTCGACAAGGCTGGGTGTTCCAACAACGTAGAAAGCGTTTGTCGCATAGATTGCTGCCGCTGATCATCATACTTCTTCCAACGCGTTAATGGCGCTAGTAAGCGCGAGGCCATCTGGGGGTTGGAATCGTTAAGCTCTAAAATACGTTGGCTGAGAAATGCGTACCCCTTGCCCGATCGATCGTGAAAACAGATAGCATTCCGGCTACAGAAACCACCAATTAGTGCACGCAATTTATTCGGGTTGTTTTTATCGAAGCTAGGATGATCCATTAACTGTTTTACGGTCGAAAGTGTTGTTGGATTCGAGCTGCTCGCTTGAACGGAAAACCATCGATTCATTACTAATGTATCATCGGCCCATTTTGTGTAAAACGCGGCAAGACTTTCTTCTTTTAGCGCAATAGCTGCTTGGCTATTACTGTGTACCAATTCAGCTAATGCCGAAAACTCATCACTCATATTATCGGCTTTATCGAACTGACTTTTTGCCAACGCCAACGCTTCCTGCTTGCCAGAGGCAACGAGATAACTCAAAGCCGTATGCTTAAGCTTTCGCTCAGCGATACTCTGTGTATCGGCTGAGTACGCCTTGGGCTTGTCCAGCAAGGTGTATAGATCGTGATACAACCCGTAAAATTGCTGCGCTAATTTACGTTTCACTCGAACACGCGCATGATGGGTGCATTCAACATCGATTATTGTTTGCGTTTCACTAAGGTACTCTTCACTCGGTAAGGTTAACGTGTAAGCCAACATTTGCAGATCTTGCTCACTCTTACCCGAAGCCGCTTCTATAGCTTGCTCCAGGAGTTGCTTATGCGTTTCTAATAGTTGCGGGTTAACCGTTGGTGCTGGTTCATTACCCAGTGCCTGCATAACGTCTTTTATAACTGAAACCGCCATTTGTTGGCTAGCATCCCAACGACAAAAGCCATCGTCATCACGCGTAATTAACCGAGCCAAATCGGTAAGCGTATACTGAAAGTCTAGCTTTATAGGCGCCGAAAAATCGCGAAATAACGACGGCACAGGCTCTTCTCTAACATTTTCAAAAACGAGCGTTTGTTCTTTCTCAGTAATTTCAACGACCCTATGGGTGCTTGATTCACCAGCATTATCTTTAAGCGTAAAACTGAGTGGGCCTTCTAGACCAATTAAACCCATTGCCATAGGAATATGGAAAGGCAATTTCATTTCACATTCTGGCGTGGGGGGGCAGCTTTGTTTGACCGTAAGATTATAGGTATGCGCATCAGGGTTATACTTTCCTCTTACTTTTACACGAGGTGTACCGGCTTGACGATACCAATTCATAAACTGCGTAAAATCTCTACCCGAAACGTCTGTCATAGCTTTTATAAAATCGTCGATGGTTACAGCTTGACCATCGTGGCGTTCGAAATATAAATCGCTGCCTTGGCGAAATAGCGCTGCACCAAGCAAACTATGGATCATTCGAACAACTTCTGCGCCCTTTTCATAAACGGTTAACGTATAGAAATTGGATATTTCAATAAACGAGGCTGGCTGAACCGCATGTGCCATTGGCCCGGCATCTTCAGCAAATTGATGCGTGCGCAACATGTTTACATCTTCAACCCGTTTTACGGTGCGTGACCCCATATCCGATGAAAATTCTGCATCTCGAAAAACAGTAAAACCTTCTTTTAAACTAAGTTGAAACCAATCACGACAGGTGACCCGATTCCCAGACCAATTATGGAAATATTCGTGTGCAACAATGGCCTCGATTGACAAGAAACTCTCGTCAGTAGTGGTTGCACTACTCGCCAGCACGCAGCTGGTATTAAAAATATTAAGGCCTTTGTTTTCCATTGCGCCCATATTAAAATCGTCTACGGCAACGATCATAAAAACATCCAGATCATATTCCCGCCCATAAACATCTTCATCCCATTTCATGGCCTTTTTTAGCGACTGCATCGCGTGTTCGCATTTATTAATATCTTTAGCTTCTACGTATATACGTAGCAATACTTCACGTCCAGAGGACGTTGTAAAATAGCCATCAAGATTAACGAGGTCGCCAGCCACTAATGCAAATAAATAACTCGGTTTTTTATGTGGGTCGTGCCATTCAACCCAATGACGCCCCTCGTCAAGCGCCCCTTCTCCTATTTTGTTTCCATTTGATAGTAGTACGGGGTATAACGCCTTATCGGCCGTTATGCGCACAGTAAATTCACTCATTACATCTGGTCGATCCGGAAAATAGGTTATTGTCCTAAATCCTTCAGCTTCGCACTGCGTACAAAACATCTTTTGCGATTTATAGAGCCCTTCCAGAGAGGTATTATTTTGTGGCTCTATTTTGGTTATACACGTCAACGTAAAGTGAGTGAGCACGTTAGGTATAGTAAGACAATCATCGCTCACTGAATAACGGGAATCATCCAGTACTGTTCCGTCGATCGCTATACTCACTAGCGTAAGCCCCTGACCGTGTAAGACCAAAGGGTGAGCGCTATTGCTCTCGTTTGCTAGAAACGTTAATTCGGATCTTACTTCTGCATGATTTTCATACAAATCAAAATTTAGCTTAGTTTTTTCTAACGTAAAAAGTGGCGCTTGGTAATCGGCTAGATAAATGGTTTTGGGGTTATTCACAATTGAACTCCAGGGCTACTGCCACTTCAAGGTTTCTTCAGATTTTTTTCCCGTATCATCTGAACACGGCGTTTTTTTCGGTGGAACAAAGCCAGTGCGTTCGTTCTCGGGTACGTATTTATGCTCATAAGCAATTATGGCTTGTAGACAAATCTCTGTTTGTTCTGGCGATAATACTTTTCCATCTGGCCATTTTCGTATTTCTATGGCAGTTTGAAAACGACGATAGATTTCTGGTGTCATTGTTCTTAAAATATCTTCAGGGGTCATAATACTCTCTTTAGTTCTTTTCTAGCGCTGATACTTATTTGATTTAGTAATGTATTTTGACCATAAATACTCAAGGCCTGCGACACTTAGACCTGTTAGTAAACCGCCCAAATGCGCACCATTAGCCACTTGACCATCGATAAACCAATCGACTACGCCGAAAAAACCAAGCGCTAGCCATGCCAACATAAAACCGTATAGCCCCACGGGCATAGTCACTAGCTTACTTTTTGATACTCGGCCGCACACAAATAAGTAGCCCAGCAAACCGTACACTACACCAGATAAGCCGCCAAATATATTGCCTTCGGTCATAAGAAATTGGCAATAGTTTGCCCCTATCGCTGTGGCAACAAAAAGAAAGAGGTAACGTACCTTTCCTGAAAATTGCTCAACACGCGCACCAAGCTCCCACATCCACAATCCATTAAATAAAATGTGGAAAAAATTGAAGTGAATAAAAGCCGGAGTAATTAAACGCCAAGGTTCACCTTGCGACAATGCCGCTAACAACGGTAGGAAAAGGGATTGATCCACCCAGTATTGCGCATGCAGGATATCCTGCATAACATAGCCCACAATACCGAGTGCGATCATTACAATGGAGAAAGGCGAACGGCGAACTAATGCGCCAAAATATCCTGCTGCTGTAGGCTTTTTTTCGCGGGATATTGGCGTGGTGGCAGACACCGTACCATCCCTGTAATACTCCGAAAAGTAACGCTCGACTACAGATGTTTCCGCTGCATCCAACAACCATAGTTCCTGTACGCCGCCATGCTCTGCTATTCGGTGCGCGACGTTATGCGCATCTAAATATTGATGGAGGCCGTGTAAGGGAGCATCCACCGGAAATTCAGCGATTTTTATCCAATTCATAGAGGTCATTCGGTTCGTGTGAAGGCTGTAGAGCGACTAGCGCGCGAATTAAGCATCGCTGCTATTAGTGGGCGTGACATCAATCCAGCAAAATTTGGATTTATCTAAATAATGTTCGCCGTCAAATCGATAACACGCGAGGCGACCATATTTTACGGCACTGTAATCTAAACAGGCCAAATTTTTTGTGACCGGTTCGGGATTCCCTTGTAGCCAATAATGACCAACGAAAACCGGTTTTTCGTTTTCTGAATAACACAGTAGCGCGTTTTTTTGCTCGTGATTTAAAGATAAGGCTCCAATATCATCAGGCAAGGGGTCCGGCTGAAACGCGACATCCTGGAGGGTTTTTGGTGCTTTTGCCCAGAATTTTGTTCTAAAAGCCCGCCGTTCCAAACCGTCTTTACCTGCAATTTTTCGACCTTCCGGTAATGCCAAATCGGTACCTCGCGTGAGTCTATCCATAAAACGCTGTGGAAAGGAGCCCCTCTCTGCCGATTCCCGTATAAATTGTGTGGTAACCTGGGTCTGATTATTGTTCAGCACTAAAAACTCTGCGATTAACTCTGCATCCCAACAAGCATGTACAACGCGAAAAGCATCGAATTCTAAGAATATTGGCAACGTTTGAAACCATTCTAGAAACATTCGCCATTCTTCTGGGTAGCTCGCGAACTGCGTTAAGGTTTCGGCAATAAGCCTATTGTGACGGCTGTTGTGCTCACGCACGTAAGTCTTATCAAGATATTCTGGGGCAAGCGTCGTGTAACCAAGGGCATTGTACTCATGATTCCCCATCACGCAGTATGCGCTGCCGGCATCGACCATACCTTTTACTATGTGCAGAGCTTCTCTTATACGGGGCCCTCTATCAAGAATGTCGCCTAGAAATATCGCCATTCGCGAGGGATGGCTATAAACGGGAAATTCAGCATCAGGTGCTTTATTCCAATAGCCCATTTTTACCAGAAGTTTTTCTAGCGTTTGGGCGCAACCGTGTACATCGCCAATAATATCGTAGCCTTGCATATTCATCTGCTAATTTAGGTATTTCCTGTGTGGCTAGCCCAACCTAACTTCGTTCGACAGGTTTCGTAAAAATCATGTCCCTCAGGATGGATGAGCGTTATAGTTTTATCAGATTTTGTGATGACCACCTCATCGCCTGGCTGAGACGTTGTTTGATTTTGACCGTCGCAAGTGACCAGTGGGTTCAAATTATTTTGCTCGGAAACAATAAGCCGAATAACACTTGTTCCACTGACAACGATGGGACGACTACTGAGCGTATGCGGGTATAGCGGCACCAGCGCAATAGCATCAAGATTAGGGTGCATGATCGGCCCACCGCCACTTAGCGCATACGCCGTTGACCCTGTAGGTGATGAGACAATAAGCCCATCCGAGCGTTGCCGGTAAACGAACTCATCGCCCACATACAATTCAAACTCGATCATGCGTATAAACTTACCGGGATGAACAACAACGTCATTTAGCGCTAACCCAGAAGATAATATGGAGCCATTACGCACAACTTTACAATCCAACAAAAATCGTTGTTCTGTTTGAAATTTACCTTCTAGCACTTCACCAACTTTGTATTCAATATCTTCGGGCGATATATCCGTTAAAAAGCCTAGCCGGCCACGGTTAATACCCAACAAATGTACGTTATGACCCGCAAAGGCTCTAGCCGCGGACAGTAGACTTCCATCCCCCCCCACCACTATGATGAGGTCACACCGAATTGCCAGCTCTATGCGAGGCGTAATAGGAAGGTTGGCATCGGGCAAAACTGACGCTGTTTCCTCGTCAAGCAATATTTCCACCTGCTGCTTGCCAAGATAAGATACAAGCCGGCTGATAGAATATTGTGTGTTCGCACTCGCGAGCCGACCAATCAGGCCGATGGTTTTATATGCAGTCATAGTTATATTAAATAAGTTGAGATTATTGGATTTTATATGACGGAACCGAAAGTCGCCAATTTACCCACCACGGATCTTTCTCACATTTTTTGTGGCAACCAAACAGAAATATGGCTGCGTTTCAAAAATTCTGCGGTTAACGATCTTGCATGGGTAATTTTTAGCCCGGATTTAGTCGAAAAAGAACTGGGTAATAGTGTTAGTGCTGGTAAAACCCTGTGGGGCCTACCTGACAGCCAGCAGGCCGTTATTCATTGGCTAACCAAGCTGGATGAAAACATAAGTTTACGCGGTTTACCGGATCGATACACCCTAACTATAAAACAAAGCCCTCAGCGGCTTGGTGTTTATTTTGAACAATTAATTGCCTTTGCGCTCCAGTCCTTGCCTGCAGTCAAGACGAACCGCCCTGCCCTGTTAGCTCAAAATATACAAATTAATGAGGATGGTATAACCGCTGGAGAGTTCGATTTCCTGTTACAAGATCAGCAAAATCAATTATTACACGTAGAAGCCGCAGTAAAATTTTTTTTACTGCCCCAAAAAGCGAGCTTACCGTATGACCCTATGCACTGGCTCGGGCCTAACGCAAAAGACAAGCTTGGGTTAAAAATAGACCACTTATTGGCAAAACAACTAACACTATTTCAGCGCTCGAAGGCGGCTCGAAAAAAAGCGCTGCAGCTTAACGGCAACCCTACCTCCTGTGAGGCGCAATCACAATACTTGGTAAAAGGTATGTTTTTTATACACTGGTCAGCGTTAATCGCTCAACCTGCAATTGCGAACGCTGAATGTTTAATGGGCCACTGGATACACGAAAAAGAATTGAAAAACTTAATAGAGGCCAACAAAACTAGCCAATACTTTACGGTTAGCCTGCTCAAAAAAACAGAGTGGCTGACGGGAAACGGCGTCAACAACCCTTTGACCGCTTTTGACCTGCCCTCGCCTTCGGCGATTCCTTATATGCTTGAACTCACGCATCAGCCAGAGCATTCTTTTGCGGACGACGTACATACCGAAAAGAAAACAAGCCGGTTAATGGTGGTGAACAACTATTGGCCAGAAATTAATTCGCCGTCTCGAATGATATAACCCGGCTCCGTAACAAGCTGATTCGAGAGGCTATCGCCATCAATCCCCCCCTTTAGCGCTAGGACATTATAACCTTGCTTACCCAGTAAATAGGCGGCTGCTCGACTGCGTCGCCCGGAATTACAGTAAAATACATACGCTTTTTCTGGTAGCAACAAGCGTTTTTTTATACTGAGCAAGTTAAGCGGAATATTCGCAGACAGTGCAAAATGCCCTGCGGAATACTCTTCTTCGGTTCGCACGTCCACAAGGATTGGCTGCTCCGCCATATTGACCAGATCCTTGTCGCTGACTTCGTCAACGACAGCTTCTTTTAATAATAATAGAAAATCTGTTTTCTCCAGCCGCATTAACACACCATCAGAACTCATCGTGATTGTTGCGTTTCGTGCCTGCTCGTACACCAAAGAATCTTCGCCAAAACAACGCCCTGCTGCAATATCGGCAACTTTCTCTATGCTTTTATTGGCTTCATTGTAGTGAGTAACCGTAGCGCTACCGTCTTTAATAAAGTAACAGCAATCCCCTATCTCGCCTTGCCTAAGAATTACCTCACCACTATGCACCACCATTGGCGTGAGGCGAGAAAATATTTGCTCCACATTAACCGGCGGCACTTTATAAAAAAGGTTTGAGTTTAATACCGTATGCATCCAGTCGAGATCCTCATCAAGATCACGCTGCAGAGAAACCTCGGACATTAAATATTGTGCTATTTGACTCCAGCTAAGTGTTCGGTCAAGTTGATCACTATCAATCCTTAATACCGTTGCATCGGTTAAGGCAACTGCTCGACATTGACGTGGTTGCTCTTGCGCTAACGGGAGTTGGTTTAACGCCGCTTGAATATGTTCTTTATGACCCGAGCGATAGTGTAATTCTACTTCACCAAACAAGAGGTAAACATGTTGATTATCATAACTATCAATATCAAAGATGATGTCTTGCGCGAAAACCGTTTGTGTTTCTGCACGCAAGAAAAGATCTTCTAAAAAGTTTCGCTTCATTGCTTTTAAGGGAACAAGTGCTCCTGATGCATTAAGCAAATCGTCTTCTTCTTGTTCTGAATGATGCATTACGGCGCCTTGTAACAATCCCATTTAAACAAACTCTCCCACTATTTTAGCGCGGTAACTAGCCATTTATACAAGCTAGTAGCACTCATTGAACTGTCACTATAACGACGGCACACTTTAGTAACGATCATAGTATAGCGCCCCTGTATGATAGGGCTAAATATGAACGGTACACAGTGTGGCTCGGCCCTTTTCTTAACCGCACTGTAAAGACTATAGCCCCAAACAGTTACAGTAAAATATGAAGCGCATGCATAGATGAATTACATGCAATTGGTAGGCGCTTAGCGAATGCGCGCGGGACACTAGTCTTTCAAGTGGAAGCCACGCCTACCTTGCAGCCCACCCGTGTGAACCGCGACAATATGACTTCCTTTCGGCCAAAAACCTCTTAGAGCCAAACGCTCTATTCCGTACATCATCTTAGCGGTGTACACGGGGTCCAATAATACACGTGTTCTGTATTCGAACTCATGTAGATATTCGTTTAATTCAACGGGAAACGTCCCAAAACCACCGAAATGGAACTCATCTGTCACCTGCCAAGACGAAGGACGAGCTGCGCACCCAACCAGCGGTAGCGATTCAGCAACGGATTCGCTCATCCATTGACTACTTTTTTTCAATGGGCTAAATCCAAGCACCGGCGATACACGCGCCATTGGTGTTTCTGTTCCAAACGACAAACCCGCTACAATACCCGCTAAAGTTGAGCCTGTACCCGTTGCCACAGCAATAGTATCGGCCTGCAAAGCTCGCAATCGTCGACCAATGGCTATACATCCTTTAATACCTAGCTTGCCACCACCACCTTCCGGCACCCAAAAAACCTTACCTAATGTGTGCTCTAACGAGGTTAATAATTCGTCACTGTTACGCCCCCGATAGCGCATTCGATCAACGAAATGTACCTGCATGCCGAGGCGCTGAAGATCGTTTAGCGTCGCATTAGCGCAATCAAAACCATCACCGCGTACGATGCCAATCGTGGGGAAGCCAAGCATATCGCCCATTACCGCTAAAGCATGCAAGTGGTTCGAGTATGCACCACCAAAACTGGCAATGGGTATAGCTTGCCCGAGCGCTCTATACGCTTTTAGATGGTAGTACAGCTTAAACAATTTATTTCCGCTAAGGCGCTCATGCATTAAATCGAGCCTCAGTAGGCTTAGACGCACACCTGCATCGCTAAGCGATGGCAGATCTATGCCTTGGAGGGGGGCCATTTGAGCGAGATGTTGTGGTTCATAATTAAGGAGTTGCGTTAGTGACTTAGCCACTAACAACTTTGAGGCTTCCGGCACTTTTAATCTCTTTGTGGGCACTGCATCGATCTTCATCACCACTATGGAAATCGGTTGGGTTGGTTATGCGGGGAACGTTTTCGCCACAGATACTGCCATTTTCGTCGATAGCACTGCAGACAGGTGCCTGATAATGGTCGAGCCATGCTTTGTAAAGTGCTTCTTTCACCCCACATTGGGCGGCAGCGTAGGCGACTGAATTCGTCATGTAATCCGCTATATCGGCAAACGGTATTGTAATGTGCCCTGCGCCAGGTTGATAGCTAACAAAACTAATACCCTTGCCCACCATTTTTGAAAGAAGCCCCTCATTTGTATTGCCCATCAGCGCTTCGTTTTCTTTCCTGAGGCGCGAAATTTCATCCCGAAGCTGTCGCTCTTGCTCGTTGCGATACATAAGCTCTACCTCACGCATCTGCAACATTTCGTTCAGTTCTGTTGTCGCAACCGTTATTTTGGCCTCAATTTCCGCTTGATGATTATCTCGGAGACTATGAATATGCTCGGCTCCCTGCCCTTCAGCCTTCTCAAGCTTATGCTCAAAATATTCTCTCAGCCCCTCAATTTTCATTGCTTGGCCGTCTATTGTTTCTTTTAGTGCTTGGTTACGCTCGCGCTCCTCTTCTATCGTCCGGTTCTTCTCAGCGATTATCGTCCTGTATTCCTCAATTCGATTGCTGTAATCAACCTTTAAAGAGGCAATACTTTTTTTACTTTCATTGCTTATTGTTGCCGCGCGAAGACGCTGATCCTTTAGTAGCTGAGCTGTCTGGTTTCTAAATTCGGATGCATACTCTTTTCTTAGCTCACCGCTAATCTTTTGCTCTAATAGTTCGTTATTCAATATAGGGGGAGAGCCTGCCTGCGCAGGCTCGTGTGGCCCCTCCCTAAATTGAATGGAGAGCTTATTACGCAGCGCGGCCTTAGAGAGTATCGATAGATGGTTTTTGCCCGAACGCATATCCGGGTCCCATAAGGAATCTTTAAAATATTGGATGGGGCATTGGCTAGCACACACTAAACGAATAGGGCCTGCACCCAAATCAGGGCCTCTGATGGCACTACCAATTAACTGGTCTAACGGTATATTCCACGTACTATCAACTTCACCCTTGGCGTTAAAGCCGATTGTAAAAAAGATGGCCGTGCGAATACGGAGCTTTGAATCAAGGTCAATACACACCGATTTTGCCGTTTGACCTGCCCAGTCGATAGAGGGTACATAGTTATCTAATATTGCCTCAAATTCCGTATAATGCATTTCTTTGACAATGGCTCCAGCATCGTTAAAAAATAATACGGCTCGAGCTAGTTCATCATGGTCGAAAATCACGTTCGCTTACTACCTACTGATTACCAAACAACGGGCACCTGCAGCTAAAAACAGGCGATATTGCTGTCATTATTGACCACTCACTAAATTTGCGTTGTGAACAGGCCTTCAGAAACGCGGGTTGAACGGCAATATTCACTATAAACGTGAATAGCGTAACGATTTGAGCCGGCAGGACGACCACGTAGTTAATGAACGTTCGGCTTACGGGATTTCAGTATCGCGGGGGGGGGGGGGCGTTGAACGCTATGATATGGGGCGATGGTGATTGACCTGCCCCGCTTTTCTTAAGTGTTAACGTACACCTAAATATGACTCAAATGCATTAATTAAAAACTTTCACACTCATCTATTTCGTCTTCCTCATCAATATCAGATTCTTGCGCATCGGAATCCCAGTCATCGCCGAGATTTTGCCCATTGTTATAAAGTAACTCTTCTAAATAATCGTGCATTACAACTCCTTATGATCTAAAGCTAGCAATCCGTTAAAACATTTTACGCTAAAGGGTTAACCGTGAAGGTTCTGCTGCCTAGCCGCGCTTATTTTTTTGTTTGCACTGGCCTGAAGCAACACTTGAGACAACAAATAGGTAAACCAAGAGTGGTTGGATTGCGTGTTTCCACAATACGTTGGAAATATGACAGTCTGTTGACAAGTTAGTTCGTGCCAAAGGAAATCATCGTTTCCGTTCTACTTACAGCGGTTCGCCCAATATTTTAATTATATAGGCACTTTAACTGTAGCTTACTTTCCAATAGATAGTAGGTGGCGCTAAGGTATTAGGCGGAAGGTTCGATACTGAAACAAAGGCAATCTAGAACGAAAAAAGCCCCACTCGATAGAGTGAGGCTTTTTATATATGGCGACCCGGAAGGGACTTGAACCCTCGACCTCCGGCGTGACAGGCCGGCATTCTAACCAACTGAACTACCGGGCCGCAGTAGTCACTACTCTCTAGGAAGTTTTGGTGGGTGGTACAGGGGTCGAACCTGTGACCTACGCCTTGTAAGGGCGCCGCTCTACCAACTGAGCTAACCACCCGCATAATCTGATCGCTCAGACGTCCTTCCGCGAGAGGGGCGCATTCTACCTTTTTCTAACTTGTTGTCAAACAGTTCCAGCGTTTTTTTTAAACTGATTTCAATTTACGTCCTTAACGCAGACTTATTGGTCACTTTGCACTTTAATTAGGCGATGAGGCGCTTGCGTATATGCCGCCCTGCCAGTTTAGAGTTCTAGATAGCTTCCGTTCAAGTAGCCCAGTACACTTACCTCGCTTGCATCGATTAACGTTGTAGTCACATCGCCCACCACAATATTGTGAGTGCCATATTCGAATGTCGCTTTCTTACTGCAGATAAAAACAGCCTGTGCATCACCTAAATAGAACAAACCTGTTTTTGAGTCTTGCTGCCAGTGCCCATGTTCGAATCGACTATCGCCGGCCTCCGGTGTAGCGCAATTGATGGAGATTTGCTTATGCTTTGGCGCAAGAACATTGACGCAGAAAAACTGGGTCTCCAAAATTGCATGATCCAACGTTGCTTGGCGATTAATACACACCAATAACGAAGGAGGTTCGGCTGAAACAGACGTGACAGATGACGCTGTCATAGCAAATCTCTCGCCTTTAGAATTATTAGCCGTAATCACGGTAACGCCGGATAACAACCGGCGCATGCCATCAAACATTGTAGTGGTTGTGTCGCCTGATACTTCGGTCATAAAATTAAAAACCTTGATTTTTAGTGCGCCTTTTAGAAGGCAACAGCAACTGAATTTCTCGATAATCCTTTTCTTAGAGGGGGCCGCAGGTAGGGGCTGCAAACCGGTTCTTAAGCGTTGGGTAACGTAAGCTGGGCTGAGTCTACCCCGCGTATTGATATGGGTCAATCGCACGCCTTTCAAGCCATTTATACTTATCAACATTGCCATCACCATCATGAGTACCGCGCTATATGCCAAGCACAATCCGCCAGTTATGGGATAACGAACTTATTCGAAAGCACGATTTATCGGGGCCTCGATACACTTCCTACCCCACCGCCCCTCAATTTAAAGAGGGTTTTACTCAGCAGCAGTGGCTAAACGCAGTCGAGACTAGTAACCGCTCGGCATCTCCGTTATCGCTTTATTTCCACATCCCCTTTTGTGATACCGTTTGCTATTACTGCGGCTGCAATAAGATCATTACCGCCAATAAAGCCTTAGCGACGCCCTATGTCGACGCGATGATGAAAGAAATACAGATGCAGGCTCATCATATCGACACCTCCCGCCCCGTCGACCAGCTTCACTGGGGCGGCGGTACTCCTACCTATTTAAGCGACAACCAAATGTCCTTATTGATGAGAGAGATCAATAAACATTTTACGCTACACAAGGATGATTCGGGCGAATATGGAATAGAGATACACCCTCAAGGCGTTACACCTAATCGACTAAAACATTTACGTCAGCTTGGCTTTAACCGCTTAAGTATGGGGGTTCAAGATTTTGACGAACACGTACAGAAGGCCGTCAATCGATTTAACAGCGTAGAAGAGGTTACTGAGCTGGTAAATTCTGCACGTTCACTCGGGTTTACATCAACAAGCGTTGACCTAATCTATGGGTTGCCACTGCAATCTACGGTCAGCTTTGGTGAAACACTTGAAAGAGTCATCGATATTAGGCCAGACCGCATATCTGTTTTTAATTACGCCCACATGCCAGAACTGTTTAAAACGCAAAAACAAATTGATGCTCGACAACTGCCAGAGCCACAAGAAAAACTCCAAATTTTGTATAACAGCATCGAACGGTTGCTATTGGCCGGTTACGTATATGTCGGGATGGACCACTTCGCCCTACCTTCAGATGAGTTAGCAAAAGCGCAATCGAACAAAAAACTCCACCGAAACTTTCAAGGCTACGCCACGCACGGTGACTGTGAGCTTTTTTCGTTTGGTGTATCGTCTATCGCATCATTTGGCTCTATGTTTATTCAAAATGTAAAAGGCGTAGAAGAATACTACGCCGCAATTGAAAACCAAGAGCTCCCCACTCAAAAAGGCATTGCGCTTTCGTCAGACGACCACGTTCGTCAGCACGTGATTTCAGAGCTTATTTGTCATTTTGAAGTAGATTTTGCTTCCGTAAGTGCGCTGTACGGTATCAGATTTAAAGAATATTTCGCGCCTGAACTGTCGTCACTCGCCGAATTAGAAGACGACGGCCTGCTCTCGATAACAGCAGAAAGCTTACGCGTCCATAGCGTTGGGCGCATACTTATTCGACGAATATGCATGGCATTTGATGCTTATCTCAACCGTTCGCAACTAAAACAGGTTAGAGCCCCAAAATACTCTCGCATCATATAGCCACAAGAAATTCTTGTGTTGCCCAATGCAAGTACAAAACGGCAACATCTCGCTGTACCGCAATCTGTAATCATTTTGATGCCAATCAACCCTCTTTTTCCCGCCTCAGATACTGTAGATATGTCGTTATAGTTGAAACGCATGGGATGATGGCGTCCGTTAAGCACGCCAAAAAACAGAATCCTGCCCCAATAATGACGCTAAAAATCTAACTGAATGGCCTAAGAAAACGATGTGAGGAGTACGAATATTATGGTGTTCAAGCAAGTATTAGATTTTACCGCCGCCTGCGAAAATATCACTACGCGCAACGCCAGCAAAAAAAAATGCAGAAATTGCAAAGGAGAGCGCAACACACTATTGCTTTGCACGGAATGTACTAAGACAACTGGTCACAGCAAATCAAGCCATATCGCGTTACAGACAACCTTGTAGATACACTGCTGAAGAAAAAAATAGTTATAGGGCGGTATGAACAAAGGCATTGGAAAGGTCTTACAAGGCTCTATCGAAAAACACATGCACCACGGTAATTACTGTAACGAATAAGCCCACAACTTTTAACTGAGGTTAGAATTGTGGGGCTATAGAACCCCTTAGACCAATGGGCGTGTTAATGTTGAGTAAGCCGCCGCTATTGAATGAGAAAGGCACTCGCCCCGAGCTGGAACTCTTATTAAGCCCCTTGCCCCTATGGCCTCATCCATTCGAACCAGAGCAACGTTTGAAAGCGATCCGCATCTCCAAAAACAGCCTAAAAAAATAGCGGCACCTAATCGCCAACATTGTTCTTAATCTGGCCGCCTTACGCTTTTCTTCTAACAATTGGCGATACAAAGAAAACTGTTAGGCCGGCTATTATGCCGGGCAAGCCCTCATACACCAGAGCCTGCAACCCAGCGTACCGCCACAATAGCGCGACGGAAAACCCTAGAACAACAGCAATAATACTGGTGGTTTGCGAGGGCTTTTTACCTAAGCACAGCATTATTAATAACGGTGCAAAGGCGCTAGCCAATCCCGACCAGGCCATTATTACCATGTTAAAAACGCTTTGATTATTTGAAAGTGCGAGCAACAATGCAAGGCCAGTTATAAAGACGGTGGTGAGCTTAAGAACCCATGTGCGTTCAATTTTATGTGGCAGAATATCGTGGGTGATGGCCGCTGAGCAACTTAGTACGAGTGAGTCGGCGGTTGACATTGCGGCTGCAAATATACCGGCAAGTATCAAACCAACGAGAATAGGAGGCAATAGCTGCTGTGCCATTATGGGTAATGCCAGTTCCGCATCAAACAACCCGACATCCGATAAATAAATACGGGCCAGCATACCAACACCAGTGGCCATGGCGTAAAACGTAATAAACCAAAAGTAATACCAGAGTTTTGCTTGACGCATGTTTCCGGCATTATTAAGGGTCATAAAGCGCACCATAATATGGGGCTGCCCTATTACAGAGAAGCCGGCGAATAACCAGCTAACAATAAATAAGCCTCCACCCACCCAACCAGAAAATACTAAGCCTTTTGGGAACCAGTCCATGAAACCATCAACACTTTGCATTTGTTCTATAGCGTTCGACGTACCGCCAAGATTTGCAACGGCGACAATTAGAAGTGTTGCCATGGCCACTATCATGACAATGGATTGTGCGGCATCAGTCCAAATGGATGCACGTATGCCGCCAGCAAAACAGTAGAGGCTAACGAGAACGGCGCCCGCCACAGAACCAGACCATAATGGCCAATCTAATAAAACGTGCAGCGCCTTACCACCGGCTACCATTTGAGCCGCTGCATAGGTGAGCAAAAAGAGAAGAGAGATTACACCGATTACACGCTGGAGTGCTGGAGCTTCTTGGCCGTGCCACTGGCTAAGAACGCCAGCATAGCTAATTTCACCGCTTTTTTCGGTGGCTTGCCGTAAACGTTTATGTACGTAAAGTGACGCTAAAAAATCGCCTGCTATCCAGCCTATCATAAGCCAGATGGAAGCAAGACCCGTTGCGTAGGTGTACCCAATGACACCAATAAACATATAACCGCTATTGTTGGTGGCCACTGCCGACAAACCTACGAGCCAAGGGCGTATATTACCGCTGGCAAGATAGTAATCTTCTTTTGTTCCGCGGCTATACCATGCGGAGGCCAAACCTATACCTGTAAAACAGAGTAAAAACCCAATAAACGAATACGTCATTCTTTTATTACCAATTTATTATTATAAGTACCGCCAGGTTACGTAGCCATCTCGCCCGCAAAAAGCAGGCCCAATTACGTTAATTACTTACTATTATAGAGTGCCATTACTCGGCGATTGTCTCGGCTTCTAATTCGTAGGCGCCTTCGGCATTATGAACCTCTTTGCCGTTAAGCGGCGGATTAAAGACACAGGCCATGGTCATTTCTTCAAAGGCTCGAAGCGTGTGTTTGTCATGCTTATCGAGTGCGTAAACGGTGCCGGGTGAAATGGCGTATTTCTTACCGTCAGCCGTAGTCTCTATTTCACCTTCACCTGCAATGCAATAAACCGACTCTAGGTGGTTTTGATAGTGCATGTCAAAATCGGCGCCTTTGTAAATGGTGGTAATATGAAATGAGAACCCCATATTATCTTCTTTGAGAAGAAGGCGCGTACTTTCCCAGTTGCCCTCGGGCGATACTATTTTTCGATTAGACTGACTGGCTTTTAATAGGTTACGTACGATCATTGTATTGTCTCGCTCTACTTTTTGTTCTGTTCGTCTTACCGATACTTAACTGGCTCTAAAATATACAACCTCTTCAGGAATATCTTCTTTTGCGCAGACTTCGCGGATCGATTCTTCAACAATATCAATGCCTTTTTTAAGATTTTCATCTGAAATAATTAAGGCACATAAAAATTTAACCACGTGATCGTCGGCACCACTAGTTTCGATGATTAACCCTTTCTTAAAGGCTCGACGAGTAATTTCGCCGGCTATCTCACCGTTGACACAGTTAATACCTTGAAACATGCCACGCCCTCGCGCCGAAAAGTTTCCTTCACCGTATTGATTTACAATTTTTTCTAGACGGGCTGAAATGTATTGGCCTTTGCGTTTGGTTTCGTCGGCGAAACGATTATCTTTCCAATAATGCTCGATAGCCAACCTTGCGGTAATAAAGGCTAGGTTATTACCACGGAAGGTACCGTTATGCTCACCGGGCTTCCATTGGTCGAGTTCCGGCTTCATTAGTACTACTGCAAGAGGCAACCCATAGCCACTTAGGGATTTAGACAGGGTGATAATATCCGGCTCTATACCAGCCTCTTCAAAGCTGAAAAAGCTACCCGTACGGCCGCAGCCAGCTTGAATATCATCCACTATTAATAAAATTTTGTGCTTTCGACATACCGCCTGCAAGTTCTTGAGCCATTCAATGCTCGCAACGTTAATCCCACCCTCGCCTTGCACTGTTTCAACAATTACCGCTGCGGGAGAGTTAATACCACTACTGGAATCGGAAAGCACTTTATCTAGGTATTCTGTGGTATCGATATCATCCCCTAGATATCCATCGTAAGGCATGCGATGGGTGCCGGTTAAGCTCACACCAGCGGCATCTCTGTGGTGCGAGTTTCCCGTTGCGGCCAAAGAACCCAGGCTGACACCGTGAAAGCCATTGGTAAACGTGACAATGTTTTGTTGCCCCGTCACATTGCGTGCAATTTTCATGGCCGCTTCAACAGCATTAGTACCCGTAGGCCCCGTAAATTGCATGATATATTCCATGCTGCGAGCCTTAAGTATATTGTCGTTGAACGCCTGTAAAAATTCGCCCTTGGCCTTGGTATGCATATCAAGGCCATGTGCAATACCATCGTCTTCGATGTACTGAAGAAGCGGTGCTTTAAAGAGCTCGTTGTTGTGCCCGTAATTTAAGGTTCCTGCGCCTGCAAGGAAATCCAAATATTCTTGCCCATCCGAATCCCACATAAGCTCGCCTTTGGTGCGATTAAATACGCGCGGGAATGAGCGAGCATAGCTTTGTACTTCTGATTCGATTTCATCGAAAATTTTCATGATATACCTCTTGTTTGGGCACAATTAAAGGGGCCGATACGAACCAGCGATTCAGATTCGTGCTGACCCTTAAAATGTATTTGTTTATCTAACCACGGTGAGGGCTGAATAAGAGTCTCTAGTTGTTTTGCAAGGCGCTCAAATAATCGCCACGACGGCTGGTTGTCTTCTGTGATGGTGGTTTCTAGGTACCTAACAGTGCTGCAGCAGGGACGATTTAGTATGTGTGACAGCATCTGGGACGCCAAGCCAAGCCCGCGAGTACGATCATCTACCGCAACTTGCCAGATAAAGAGCGTGTCTGGTCGTTCTGCAATAATGTAGCCCGAAACAAAACCCATAAGTTCGCCGTCTAATTCGGCAGCAACTGATGTATTGGCGAAATGCCCGCACTGCAGGACGTTGCAGTAACTGGAATTAGTATCGAGCGGTGGGCAGCGTTGAACGAGCTGGTAAACGGGCATACCGTCTTCTAGTACCGGCATTCTTAGTTGGATATTTTGAGAGTAAAGCAAATCGCTCACCTAAAATAAGATTATTAATTAGTTCTCTAAGGATATCTAAGCGGCGTATAGCTACATAATGGGCATATAAAACGATTATGAGCAATGAAAAGCTAAAATAATGCTTTGAAGGCGAAGCATCGTACACTAAATATTGTTTTTTCTCTAGCAACATTGCTACGTGCAGTGCTGGCTGGGCCTCACGAAACGGCTACAACACTCAGACAGCGCTATTTCTTTAGCTTTCAAAACAATCTAGGCTATACTCGCCGCTCTTTCATACCCGACAAAAAGGAACATTTTGAATAGTATTCAAGAGGTGTTGGTAGCACTAAGGCGCGTAATTAGAGCCACCGACCTACACTCCAAACACTTAGCCAAAACTACAGGGCTTACTGCGCCGCAGATTTTGCTGCTACAAACCATCCGAGATAAGGGTGAAGTGACCATTGGCGAGCTAGCCAATGAAATAAGCCTTAGCCAGGCCACAGTAACCAGCATTCTAGATCGACTCGAAAAACGTGAACTCGTTTTTCGAGAGCGCTCCAAAGAAGATAGACGAAAAGTGCATGCCTATCTAACGGATCAGGCAACGGAAATACTGAAAGAGGCGCCCATACCACTGCAGGAGCATTTTGCTCGCCAATTTGGCGACCTTCAGGGCTGGGAGCAAACCATGATAATTTCGTCACTGCAGCGTGTTGCCCAAATGATGGATGCGCAACATATTGACGCTGCCCCCGTACTGGATATTGGTGTATTAGATCGACAAAGCACAGTCATGGACAAATCTGAAACCTACCCCATAAAGAACGAAGATTAATCGATGTAGTGTCGCACACGGGGTGTGGCACGCTTTCGCGAATGAGGTTTCGCGAAAGCAACTCCTCTAGAGCGCCCCACCTCCCACGTCCGTAACTCAACGTTCCTTTTGACCATCAACTTACAGGCGGCCTAAGAATACAATTTTCAATAGCCCGTTTTTTGTTTCTTTCGAACCCCTTCTTCTGCCGTATTTTTTAGCCCTACATTACCCCTTTGCTCCATTAAATTTTTTGATTCTGCCCATTCATCCGCTAATTTCGCGTTTTGCAAAAAATCGAAACAACTGATACAGCTCCTTTTAATTAGCCCGGCATATACGCTTACTTTATTTGGGGTTTTAAGTAGTCTTTTTGGCTATTAATCATAAAAAAAATGTCCTTTATTGTAGTAATAAATAACGCCTTGATTTAATTGGTTTTACGCGCCTTTAAAAACCTTCTAATTAATCGCTAATACGAAATAAGAAATATGAAAAAGACCTTTTCGCGTTATTAAAAAATAATTCACACTCTTTTCTGCCTGCCAACCCTATTAGGCTAAGCATGGCTTTTGCAGTAAAATTTAATAGCAGATATCTACAGTGGTACTCAGCGCGACGGAATTACTATCTTAAAGGAGTTATTTAATGAGCCCGACTTTTATCGAGTTCACATAGTCACTTATGAAGAGAATTTTAGATGGTAAGAAAGTTAGCAGCCTATTGTTTGTGTATAGCTTTTAGCTGCGCACAGTCGATTTCTGTACATGCAGCCACAACGCTTGCCTTCTCTGGCGCACCCTCTGTAACCGCTGGAAGCGGTTCCGACACAGGCTCAATCGGCACAACTAGTCTTTGGTCAAATATTGGTTCTGTAAACGGAACCAATATCGATATGGCGATAGAGCTTCTTACAAATTCTAGCGGCGACACAAATTCGGTCACCTGGTCGACCGATGAAAACCGTGCAAAAATATCTCTCGTAGGGAAAAGTGCTCAATCAATTGATGTGGTTTACCGATTTTTTGAGTCGGGCACAAGCACACCTATTACTGTCTCACCCGATATTTTGTTTAATGCATTAGACGGCGGTTTAACCAATGAGATTATTGAAACACTCCAGTCACAAGTAGCCAGTTACACCGTCGATAATCCTACCGCCATTTCCGTTTCTTCACTCGTTAATAGCGCGGGTGCCGCTGACGATGAATTCGAATTCTCATCAACGTCGGGCACCAATCTTGTTTCAAATGCAGGGTTTGAAAGTGGCAATACAGGCTTTACGTCTAGCTACACTTATTTAGGCACTAACGACAGTGGCAACACTATCGGCTCAGGTGATTGGGGAGAGGGGAAATATGCGCTATTTGACGGCACTAGTGGAAACAGCAGCAATACTTATTTTAATGAAACCCTAGCGAATAACGGTACCGTGTTTGCTCTAATCGATATGGGCAACAATATTGTCGATCCGTTCTGGGAGTTTACCTTAACGTTAACACCTGGAAAAATTTATAACTTCACCGCTTTTTTAGCCAACATTAACGATGATAACGCCAACATAAAACCTAATGTAGATTTTGTCTTGGATGATGGCGTTAACCCTGTGGTTGTGCTCGCAGAATCAGGTGATCTAGAATCAAGCGGTGCAACCACAACACCGTGGGAAGAGTTTACCAGTACATTTACCGCCACAACGGCGTCCAATACCTTAAGCCTTATTAGCAACACTGCTGGCCTAATCGGTAATGATTTGGCCATGGACGATGTCAGTATTTACGAAGTACTCGCCGACACCGATACCGGTTTGCAAATTGCACTTCAGCCGAGTTCCGAATTTTATTTCACGTTTTCGAAGGATAATGGCACAGGAGAATTTGCTTTCGATAGCGCTGTTAGTGGTTTTTTTGGCGCCCCTCAAAAAACAAAAGTGGACGTAACGCCACCGACAGATCCAACTGTAGTCACGCCTACCACCACCTCCGACACCACGCCTACTCTTTCTGGAACGGCTGAGGCCAATTCAACTGTTAGTGTCATTGTGGGCGGCGCCACCTTTGATGTTGTGGCCACATCCGGTGGTGCCTGGTCATTAGATTCAGGCAGTGAAGCCCCGGTTGCCGGTTCATTCTCCCCCGTCACTGACGGCAACTCTAATAGCGTCCAAGTGCTAAGTACAGATGCCGCCGGTAACGTCTCTAATACGGTAGCGGGATCACTCGTTATTTATACAGCGACGGGCAATAACTCAACAATTAGCGCTTCGCCAACCGCTATAGCGGCTACGGGCGCTTCCACATCAATAATAACGGTTCAAGCCAAAGATGGTGCCGACGCAAACATTAGCGTTGGCGGCAGCACCATTATATTAAACACTGATAAAGGGAGCCTTGGCAGTATTAGCGACAACGGTGATGGCACCTATACGGCAACGCTCACCTCCAACACAACAGTTGCTACGGCCACTATTAGCGGATCAATTGATGGTAATACAATGTTATCGACAACCGTCAACTTTGTTGAACTGTCTATCGCTATCACTACCGTCGCCGGCGATGATGTTATCAATATCGTGGAAGACGATAGCGACGTTTCAATTCCAGGCACCACCAACGGCGTCGAAACCGCACAGACCGTTACCGTAACCACTTATGACCCACTCAATGCAGGTAATTGGGGTGCCCCTTTAATCTGGGGAGGAACGGCCACTGCCACTAAAACCATCACAAGCGGCGAGTTTCAGTATGACGTGACATGGGGTAACACAACTGATGTGGTTACGACCGAATCGCCTATTGAATCCATTGACATGACCGGCGCTACCTACGCTGTTGATGTGAAGGTTCCCTCCCCTTACGTCGTTGATGGCAATTTGTCGGTTCAGCCCTACGTACGCGATAGCAGTGACCGCTATGCCGCTATTGTATGGCAGCAAGCAAGCGGCCTAGTTGCTAACAGTTGGACAACCCTAACACTCACGAATATATCGACGGGCAACCTCAATTATGTACAACCTGGATTCGATCTAACAAGCGTGGTAGGTATTGGCTTGCAGTTAAATGCAAACGGTAAATCTGCCAATATAGAAGGCGATATCGCGTTTGACAATATTTCTATCACTAGCCTCGCATCCGGCACACCAATCGCTATTAACTTTACGGCCTCCGACACCTACACGGCGTCCGTCAGTGGCGATGGCACATGGACAGCAACACTTCCTGCTATAGATGCACAAGCACTCCCCACCGTAACCATATTAACAGCCGATGTTGCCACGTTGGCAGGTGACGTTGCACCGCAAGCAACTCGTACCGTAAGCCATAGCCTTACCACCCCAAGCATAAGCCTGAACACCGTGGCTGGCGACAACACTATTGATGCTACCGAAGATAATACTGATATTAATTTTACAGGTACAACGACAAACGTTGAAGATGGCCAGACGGTTACATTAGAGCTGAACGGCTCAACCTATACCGGCAGCGTAGCGTCTAACGCGTGGTCAATTACTGTTCCAGCACTTGCACTACAAGCCTTGAATCTAAGCGAAACAGCCACCGCAGACGTTGAAAATGTTGCGGGTAATAATGCAATACAAGCAAGCCAAACTATAACCGCAACCAACGATGCACCTGTCGTTACATTACCCACTTCTCCCACGGTCACCGAAGATGATACAAATGTTGCTATCGCAAACGACATTAATATTTTCGATATAGAAAGTGATAATCAAACCATTACTCTTACGATTACCGGTGGTACCGCGAGTATTTCTACCACTGGTTTAAGTTTTACCTCCGGTGACGGCACCGACGATAGCAGCATGATCTTCAGTGGAAGCCTATCCAATATTAATACCGCTTTAGATACCCTATCTTTCACAGCGACACCCAACTTAAATGGTACTAATGCGGGCGGCCTTCAGATTGCCACTAGTGACGGAAGCGGCGGAACCGATTCAGAAAGTTTGTTATTTACTATAATGGCCGACAATGATGCGCCGATTGTGGCGCTACCCACATCCCCAACTGTAACCGAAGATGATACAAATGTTGCTATCGCAAACGACATTAATATTTTCGATATAGAAAGTGATAATCAAACCATTACTCTTACGATTACCGGTGGTACTGCGAGCCTCGCCACAACCAGTTTAAGTTTTACAACCGGCGATGGTACTGACGATAGCAGCATGGTTTTTAGTGGAACCTTATCCAATATTAATGCTGCTTTAGATACACTCACCTTCACGCCTACCGAAAATTTAAATGGCACTAATGCGGGCGGCATTCAGATTTCTGCCAATGACGGAAGCGGCGGAGCCGATTCAGAAAGTCTATTATTTAATATTACCGCTGAAAATGATGCGCCGATTATTACGCTGCCAGCGTCGCCAACAGTTAACGAAGACGACGCTAATATCGCTATCGACAATACGGTAATTATTACGGATGTCGACAACGACAACCAAACCGTTAGCTTAACCATTACCGGTGGAACGGCAAGCCTAAGCATCACAGGTTTGAGTTTTGCTACGGGTGACGGAACAGACGATAGCAGCCTGGAATTTAGTGGAACACTTACGAATATAAACACCGCTCTTGATGCGCTCACTTTTACACCCACGGCAAATGTAAACGGCTCCAATGCAGGTGGTATTCAGATCACTACGAATGACGGAAACAGTGGAAGTGATTCGGAAAATTTAGTGTTTAATATTGCTGCGACTAACGATGTCCCCACCCTCACCGGCACACCCATCACCACCGTAGCCGAAGACAGCGCCTATCGCTTTACCCCCACAGCCAATGATATTGACGCGGCAGACACGCTTACCTTTGCCATTACCAACCCGCCCACATGGGCGCTATTTAGCACCACTACCGGCGTACTGTCAGGCACACCCAGCAATGACGATGTCGGCTCTACCACTGGCATTCTCATAAGCGTGACTGATGGCATCGAAACGGTAAACTTACCGGCCTTTAACCTCGCCGTAACCAACACCAACGATGCGCCCATCATCACATTACCGTCGGCACCTGCTGTTGCTGAAAACGTGGCCAATGTCGCCTTTGCCGATAACGTGGGTATCATCGATGTCGACAACGATGCTCAAACCGTCACCCTCACGCTTACTGGCGGTACTGCCAGCGTAAGCACCACCGGCCTCACGTTCAGCACCGGTGACGGTACCGACGACACCACCATGACCTTCAGCGGCACCCTCGCCTCACTCAACACTGCACTTGATGCCATGACCTTTACACCCACCACCAACCTCAGTGGCGCCAATACTGGTGGGCTTCAAATCAGTACCAACGACGGGAATACCGGCAGTGATACACAAAGCTTCACCTTTGACATTTCCGCGGCAGGCGTACCCATCATCACATTGCCCGCACCACCGGTAGTGAGCGAAGATGATGCATTGGTCGCCCTCGATAACGGCATACAAATTAACGATAGTGATACGGACAACCAAACCGTAGTGTTAACGATTACCGGCGGTACCGTATCGTTTTCCACCACAGGAATAACCTTTACCGTTGGCAACGGCAGCAGCGACAGCAACGCAGCCTTTAGTGGCACATTAGCGGCCATAAACACCGCGCTCGACAGTATGACCTTCGATGCTTCCGCCGATATCAACGGCACCAATGCCGGCAGCATTGCGATTCAAACGACCGACGACAATGGCACCACCAATGCCACCGTAAGCTTTGATATTACTGCTGTAAACGACGCCCCTAACGTAACCTTACCCTCGGCGCCGTCAATAACTGAAGACGATACCGCTATCGCCATAGACAATACGCTTCACCTGACCGACGTAGATGGTGATATTCAAACCGTCACCCTTACCCTTACCGGCGGTACCGGCAGCCTCACCACAACCGGTTTAACCTTCACCACAGGTGACGGCGCCAACGATGCCAGCATGGTGTTTGTAGCCTCACTCACCGATGCCAACGCGGCGCTCGATACCTTAACCTTTACACCCACACCCAACCTCAACGGCAGTAATGCTGGTGGCATTCAAGTAACCACCAACGACGGTAACGGTGGCACCGATTCCAAAGCACTTGTGTTTGATATTAACGCCTCTAACGACGCCCCAGTTATTACGCTGCCTGCGGCACCAAACGCGAATGAAGATGATGCAAATATCGCGCTCGAAAACACATTCACAATAGCCGACAACGACGGCGACAGCCAAACAACGACGCTTGTTGCAACAGGTGGAACACTGAGCATTAGTAGTGCCGGCCTTAGCTTTAGCGTTGGCACGGGGACCAATGACACCACCATGGCCTTTACGGGTAGCTTAGTTGAGATTAACACCGCGCTCACAGACGCAACCTTTACGCCCACCGCAAACCTAAGTGGCATAAATGCGGGCGGTATAGCGATGGAAACCACTGATGGCAATGGCGGCATCCACAGTGCCGCACTCAGCTTCGATATTATCGCTGTGGCCGACGCCCCCATAATGTCGGGATCACCCACTACAAGTACCCCAGAAGATACCCCTTACCGCTTTATCCCAGCGGCAACCGATGCCGATGGTGATCTATTAACATTTGCCATTAGTAACCTGCCCGCCTGGGCTAGCTTCGACACAACAACAGGCGCGCTTAACGGAACGCCTACCAATGGGGATGTTGGTACAACCGACAATGTGGTGTTGAGTGTTACAGACGGCCTATCCATTGTGTCGCTCGCGGCCTTTAACCTTACGGTTACCAATACCAACGACGCACCAGCAATAGTGGGCAGCCCCGCTACGAGTGTTGCGGCCGATAGTCATTACAACTTCACACCAACAGCAACGGATGTCGACGCGGGTGATACGCTAATCTTCAGCATCACCAACAAACCAACATGGGCCAGCTATAACACCACAACCGGAGAACTTTCTGGCACGCCAAACGCAACCGACAATGGTGTTACCAATAACATTGTTATTGCAGTGAGCGACAGCCTCGTCACACGTTCATTACCGAGCTTTAATTTAACCGTGACAGGTGGTAACGCTGCGCCTACCGCCTTACCGCAAAGCCAAACTACCGTAGAAAACATTCCAGCCGTGCTAACCCTTAACGGCACCGACCCCGACGGTCAAACACTCACCTTCAACATCGTTAGTACACCTGTAAACGGCACACTCTCCGGCACAGGCCCAGCTTTACTCTACACACCAACCACCCATTATAGTGGTACCGATAGCTTCACCTTTACCGTACACGACGGGCTTGAAAACTCCGCTCCCGCCACGGTTACGCTAACCATTCTGGAAGACCTAGACGAAGACGGCACGCCGGACATTACCGATACCGACGACGATGGCGACGGCATCCCTAATTTAACCGAAGGCAGCGACGATACCGACGGCGACGGAACCCCAAACAGCCGAGACACCGACTCCGACAACGATGGCATCGCCGACAGCATTGAAGGTACCCGCGATACCGACTTAGACGGAACGCCCGACTACCTCGATAACAGCCGTGACGAAGACGCCGATGGCATACCCGATATACTTGAAGGCACGCAAGATACGGATATGGACGGCATACCCAACTACCGTGATATTGACAGTGATAACGACGGGCTACTCGACGCAATAGAAGGCGTACTTTTCCCTAACGACAGTGATTTTGATGGTATTAACGATCGATTTGATGTCGACATTACACAGGGCAACGACGCAAACAACGACGGAATTGATGACAACATTCTACCCAGCGACCACGATGCTGACGGAATACCCGATTACCTAGACCTCGATACCGACAACGACACACTGCCCGACGCCTATGAAGGCACAACCGACAGCGACCTCGATGGCCTCACCAATTTCCGAGACCTAGACAGCGATAACGACACCCTGCCCGACGCCCTAGAAGCCGGCACAGCACCTAGTGATGCCGATATGGACGGCATTATAGATGCATTCGACCTAGACCAAACCGGTGGCACGGACATCAACAACGACGGCATCGACGACCTAGCACAAGCACGCAACACCGACGGTGATGCGTGGGCCGACTACCTCGATATCGATAGCGATAACGATGCCCTGCCCGACCTGATTGAAAGTAATACCACACGAATCGATACAGACAGTGACGGCATCGACGACAGCTTCGACCCAGACCAAACTGGCGGAAGTGATGTTGACTTTAACGGTATCGACGACGATGCCCAGCTACTCGACACCGATAGCGACACAATACCCGACTATCGCGATCTTGATAGTGACAACGATTGGATACCCGACCTGCTCGAAAGCGGAGCATCAGGAATTGACACCGACAATGACCAAATCGATGATCTTTACGATGTTGATAGCACTACAGGCAGCGACACCAATGGTGACGGTATCGACGACATTGCCGCCGCTATCGACACCGATTACGACACCTTACCCGACTACCAAGACACTGATAGCGACAACGACGGCATTGTCGATACAACAGAAAGCGGCTTTAGCACCAGCGATCAAGACAGCGACGGTATTAGCGATACTCTCGACAGCAATCAAACCGGGGGAAGTGACATCAACGGCGACGGTATAGACGATGCCATTAACACGCGCGATACCGACAGCGACACAACGCCCGATTTCCGGGATAGAGATAGCGACGGCGATAGCCTAACCGACCAGCTCGAAGGAGAACGCGATACCGATCTCGATGGTCAGCCAAACTATTTAGACCTCGATAGCGATGGTGATGGAATCAGTGACGCCATCGAAGGCGACGCCGACAACGACAGAGACGGCGTAGTGGACTACCTCGATAATGTGCTAGATCGCGACGAAGATGGCTTACCCGATAGCCTAGAAACCGACAATGACACCGACAACGACGGTAACAACGCCATATACGACCGCGATAGCGACAACGACGGAATGCCCGACGCACAAGAGAATGACATTACCGGCACTGATGCCGACAGCGACGGCATAGACGACAGTATCGACGTGGACCAAACCGGTGGCCAAGACTCAAATAGCGACGGCATAGACGACAACGCACTGCGTGATAGTGACCGCGATGGCCTCCCCGATATCATTGATTTGGATTCAGACAACGACGGCATTCCTGATGCGCTAGAATTTGGTTTCATCTATACCGATAGTGACAACGACGGCATAGACGATGCCTTCGACAGTGACTTTGTCGACGGCACCGATAGCAACAACGATGGCTGGGTTGATAACCCCGCCCTTCGCGATACCGACGGCGACGGCCTACCGGATTTCCGCGATGCCGATAGCGATAACGATGGCATTAACGACGGCCTTGAAAACCTTATAACCGGCCACGATAACGACGCAGATGGCATCGACGACCGCTATGATGTCGATATCACCGGAGGTGCCGACCTTAATGCCGACGGAATCGACGACGCTGCAACGTTTAATGACACTGACAACGATGGCGTGCCCAATATCTTCGACCTCGACAGCGATAATGACGGCCTGCTCGATGCCCAAGAAGCCGGCGTAATCGATAGTGATGAAAATGGGCTCGCCGATCATGGCCAACCCCCCTTAACCATGCTGCCCGACACCGATAACGACGGCACTGCCGACCTCTTTGATCTGGACAGTAATAACGATGGCATTAGCGATATCGAAAGTACCGCCGCCGTCTTGCTCGATACCAATGGCGATGGCCGTATCGACGTTGTCAGCGATAACGATAGCGACGGGCTAGACGACGCCTTCGACGGTGACAACACCGTTCGCGGGCATATTCTTGATAGCGACGGTGACGGCATACCCGAACACCAAGACATCGACGATGACAACGATGGTATACCCGACACAATCGAAGGCAATGGCGACACCGACAATGATGGTATACCTAACCGATTAGATCGTGACAGCGACAACGATGGGTTAAGCGACTGGTTCGAAAGCGGCTTAGCCATACCAACCTTCACCGACACCGATAACGACGGCCTAGACGACGCCTTCGATCCAGATGCTCTTGGCACTAACGACAGTGATGCCGATGGCATTCAAGACAGTCTCGATGTCGATAATACCGGCGGCCAAGACACCAACAACGACGGTATAGACGACACCCAAACAGGGCTAATAAACGTTTTTGATACCGACAACGATGGCGACCCCGATCGTTACGATAGCGATAGTGACAGCGATGGTTTAACCGATACGGAAGAAAATGTAATGACCAATGGAACGGGACAAGACCTTGATCGTGATGGTATTGACGATGGCTACGACGCCGACTTTACCGGTGGTAGCGATCTCAACGGCGACGGTATTGACGACGCCGTCATCAGTACCGTCGATATAGATAACGATGGGTTACTTGCTTATCAAGACGTTGACACCGACGGTGATAGCTACACAGACGATCAAGAGAATGGCGATTACAACAACGACGGCATACAAGACCAACTGCAAGCACAGCGACAAATAGAAACCGCTGTTAAAGGTGGCGGCACAGCCGATCTTTCAAGCCTACTCTTTCTAGTATTTATTGCCCTACTAGGCTCCACATCAAACCGCAAACAACGTACATGTCTTGCCGTTACTCTAGGGGCCGTTCTGCTACTCTCCTCCACATCCCACATACTGGCGGAACGCGATGACCAGAGAGCCCTCTATATGGGAGCAGGCCTGGGCGTAAGCCACTTGGAACCCAATGAGAACAATAGTGGTTGGGATATCACCGCTAAAAACGACACAGCTTACGCACTATATATAGGTTACCAAGTTACCGACACGCTATTTACCGAATTCAATTACACCGATCTTGGTGCCGCTAAAACAGCGCCTAGAAACCCATCGCTCGGCGGTGAACAAAGCATTACTTACAAAACGCCGTCCCTAAGCGTGGGCTACTATTTTCGCAACGCCAATAAAAGAGCTAATTTTTTTATACGCGGAGGCCTTGCTAGCCTAATAAATGACAGCACCGGCGAAACCGATATCTATAACCAAAACACCAGTACACAACTCATGTTAGGTGCAGGTCTTGAATGGAACCTAACCTCTAGAATGTTTATTCGTGCAGAAGCCACAAGCTTTGATGTTGATGCGCAAACCTATTTGGCAACCGTGGGGTTTTCCTTCGCTAAAAAGAACGCAACACAACAGCCTAAGATTGCAATAGCAACACCCAGTTCAGCACCAATGCCTACGACAATTCCAACATCAACACCCGAACCTGTCTCGGCTATAATTAGCCTGCCAACGGACGATGACAGCGACGGGGTTATCGACTTACACGACCAGTGCCCGCAAACACCCCTCAACGAACCCGTAGACGAGCGCGGTTGTAGCCAACAATCGGAAGAAGCCAAGATAGAAATCAAACTCAATATTCTATTTGATACTGGCAGTGCTATTGTAAATACCCATTACAACAGCGAAATAGAACGCGTGGCAGAATTTATGCGCAAATACCCGAAGATAAACGTCACAATAGAAGGTCATACCGACGACGTTGGCAACGAGCAAACGAACCAACAACTCTCCCAAAAAAGAGCCAATAAGGTCGCCGCCATACTACGTAACGATAGGGCGATAGAGCCCGCAAGAATTACGGCAATTGGTTATGGCGAATCGGCGCCGCTAGTCAACAGTACAGCCTTAGAAGCCCGAAAAACAAATCGTCGAGTCGTTGCAAAATTTTCAGCGCAACATTATTAGCTCGAGTTGTCGTCGCTCTAGATACTTTTTTGGGTGGGTACGGTGCTACCACCGCTTTCAGTACCACACCTACCTATTAGCACCACCCCGGCTCGCACCAAAAACAATGCACCAACGTTCTAATGTGTTCTATAGCCATTAAATAATTGCTTTATTGGGCTACTTCCTGTTACCTTAGCCGCCTGGCTTGAGAGAAAGCCCTGTTTTTTTGTTTGTACCTCGTTGTCTTAATCGTAATACTTCGCGTTATCCTCAGTTAAATATCTGTTTTCTTCCCGCTTAATCGCCCCATTCATGGGCGCACTATCTATTATTTTCTAGGATATCTATTATGTCTAATACAACAACTGGTTCAGTTAAATGGTTTAATGAAGCAAAAGGTTTTGGTTTTATTGAACAAAAATCTGGCCCTGACGTTTTTGCTCACTTTAGCGCAATCGTTAGCACGGGTTTTAAAACCTTAGCTGAAGGTCAAAGCGTAGAGTTTACTGTTACACAAGGCCAAAAAGGCCCGCAAGCAGAAAATATTGTTTGCATCTAAACAGATTACGTTAACACGGTTTAAACGCGTGTTAACGTCACACTCACCCTTATCGCGTGAGTGTGATATTTTTTGAACACCCTCTTGAGCAAGTTTAGTTACCGCTCGAATTACTATACCGGCTCTATCGCTGAGTCATTCCCGCCTTATGCTTTATTCAGTATTACCTTTTTCAATATTGAAAATTTCTAGTTTCCTAACTTGACGATACACAATAAAAAGCGATGGGCGGCGTTAAGAGAACTTTATGAGTTTGACCCCTGCCGCACAATTATCTACCCATCAACCTTACGAAAACCCCATCCCCAGTCGTGATTATATTCTCGGCCTTTTTGGTAAAAGAACAAAACAACTGACTCGCCAGCAGATCGCGCACGCTCTAAAGCTTAACGAGCCAGATCAAAAAGAAGCCCTTAGACGACGCCTACGAGCAATGGAACGCGACGGTCAGCTCGCATTCAACCCACGCGCAGGCTATCGATTAATAGATCAAAACCTGCTTGTTGACGGTGTCATTAGTATTCACCCCGATGGCTTTGGTTTCGTGCGCTATAGCGCAACCGATAAAGATTTATTTTTGCCAAAAGTACAATTAAATTATGTATTTGATGGCGATGTCGTTCAGGTATTACTCGAGCCCGACACTAACACCCGCTCGAACAACAGGCTTATCAAAATTATTGAACGTAAAACAACGCATGTAGCCGGCTTATTAAAGCGACAAGGCAAAGATTATGTTGTAGTTCCAGAAAACACTAAAATTCCACAAAAAATTCAATTAGGCGATCACCCACTATTAGGCGCGAAAGCTGGGCAGTATGTTAATACTAAAATCACACATTACCCCAATTATCGTCTCGCTACGCAAGTACAAATTACCGAAGTGTTGGGATACCCGCACTCCGCTGGAATGGAAACGAAACTAGCGCTACGTCGGCATGGCATTACAGACCAATGGCGTGATGAACTTACAGAAAAAGCTGAATCGCTCGGCAACCACGTACTCGAATCGGACAAAAACGCACGAATTGACTACAGAGCGCTGCCTTTTGTAACAATCGATGGTGCCGACGCTAAAGACTTTGATGATGCCGTATATTGTGAGAGAACAGAGTCTGGACAGTGGCGGTTACTTGTTGCCATTGCCGATGTATCACATTATGTGCAGCCAAACGACGCCTTGGACATAGAAGCGCAAGCGCGAGGCACGTCTATCTATTGTCCTGGTCAAGTTATTCCCATGTTGCCCGAATCCCTCTCAAACGGGCTTTGTTCGCTCAACCCGCATGAAGATCGTTTAGTTATGGTATGCGACATGACCATCAACCATGACGGCGTCGTCACTCAATCGCTGTTCTGTGAAGGGATTATTCATTCCCACGCCCGGCTCACTTATGACCAAGCCCATGCGATAGTGGCCAAACCACGCTCAAAAATGGCAAAGAAAATCACTGAAACGCTACCAGCAATAGCACCGCATATTCACAACCTTCACGCACTCTATTTACGTTTAAGCCACGCACGAAAACTGCGAGGGGCAATTGAGTTTGATACTCAGGAACTCGCGCTTAACCTTAACAAAAACCAGAAGATAGCCAGCATAAAACCGATTAAACGACACGATGCGCATCGAATGATAGAAGAGTTTATGCTATGCGCTAATGTCGCCACGGCACAATTTTTAGCTCGCCATAAAATACCGGGGTTGTTTCGCGTACATGCAGGGCCACAACCTAAAAAATTAACACTACTGCGCTCACTCCTCTCCGAAAAAGGATTGGCACTGGCTGGCGGTGATAAACCGACGTCTCATCATTACAATACACTGCTGGAAAAAATCAGCCTGCGTTCGGATGCCAGTGTTATCCGCATCCTACTCTTACGTTCTCAAAGTCAGGCAGAATACGCCCCCAATAATCAGGGCCACTTTGGTTTAGCCTACGAGGCCTATGCACATTTTACGTCGCCCATCCGCCGCTACCCAGATTTAGTGACGCACCGAGCGATTCGAGCAAAAATCCGAGGCAAAGAAAACAGCGGTATTCAACGTATACTCCGTTTCCTTCACCTAGAAAAGTTCGCAGGAAAAACACTCTCTAAAAAAGCATACCCCTATAACGCGGCTGCAATTGAAGCACTAAGTACGCATTGTTCCACACAATCGCGCAAAGCCGACGACGTAAGCCGTGAAGTTGAAAGCGCATTAAAATGTGAGTATATGGAAAAGTTTATTGGCGATTCATATGAAGCAACAGTGTCGGGTGTTGCCAGTTTTGGTTTTTTTGTTGAGCTGGATGAAATAGGCGTAGAAGGTTTAGTGCCACTAGCCAGCCTTACACAAGGCAGCTTTGTCTTTAATGCCTCAAAACAACAGCTGGTGAATGGAACACAACGTATCTCTCTCGGCGATAGAGTAACCGTTAAATTAAAAACCGTTGATTTACGTCAACGTAAAATGGATTTCACTCTTTCGAGTGCACTACGATCCCAGGCAGTATAACGATAATAGCAACTCGGCTTCATTCTCACCGCTATAACCATTCTAAAAACAGCCTGCCAACAAAAATATTGTTAAAGCAGGCTAGGCCCCGCCCCGCTTTTTTAACGGCACGCTATTACTGGCATCAATAAACATTAGCGTCGCCATACACAACCAACGCTTCGGAATGATACGTGTGTTGCAAATAGGCTTTTAAATGTCGTGAAGCCCGCGCCATTAACTTAACTTGTGAGCCAACCTACAAAACACCTCGCTCCTTTTACCCTAACTTAGAGCACGCAGGGATGAATGAATCTCTTCGAGTGCCCTACAGTATTGGGCCTAATCTAAAAAACAGGAGATTTACAATGTTTAACATAAGAATTTTATCAATAGTGGCTTTCGTTATTGGCTTTGCATTAATGCCCAGCCAGTCGCTAGCAGCCTTTGATTGTGGCGACACAGTTACAACCGCGTGTAGCTCCGGCGTGGTGTCTGCCGCACAATACGCGAGCAATCAGTGTGGCCAGTGTGGCACCAATTCGTATAGTGTGGGCGGGGGCTGTTATCGTTTTGAATGTGGAGCAGGCTCACAGTCAACACCTACTCCAACACCCGCACCTACCCCAACACGCGTAGCCTATTCTTGTGGCTCTGGGGTTGTTAGCGCAGCGCAAACGGCTGCTCAAATCTGTGGTACAAGTGGTTATTACACCACCACAACGAATAATTACTGTTACTCTTTCTACTGTAATTAACACTACACAGCTACTCTATTAATATTTATCAGTAGAATAAGCTTACCTATTTTCTATATTGTTCCCATTGTGTTTAATCGTTACCTTAACGAGCAACAATAGAAAGTGTTAGTTAAGAGTGGCTAGCCAATATCACTAGCCACTCTTATTTTAATTCACAACGCGGTAGAGAATATTAAAGAAAATACCACAAAGAAAATCATCAAAAAAAGTGGTGAAGCCAGCTCGGCACAGAGAACTGAATCATAAAGTGAATGCGCAATACAACGTTAGTATTCGTGTCACTTGCTATGCATACCACGCGCGATTATCGGATAAAAATATGGAAATAGCCGATTGTATTTTAAGATTAACCGCAGCGAACAAACGCTGGGGATTTGGTTTATATTTTTTTATTTTTACGCAACACTAAAGTCTTTCGTTGGAATCATAAACGCGGTTACCGTATTTATACCAAGTTTAAATTAAACCTGCGAATTAAGCCGAAAAAGCGAACTAAGCGTGACAAGCCAGAAGCGCTGATTGTCCCATTAGAGGTCAACCAAGTGTGATCTATAGAATTTATAAATCATTCATTCGCTGAAACAAGTGATTGAATGGCGGGAAAATCCTGCGGCCATTCATTTTAACAACGGCCCGAATATATTCGCCAAGTATCCATTGATTGGACGACAGAATAAGAAACTTTATGATGTGTTCAGCGAGGAAAACCAACTAAAAATCATTATATTGAACGGTTTAATCGAACCGCTAGACAAGAATAGCTGAAACTCAATTTGTTTGAGGATATAAAACACGCTCAAATCTTGGCGATTCAATGGCAGTGGACGTACAACAATCATCGACCACATTCAGCCATTGCCGGTATTCCACCAACACAATTGCTTTAAAAGCTAAGCCCTCTACTTTTAACTGAGGTTAATAATGGCAGGATTACAAGGTAGCGTTTATTCATAACAACGGAGTAATGCGCTCAGCTCAATGGAGGCTCATCTTAGCAGAACTGCCTGTTTTTGTTGAACCGTCATAAAAAATAAGGTGTCAACTTGCAATAACGCCCTAGTAAAAACGAAATAAACGCGTGATATGGCTGTATAAAAGTTTAGTAGAAAACGTTATTTTACAACGTATTCGGTGTTGGGCGTTTTTACACGATAACCGATGAGGTATAACATCTCACACTAATTTGTGCTCGGCATTAAATCAGGCGGCACCGAACGGGCACCTTAGCGAAACGAATATAGAGAATGAATGAATAAAAAAAACATTTTAAGAGCGCACACTGTGCTGGGAGTGTCAGCAGGGTTCAATATGTTTAACAACTAAACCTGACGCCCTTTTAAGCCGCCTTAGTGATAAAGAAAGTTCATGTGCGCCACGTCAATTCTGCAATTAAAAGTTTTACCGTGGCGCGTCACACAAAAAACTGCGTCAAAGTCTACGTTTGATTTTTACGAAAGTGCTTTTCCATTCCATCCAGAAAGTTATTCAACAATGGGTCTAGGCATTCTCGATAATTTTTATGGTCTGGGCGCCTAAATAAAGCGCTGAGTTCATGTTTGCTTAACGTAACCTCGTTTAGCATCAGTATTTCGAGCAAACCATCCGCCTGTAAATTGAGTGCTATTTTTAATTTACGCAACACCATATTGTTACTTAGAACAGTCTCAGGCTCTGGTATGGTGTCATCTTTAGCGCCTCGCTTATGGCTTATTAACCCATTTAGAAAACGCGCTAGCTTTTCATCTTTACACAAAGCAAATTCAGGCTCGCCTTCACTAGCCAACCAAGAGGCCAACTCTGATTGACTACCTTCGTGCCCGCCCTGCGCAAATACAGACAGCATAAGCTCATCGGTGAGACCAAAAATAGTCTGTACTCGCTGCAATATAGCGTTAGTGTTGATAGCTACCCCTCCTGTGCAGATGGGTTTTCAGCGGCCTCAATGGGCTTCGCTGTAATTTCCACGTAAATGGTCAAAATATTGTTGGCCACAAGATCATCAATATTCTTCGTTAGCGTGGACAAATGCACCTCTACAGCGGTCTCTTCAGATTGCCCAAATTTACAATCAAAACCCCAATACTTTGCCCCAGCAGGCAAAGGTCGTTTACGTTCTTTTTTGAGGTATTTTCTAATATCGTGCTTTACAGAATCGACTACGCGCGGCACTTTTATCTTAGGGTGTTCTAGCTTAAAGGTCTTTTTCATTGGGTTCCTACTAATGGTTCCTACTAATGGGTTGCTACAATTGAGTAGCGACTAGCATGGGCAGCCTCTATACGCACTCCTTTGCAGAGGCATGGTACAGGGGAGCGTAGCGAATGCCGCGCAGTGTAATGTTTATGGGGCAATTCTACCATTACTTTGGCCTTAAGCTTACGCGCTGCTAGGCGAGTATTAGCCACCTAACGCTATTAACGCGTTAGCGCCCCCAAACGTTCGCAACGCAGGCTTTATACAGTGCTATTAGCTACGGCTATTCGTGCCGATCCTGTATAGTGCGCGAACCTTCGCGTATTTGGCGTTTTTTGTTTTTTTAATCTTATTTCTAAGGTGGTATATGTCGTTTTCAGAGCTTGGTTTAAGTCAGTCATTGTTGCAGGCCATTGCTGACAAGGGCTATGTAACGCCTACACCCATTCAAGAACAGGCCATACCCGTTGTGCTCGCGGGCAAAGACCTTATTGCTACCGCCCAGACAGGCACCGGTAAGACAGCCAGTTTTATACTGCCTATTATAGACCGCGTAGCCGGTCGCAAACTGCGCGGTAAACGAATTCGAGCGTTAGTCTTGGTTCCCACCCGCGAACTGGCAGTACAAGTTGCCGAGAATGTCGCCCGCTACTCCGTCCATTCGGACATTCGCTGTATTGCCATGTATGGCGGCAGTGATATGGAAAGTCAGAAACAAGCATTGATTGCCGGTGTCGATATTGTCGTGGCAACGCCCGGCAGGTTGTTGGATATGGTCCATCAACGCGCGCTACATTTCGATGAACTAGAATACCTGGTATTAGATGAAGCCGATCGCATGCTCGATATGGGCTTTGTCGATGATATTAATAAGATCATCGAGCGCTTACCCACAGAACGCCAAAACCTGCTGTTTTCAGCCACCATGTCTAAATCCGTTAAGCAACTCGTCAAAACAACCATTTTTCATGCGGTGGAGATATCGTTGGGCAGCAGCAATATCAATAAACCCGATATTGAACAGTGGTTAGTCACAGTCGATAAAGATAAAAAGTCGGCGCTATTAAGCCACCTTATTCAAACGCACAACTGGCAACAGGCACTTATTTTTATTCGCACCAAACACGGCGCCGTAAAACTGGTTGAGCAACTAGCAAAGCGCGGCATAACCGCAGACTATATTCACGGTGATCGTAGCCAAGCGGCACGCACCGAAATTTTAGCCAGTTTCAAGTCGGGAGAATGTGGTTTGCTCGTGGCTACCGGTGTCGCTGCTCGAGGGTTGGATATAGACACCCTAGACCGTGTTGTGAATTACGATCTACCCAATGAGGTTGACGAGTATATTCACCGCATTGGTCGTACGGGCCGTGCCGGCGCAAAAGGTGAAGCGGTTTCGCTTATTTCAAAAGATGACTTTAATACACTTTGCGCGATAGAAAGCCGATTAGGTCATATAGTTGAGCGCAGGGATTTAGAAGCCTTCGCACCAAGGAAAGTAGTGCCCATCTCCATTTTAAACTACGTGCCCAAAAACAAAAGACTCGATACGTCGCCGAAAAGCGATGCAACCCGACAAAGCCAAAAAAATACGCCGTCAAAATCGGCCAATAAAAAAAGCGCTTCCCAAAACGACAAAGCACCAAGCAAACTTAAGCAAAAGGCCTCAGTGAAAAAACCGAAAACGGCGAGCACTAAAACCAGCGACGGCACATTCCCTTGGAAGAATAAAAAGGTTAAAAAGAATATTACCATTAAGCCGCGTTAAATGGATAAGCGAATACTGCTACCCCCTAGCTAGAACCCAAACACGCGCATAAAAAATTTTTATAACGACGAGTTAGCGGCTAAAAATAGCCGCCTTTAGTTGTAGTTAGGGCAGAAAATTCGCGTAATGGGGAAGCCGTATAATCGGCTTTTACGTGAAGTCGAAATACGCATCCCAGCGCTGGTCTAATATCAGCATCGCCTTTTTTAATGGCAACGCAGTGTAGCCACCTTGGGCGTGATACACCAAACCTAGCCGCAACAACTTCGCCATTGCGTCATCTATTTCAAAATCAATCGTGCAACCCCATTTCTCTACCAGCCATCGCTCGATACTATCATCTAACTGGTTACGGCTTAGCGGCGCATCGCTTAGCAAAAGAAAATAGTACGCCAGTATAGCCTCTTTACACTCTTCCTCTTGAGCATCGTTGATCAATCGAAAAATAACACCTGCGTTATTATCTAAATTCTTAAAATATAAGTTTTGCGTTAATTGCTGCATAAAACGCAACTTTCGATTCTTAAAGTTAGAAAACTGCTTCCACAAATAAGTACCCAGCGCACCCAAACCCGCGAACACAATAGAAAGATTGGTTGCATTCATTTCCACTGCTTTTTGGTGAAAGCCAAACCAAAACCCCAACATAGAAGCAATAAGTAAAAAAGTCGCCCCCACCTTAGTGGTTAGCACAATAGCCCCACTCACCACCGCAGGAACACCAATGAGAATTTTATCCTGCGTACGCATACGCAATTGAGTGTTGGGAAACAACATTTCCAAATCGGCTTGAGGTACATTTTGAAAAAGTTTCAACGTCGACACACTCTCATTCGATTTAAAACGTATGTACACCACCACTCGGTCGTAGTTAACGAATTCCACCGTTTTGGAGGACAAACCAAACCAACGGCTAACACTCTGTTGCTGCACAGACTGCCCTCTACAAAAAAGCAACACTTCAGAAAAATCATTAAAATCCACATGCAACCGCAAATCAAATAAAGACGCGTTGGTCATTGCCCGATTTAATTCTTCGTCAGAAACCGCCTGATAATTAGCTTTTTCCAATGTGGTCTTTAAGAGTGCAACAAACTGGCCGGTAGAATCTTCCGCAACAGGAAAGACACTACGCGTGTCGGCGTCTGGGTCCATTGGCGAATAGGCTTCTTTCAATGCGTCCAAAACGCCCTTGAACTCATAATGAAAAACTTGCGTGAGCACACCTGTAAACTGTAGAAACGCCTCTCGTTGCTCTGCCAGCTCACTCTCACTTAAACACATTTTAACAATGTCGCTTACGCGAAACGGAATAAATCTAAAAGCCTTCGTCTCAGTATTGTTCACGATTCGTGTCCTACGTTGCTATGTTAAATTTAAAGCGGCTAAAAATGGCTAACGATATCTAAGCGAAATTAACGATAACTACTCTGGCCCCGCACAACTGCTATACAAATAAACCCACGCATCATAAATCTCTGAAGCCGCCAGCAGCCTAACCTCCTGCCGATGGCGGAAAAACTCATGGGGCTCAGTGCACTCTTCGCTACAGCCCTCGTAGCGGTCAAGCCCACGAAAAAGATCATCACTGGCGTTAGAGTGAATACGGTACAACTCCCCTACCACCCTTTCATTAGGGTCGCCTGAAGGCTGCACACCACAATAACCCTCTAGCTGTACCTTAATCCCACCCATGCTAGCCTCACCTAATAGATCACAATAGCCCCGCAGAAAATTGTGCATGGGATGGCCTTCTGTAGTACGGAGCGTACCGTAAACGAAAAGAGTTTCCATAATATAATCCTACAGAAAGCTTAAAGGGTGGCCGCATTATAGAACGCTATAACGCGCCAGGTAAATTAACTGCCTATCTGGCGGTTAATGACGAACCAACCGTCCACAACACCACCGGCTTCAACAAGCCATAAAAATAAATATTCAATAAAAAGCCAAACATCGGCCAACACAAACACTTATCTTTACAGGTTTGACGAGACAACCAAAAAATAAGCTGCCTATTCATTAATATTTACCACAGGCTTCTAAAACAATGCCCTATATACACCACACCCGAAACCAACAGAACCATCGCGGCTGGGAAATATAGCATTCGCAACCTTTACGCAAAACCAGCGTATTCTCAATTGCCATTTATTGTGTCGATCACTGCAAAAGATCAGGGTCATTTAATAATGGGTCGTGCATTTCGGGGATGAGTTGGTTTTCTTCGCCCGTGCTTTCGCTTTTGCTGGGGTAGCCTTTTTGCCATGTGAGCTTCTGGGTGCTTAGCCAGTTTTGCATGGTGGCCTCATCCACTTCTTGTTTTTTATGCTGACCGATGTATAAACGGTAGTGAGCAAAATAATGGCCCACAGTGCCTTGTGCTTTTTATACGGCTCTGTGGGGCATTGCACATAATTCCTGCATTATGTTAAGTGGGGCTGGCGGCTTTATTTCGATGGGATTAGGGGGTATCTAGTGTGTTGTCTCCCTGAACTCCGCCAAGTCTATCTCGAACAAACGGCGATAGCGCATCACGATAATCACATCAGTTTGGCTTTCTTTTGGAAGGTAGATAATACGATACGGTCTAATTCACACTTCTTTCAGCGTCTGTTGGCTCACGGTGGCGTAGATCTGCGTGGAACTTAAACTCTTATGCCCAAGCATCTCTTGGGTGTGGCGAAACAAGAGACAGCCTCCCGCTTTATTGATATTGATCGTGGCTTTGCTTTGGCCCAAGTGGCCAATGCCAGTACGGTACAAAGTTTCGATAATCCTGCAATCTTGTAGCCCGTGGTACGCGCTAAATCAATTACCGCAATAACGCAAGTGATTACTGTAAGACACGCTAAAAGTTGCTGTAAGCGTTTCTCGTATCCGTACACGGCATGGCGGCTGTAGTGGCGTGACTGTAATTAGTCAATGCCTTAGGCCAAGGTGATGGAGTGTATTATTACCGCACTCATAAGCTGAAGTAATGAGCCATGCCCCACCCTAAGCGAAGCCAAAAAACAACACCAGCACCCTTCTTTTTTAACTAATTTTTTACTGTGAGTTTTTAGTGTTTATTTTTGGTTTATTCACTGCAAAACCTCAGGGTCATTTAATAATGGGGCGTGCATTCCGGGGACAAGTTGGTTTGCTTCGCCCGTGCATTCGCTTCTAATGAGGGTAGCCTTTTTGCCATGTGAGTTTCTCGATGTTTAGTCCGTTTAGGCTGAAGAACTACCGATTAACTGGCGTGCTAGATATTAGTATATACAGGAAGTTTCAGTTTTTTCGACGTCTATTTTCCAAAAATCGCTTCCACCAGCACTTATTTCATACACGCTAACATACGGAAAAACAAAATGTATCTCGTAATCTTTACCTTCTTCAAAGGTTACCCTAAAATTATACGTCGCTTTCCCGAAGTTATTTTTAGCCGCTACGTAAATATCCTGAGGTTTTTCTGTTGACATATAAACCTCCATATATTGGTAGTTATCAACTTCACCCTTCCGTTCGCGAATCCATGGCATACCCAAACTATTCTCAGGCAATGAACCGTCCGAATACCCCTTCTTTAACAATCCATAACCTATCAATTGACGACAGTCATTATTCTGAACATTATAAACTCTTGTACTGGTCATACCGGTAACTACTCGAACCCTCGCTTTTGGGCCCAAAACGCTAGCGCGCTCGTATTTCGTTAAATTGACGCACCCACCTAAAATAAAAGCCACCAACATCAAAACTATAGACTTCATAAACGAACGTCCTTTGCCTGTTACCCAAACGACTCATTACTGAAAATCAGTGAAATACTCTAATGAAATTTTATGGGTTTCGGTCAAACATTATGTACTAGCAATACACCCACACAATACAATATAGCGAACCCACTTGATGGGTAAATTACGTTTACCATCTTACCTTTATGATAAATACGGGCATACTCATGCACGATCCCATAGGAAATAAACCAGCGGGTAAACGATCAATTTCTACGGATGAATGATATACGGCCTTCACTCGCCATTCGGTAGGCGGTTGATATACCAAGAAATATGAAAATGAAATCTAGCCAGTCAAAGCTATCTTTAAATACCTCCATTGTGGCGAATGACCCCAGCGCTCCTTCCAAGTCCTCGCCTGACGACAAATTTACCATCAAGGAGAAATCTTCATAGGCTTCTTCTAGCGAGACACGGCTACGATCAACTAAGTGTTGATCGATCGCTGCTGGATCTTGCTCGTCAACATAACCGTACTCGATCATGTACTCACGCATTGCCTGATCGTCTGCAAGTGCGGTTTGCATTGCTTGCGCTTCGTATTGCATCTCACTCGCCATTTCATCCAAGTATTCCGTGCTCGATGAATCGCGTAATTCACTGAAATATTCTTGTGATAACGACGATGCAACCATGTACTTGCCACCGACGATAGCAACTAAGGCCATTACGGCACACAGGTAGGCTGCGTCATCCCCATAGGCACCGTAAAATACAGCGGCTGCACCAATTAGGCCGCCGATTGCCCACGCTAAAACACCAAACTCGGTGTAAAACTGAACCGCCACAACCTTCCAGACAAAAGCGCTAATTAGAGCCGCAGCTGCCGTCGCTAATACCATTTTCAGTGTTATCCCGCTATTTTCTTCGATACGTTCAGCAGAATCCCGCACGGTGCTTGCCCTAGAAGGCTCTGTTTTAGCTAACTTTTCCATTGGAGCATTAACTTTCGCAACCTTTGCGACAATTACACCGCACCCATGGCACTCGTCATTCTGAGCCTGTACAAGACTGCACTTGGGGCATGTCATCTCAGCGGGAGTGTGAGGTGGTGTATTAGTAATTTTCTCGAGGGGAGACTCATCGTTCGATATAGGAGCCAAAGAGAGCCCTTGAGGTGCCAACAAGCTTGGGCTGGGTACAGCAGAAGTGGTTATCTCGGGATTATCTATAGGCTCTAGCGCTAACGCTAAAGAGGTTCTATCTGGCAAGATACGCTCTAGTTTAATTTTAAGGCCTAGAGTTTCAAGCTTTGTTTTTAGATGAAACGCCTTATCGTGGGGAATCGATTTTTTAATTTCACGCTTGCCAAGAATAATTTTCTTGGCTGTTGAAGCCTCTATTTTGGCCAACGAGGCAAATGCTGCAATAACATCGTTGGGCACGAACTCTCTCTGGAACTCCCCCGTACACACAACATTAAACAGCGTTTCTTCGGTCATTGTATCTCCTTATACCTCTTAATACGCTCTGAATGCTGAGCGCGACTAGAAAATGAGCATCCCTTAATCCATCGATCACAATGCGTGCATTCCTTACGACGCAAAATGCGCGCTCTAACGTATTTACGGATTGATAATACGAATAACCACGCACATTATCAATATCCACGTATTGCAATATTAAGCAATTGTTGCGGGCATAAACGTGTAAGAACTCTCGTTCAACACCGATGAAACACTGTGATTTATTGCACAAAGTGAGAGTGCTGTAAAATGAAGCAACCCTACAAAGACATTATTTAACGCGTTAACCTCCGTCGTTCCACAGATTGCTAATGGGTATACCGCTATACGATACAGTGCATTTTTATAGTACAGCGAGAACTTCCACTTCATGTTGAGCAGAAGCAATAAATTGACATAAAAAAGGGGGCGCCAGGAAAGCTCGCGCCGTTTATGCTATAAAGCCGGTTCAAAATTAAAACAGATAAGGGAAAATCGCAAACTAAAACAATATTTTGCCCTATAGAAAATACTAACTAAGCAAGTGAAATAAGTAGGACAAGCTTTTATTGTGCGATGACATTACCAACCACAAACCCTACCTTCATTTTGCTTATCTAACCACGTTTTAACGGGAGCAAAATAATCAACAATTGCACTTGCATCCATTTCCCGCTGGCCTGTTAGCGCGAACATGGCGTCTTGCCATGGCCGACTGCGGCCCATTTCCATCATGGCCTTTAGTTTTTTTCCAGCAGCTTTATTACCGTAAATAGAGCATCGATGCAGCGGACCTTCGTATTCTGCTGTTTCACAAAGCGCACGATGAAATTGAAACTGTTGAATATACGATAAGAAATAACGGCTATAGGGTGTATTGCCTGGAATATGGTATTTGGCCCCGGGGTCAAAATTATTTTCGTTTCGGTGTACCGGTGCCTCTATACCTTGGTAGTGCTCACGCAAAGCCCACCACCCTTCATTATAATTTTCGGGTGACAGCTCGCCATTAAACACCTGCCACCGCCACTTATCCACTAAGAGCCCAAACGGTAAAAAAGCCACTTTATCCAACGCTTGATTCAGTAAAAACCCTAAATCTTCATGTGCGGGCGGCTCTTTATCCAGCATCCCAATGGACACAAGATAACTGGGCGTAATTGAAAGCGCAATGGTATCGCCTAGAGCCTCGTGAAAACCGTCATTCGCGCTTCCCTTAAACAACAAGGGCTGATGATTATAAGCACGCTGATAATAATTGTGCCCCAACTCATGATGAATGGTTTGAAAATCTTCGGAGTCTTTTTGAATACACATTTTAATGCGCAGATCATCTTTGTCATCCAAATTCCATGCGCTCGCATGGCACACCACCTCTCTATCTCTTGGCTTGACAAAAAGTGAGCGTTCCCAAAAGCTGGTAGGCAAAGACTCAAAACCTAATGAGGAAAAAAAGGCTTCTCCGGTTTCGACCATGTCTAACTCGGTCATTCCTTTTTCCTCTATAAGCGATGTAATATCGACGCTAGATGTTTCACCAGCAGGCTTAATTTTATTGTAAATATTACCCCATGACTGCGCCCACATATTGCCGAGTAAATGCGCGGGTATCTTGCCCGTTTTAGATACAATTTCATCACCATAGGTTTTATTCAATTCCGCACGTACATGGCAATGCAGTGCATCGTACAATGGTTTTACCATATTCCATTGAGTATCGACATATTGACTAAAAATATCGGCAGGCATATCGTAATTCGATCGCCACATTACGGAGAGGTTCTCAAACCCAAGGTCTTGAGCGCCTTGGTTGGCTATTTCAACTTGCCGCTCATAAAGCGAGCGCATAGGAGGCGATATTGTTCGCCAACCTTCCCACATTTCTTGCATTAATTTAGGATCATCGCTTTTCGCAAGGAACTGACTCATTTCGATTAAATTAAAACACTCGCCGGTTTCACGACAATACTTACCCTCACCGTATAACGCCTGCATTTTTGCTGCTATTTCAGAAAGTTCAGTCGCCAACATTTCGTCGTTTGGGGAGGGGAAATCCAACCCTGCTCGAAGAACATTCAGCTTTCGGCGGGTTACTGGATCCAACGTAACATTATCCCAATGCTTAACCTGCATCGCGTATTTTACGGTCTTCAGCGTAAAATCTTTAAATGCACGAGCTTCGACATGTTGACTATCCATATTAATGTAAGTTGCGCTTAACCATGCAGCATGACTATAAAACACGCTAGCGTCAGCAATTGCATCTTCAGCCTCGGCTAGAAAAACCCTAGCACTTTCTTCGTTGTAAACTGTATTTGTGGAAGCTAGTGAATTTGAACGGAACTCGCAAGCGGCAACACTACAGTAAACCAAACCCATAATTAATATGCTATACAACCTATTCATCGCAACACGACTCCTATATTTTGGCCTGCGTGAAAACACGCCATCTGTATATTTTACAAACAATTATGCTGAGTTAGCACAGCTAAAACGTCATCGAAACCTACAGCCTTCTGGGCCTGTAGCCCTGCTGCAAGTGCACCCTGAATATTTATTTGGTTATCATCAATAAATAAAATAGATTCTGGTGATACGCCCATATCAGCCGACACATAGTGAAAGCCGCTCACATCCGGTTTGAAATGTCCGATTTCATAGGAAGCATAAGTATAATCAAAGTAATCAGCCAGTTGTAGTTCGTTTAATAAACGGGGCAAGTGAAGAGAGCTCGTATTTGAGAAGAATGCGAGATTATAGTTTTTTTTGAGTGCGCACAAAAGTTCGGTAACACCAGGAAAAAGTGCTTTCGGCCATTCGACAAAGGCCTGCCTAAAGGTATCTTCCGACGTATTAAGGCTCAATTCCTTTACAACGCCGGTTACGAAATCTTCTGCCGTAATTTTTCCTGTCTCAAAATTTTTTACGTACGACGATGACATCCAACGTTGCCAGTTTTCTTCATGACTGAGCGTCTCGTTAATCCATTCTTTTTTGATGGGAGGGCCATCCAGTTCAATTAAAACGCCGCCAAGATCAAATAGTAGTGTACTAATAGCCGTCATAATCATTACCGTATGCGCAAGAAATAAAATAAATACCAATCATTAATGGGTATTCGAGGGTGGAGCACAACACAATGTTATGCAATGACTTCAAACCTTCAGAGGGCAGCAAGCAACTGCTAAACGGGTAACTGCGCATGACTCGCCGATAGACTGTTTCACACCATTGCCATCCAATGCGTTTTCATTTAAACACGCTAACATAACCTTTAGAGCATAGGTGTTGATAGCGCGCTCAAATTTGGATAGTTGCCCCGATTACTGGTATTGTGCCTCGCACTATGAAATCAACACGTGCTCGACTCGATCGGCTTATCAGCCAAAAAACCCAAATACCCATGAGCGAGGTACGTCTGATGCTTGCCAGAAAGCAAGTTGAAGTTGACGGGAACACTGCGCTCGATCATAAGCAGATTGTAACCCAGTTTTCCAGAATCTCGGTGAATGGGCAGTTACTGCAAGACAACTCCCCTGTGTATCTTATGCTGCACAAGCCTAGAGGCGTCGTATGTGCGACACAAGACAAACGTCATACAACCGTTATAGATTTGATCGATCACCCGATGAAAGACCATTTGCATATCGCGGGGCGCCTGGATTTTAACTCAACAGGAATAGTGCTGTTGACTAACGATGGCCATTGGTCACGTAACCTCTTCTCACCAACGGCCCACATACAAAAATATTATCGTGTTACGTTAGCCGAAACAATAACCGAAGAAACCGTTCGAGCGTTTGCTGAGGGCATTTATTTTAAGTACGAAAACATCACCACACGGCCTGCAACGCTAACCCCTGAAGGCGCTCGCTGTGCCACAGTAGCGTTAACTGAAGGCCGTTATCATCAAATAAAAAGAATGTTTGGTGTCTTTCAGAACGAGGTGCTAAGCCTTCACCGCTACCAAGTTGGCGCCCTTACTCTGGACGATTTACCCGAGGGTAAATGTCGATTGCTTAAGCAGCAAAGCGCTGGTTCAAATAGCGAATAATATCCCCAGACTCATACATCCACTGTACCGAATCGCCCTCTTCTATGCGCAGGCAAGGCACTTTTATCTGGCCACCCTCTTTAGCCAATTCTTCTCGGTATTCTCCGGCCTGAGCATTCCTGTATGCAATAGGCAGGTTGAGCTTATGTACGGCGCGGCGCGTTTTGACGCAAAATGGACAGGCATAAAATTGATAGATAGATAAACCTTCTGCTTTCAACGCTATTGCCGCTTGCTGCTCAGTAGAACGCTTGATTTTACTGGGCCGCGTAATGAAGCTTATCAACACTATAATTCGCCCCAAACCTTCTCTCAAACCTTTTAATAATAACGATTTAACCATATTACACAGACCACCTGTTTTAGTGCGATTGCTACAGAATTTTAAAGGCGCGTACTCTAACAGACTCTATGGAACGTTTACACTCGGTGTACAGGTAACGTATGGCAGGGGAAGGTACCGATAAAAAACGTAAATGTGGGTAAGACTACAACGGACTGGGAGTGATAATTGGGAAAAGAAGGCGAATAGGCTTAAAAAAGTAGCCTATTCGCTTGAAATAAACGTTCGGCTAGAGGTCGTTGTCTTCATACCGAATGCTAAGGTTACCAGCTGCAGCCGCATCAACGACTTTTGGATAGAAATTGGCGTACGCGACACGGCTTGACGAAATACTCATATCACCTGGCGTTGTATTCGAGCCAGCACCCACTAATAGACAACCCGCGGTGTCTTCATCTGTATTGCCACAATGAATTAAAACATACGTGAAGTTAGGCACATCTTGTAGATGCAACATCCCTTTATGCATATCAGGATAACGCTTTTGGTATCGATTATGAAAACCACCTTCGGTTCTCAATTTAATGTTATAGGTACCCGCCGGAATACGTGTTTCGTTCTGAACTTTTTCTTCACGAAATTCATCTTCTAAGCCAAAACACACAAACTTTCCGTCTACTGACACTCTGCTGATGGTTGTATCATCATCTGATACGATTCTATCGACCACTATTTCCATAGCTTATTTCCTTCGGTTTATTGAGGTATTGTTTTGCCTTAAAAAGTAACAGCCACTCACGCCAATTTAAATTCTCGATACACACACTAAAAAACGGGAAAGATTATAAACGTTCATTGTTAACGACAGCTATAGCACGCAACAATTACTGACCGCATCGCGACATGCCAATGCCCACACATTATTGAGTTGAGATCTTAGTGCTACGCGTCGTTTAAACATTGTTCTTTTTGCGCATAAATGGCGTCAAATTATACCTGACCAGAAAAATGCTTTAAACGATACCAACACCTGCGAATAAACAAGGGGGCACCCAGTAGGCAGAAGGAGTACATTAAAGACGATAAATAAAGGGTTTAATAAATAGTATATGAGCTCGCTTGCGACCTGCAATAGTTATCTGTAATGCTCTCGTCAAAGTTTAGTTCGCGAGATAACACGTTATTTGTCTATGCGTCTTTTACGTTAAGCGCCCATGCTCCTATTAATTTTGGATGGGCCCCACCTTCTTGCGGGTCATCACCGTTAATGATGTACAAATCACCCGCCAGTGCGCTGCTCGCACTCAAACCATCTAACGGAATCCATGGAGGGCCAAAATCAAACGCCTTTCTATCGGATACGTGCTCTTTAGGTGGCTCCATCACAAAAATAGACTCTTGCCCTTGGCTATTTTTAATGCCGCCGCTACCAAAAACATATAACGTTGATAGGTTATTGTCGACTAACTCTATATCAAAACGGGTTGCTCCCACGGCAATTTCAGGTTTTTCATTAAACACTTGCTCGCCCTCACCACCGATACCCCAATTATTCCCATCACTTTTTATTAAAGACAGGTTAAAGCTCGAGGCAAGGTAACCTTCTTTCTGAGCCGCATGAACAATTACGCTTACAGACAGCTGAGTAACATGTGAGCCGTTGGCCTGATGTCCGGTAGGCAAGCTTCTAGACGATTCACTGCCCCAACCCAACAACTTTTTTAATGTAGTTATAATTCCGCTCATAGTCTTCCTACTCCTTTCATGAATGACGTACTTTTGCCCTGTATTACTGCGCTATCTGAAACCGGATGCGCGCAATACTCCCAGAAAAAAACAATTATGTCTATTAGGATAAGGTACTGCATTAGCGCATACCTCATTAAGCTGTATCAACACGACTATTCAGCCCTCCGCTACGGGCACAATAAAGGAAGCCTCACAGACTTAACCGCCACCTCTAGCGCCAGGCTTTTCTGTGCAGCTGTTAAGTTTAAAGTGTCGTTGTTTGTGTTTGATGAGGGGGGCATGCAGGATAGGTAGGAATAAAACGAGAGAGAAAAGCCAATTAAAAGAAGAAACGCGCAGTATGCGGAATAGGTGCACCCCATACTGCGCTTTAACCAAAAAAGCATGTTTTCGATAGCACTATATGTTAACTAAACATCTTGGTTCGGGTTTTAAGGCGTGTCGAGCCCAAAAAAGCGTAGTGCCTCTTCCCCATCAACCGGTAGATCGTGCGAAACGCCTTCCATTCGATAGGCTTCTATTACGGCCTCTTCGCCCGCCCTACCATACCGAGTGCGCGTAACGGTATTCGAAATTTCAGTACTATTATCCGGCGTTAATGAGAGGCCGTGTACATCCGTCCATTGCTCAATAGCTTCTCCAAAATTGATGAAATCGAGCACGTCATCTGCCGTTCCATGCCACAACTGAACACGAGGGTAGGAGCCGGTATAACCTATATTCGCGTTACGAACGAGATCGCCCCACTCCTGCGGAGTTTTAGTATTTGCACCTCCTGCGCAAGCACTATTCCATTCAATACTGCTACCCGTAGCGAAGCAGTAAAATGGTACGCCAGCAAACGCTGCTCCAGCCGCAAAAACATCGGGATAGAGCGCTAGCATCACGTTCGTGGCCATGGCGCCAGAAGACACTCCAGTAACAAATATGCGGTCGTTATCCACATTATAATTGTTCTGCACATAGCGGATCATGGTGCGTAGAACCTGAGGGTCACTGCCGCCATCGCGTACAAGTGCGTTCGGAGAGGCTACATCAAAACACTTTGAGCTACGGGTAGCAGACGGGTAGATAACAATAAAGCCATTCGTGTCTGCAGCATTAGCAAAAGGTGTGTACCGGTAAAATGTTGGGCCGTCGCCCGTACAGTAATGCACAGCCAATAACACCGGCGCCATATTCGGTAGATTTTCGGGCACGTACAAGTGCATGTCCAAACGCGTTGGGTTATCCCCAAAATTTTCAATTTTAGATAATACCCCGGGCACGACCGTAGGTTCTGCCGTTGGAACGACCGTAGGCTCTGCCGTTGGAACGACCGTAGGCTCTGCCGTTGGAACGGCTGTCGGTTGCGCTGTCGATGCCTCGGTGGTCTCTGAGCTAGATGAGCCCGTTCCTCCACACGCCACGAGGTATAGCATTATGCAGCAATATACTGCAATTTTAGCCGTTCTAAACATAATATAACGTCTCGTCAATATCGGTATTAGTGATCCAGAATAAGCAACAACATTGCCGCTTAGCCGGAACACCATAGTATTAGCGCAACGAATAAGGCGCCATTCGACCTTAGTATCACTTGAACCACGTTTGGAACGCTCAATGCCTTTTGAGAGGTTTTTTACACACTACACAGTACTACCATTTACTCGATTGGCGCCGTGACCTCAACGGTAACCGGTAGCGTGATTATCGGCTCATCCAGGTCATTACTAAATAACGTTACGTTGGTTTCATAGCTATCAGCGGTCATTGAGCGCCCATCTATATTAAGTTGGAGTGCTGCCGTTTCCCCTGTTGGAAGAGTAAAAGTGGTCTGCCCCACACTCAACCAAAAATTGGTGAACTCCAGCGCAAGTTCATTTTCAACATAGGGCGCAAAAATACTCACTTGTAGACCATCGGTTCCATTTTCATTTTCAATCCCGATACTGGCCCTTGAAATATCCATTCCACTGCTGATATTTCTGTATTGCAATTTTATTGCACCATTGGCCGATAGAATGACCTGAGCATCAATACTACCGGCGCCGCCAAATTCTCCATACCCTGAAAACTGAAGAACAAATCTTTCGTCATCAAAAACCTGATAGTGCACTAGCCCTGCTTTTGGATGCAGGTCATCCCATAGCCAAGCAATTAAATTATTATAGGAATCTTCACGCGGGATGGGCTGACCTGAACAACAGCCGTTTAATATTGCTTGATCAAAAGAGATAAAACCATTACTGGAGACGAATACTTCGTTTTGTATACCGCCGTAAAAAGGGAAGTTAAAACCAATAGTGATGGGCCCTCTAACATTGTCGTCACCAAACCCAGTAATTTCAGTTCCGGTCAACGCTATATCAATCCAGTCATACAAGGGACCGCTTGAATCATGGCTGTCACTCCAGCGATAGCCAAAAGTATCGGGCCCACCGCTCGACAGCGTTACTGGCGATCCCCTACGTCGATCTTCTTCACCTTTCTCGATGATTTCTGAGTGAACGTATTGCGCCGATTGCAACTGACTCGCACCAGACGCATTGTAATCAACGGCTACCGACACCTCTAGATCAATATCACCGTCATTCGTAAGGCTAAGCTCGACGACTGCAAGCTCACCTTCTTCAATCGCAATTACGGGGATAGGCCTTGGTGTAACGACAAGTGATGTATTTAACGTATCAATTGAAACCACATTCGATAGCGCTGACGCAAGATCACCGAAGTCGATAACTTTCACACCAACCCAAAGAGAAGAGTTGCCTTGCAACCCCGTAACAGTAATGGTTTCGGTTTCTCCAGCCCCCAAAGGCTGGGCTGAGACAAGAGCCGCAGAGGCTTCATTCCAATTCTGCTCTGTTAGCCGCTCATCTGAATAACGAATATCATAGCGAGTAGCCGTTCCTTGACTGCCATCATCGCCTGTTGCGGTAAAGTTGAATACGGCTTGCGTATCTGCAATATCGCTAACGGTAAGATCGACAATAGCACTAGGTGCTACACCATCATCCGTCACTGTGACTGTCACTGGAACCGTAACTCTTGGGTTTTCAGGATCATTTGAAGCAAACACCAAGTCGATAACATAGTCACCAACGGGAAGCGCCAACGCATTTATACTCAGCTCGACAGTGGCCGATTCACCACCCGTTAATGAACCATTCCTTATATCGGGAAGCACTATCCAATCCGGCCCTGAAAGCTGTAAAGCGTCGTAAGCATTCAAGCGCCCTCCAGTGACAGTTTTGCCCAACAACGAATCAATTGGGTTGACGCTTTCCAAAAGTATTGCCTTCAATTCGGGCGTAGTGAGCGATGTTTTATACGATTTTACTAGCGCTGCAACGCCAGCCACATGTGGTGTAGCCATTGACGTTCCACTAAAGGAACTAGTGCCGCCCCCTGTAACAGAACTTAAGATATCAACACCCGGAGCGCCTAGGTCAACAGTGGCTAGACCATACTGGGAAAATGAGGCGAGCAGATCGTTATGATCTGTTGCTGCAACCGCAATAATGTTATCAACCTCATAGCCAGAAGGAAAACTAGGGAGAGCATCATTATTTGTACCACGGTTACCTGCTGCTGCCACAAATAGAACATCTTGATCGTTTGCGTACTGAATGGCATTTAACAACGCCACGGACTCTGCACCTCCACCCCAGCTGTTATTCAATATGGTTGCACCATTATCGACGGCATAGACTATCGATTCGATTGCCTGGGCAGTAGAGCCGCCGCCACTGCCGCTTAAGAATTTAACAGCCATTAGCTTAACGGCGTGATTAACTCCCACAATACCGATGCCATCATTGCCTGTTGCTCCTATAGTACCGGCAACATGAGTACCATGATCGTTATCGTCTAACGGGTCACCATCGCCGTTAGCAAAATCGTAGCCATGCACATCATCAACATACCCGTTAAGATCGTCGTCAACATTATTATCTGGTATTTCGTTGTCGTTCACCCAAATATTACCGACCAATTCGGGATGACTATAATCAATACCAGTATCAATAACAGCTACAACGGTATTATGGCTACCTTGCCAAATATTCCAGGCTTCAACCGCATCAATATCAGCATCAACACTGCCACCGGTTTGCCCTTCATTATGCAACCCCCATAATTCTCCCAAGCGAGGGTCATCGGGAATATCAAAACTCGCGAGTTTATAATTTAATTCCGCGAAATATACTGCATCATTACTGTTCAATGATTGCAAAGTATTGAGCAGGTCAGTTTGTGTATCTAATCGCCAAACCTCCATATTTAAAGGTGCGATAGTGTTAGTGACCGTTGCACTATAATGTGCATGCAACTGCTGTATATCTGCCAGACGCAAACTCGGTTTTAAGCGCACCACAATATCGAAAGGTTCATATGTGCCCTTCGACGGCAGCTGCGTATAAAGAATTGGTGACGGAGGTTCTGCCGCCACACCGCGAGAAAGTTTACGCTTGCTAGGCTTAGCGGTAACCGTAACCTCCTCCAGTGAAAATTGATAATTCAACATTGCCTCGCCAACGTTAGAGAGTGTAATCGTTGCGACATCTTCTGTACCTTCAGCAAGATTGAACTCTAAGGAGGACTGTTCTAATGCGAGAACAGGCTCAATAAGTGTTGTAACCTCCACGCTATTGGACAATAGCGACGCGTTCCCATTTTGGTCTATGCCACGTAAAGCAAAGTAATACTGTGTGCTGGGCGACAAGCCTTCAACCATTACAGTCTCTTGTGTATTGGGCTCACTCGGTAACGGCAAGCCTGTTGCCGGAAGAGCGTCTGACCAATTATCTTCCGTAATTGGCGTAGTACTGTATCGAATATCATAGGCAGTAAGCGCACCACCGTAGGTTTTACTATTTGCAACAGAAGCCCATTGCAGCGTAACGCGATCAAAATCACGATCGGAGCTCGCTAGCGACGTTATCGCGATAGGTGCTGTTATATCGTCTGTAATTGATAATGATACTGGCATTATTACCGTATCCAAGACCAACGCGCTCTGATTCAAATTCACGTGAATATCAGCAGCATAGTCATCAACGGGGTTATTTCCTGCGTAAGTGAAATTAATTAGTTTCACTTCACCTGGCGCAATCGTTCCGGCCTCAACATCTGTTAACATCCACTCAACATCGTGCCCTTTAATTAATATGGCTAAATTTGGTTCCAAGTAATTCTCACTAAAAGCCACCTGGAGCCCATCGCTACCATCATAATTTTCCATCCCTATACTGGACAGTCGTGTTTCAAGACCTCCATCAAAATTTAAGTACTGAAGCTTAATCGCACCGGACGCATATAGAATAACCTGCGCGTTCACCGCTGCATCTGTGCTACCGTACTCGCCATAGTTTTCAAATTGAACGACTACATAATTCTCATCAAACGATTGGTAATACACTGTACCGTCGTTAGGGTGTAGATCTTTCCAGAGCCACGCTATTAACGAATTGATTAGGTCTTTGCTAGGAATCGGTTGTGGCGAGCAACAACCATTCTCGTCAGTATCTGCAAACGTTAGATAACCATTGGAGCTAAGGTGGAATGTCGAAAAACTTTCGCCATAGAAAGGGAAATCAAACCCAATCGGAATATCCTTTACTAAGGAGTCGTCATATAACCCTTCAATAACGGTGCCTGTTTCACTAATTTCAATCCATTCGAATACAGGCCCACCGTTTTCATTACTATCGGCCCAGGCATAGCCGAACCTATCGGGGCCTCCTGCACTATTAATAGCAATGTCACCCTTACGTGGGTCTACAGCGCCTTTTTCGAGCGGCAAATAGGTATGTTTACTAACCGTAGAAGAGTCGTTAAACGTAGGGAATTCTTCTAAAAAATCTACCGAAAAATCTAATGGGAAATCGCCAGCATTACGAAATATCACACTAGTCGTAAGACTAGTATTTTGCTCTAGTTCAAAATGCGGTAATGACTGAGGAATTATCTCTAGGCTTGCTCGCGATAGCGTAGAAAATGAAGCGACGTTTGAAAGCGTCCCAAGTATTTCTGTATCCGTGGCCGTACGAACAGCAACAAAATACGTAACGTTCTCAGACAGTGAATTTAATGTAAATAACACGGGAAGTTCGCTTTCAACTGCAACAACATCAATCGGAATATCGGTGCTCGTTTCCCAATTATCGAGTGTAATATTTTGAGTATTAATACGTAGGATATAACGCGTTGCTAGGGCGTCACTACTGGACCACGACAAACTCGCATCATTAAGCCCTACATTAGTGACAGTCAAATCAGAAATAAGGTTTCCTGTTGCCTCTAGCACTGTAAACGTTAGTGTTGCGGGGCTGGAAAATGAATCTCCATCAAAAACACGATATTGAATTGTCTCACTGCCGCTAAACGTTTCAGCTGGCATATAATGAAGCAACCCTTCGGCACTTAAACTTAACGCCCCCTCGAACGCGTCATTGCTCAATAACTCATACGTGAGAGTATCGTTATCAGCGTCGACTCCTGGCAATTGCCGGATAAGCCTCTCACTAGAATAAACACCATAGCTTTGATCTTGAGCGGTAGGCTCTCGATTCAATACATTAAAAATTAAAGCCGCCTCTTCAGAATAGGCTTCGCCATCATAAGCACGCACAACAAAACTCGACTGTCCCAAGAAACCGTACGTGGGCAAATAAGAATACTCTCCAGTTGGCAGGACATGGAGCAACCCATCATTGCTTGCCTCGCCAACGATTTCATAGGTTAAGAGATCATTATTAAAATCAACGGCGGTTAACTGTCCTGTTGTAAGGATATTGCGATGAATCGTAACGGCTTGCTCTACCATAATCGGAGAAAAATTTGAGGTATCTACACCCACAACAACAGCGAAGGAGACACTAGAGCCTACGCCCGAGACTGTTACGCTAAATTGGTCCTGACCACTAAACGCCTCATTTTGGCTATAGGTATAGCCTCCCATATCGTCAATGAATAATTCACCCCAAAGAGGTTCAATATCGACAATAAATAGAGGTTCAGCTATTCCCGAATGGCTAAAGGTGCCTGAATAAGTTTCTCCCACCTCCACAACCAGAGGCTCCGCTGCACAAAAAGTCCCGGTGTACAGCTCCTCTTCTGGGGCAACAATCCCGTCCCCATTAGTATCTTCACCAACCGAAACCCGCTCACCGCCTTCAGAGCAATGATTATCTTCAGCACCAACAGGCGTAACAGCGTAGATTACAGCGTTTAATGCTGCGCATAATCTTGTCGATGACTCAATTTCACTAGCATTCAAACGAGCATCCCAGTTTGAATCCGGCCCTAGATTTAGACTGTAACCCAAGAGACAATCTTCCGAGAGCGACGAAGTGCTTACAGAATAGAGCTGCGGAGGTACGGGTATAGGCGTCGGCGTTGGGGGTGACGTAGGGCTGGCGGTAGGTACTGTTCCTGTTCCGCCGCCTACGCCTCCGCCTCCGCCGCCTCCACAAGCACTGATAACAACACTGAGGAAAACTATCTGTGCAACAGTAAAAAGTGAGCGATTCATAAACGTCCTTATTTCAATAACTTCCCAAAAACTCCAGCATAAGCCCGCATTCAATATAAGTCTATTTAATCGTCCTTATGGAAACATTAAGTTACATATAACCCCAATGAAGTGTGGCAATCCACACCGCGACGAGAAACTTCGCAATGATTATAGAGGCTAAACCAGACGCTTCGCTCTGAGGCGTTTACACCAATGACTTGATCAGTAAACCCGCAAGCAATAACAGCGGCGTTGCGGCTAAAGGTCGATGCACACTCCCTTAACCTCAACGTGCGGCGTGCGTGTTATGGATGGTCAGAATGATGCGGTGCAGACGGAATACGCCGAAAACCAAGCGACGATATTATTTTCAATCGTTCTTAAGTAGAATTGATGAGCCGACTTTCGGCTTCTATAAAATGCCATTCCAGATAAATACGTAAGAGCGCTAAATGAGCAACAGTAATACCCCGAACACGCCATCTGCCATAAGTATTTTTGGATTGGCCATACGCCCTAAAACATTACCAGCGTCGCTTAGCCCCGTTTTACTCGGTTCGGTATTGGTGCCATCAGAACAGCTAAATTTACTACTTGTACTCGCCGCTTTTGGCTGCGCTTTATGCCTGCAAATTAGTGTTAACCTTGCCAATGATTTTTTTGATGCAAAGAATGGCATCGATACGGCGAATAGAGTTGGCCCCACACGTGTAACGCAATCTGGCCTAGCATCATCTCAACAGGTCGCCACTGGCATTGTTGTTTTTTTAGTACTAGGCATAACCTGCGGCTTAGCGCTCGTTGCTCACACGGGTTGGCCATTATTAGGTATTGGCGTTTTATGTGTGTTGGGCGCGGTGGGCTATAGCGGTGGGCCATACCCTATCGCTTCCCACGCTTTAGGCGAGGCAGCCGTATTGTTTTTTTTCGGGTGGGTGGCGGTAATAGGAAGTTACTATGTTCATACGCTGACATTCACATGGACGGTTTTTTTTTGCCGCGACAGCCTTAGGGGCAATATTGTCGGCTGTAATGCTAGTGAATAATATTCGAGACATAACTACCGACGCTAAGGCCAATAAAAATACGCTGGCCGTTGTACTTGGGCTCCGGAGAAGCAAACAACTTTACACCGCGCTCTTATGGAGTTTATTTATATTTCACACACTCGCATTCGGTGTTTTTCAGTCTGGCGCCAATCTACTACAGGCCCTTTTGCTTACTGTTATTCCTTTAGCCCTCGTGTTTCCTTTTTGCCTAAAAGCGCAAATACGTATGGCAACTCTCTCCGGGGAAAAACTTAACACGCTGCTCGCATTCACAGCATTAATCGGAATGATTTATAGTCTTTCTGTGAGCCTCACCATACTCTTGCTGTAAAAAAACCCGCAATAGCGGGCTTTTTTACAGCAAGATAAAGATATTCGGTAACACTAAATTAGCGTTTCCATTCTCCTGCAGGGGTAAGTTTGAGCATCAATACATCGTGACGCTTAATCGTTGTCTTTACAAACTCTTTAGTCGTGCCGGTATTATTGTTATCCCAAAGATCCTGCCAGTTAAAGATTTCAGTATTAAAATCAATACTACGCTTGGTTAGATCATCAGTAACTTTTTCATGGCGCCAAGCGAACTTAAACTTAACATCATGATTGTTACGATTTAACATAGCGACAGCCCACTCACCGTTCTCAAGTGGTTTAAACCACGTCTCTACACCGTCTTTTTCTGAATATTTAAAGCCTTGAATACCCAACGCGTCTTGATCGACTGCAATCACATCGTCATTCGACAATATCGATAGGGTTTCTTTCGACATATTGCGTAGATCGTTACCCGCGATTAAAGGTGCGGCTAACATCGCCCACATAGAGAAATGCGCGCGATCTTCCTCGAAGGTCATGCCATTGCCAACTTCCATCATATCGGGGTCATTCCAATGGCCTGGGCCCGCGTACTTGCGCAGCTCATCCTGCATATCTAAAATTTGTATCACGCCCCATGAAGACCATGTGCCATGGTCGTACTCGCAATCAAAACAAGCATAGATGTCGCCGGTTGTACGCCATAGCTGGCCTAACGGTTCGGCCCACTTCCAAGGATCGTTGTCTCCCCACTCACAAATACTCAGTATCATAGGTCGACCAGCTTCAACAATGGCTTTACTCATGGTTTGGTAGGCGCCTTCAGCCTTCAACCCATCCGTCGCACACCAATCGTATTTTAAGTAATCAATACCCCAGCTTGCGTAAGTCTTTGCATCTTGAAATTCGTACCCACGACTACCCGGCTTTCCTGCACACGTTGTCCAACCTGCGTCCGAATAAATGCCCAGTTTTAAACCACGTTTGTGCACGTAATCGGCCAAAGCTTTCATACCCGAAGGAAAACGCTCAGCGTCCACTTGAATATTGCCATTTGCATCACGCTCACCGTGCCAACAATCGTCAATATTCACATACTCATAACCGGCGGCTTTCATGCCATTTTTAGCCATCGCATCTGCCGTGGCCTTGATGAGTTTTTCATCAACATTACAGCCAAAGTGATTCCAGCTATTCCATCCCATGGGGGGGGTCATGGCCAGCTGTTCAAATTTATCAGCCCATGCTCCAGGTGTATTGGAGATAATGAAAATTGAAGATATCAGCCAAGCACAACGACTGATCCGAGTAAATATAGGCATAAAAAACCTCGTAGGTTGTTGTTTTATATAGTTTAAATATGGAAATAAAACCAGGTGATTTGACAGGCGGCACAAGAAAATAGAGCCTAAGCACGCCATGTAACCGATACGCATTTGGCAAGTATTCTAACAAGTTTTGGCGCAATTTAAACATATAAAACATGCATTAATCACACGCAACGACACAGATCTTAGCGCTTGTGCTATACCGTAACTATAGCGAAAACAGGTTTAAAACGTACGGAGTTAAGAGATGGGTTATGAGGATCAATAGCCAAAACCTCTATTTTGTGTCTGCTGCAACCGTTGCCGCCGAGCTACATAAGGCTATGATTGTTGCTCGTGAAATATCACTAACAGCAAGCAATGCGCGTGCTCTGGCACTTCGTGCCGGACATGGAGCAGCGGGGTTTCGTGCCCTAACCGAATTTATTGACGAGCTTGCCCGAAAAACAATCAATACATCAAAAGAGATTAATATTGAGGCGGTGAAAATGAGCCGAACAGCCTCTGAAACAGCAAGGGCACGCAGCGCTCTAGAGCGTTTTAAAGCCGCCTATTCAAAAGGACACGGCAATCGCTATTTGTCCTCTATCGATGATGCATTCCTCAAAACTAAAACACACCACCAACATTTAGAGCACCACTTCCGAGATCAAATCTACACGTTAACCAACCGCTTAGGGGAGCTAGGTCGGGAACTGCGAACAGCAACGGTGCTAGCCGCTATGTCTAGAGTTGAAGCCTCCGCTTCTGGCAAAGAATTCGAAAATTCACTGAATGTAATCGCTGAAAATGTTGCGCAGGCCGCCGAACGCATTCAAACCCATGTTAAGCGTTCCCAAACCCTTTTTGCTGATCTCGCACTTGATTAGAGCAAGAGGTCAGCCATCGCCTAGCACCTACGTAGTGCCTGCTCAGCACCTGCCGAGACCCTATTCTAATAAACACAAAAAACGAGACCCTTCAGCGCTATGCTTACAAAAGAAATATATAACGGCAGCAATCATCAATGGTTCATGTTTGGGAGAGACCCAGAAAAACCTTCGGCCATCATTGACACCAATCAGTACATGATTCGAACAAAAAAAAATGCACTGCTTATGGATCCAGGAGGAATCGAGCTGTTTTCATCAATGCTCGCCAATGTTGTTAAGCAAGTTCCTATACAACAAATAACCCATTTGTTCGCGTCACATCAAGACCCCGATATAATTTCATCGTTAGGTTTATGGGATAGAGCGCTCGAAGGTGCGACACTGCATTCACCGTGGATATGGGAAGGCTTTATTCGCCATTTTGGTATGGAGTCGATTCAATTTAAACCCATTCCTGATGAGGGCTCTTCTCTTTCACTCGACGGCCTAAAATTGCAGTTTATTCCAGCACATTACCTGCACTCTTCAGGCAACTTTCATGTATACGACCCTGTAGCCAAAATATTAATGAGTGGTGATATTGGCGCAGCCCTTGAACCAACAGACGCGCCAATATTCGTGGAAAACTTTGATGATCACATTAAGCATATGTCAATGTTTCACGAGCGCTGGATGCCCTCAAACGCCGCTAAAAATGATTGGATAAAACGCGTAAGAGAATTGGACATAGAATTAATGTGCCCACAGCACGGGCGAATATTTCGAGGGGAAGACGTACAACGCTTTTTAAATTGGTTCGAGGCACTTGAAGTTGGCTCTGCCATTACGAAAAGCTAATAACCCGCTAATCTGACACTGGCTTACGGTTAGCCTTTACAGTAGAACGTCGGGTTTTTGCATCCAACCGTCGACGGACAGAGGATCGCGACGGCCGTGTAGCAATGCGACGCGTAGGCGCATGCTGATATTTCTTTAGCAGTTCAAGAAGCCGCTCTACTGCATCCGCTTTGTTACGTTCCTGCGTTCTCAACGTCTGAGCTTTGATAACGAGTTCACCCAAGCGATTAATGCGCTTATCTCCGCTATTCAATATACGATGAATCATCCCCCCAGGTAGCGTGGATTGCTTTAACGAAAATCGCAACTGCACCGCCGACGACACTTTATTCACATTTTGCCCGCCCGCACCTTGAGCACGTATCGCCGAGAATTCGACTTGATCTTCCGTAATGACAATAGTGTCACTCAGCACTAACGGGAAATTACTCATAACGACACAAAAAATGAATGTAGCGAGCCATTTGCCAAAAGGGTTCTCGACGAGAATAGGCCAACTCTTTTGCGATTAAAGCAACGGGGTCTCGGTTACGTTCCTGCGGGTCTAGAATATAATCATGAAAGACTCTGATACCACTTTTACAAACAATCGTAAATCCATGCTGCTCTAGTTGCGCTTTCACCTCCGCAGGGTCTTGCGGGCGTGTCGGCGTCAAACTACCTTTAAAAGGCGTGAAGTTATCGATATCGAACTTATGGAAATTCGTGCGCAATAAGTTTTTAAACGCTAAGCCATTGATATTGTAAAACGTAAGGGAAAGATAACCGCCAGGCTTAAGCATTTTTGGTATGGAGGGGATAAGTGTTTCAGGTTGCGCCATCCATTCGATTAACGCGTGGCACAATATTAAATCAAACGTTGTGTTTTGACCTTCCGCGCGCAAGGTCGCTTCAAGCTGCTGAAACGGGCATTGTATAACCTTAACTCTACCTTTATACGCTTCCTCGTTCTCGCCCTGCTCACTCGCGCACGATTCTATTGTGGCATGTGCCAGCGCAAGCATTTCGGTGGACACATCGTTAACGACAAGATCGCACCCATGAGCGGCTAAAGACGCAGAGAACCGAGCTTCGCCTGCGGCCATATCTAAAACACGCTTACCATGGGAGTTGCTTTTATAGTGCGGAATAAATTCGTTAAAATCGCGTTCCAATACATTGAGGCGAACGCGACCTTTTAGCGAACCGTATACATTTCGACGAAATCGTTTTGCCAAACCATCAAAATTTCGATCAACTTCTATTGGCATTCCTAGATTCCGTTACTTCGACCCAGTTTTTTTCTTAACACGAACCGACGAATCTCGTAGCTGCTCACGACTAGACGCAATTCGCTGAACCACACTCGTCCAATCCGAATGCTGAGAGGTGCTCTCTTCGTCGTCTTGCGCGCTTGAAGTCTGAGGTTCTGGGCTTTCATCGACATTGCCGCGTATATACTGTTCGCGATTGATCAACAGCTTATCTTTTACAATTGCCCAAGGATCCATATCTAACTTATGACTAAGGACTGTTGCATAAATAAACAAATCAGCCATATCACTGGCAATGGCTTTTAATACTGTGGGGTCATCAATAAGTTCAGAATCGAGTTCAGACATCCATTGGAAATGCTCCAATAATTTCGCCGACTCTATTGTAATTGTGGTCGCCAAATGCTTAGGCGAGTTATGGAAATCTCGGCCTGTTGCTTCTGCTACGCGTCCAAATTCGTTAAGGATTATATCCTTATTCATCAAGTGCCCCGCTCTACTTCCCGCGCTTAAGTGTATTCACTGTATATAAAGTGATCGAAGCTGATCACCACAGCCTTTACAGGAGGTCGAATTCTACCAGCCTTAAGATTACATTCGCTAAATTGTTTTAATTACCCGCAATTAATTGCCATGCTCCACCTTAATTCACGTCTACAATGCACGTTGCAGAGTCGTATTGCAAAGCTCTTTATGATACAAACGTCTGTATTAAAATTCAGAATTTATCGGCTAAACCACGTGTTCAGTGGTATCGTCACTACTACACGTTCAGCGAGAGGGTAAGAAGGTACAGAAAGCCCCTAGCAGGCTACTAAGTCATCAAACATTACCCTAATAACTGTAAGAATCGCCCCTTGAGGTATTCATGGCATCAACATCTCCAAAACATCATCCAGCATTTACGCTAAAACGCCAACAAACGGTTGAATCCCTTAATCTTGAGGTTCTTGAGTTTGAGCATAACGCAACAGGCGCGCAGCATATTCACTTAAACTCAGAATCCGATGAAAATGTATTTTTAGTCGCATTACGAACAGTGCCTAAAGATTCGACGGGAGTCGCTCACATATTGGAACATACAGCGCTCTGCGGTAGCGAAAAATACCCTGTGCGAGACCCGTTCTTTATGATGACCCGACGGTCACTGAACACTTTCATGAATGCCTTTACCAGTTCCGACTGGACAGCCTACCCCTTCGCAAGTTTAAACCGAAAAGACTTTAATAACCTTTTAGACGTCTATTTGGACGCTGTATTTTTTTCGCAATTAGACCCTCTAGATTTCGCCCAAGAGGGACATCGCCTAGAGTTTGAAGAGCCTGACAACAGTGATTCGCCGCTTGTGTACAAAGGGGTTGTTTATAATGAGATGAAAGGCGCTATGAGCTCTGTTCCGTCCCAGTTATGGCAAACACTCACCAAACACCTATTCCCTACCAGTACCTATCATTTTAATAGCGGTGGCGACCCCGAATCCATCCCCGATCTAACCTATGAACAACTCGTTGGCTTTTATCGCACCCATTATCACCCCAGTAATGCCATATTTATGACCTACGGTAATATTTCGGCGTTAGAGCATCAAACACGTTTCGAAGAACAAGCATTATCCAAATTTAAGCGATTAGACTATAGCGTTTCAGTGGACGATGAAAAACGGTATTACGCTCCTGTTCGCGTTCAAGAATCCTATCCCTACACCGAAGATGATGCCGAGCACCGTACCCATGTTGTTATGGCGTGGCTGTTAGGAAAAAGTACAGACTTAGAAGACTCATTAAAAGCTCAGCTTTTATCTAGTGTGTTATTGGATAATAGTGCAACGCCGCTCATGCACGTATTGGAATCGACTGAACTCGGAAATGGCCCTTCGCCACTTTGTGGCCTCGATGACTCACAGCTTGAGCTCTCATTTTTGTGTGGATTGGAAGGTTGTGAAAAACACAGTGCTGAAGAAATTGAAGCCCTCATTGTGGAAACTTTACAAGACGTTGCACAAAACGGCATTCCTCAAGAAGATATAGAATCTGCGTTACACCAGCTGGAATTACATCAACGCGAGATTGGTGGCGATAGCTACCCCTACGGGTTACAACTTATTCTCACGGCACTTAATACTGCGACACACCGTGGAAACCCAGTACAGCTGCTTAATATTGACGCTTCACTTAATCAATTACGCAAAGATATTCAAGACCCCGATTTCATTCCGTCACTCGTGCGAGATTTACTGCTCAATAATCCCCATAGAGTGCGCCTCACGATGCACCCCGACGCAAACATCAATACTCTTAAAGAGCAAGCCGAAAAGAAACACCTCGAAACACTCAAAGCATCACTTTCGGTGGAAGAAAAACAGCACATTATTCACCAGGCTCATGCCCTTAAAGAGCGTCAAGATGCAAAAGACGACCCCGAAATCCTCCCAAAAGTAACCTTAGACGATGTCCCAAAATCGGAAGTTGAAATTCCCCCTAACATTGACACAGGGTACAACCGAAAACTGAGCAGTTATGCTGCCGGCACTAACGGATTGGTTTACCAGCAATTCATTTACGATTTACCAACATTGAGCGCCGAGCAATTGCAGTTAATGCCGTTATATACCAGCTGCATTGGTGAACTCGGGGCGGGCGATAAAGATTATTTAGACCTCCAGCGTTGGCAAGCGAGTGTGAGTGGCAGTGTGAACGTTTTCAGTTCTATTCGCGGTCAAATAGACGATATACATTCCGTACAGGGACACCTAACGTTCTCAGGAAAAGCGTTAAATCGTAACCACAAGCCCTTGTGTGATTTGATGCAAACTATCATGACCTCCGCCCGCTTTGATGAAACGCCACGCATACGAGAAATTATTGCGCAAATACGCGCACATCGAGAACAAGGTATAACGGGCAATGGGCACGGGCTGGCTATGCTTGCAGCTACCGCCGGTTTTTCCGCAAATGCACAGCTGAGCCATCAGCTTTCGGGCCTCGCGGGCATTCAATCCATTAAAAATCTTGACGCCGATATTAAGGCGTCTGAAAACGCACTTACCGCGTTCGCCAATTCACTGGGCAACCTTCATTCGCACGTGACAAATACCAGTAGCCAAACATTATTGGTGGGCGAAAGCGCTATGCTCGAGGGGTTTAGCCATAATCTAGAGGGTATCCTTAACGCCCCTATTCCTGAGCCGAGCGCACCCTTTAGTATGCCAGTAACCACACGTAATGTAGCCGAAATGTGGCTCACTAACTCGCAGGTTAACTTTTGTGCAAAAGCCTATGCCACAGTCCCCTCTAGCCATCCCGATGCTGCAACACTGGTAGTGCTCGGTGGTTTTTTACGCAACGGTTTTCTTCACAAAACTATTCGTGAGCAAGGCGGCGCCTATGGTGGCGGTGCGTCTCAGGACAGTAATAACGGCGCATTTAGATTCTATTCGTATCGCGATCCACGCATGGAAGAAACCCTTAATGACTTCGATCGTGCTATAGACTGGATGCTGTCAGAAAAACACAGCTCCCAACATTTAGAAGAAGCTATTTTGGGTATCATAAGTTCTATCGATAAATCTGAATCACCGGCAGGAAGGGCAAAGCGTCTATTTCATGCGGATTTACATGGTCGAGGTATTGCCTACCGGCAACAGATGAGAGAACGCATATTAAATACAACTATTTCAGACTTACAACGAGTTGCCGAAACATACCTGCAATCGCAATCCGCTCACACGGTAGTGATTAGTGATTACGCTAACCGCAATAAAGCTGAAAAACTTGGGCTAAGCGTTTTCGACATTTAACCGTAACAATGGAGTCTTTATTCTTTTACGCTAAGGCAAGAAAAGTTTAAAGACTCCACCACCAAGCGGCCCTTTATTGTCGAGCTCTATGTAACCATTGCGATTGTTCTGTGTATGAAAACTGGCTATTTTCTCTGCAAAATATAAGCCTAACTGAGTACCGCCTTTACTCACCTCTACATCCTCGGTCACTATTCCTGCGGGTCTACGCAACATGCTGGGGGGGTAACCGGGGCCATCATCGGCTACCAGCACACATAACATATCGTCTTCTATTGTGGCTTGAATAAGCAAAGCACTGCTCGTGTAACGAGCGCAATTAACAACCACATTGTGAATAACACTGCCAATTAGATCGTTATCGAAATACCAATGTAATTCCGAATCACATTCCAACGTAACGCCCAGCCCTTTTGTTTCCATCAGCATATGGTTACGGGCTATTTGATCCTCAAGAACATCAACGATGTAGTGCTCATCTATGTGCACTGGTAACACATCATTTTGCATGCGATAAATTGTTAACAGCTGTATAAGCTCGCTGTTAATTCGCGAGGCTTCGTAATGTAATGTCGAAAACCGCCTCGCTTGAGTATCGTTCGTGGGAGGGGCTTCTTCAATGACCGACTCTAAAGAGGCCAGCAGCATTCCCACAGAGTTTTTCATATCGTGCACGCTTGATGCCAGCACCATTGCGAAATCTATAGTGTTATTATTATCTCTCATAAAATCACTCCGAAATCAGTAGGCACTCGCCATTGTGCGTAGGCGCCGAAAACGATCAAATTGAGGGTGTCCCTCGTCAATAAGCGACGACACTAGATCAAGCGAGGAACTACACTCTTTTGAGTGAACGGGATCCGCCGTACCCATTTTCATTTTCCCTATTAGGGCCTGAACAATATTCAACTGAATACCCACATGCTTTGGAAATAGTTTTCGCGCTTTTTCAAAACATGCTAGTGCATTGTCGAACTCACCACCGTTGTACAACTCGATACCTTCACGGTTGATTGCCGCCACAAATTCTCTATTACTATCACTCGCGGGTTCATTTAAGAATACATCTAACTGTTCCAGTGCAGATTGGTCATCAGCATATTTATCTTTAAGCTGTAGCAGTAGCTCATCAAATTTTTCGGTAAGGTTCATCGACTGTAGTGCTAGAAGTCGATCCAAATCGATTTTGATACCCACCTCAAGATCATCCATAGAGTCTTCTGCTGCTTGGAGGAACTGTTGCGCGAGATCTTGACGGTTCTCAAGTGCGTGTATGCGACCGGTCAATAAATTACATTGCGCCAACTGCGCCTCAGAAAGTTCATACTGCTCTTTCGAAAGATCCAGAATAGCTAACGCTTCCCTACTAATATTCGGGTCGACGTCCATCTCTCTTTCGACTGCGAGTGACGAAAGCCGAGCAAATGTAAAGTGATCTTCTGGTAAACCATGACAAGACAGTTGCCCTAGTTTTACGGAACGACGCTGTGCCGTAATAGCCGTTATTAAATCATTGTTGTCGGTTGCAACATCGGCGAGGTATTTTTGACGCAATATGGACATAGGAGAAATATCAACTGCACGCTGAACCGTAAACTGCACATTAAACAATTCACCTTTACGTCGCCAATTTTCAGCTAGCACATCATACGCAGGGAGGTAGAGTGGGTTATCATCCACTATAGTATCTAACCAGTCTCCTGAAACATCCAACTCTCCACGCGCTTGCTTTACTTTTGCGAGGCCTAATCTCGCCCAATCTAATTGCCGAACTTCTAGCGCACGGGTATACAATCGCTCAGCCTTATCCAGTTCACCGGTTTGAATAAAAATTGAACCCAAAAGTTTTTGGGCTATCGTTGAATAGCGATCCTCTTCTAGCGAAAGATCTATCAATATTTCTGACGCTGTCGGGTAATCATGCGCATCAAGTGCCTTATAAGCGGGTGACAGCACTAAACGTTGCTGCAGAAGCCGACCCATTCGTTGTTCGAGCATTTTTGCTGTTATGGGCTTCATTAGATAATCGTCAGGCTCACAGTCATACGAGCACATAACAATATTTCTACTCGATTCAGCCGATACAATAATAAAAATCGTGTGGCGAGTAATGAGCCTTCGATGCTTTAGCTCCTCGAGAACATGCTGCCCTGTACGCCCACTACCAAGATTATAATCACAAAGAATTACGTCATAGCGACGATTTTCACAATAAGAGATTGCTTCCCGTGCGGTTGCCGCCATGCCGACATTCGACACGCCTAGGTTGGTTAACATCGTGTTAACCGTATTGCGAAAGCTACTGAAGTCGTCGACGACCAAAATAGCGAGCTTTGAGAAAATTATCTGACTACCCACGGATGCTCCAAATCCCCCATTATGGTGCCTTTAACGGCTGCGATCATAAGTGTAGTTGAAGCACGTAGTTAAAATTGAGAGATTCTTCGCTTAGCGCTAGAATAGCGGCCCCTAAGCGTTAGTGATCTAAATATAATGAGCGACAAGAGCCCACGCGATACCCTTTTTGCCGCCGCTGATGCGGAATTTGGGCAGTTCACGTTCGACCAAAAAGTGGTGGAAGTCTTCCCTGATATGATTAAACGGTCGGTACCCGGCTATACCACTATTATCCATATGGTAGGCCAGATAGCCGAGCGGTACGCGCAGACGGGCACCAGATGCTACGATCTAGGATGCTCCTTGGGCGCCTCGACACTGGCAATGCGTCATCGTATTCAGGCGGCAAATGTGTCCATAACCGCCATTGATAACTCCCCCGAAATGGTAGAGCGGTGCACTATTGTCCTCGATGCCGATAGTCACGAGATTCCGGTCAACCTTATATGCCAAGACTTACTCGATAGCGAAATTCACAACGCTTCCGTTGTTATTATGAACTTTACCCTACAATTCATACCACCAGCGCTGCGCGACACTCTTATAGCGCGTATATACTCCGGCATGAATAGTGGTGGGGTTTTAGTGTTGTCCGAAAAATTAACCTTCGACGATGAGCACCATGATACGTTAATGAGTGAGCTGCACCATTATTTCAAAAAAACAAACGGTTACAGCGATTTAGAAATCGCTAAAAAACGCGCCGCTATAGAAAATGTTCTCATACCAGAGTCGTTAGAATGCCATAAGAAGCGGCTAGAAAATGCAGGCTTCCGTGGAACAGAGCTTTGGTTCCAATGTTTTAACTTTTCATCGCTACTGGCATTTAAACCTTAAAAAGGCCCACACTGTTGCCCTCTTCCCCAATTGATTACTCAGGCTTCATCGAAGCCTTGCAAAAACCAGACGACTCACCATTTACGCAATGGGCGCTCACCTTGGCGCAACAATGCGCCAATGGTTTGTCGACGCAACGGTTTGGTGATTTGCCTAAGTGGTACACCGCTCTGGAGTCGCTACCTACCGTTAAAGCGGCCTATAGTCACTTCGGTGATCGCGTTACCATTGGTAAGCGCGAACAGCTAGATGACGCCCAATGGCAACACCTGTACAACGCATTGACCGAACTTATTCCGTGGCGAAAAGGCCCCTTCGAGTTCTTCGGAATTCACATTGACACAGAATGGCGTTCTGACTGGAAATGGCAACGATTAAAAAAGCACATTAGTAACCTTCAGGGACGAACGGTATTAGATGTGGGCTGTGGCAATGGCTACCATTGCTGGCGTATGCATGAACAAGGCGCAGCACGCGTTATTGGCATCGACCCGTCGCCACGTTTTATTGTGCAGTTTTATATGGTCAAACATTTTCTGGAACATTGTCCTGTCGATATTTTGCCCATTGGCATAGAGGGCCTACCCCCGCACTTAGCAGCGTTCGATACGACGTTTTCAATGGGGGTTCTTTACCATAGGCGGTCGCCTATGGATCACTTACTCGAACTCAAAAACACACTATGCTCAGGTGGCGAACTCGTGCTCGAAACATTGGTTATTGAGGGAGGCTTGGGTGATGTGCTAGTACCAGAGGGCCGCTACGCAAAAATGAATAACGTGTGGTTTTTACCGAGTGTCCCTACGCTTATCTCTTGGCTGCAAAAATGTGGTTTTGACAATGTTCGCTGTGTCGATTGCACTTTAACCAGTACAGAAGAGCAACGTTCAACCGATTGGATGAAGTTTCAATCCTTGCCGGATTACCTTAGCCTTGATGACGACACCAAAACTGTAGAGGGGCACCCTCGCCCAATGCGTGCCGTTCTAATAGCCAACAAAAAATAACGGCTACTTAAGAGGCGCAGCAGGCGTGGCAAGGCGCAATGTATCGACAAGCTGCTCACACCAAGCCAGAATGCGTCCGTTGGTTAATTCTGGCTGCTGGTCCTCATCCAATGCGAGCCCCATAAACAGGCTTTCACTCTCAATAATGGCTTTAGAGGCGTCAAACTCATAGCCGTCAGTGGGCCAATACCCCACGACATGTGCGCCATTGCCCACAACAACATCATGAAGCATCCCCATTGCATCAAGAAAAAAATCTCCGTACCCAAACTGGTCGCCTAAACCAAATAGCGCAATGGTTTTACCGGTAAAATCAATGTCGTCTAGGTCTCCCCAGAAATCATCCCAGTCAGATTGAATTTGCCCAAAATCCCACGTTGGGATACCTAAAATTAAGGTCTCGTACTCTTCAAATTCTAATTGTGTCACTTTGCCTATATCTAAAACATCAACATTCGCTTCGCCTAAACACTTTTGAATACGATATGCCACGCTTTCGGTATTACCCTCGTCGCTCCCAAAAAACAAACCAATTTTTGCCACACCAAACCTCTATAAACAATAAGACGTAGGCAAGCACACGACGCTTGCACCCATCAGGGCGCACATTCTCGCAACTTCTTCGAATAGCCGCAATCAATCAGAGACAACAAAATGGCAATTCTCCGCCATACGCCGAATTTAAAGCGACATAGTTTGCCGCTCATTCGACAAATAATTGTCACGCAGAAATCCACCTCCCAAAAAACATCGATAACTGTTTGTTTTTATTAGCTTTTATCGATCCCTGCAAAACTGGCACAGAATTGGCTGTACTCTCTATAGGCAAGAGACACCTAGCGGACTTCGATGGGTGCCCGAGTAACCCTTTAGATTTAACAGGACACACTATGGTAACCCTGGCCTCAAAAAAGCAAACGAGTGATGCTAGCGTATCACCTGCGCTCGCAGCTCACTCAAAAACCCCACAATGGTCACAACAGAACGCAACCGGGTTTCCAGCCGAGAATAGCCTTAGGGACCTTCAATTTAGGCTTGCCAACAATCTTCAAAGTTCGCTAGATCTCACCACTACATTGGAACTTTTTTATAGCAATATTCAAGAAGCTGTTAGCCTAAGTGGTTTGCAGTACACTGCTCCGCCAGACGCTCATTCAGAAACTGCCGACACGATAAGCCTTGGGCTAATGCGCGCTCATAAGGCCAATTACAATATTAAAACAGCAGATTCAACGCTAGGCCAAATTGTATTTTCCCGCGCAAAACAATTTTTGGAAACAGAGCTAGCCATACTCGAAATGATGGTAGGCGTGCTTTTTTTCCCGCTCCGTAATGCCCTTTTGTATCAAGAGGCCTTGCAGAACTCGCAGCGTGACAGCCTTACAGGCATAGGCAACCGCGCCGCGTTTGACATAACAGTCGCCCGAGAACTGAAGCTCGCACAACGGCATAAGCAACATTTGTCATTACTGGTGATTGATATCGATTACTTCAAAGCTATTAATGATCAATACGGACACCAGAACGGTGATTGTGTACTGAAACATGTTACCCGTAACATTAAACAAGGCTTGCGAGAAACCGACCAATTTTTTCGGTATGGTGGCGAAGAATTTGTCGTACTCTTAAATAATACTCACACGCAAGATGCACAATTAATTGCCGAGCGAATCCGGTTAAATATAGCCACGTCCCCCGTAAATATAGTACTTAAAGACAATGTACTGGCAACGGTGAGTATTGGCGTGAGCGAACAACAATGTGAAGACACAATCGATTCTCTGTTCGCAAGTGCGGATGGTGCGTTGTATCAAGCGAAATCGTTAGGTCGAAATCGTGTTGAAGTATGCGATCGATAGCCTACCGCTAATCGCATCCCCCTGCACGCTAGCCCACACATTAAACATTGTACGCACTTAAAATGCCCGACCGGTTTAAACAAAATAGCGTTATTTTACGGCGGCGTTTTATTCAGTTGGTTTTCGAACACCACAAGTCGCTTTTTCGGCTGTTCTCGCGTCATCATAGGCACGGCTTTTTCTTCGTCATCTACTTTCGTAGACCAATATTTTTTCAGCAATTCTATTTTAAAAAGGCCTGCAACAATATCCGGTCGGCTGTCCCCAACAACATCTACCAATTCAAAAGACACGATATTATGTGGCCGGCTGGCGATATTATGTCTCGAAAATACTTGTTCGCCATTATTTTCAAACCATATTAACGTTTGACGATCGGGCTCCTCCCAATAGTTATTCCAACTACTGGCCACAATATCGTTATCACCATCGCCATCCATATCCGCCACAGCGGCGTGAGAGGCACCATAAAAGCGACCTACATTATGAAATACGTATTGGTACGGCCCCACATTTTCCAACCAGCCAACGCCGTGATAAGGCTTAGGGTCCGTTTGTAGATCGTGGGCGTCGCCATTCGTAAATAAAATATCAAGGTCATAATCTTTATCAATATCGACCAATGTCATTCCCGTTGAGCCTATCATAGGATCAGAGGCCCGAAACAGCACGTGCTGATCAAAAGCGCCTTTTCCTCTATTCATCAACGCCACAATCATTTCATTCTCTTGCGAGATCACGCTTACAAAATCTATACGACCATCGCCATTTAAATCGGCTGGCGACATATTGAGCCCACCGGCCAAATTCAAAATAGTATGTTTATGAACCTCATACCCACCCTTATTCTCGAGCCAAGCCAACTCCCCCACATTGTCATTGCCGAAGATAGCGAGGGCTATATCTAAATCTTTATCCCCATCAATATCTACCGCCTGCACATCCAGCACACGAGGTATCTTGTCCATTAATATATGAGGCTCAAATACACCGCTTTTGGTTTGCCGTAACAAAATCACTTTACCAACTTCAATATCCACAGGCGGGAAAAATTTACCCAGCGACGCGACTAAAACATCTGTAAGACCATCACCGTCATAATCCGCAACCGTTGTGCGTACGGGCTTAACAACAGTACCTAATACACGTTCCTGCCAGCCCTTTTTAGACTTCGTTAACAACACAACACGATTATGTTCAACATCACTTATCAGGAATTCCTGAAGCGATCCATCAACCAAATCCACCGCTTCGATATGGGATATAAGCGGCATTTTCGTTGGCTCGCCAATCGCCTCACTCACAAACGATAATGGGCCTGTGTCATTTGGAAAAACAGGCAGCCGCGCCAAGGACTCCTCTGCAGTACCGTAATAGAATGCGGTAATATCACGTAATGCAGCGGCAGGAATAAACGGTTTACCCATTCGCTGTTCAGCCACTTCTGCCATTCTTTGTATGGCATAGGGCCAGCTGTGCTTTGGCATCAATGATGGGCGCGGTACATCGTGGCAAACACCACAATACTGGCTAACCAAGCCTTGAATCTCAACCATCGTTTTAGGGGCTGGGTTATCTGCAGCTGACACCGGAATCGCATAAGCCATCAGAGAAAATAGTAGAGCTGTGAATATTGTGGGTATCATTGCGCAAGAAGTCCAAGTTTTGTGGTCGACATACCGTTATCGCCGAAGCAAATTAGCCCGTTATTCTACCGCCTACCCCCATTCCCGACTACGATTTCCACCATTTCGCAGTACACCAAACACCTAAAGTGTCCCTTATTGAGCACATCCGCTGCGCGTCAAAAGCAAACGAGTAGCAATTAACCCGCGCACAACAACGAATCTGGCCATTATTTACTCGACCTTTTGCCGAACTATCCCTATAGTGCGGCCCCTTTATCTCTATCTCTCATGAACGATTTTTTACGGGAATTCTACTTTGATCTCTACCGCCAATATCACCATGCAGTTTGGTGCTAAACCTCTTTTTGAAAATATTTCAGTTAAATTTGCCAACGGCAACCGCTATGGCCTTATTGGCGCAAATGGGTGTGGCAAATCAACCTTCATGAAGATACTAGACGGTAGCCTGACCCCTAGTGCCGGCAACGTTTCTATCGCTCCAAACACTCGCGTGGGAAAGCTAAGCCAAGATCAGTTCGCCTTCGAAGAGTTCTCTGTGATCGATACCGTCATCATGGGCCACAAAGCGCTATGGGATCTTAAATGCGAACGAGAACGCATATATGGCCTTGCAGAAATGTCCGAAGAAGATGGTATGAAAGTCGCTGACCTAGAGACCCAATTCGCCGAACTCGATGGCTACAGCGCTGAAAGCCGGGCTGGGGACATATTGATTGGGGCCGGAATTGACATATCACTGCATACTGGCCCAATGAGTGAAGTGGCGCCTGGTTTAAAATTGAGAGTCCTGCTGGCACAGGCCCTATTTTCTGACCCTGACTTCTTACTACTGGACGAACCTACAAACAACCTCGATATTAATACCATTCGTTGGCTGGAAGAAGTTCTTAACCAGCGTAGTAGCACCATGATTATCATTTCTCACGATCGACACTTTCTAAACGCCGTATGCACCCATATGGCCGACATCGATTATGGCGAACTGCGCGTCTACCCTGGAACTTATGACGATTTCATGACTGCGTCCACACAAGCACGCGAGACAATGCAGAACGAGAACGCCAAGAAAAAAGCGCAAATTGCAGAACTTCAACAATTTGTTAGCCGGTTTTCGGCCAACGCCTCCAAAGCAAAACAGGCAACCTCACGCGCAAAACAGCTCACAAAAATAAAACTGGACGACATTAAACCCTCTAGCCGCATTAACCCCTACATACGCTTTAACCAAGATAAAAAGCTTCACCGTCAAGCGCTTATTTTAGAAAATGTTAGCCACTCATTCGATAAAACCCCTCTTTTTACCAAGGGTAATCTTATTCTAGAGGCCGGCGCTCGGCTGGCAATTATAGGGGAAAATGGTGCAGGTAAAACAACACTGCTGCGCAGCTTAATGGGTGAGTTCAAACCCAACAGTGGTAAAATTCAATGGGCTGAAAATGCCACACTTGGTTACTGCCCGCAAGATAGCACCGACAATTTCAAAGATGACCTCAATCTTTTTGACTGGATGAGCCAGTGGCGAAAACCGAACCACGATGACCAAATCGTTCGCGCAACGCTAGGGCGTCTACTTTTTTCCGCCGATGATTTTAATAAAAAAGCAAAAGTATGCTCGGGTGGCGAAAAAAATCGATTGCTGTTCGGTAAGTTGATGATGCAGGACACGAACGTCTTGATTATGGACGAACCAACAAACCACCTCGATATGGAATCTATTGAAGCACTAAACCTAGCGCTTGCACATTATCCCGGAACGCTAATATTTGTCAGTCACGACAGAGAATTTGTTTCATCACTCGCCACGCGTGTAGTCGAAATAAAAAATAAAGGACTAGTAGATTTTCAGGGCACTTATGATGAGTATTTGGCGAGCCAAGATGTTAGCGCGTAACAGCCATAATGTAGCATACAAAAAAGGGGCTTAAATAAGCCCCTTTTTTGTAAAGATTAAAAATAAACGATTAATCCAAACAAATATCAACGTTAGTTACAACTTGAGTCGTGCCCCAGTTTTCACAATACGGAGAACCAGAACGAGTAATAGTAACAGTGTAATAATTGCCGCTATTATGATAAGTATACGATAAAGACTGATTACTATGAGAGCAACTCTTCGTTGCTACATAACTAGCGCCGCCACCATAACCGCTGCCACCAGAACCAGTAACAACCCACCCACAATCACCAGCGCCATAAGCGCCGTCGTAATTATAGATATTCATACTACTGGTAGTAAACGTCGCAGAAAATGCACTTACGCTTGTCAAAGCCGCGCCTGCAGCAATTAATGAGATTAAACTTTTTTTGAATGATGCTTTCATTTAACTAGTCCTGTTAGGTAAATTTACTAATTGCGATAACCCTATCGCATAATGTCAACCTCAATACTTGAGGCTGTATTTTGAGTAAAACAAAACCTCAAATTCCTCTCGAGAAAAGGTAAAACCAGCCTCACTATAGCGAGGACAACTCCGCACCTTCATCTCCAATATAAACAGACGTGATACCACTACCTAAATCTGGCACCATAATATAAACACGATTCGATAATGCAGAATCTTGTCCAAACGTCTCGGTTAGCGATTGCGATAAGCTCGCAACCTCAAGCTCATCTCCCGCCTGCACAAGTAAGCGACAACGACCCTCCTTACACTCTGCATCATTAACGCTAAATCCAGAAAGCATCTCTTTTTCACTGAATAAAGTGACTAATTCTATAGCCCGTGCTGCAGCGGAAGGGTCAACAGAATCTTCTGCCTCGAAAGAACTTTTTAAACTTTTATACGTTTTTTCCTTATCCGCGTGCGGGTCATGCATCCAAAAGGCAACACGCTCGGAAAGCATTCTATTCTTTTCACCCTTTAACAACGCGAGCTCTTCAGACAATTGAGCAACACTATTCCTATGCTCAACAAGCTCTTGCATAAGCGCTTTAGTCGCATCAACTTCGCCAACCCTCTCCGGCAAAGCTTCATCAATAGTAGGGGTAGAGAACTCTTTCAAAAAATTTAGCTCAGCCTGCAATACCAACAACTCTGCCTTAAGCCGTTCATTCTCTTCAACCGAAACACTTGTAACATTTCGTTTTGAAACACTTGTATACTCAGCGTTTTCTAAAACAAAAAACGCTACGGCGACGCCCAAACCAAAAGCGGCCGCCACCTTTAAATAACCTCGAACACCATCAGCCATCACAATATCATCCGTTAATATGTTAACTGCTATACGCGGCAAAAAAATTACCATGTTATTAATTTGTTATGGGGATTTTATGCGACAAGACTTTAAAAATGCGACAGGCTTCATGATTACACTCAAAAAAAACGACTAAAAACACCTGGTTCCCACATTATTTTAATCAAAAAAGCGATAAGGGCCAGGAAAAACAAAACGAAAACCAATAATGACTTTTCGTCAGAAAAAATATAGCTGCCACTAACCCCACTAAAAAATAACTTAAGTGGCAAATACTTATAACTGAACGTATTAATTAATTGGTTGACGCAAGGCTACGCCCCTCATGCGCACACGAAACAGGCGTTCAGGCGTTCAGGCGTTCAGGCGTTCAGGCGTTCAGGCGTTCAGGCGTTCAGGAATAATGTGAGGCTGGAATTTTGACTATTGGGAAGAGTTTAGAATAAAACAACTAAAACCAAAACGAATGTCGGCTTAATGTAAACGAGAAGTTCTACCTGGGAGTTTTGAAGAATAGTGCGTTAGAAAGCGAGCAACGAACACCTAGAAGGCAAACGCAGCATAAAACGCATACTACTTATTAAGTTTCTTGGAAAGCACAATTGAAATAGATTCTACTCCACATCAGGGCGAAGCAACGCCTTCAAAATCATCGATCATAGCTTGTTCACTTGACGTAAGCTCACCATACAACCGAGGATATCGCCATCCATAGCCCCATCGAAATTTTGTCGGCCAAAAGGGGGAGCCTCCTACACGAACGCCCGCTAACATCAACTGGGCAATCTCCTCTTCGCCCACTGCCGCTACACACTTCCGTAGCAATTCATCTGCAGTTTTTCTTTCAGCATAACTGCCACCACGCCAATACGCTTTGTCATGCGCAGTACAACAGTGTAACCACAGCCGTTTATTATCAAGAGTACCATCGGGAAACGCGCTACAGCCATCACTGCTGAAAGGCTTGAGCTTTTCAGCCTGAGCGCAGAACGCGATACTCAGGCTAAAAACAAGAAGAAAAAAACGAAACATTATCGTTTTGTACGGGAGGTATGCGCTTTTCGAAGACGGCGCTGATGGCGATCACGTGATTTATTTAGTTCGAGAGAAAACTTAGGTTTAGGCGGCGCCTCGGCACCACCCGTTGCACACAAATCCATAACTTCCTTTTCGTTCAACTCTAACCACTGACCTGCTCGAACATGAGAAGGCACAAAAATATTACCGTACCGAACACGTTTAAGACGGCTTACTCTCACACCCTGAGATTCCCACAATCGCCTTACTTCCCGATTTCGGCCTTCCATCACGACGCAATAAAACCAAAGGTTCGTACCTTCATTGCCGCCTTCACCAGCTTTTATATCCGTAAACCGCGCCATTCCGTCATCTAAGAGAACGCCTTTTCGAAGCCGTTTTAACATATCATTGTCGACTTCCCCTTGAACGCGAATTAAATACTCTCTATCAATACCCGAGGACGGGTGCATTAATTTATTAGCCAACTCGCCATTATTCGTAAACAATAATAGCCCGCTAGTATTAAAGTCTAAACGTCCAACCGAAATCCAACGGCTATTCGAAATATGAGGCAAATTATCGTAGACGGTCGGTCGATTCTCGGGGTCCGAGCGCGAACAGATTTGCCCTTCAGGTTTGTTGTACAGTATTACGCGAACACGCTCTGTCGAAATAAACGCAGAAGTAATCCGCTTACCGTCTAAATCGATGCGATCGGTTTCTTTAACACGATCGCCTAGTTTCGCAACAACACCGTTAACAGTGACCTTACCGCTACTAATTGTGCGCTCCATCTCGCGACGCGAACCTTTACCGGCACGTGCAAGCACTTTTTGTAATTTTTCGCCTTCAGGCGCTTCCTGCGGTTCTTCAGTCATGAATATGGTCTTTATCTGCCTTCGGTTGTTCGGTTGTTGTTTCGTCTTGCTCCACTGCACTAGAAAGGTTGTGCGTATCGGAAGCAAAGAGCGAATCTAATTCGTTTTCTAGCCCTTCAGGGCTATTGGAAATATCAGCACTGTCGGTTTCTATGTGTTTTGGTTCAATATTATCATCTGGGTTTAAAACAGCGTATTCGGGTAATACTCCCTCCTCGCTCTGCTCTACTGGATGATCAACGCCAATTGATATCGTTGGTGTTTCACTGGAGGAAATACTTTCATCATCTAGTTTGTCGCTTTCTTCCACCACTGGCAACAACTCGCCATCTATAGACGAACCCTCACCATGCTCTAGCGTAAGCGTTACCTCAGTTTGAGCGTCTTCCTCGATGCCGATCTGTTCTTGTTCGGCCTCTTGGGCCTCTTCAGCACTTGGAGATTCACTACCAGCAATAGGTTGTTCGCCCTTATTTTCTTCTGTTTTTTCTGCAGCAGCGGCAATACTTTCTTGCACCTCTGGCGGCAAAGAATCAAACTCTAGCGACTCATTTAAGCTATCAATATCACGAAGTTCACCCAGTGTTGGCAGTTCATCTAGGCTTTTTAAATTAAAATAATCGAGAAAGATACGAGTAGTAGCGTATAACGCTGGCCGACCAGGCACATCTCGATGCCCCACAATTTTAACCCAATCACGCTCTACCAACGTTTTCACAATATGGCTGCTAACAGCAACACCACGCACCTCTTCTATATCGCCGCGCGTAATGGGCTGCCGATAAGCAATCAGCGCTAATGTTTCTAGCATTGCTCGTGAATATTTCTGGGGTTTTTCTTCCCATAACCGGTTGACCCACTCGGCCAAATCCTCCTTCACTTGAAAGCGGTAACCACTTGCCACTTCAGTTAAAGAGAAGCCTCTATCGGCGCAACTATGCTTTAATCTTTCGAGCGCTTCGTGAATATTTTCTTTACTCGGGGCATTATGCTCTTCAAATAAAGTTAACATTCGGTCTATGGTTAAAGGCTCACCTGTTGCGAGGATCGCACCTTCCAAAATCTTTTGTAACTGATTAATGTCGTAACTCATGAACTCTTCGTCTATTGTAAGCGTTATTCTTGCCGTTATCAGGCAGTCTCATTTACTGAACGCGCGCCTTCACATGAATGGGACCAAAAGCGTCAGTCTGCACGATTTCTACCAACGACTCTTTAATGAGTTCCATTACCGCCAAGAAAGTCACCACAACACCCAAGCGCCCTTCTTTAACGGTAAAGAGGCTGACAAACGGCACAAATTGTTGGCCTGCTAATTTATCTAATACCTGCCCCATGCGCTCTCTCGTCGAGAGTTTCTCTCGCTCAACATGATGGCTTTCAAACATATCCGCACGACGTAATATCTCAGACAGTGATAATAGAAGCTCTTTCAAATCTACATCGGGCTCCGGACGCGTCAAATTGCGATCAGGGCTCTCAGCTTTCGCAATATGCACATCACGGTGCATGCGCGGCAGTTCGTCAATATCTTCTGCAGCGTGCTTAAAGCGTTCATATTCTTGCAAGCGACGAATTAAAGTTGCGCGTGGATCTTCGTCCTCTTCATCCTCTATGGATTCCGAGCGAGGTAACAGCATACGTGATTTGATTTCTGCCAGCATCGCCGCCATTACCAGATACTCGGCCGCTAGCTCGAACTGAATAGCTTCCATCATTTCGACATATGAAACATATTGACGTGTAATTTCAGAAACATCTATTTCAAGAATATCGAGATTCTGCCGTCGAATCAGGTAAAGCAAAAGGTCCAAGGGCCCTTCAAAAGCCTCTAAAAACACTTCTAACGCATCTGGCGGAATATAGAGATCTTTTGGCAGCTGAGTAAACGCCTTCCCTTGCACCATCGCAAAAGGCATTTCTCCTTGCTCTGGATGCGGCTCCGCAGACTTAGCCTGCACTTTGCCGTCCGTTTCGGGCGATACTGTCGCACTCGACTCCGGCTCAACGACAACTACATCAGGCTCACTCTTATTCGTTTCGATTCCAGACAATGTACACCTATATCCTTAACCGAGACCGGCCGTATCCGTGACCGCGCATTATAGCGGCACGGAAGGCCAAACGGCTACGAACGATGTGCGAAGATAGTGGTGATAAGGGCAACCAATGGCCGAATTAGATGAAATCGCTAATATCACCGCAACCAGCGCGGATTACACGAGGGTCATCTTCGGTTAAATCAATAACACTGGTGGCCTCTAAACCACAAAACCCACCGTCAATGACTAATTCTAGCTGGTGTTCTAGTGTGTCTCGAATGTCGTACGGGTCGGTAAGGGGCTCAGTTTCTCCCGGAAGAATGAGCGAGCTACTCATTAGCGGTTCACCAAGCTCCTCCATTAGCGCCAACGCGATAGGGTTATTTGGTACACGAAGCCCTAATGTTTTACGTTTTGGGTGCTGTAAGCGGCGCGGTACTTCGGAGGTCGCATTTAAAATAAACGTATAAGGGCCCGGTGTATGGCTTTTAATCAGCCGAAAGGCCGAATTATCGACACGCGCATAATTTGCAAGCTCCGATAAATCGCGGCACATTAAAGTGAAATTATGATGTTTATCGAGTTGGCGTAGCGCCCGTATTCTATCCAGCGCGAATTTATCACCAATATGACAACCTAAAGCATAAGCCGAATCCGTGGGATAGACAATTAAGCCCCCGCGCCGCAACATTTCAACGGCCTGCTTGATTAAACGTGACTGAGGGTTTTCGGGATGTATTGCGAAGAACTGCGCCATTAAAACCTCTTTAATTACAATGAAGAGAGATGTGGTATGAGTTTCCATACGGGCTGAACAGTACTCGGTAGTGTACTCGCACAACCAAGCTCCTGCCACGGCTGTCCTGGAGTGTGAAAATCACTGCCACAAGAACCGGCCAAATTGAATTGATTCGCTATTTTAGCAAGGTTTTCAGCCAAACCCACAGGTTGTTTACCACTAAGAACCTCAATTGCTCCGCCGCCAGCCTCCGCGAATGATTCTGTCAGCCTACAGAGTTTGGATCGAGTCATTTTGTATTTTGCTGGGTGCGCCAAAACCGCAATACCACCGGCCTCTACTATCCACTCGACAACCTCTTCTGTCTCAGGCCAGCCACTTTTCACATCACCGATCTTCCCCGCACCGAGATGGCGTTTAAAGGCCTGCGCCATGTTAGCGACCGCGCCCACCTCCACCATATATTGCGCGAAATGTGGTCGGCCTATCGCTCCACCTTTAGCGTAAGCTTCAGCGCCTTCGAGCGCACCCTCTATGCCCGCTTTATGTAATTTTTCGGCGATAAGTGCGGCACGATCCACCCGAACACGCGCTTGCTGAGCAATAGCGTCAAGTAGAGGCTTACTTGTCGTATCAATGTTTAAACCCACTACATGCACACCACAACCCGCCCATTGACTCGAGAACTCGATACCTGAAATCATGTGTACGCGCTCAATAATGGCTTGCGCCTGCGCGCGCGCTAACCCTGCGATAGAATCGTGGTCAGTCAAAGCGAGGTGCGTAACGCCAAACTCTTTTGCTCTGGACACCAACGCCTCTGGCGATAGAGCCCCATCAGACTGGTCGCTATGACAATGAAAATCGTATACTGGCATCATTAGGCTCGCACTGCTTATATTTGGTCGTTTTTCCGGCAGTCACCAACACTAAAGTGTAGCTTTGCGACCCTAACCGTTATTGGATGTAGAGTTTAAACGATGTGGCTTAGGAAAACTCCCACAGTTCCTGATAGGATTGCCGACCAAAACAAAGAGGCCAAGTAGCCAACACGCTTTACTTCGCTACCCGCAACACCAATTAGACGAATTTTATGACCAACAACAGCTCAGAAATACCCGCCTCAAGTGCGCCCAAAAAAGAAAATGCCTTCTTAAACATCGCACTTAACATTGTTATTCCCACCGTCATTTTAATGAAGTTCAGTGGGCCAGACGATTTAGGGCCCCAGCTGGGCGTCATTGTCGCGCTGGCATTCCCTATTGGATACGGTGTGATGGATTATTTTCGCGCGAAGAAAATCAACTTCTTTTCGGCGTTGGGCGTGCTCAGTATTCTTCTGACCGGCGGCATAACGTTGCTCGAGCTGGACCCAAAATACATTGCGATTAAAGAAGCAACTATCCCAGCCCTATTTGGCCTTGCCACACTTATCTCATTAAAAACACGCTACCCATTAGTGAAGACTTTTTTGTTCAACGATAATGTTATGCAAACCAAAAAGGTGCATGACGCGCTGGCCAAAAGCGCGAACGAACCTCAATTTGAACGCTGCTTAATCAATGCGTCTTATATGATTGCCTCTTCCTTCGCTCTTTCATCTGTTTTAAATTACGCCCTTGCCAAATGGGTGTTAGTTAGCGCTCCCGGCACAGAGGAATTTAATGCCGAATTAGGTAAAATGACCGCGTTAAGCTTACCCGTCATTACATTACCCGCTATGGCCGTGTTAATTTTTGCGCTTTTTTACCTGTTCAGACAAATCACAAAGCTTACAGGGTTAAGTTTAGAAGAAGTTTTTGTTGACCCAGAAGAACACAAAAAGCGCTAACCGCCCCCACTACACAGGACTAATATTTGTATGCTTTACGCCATTATCAGTGAAGACACTGAAAACTCACTTAGCAAACGATTAAGCGTTCGCCCTGCTCACCTTGCACGCCTTAAACAGCTACGTGACGAAGCTCGCCTCATTCTCGCCGGCCCGCACCCCTCAATTGATTCAACCGACCCAGGTGAAGCTGGATTTAGCGGCAGCCTAGTCGTTGCCGAGTTTGACTCCCTGCAACACGCAAAAGATTGGGCAGACGAAGATCCCTACGTCAGTGCTGGCGTGTACGCAAATGTAATTGTGAAGCCGTTCAAGAAAGTGCTGCCGTAATTGCGGACAATACCTAGAATATTTTGTTAACTGAGCCCCACTATGAAGACTAAAAACTACGTGCTTTATACCTGTATCGTTGCACTACTTTCAGCCTTTTCGTTAATGATGATACCCAGCCAAGCCCTTTCTCAATCAGATGTACGCTATGTATCAGACGTTCTTTTCGTGCCTTTAAGAAGTGGGCAAGGAAATCAATTTAGAATTGTAAATGCAGGCTTAAAAAGTGGTACCGCTCTAACATTTCTCGAACAAGGTGAAACCGATCAGTGGGCAAAAGTAAGAACGGATAAAGGTATAGAAGGGTGGATTCGAACGCAATATATCATGACGAATATACCCTCTAGTTTAAAACTCGATCAAACGCTCAATGAACTTGCCAACGCAAAAAAAACACTCCAAGACCTCTCGTCCGAAAACAAACAACTACAGCAGACTAACGCCCAGCTCACCACCAAAGCGACGAATGCCACACGCGGCGAACTAACAATGGCGAGCGAGTTGGAAAAAATCAAAACGCTGTCAGCCGGCGCTATAAGCTTAGAGCAACGCTATACCCAGCTGCTTCAAAAACACCAAATAATTCAGACGGATTTCGATGTACTAAAAGCAGAAAACGAAAAGCTGACTAACGATGCCCGCGCAACATTTATGATCTATGGCGTAGGCATATTACTTTTCGGTGTTTTTCTTGCCTATGTATTACCCGCCATTAAACCCAACAAACGTCAAACTGAATGGCGTTAATTAGGAGCCTAAAACAATGAGAAAAGCCCTTATTCTGTTATCTCTACTCACTACCTTTTACTCTTTTTGTGCTCATTCAGAAGAAAACCCAAAGATCTATTTCGAAACTGATCTGGGCCGTATGGTGATAGAGTTATACCCTCAAAAAGCCCCCATCACGGTCGCCAACTTTCTAGAATACGTTGACGCGGGCTTCTACGACGGCACTATTTTTCATCGAGTGATTGACGACTTTGTAGTACAAGGTGGTGGCCACACTTTCGACTTCAAGCGCAAAGCTACTCGTGCGCCGATCGTTAATGAATCAGCAAATCAATTGCTGAACCTACAGGCAACGCTCTCAATGGCACGCACCGGAGACCCTGATAGCGCCACCTCGCAATTTTTTATTAACATTAAACACAATACCCATCTTGATGCTCGTGGAGACATCCCAGGCTATGCCGTATTTGCAAAAGTTATAGAAGGTTTCGACGTTGTAAAGAAAATAGAAAAAGAGCCTCGCGGCCTATATCGCGCGCATCCAGAGGCCCCCAATTACCCTGTGCGTATTCTTGAAGCAAAACGACTCGCTGCAGTAAAGCCCAACGCTCCAGCAGCACTGCAGTTAGAGGCAAATTAATGTCTATAGCGCTAAGTGTAAATCTCAATAAAATTGCGCTGATACGCAACTCTCGCGAGGGTAATTTCCCTTCTGTTGAGGAATTTGGCCGCCTTAGCCTAAAGGCAGGCGCAAATGGCTTGACCGTACATCCTCGGCCAGATCAACGCCACATTACCCCAACCGATACTCGCACGTTAGCGCAACTGGTAAAAAACGCTCTATACCCCCGAAAACCCTATCGAATTTAACATTGAGGGCAACCCATTCGCGCCACCACGAGCAGGTTATCCAGGTTTAATCCCGCTCTGCCTCGAAATACGCCCCAATCAATGTACGCTTGTTCCCGATAGCGATAGCCAAAAAACATCGGATCACGGCTTTAATTTGGCGCAAGATGGCGACCGGCTAGCGCCGTTAATACAACAACTTAAGGACGCAGGAATTCGTGTCAGCTTGTTTATGGATCCCGATATTGAACAGATTGAACGAGCAAAAGCCATTGGTGCCGATAGAATCGAGCTTTATACCGGCCCTTTTGCCTCAGCCTATGGCAGCAACAATGAGCAAAGACTCTTCACTGAACACAGTAGAGCCGCTGAAACCGCCGCAAAGCTCGGGCTGGGATTGAATGCCGGTCACGACCTTAATTTAGAGAATATGACGTTATATCGTACCCTACCCCACCTTTGCGAAGTCTCCATCGGGCACGCCCTTACCGTTGATGCGCTTCTTATGGGTTTTGAGAATACGGTTCAACGTTACCGCAAATTATGTGAATAAAGTCGATTATATACGTGTTTTTTTGGATGCCAAGGAAGGTAAACTCAAGATTCTTCCGCTAGACTATCAAAGATAGAATACTCTCTGGAGCCACCTTGTATGCACTCGATTCTGGTTGAAGACTATATGGACACCAACCCACACGCCATCAGTGATAAAGCCACCGTACGAGAGGCCGTAAGCTTATTTATGCGCGAACGTATTCCCGGCGCTCCCGTAATTAATGACGAAAAGACTCTAATTGGCTTTATTTCCGAACAAGATTGCATAAAGGAAATGCTAAACGACGTGTTTTACTGTGAAGAGTCTCCTGCGGTAACCGCCGTAATGAGTCGCAATGTACGAACGGTATCGCCCAACGCAAGTATATTAGAAATTGCAGAGGCAATGTCTAAAGCTCCACCAAAAAACTACCCGGTCGTAAATGAGGGTAAGTTAGTAGGCCTCTTATCGCGCAAGCACATTCTTACGGCTCTGGTCGAAACCAACGAAGACTGTTATATTCACCATTAATCCGGTTTCACCAACCCACTCTTTCTAAAACAGCCTCTCTAGAGGCTGTTTTCTTATCTAGCTAGCACCTACATCATGCCTACCGACTCACCCGAATATACGAAACGAAAACAATTTTTTAATCAATTACTCACAATATACGGTCGCAAACCCTGCCTAGAAGCCATTACTGACAAAAATGTAGATATTTTTCGTCTACATTTAGCCGATTCGAATAAATCTGCAAAAATATTGGATGACATTACCTCTCAGGCCAGTAAGCGCGGAGCAGAAATTTTATATCACGATAAAAAAGCGCTTTCTCGTATCTCTAAAAATAGTAAGCAAGACCAAGGCGTTGCCCTTGACTTAGTGCTAAAAGGTTTTAAAGAACATACCGATTATCTCGCAGAGGGAATTCCCGAAAACGCACAATTCATTGCTCTCGATAAAGTCACTAACCCCCAAAATGTTGGCATGATTATCCGCTCTGTCTGCGCTTCGCCCCTAGCAGGTTTAATACTCCCTCGTAACGGCTGCGCCAAGTTAGATTCCCTCGTAATTAAAGCCAGTGCCGGCACCTTATTTAGAGCCAATATTCTTCGCTGTGATTCTCTAACAGACTGCCTTTTGGACTTCAAAAACGCCGGTGCAAATATTGTTGGCCTGGACTGTAATGCAAAGACATCGCTTTCTGACTACCCCAACAGAGGTCGACAGGTTTTTATACTAGGCAATGAAACAGAAGGGTTGTCGAATGCGTGTGAAAAAATATGTAATCAAACGATTAAAATACCGATGCGAAATAAAGTAGAGTCGCTGAACGTGGCTATAACGGCCGGGATCATTGCTTTTCGAACGTTCTATTAGGAAGCTATAAACGCACATATCAGCTTGGTTTCACGCAGCAACGACTAACATATAAACACTATCACACGGCATTAAAAAACGGCTTTAGCACTAACGCTAAAGCCGTTTTTTATAGCACTACAGTTAAGCGCTTACCTTCTCAACTTAAAGAGGCAACACATCGCGACCATGCGTTTCATTTATAATTTGAGCCGCCGCGGCATAGATAGCCGAAGCTCCGCAAATAATCCCCTCATAACCAGCAATTGTCTTAATCAGCGCACTATCCATTGCGTCTCCAATCGCCAATAAGAAAAACAATACGACAAGTGATGCAAAAATAAACTGAAGAGAACGATTTAACTTTAGTGTGCCGACAAAAAGAATGGCCGTAAAAATACCCCAAATAGTAAGCCATGCTACCATTGCTGAATTTTCAGGAGCCTCTACGAGCCCCATCTTGGGAAGCACAAGCAACCCCACTAACGTCATCCAGAAAAAACCGTACGATATAAAGGCGGTAGTACCAAACGTATTTCCTTTTTTCCATTCCAATATTCCCGCTATCACTTGTGCAATACCACCGTAGAATATCCCCATGGCTAGAATCATCGACCCCAACGAAAACAGTCCGGCATTGTGTAAATTCAATAGCACCGTCGTCATACCAAATCCCATCAGCCCAAGTGGTGCTGGGTTAGCCGTTAGGTCGGTAGTTTTAATTGTTACGACTTCATGCCCTACCAGCTCACTTACCATACTCATAATACGCACTCTCTCTTTCCAACAAGTTAATTACATTACCTTCTGGATCACAGAAGGCCTGCTTTGCTAACAGTGATTTCTGTCTTGAGAGTTACTATAAAGATAACGGGATAAAGCCAATGGATTTCGATCAAAAAATGGCGTGTTATTGTTGCTGAACAGCCCACAAATCTCGTGTAAAAAGGAAGAGAACAAACAACGCAATACTTGCGCCGCTAAGAACAGAAAATATCTCGCTAAAAGAATAAAAAGCGGAAAAATACCCCGCTACCAAAGCCCCTAAAGGAGCCATACCAAATAACATTAATTGATATATCGACATCAGACGCCCCTTCAGCTCTGGCTTTGCCAGCGATTGAAGTACCATTCGGCAATGAGAAGCCGAATAGCCCGCAATCCATCCCCAAAAAACAACCATGATATACAGGCCCGTAATTGTTGGTTGATAAGACAATGCATAACCAACAATTGCAGTGTAAAGCAGACTAAATAAAGCGCCTTGCGCGGGATACTCTATGCGAGGCTTAAACATTATCAATATATGCGCCGACAGCATTCCAAGCACAAAACACAGTTGTAAAAAACCGTATTCCAAGGTGTTAAAACCGTAGATATCACGTGCGAACAAAGGCATGACAACAATATAAAGCCCTAAATGCATAAAGCCATTAAAGCCCACGAGCCCAACGAGCTGAACCAGTCGTTTATCCGAGCTGACCGCTCGAATACCCTCAAGAATTTGCAATCTAAATAGCGTAACTGGGCCCGCAACCTTGCTCACACCCGCAGCGCTCATTGCGGTATGGCCGAGCGAGCGTAGCTGTAATGCTGACAAACCGCTGACCACGGCCTGTATCACGATAACAAACACTAAACCCGCCTGATCCGATAATGCCGCAACAACAACCCCAACAGCTTGAAGTGTAAACTGGACGATACTCGCGCGAGTAATTTTCACCTGCACCGAATGCTGGCTCAAATCACCCACAATTTTTTCGCGTGCGGGCTGAATAAACGCATTCGCGGAACCAACGGCAATGGCATAAATAGCCAAAGTCAAAAAGGTAAGCGAATTTGTAGCAATAAGGGCCGCCAAAGCCAAAAAACACACCGTCAAACCTAACTGCGCCATCAACAATATTCGGTACACATTGCATTTATCCGCAAGGGCCCCTGCAACCAACATAAGCAACAAATTTGGAATTAGCCCTGCGGCTTGAATCCAGCCCAAACTTGATGAACTTAAACCAAGTAAACTAACCGATAACCACGCCAATAAAACCTGATGAACGCCAAGACTAAAGGCAGAGGCGCCGTGTGCGATTAAAAACTTTCTTACCGAGTTTGGTAGAGTGCTATAGGTGTGAATCATAAAGATCAAACATCCACTGTGGGTAGTCAAACAGAGAGAATGTAGCGTAAAACAAAAGAGCCACCTATAAAGGTGGCTCTTTAAAACAACAGCTTATTCAACGAATTTTTTAGTACTTATAACCACTTTCTTCGTGTAGCACTATATCTAGGCCTTGCGTTTCTTCGTCGGTATCAACTCGAATACCGCCAGTCAACAAGCCCGTCAATTTCACTAATAGATAAGTGACAACGGCTGTATACAACGCTGTTACTACAACACCTATCGCTTGAGCTCCTAGCTGCTCCCCAATAGATTCTATACCTTCGGCAAAACCAAAACCGGAGAACACACCCAGTTGCGTTGATGAAAATACACCTACAGCCAAAGTACCTAAAATGCCACCCACACCGTGGACAGGGAACACATCTAGAGAATCGTCTATGACCAGCTTACGCTTGATAAATTGCGTGGCATAAAAACAAACAACACCCGCCGTAAGACCAATAACTAAAGCGCCCATCGGGCCAACAAAACCCGAAGCGGGTGTGATCGTACCTAAGCCTGCAACCATACCCGTCACAATGCCTAATACACTTGGCTTGCCAAACTTTGACCACTCCATGGACATCCAAGCCAACGCACCAGCCGCCGCCGATATGTGCGTAACCAGCATTGCCATTGCGGCATCACCATTAGCCGCGAGCGCACTACCAGCATTAAAGCCGAACCATCCTACCCATAACATTCCCGCGCCAGTAACGGTCATAGTCATATTGTGCGGTGGCATAGCCGTTTCAGGAAAACCTTTTCGATTGCCTATCATTAGTGCAACAACCAACGCGGCAACCCCAGCGGTAATATGTACAACCGTACCACCGGCGAAGTCCAATACGCCCATTTGAGCTAGCCAACCGCCGCCCCAAACCCAATGACACACAGGAACGTAAACCGCCAAGATCCAGAATAAACTGAAAATTAACACCGATGAAAATTTCATACGCTCAGCGAAAGCACCGACTATGAGCGCTGGCGTAATAATCACAAAAGTCATTTGAAACATAGCGAACAGCGGCTCAGGGATATCGCCACTCATAGAATCTTTGCCCACTACAGCAAAAAAGGCTTTGCTCATATCACCAATAATGAGATTGCCTTCACCAAACGCGAGGGAATAACCAACAAACAGCCAAACCAATGACGCTACACACGCGATCGCAAAGCATTGCATTAATACAGACAGAATATTTTTTGTTCTTACCAAGCCGCCGTAGAACAACGCAAGACCCGGTAATGTCATAAACAACACTAAAGCTGTGGACGTTAGAATCCAGGCTGTATTGCCCGAATTCAATTCATCGGCAGTAGCCACTGCCGGAAGCACCAGACCAAGCAAGCAGAGTGCGCGAAGACAAGTTTTCATTGTTTGCTCCTACGTTCAAATTTTTTATCGCGAGACATCCACCAATTACTCGGTAACTCGTCCCTTATGGATATTGAAAAGATATAACATCTCAACGGATGAGATTATGTGTCTAGAATAACGCAGCCAAATAATCCCTAACTTTTATATGGACTTCAATAACCGCGTTTTCACAGGGCGCAAACGATACCACAGACGCCCTCAATTGTAACATTTGGCATCTAAAAGCGTTGTTTTGGAGCAACACTGACCCGTTAACGTATTTTCTGAGATTCAAGACGTAATTGCGCAATAAGCGCTTTTCTATCCGTCCCTATAGGTTGGTAAACAATAGAACAGTATAGGCTCACAACCTTATTCACGACGGGTGCTAAAGCAGGCTTCTCTTTCGCCACCTTTTGGGCAAACGCCACGGGTGTTTCTTGAGGGGAACGCCTAATACCGTGCCTCTCTAAACGTCGCAGCGCAGCCAGTAATAGGCGTAATTCTGGCGCCTGCTGTGGGCGCTTAAAGCGTAAGAAGCTCCAAATATAATAGAGCGACAACATGCCCCCAATTCCACCAACAAAAAAAAGGGCAACCCGCCAAGGGTCCGTTCCCCCCAGTAAACGCTGGAGAATACCGCCCTGTGTATCGCCATCATAGCCAAGTACATTTGTTTGCCAAAGGTAATCAAATTCTTCCCATCTATTCCGTACATCCGCCAGCCAAGACAAGGCTCTTATACGAAGAAAAGCCCCTCCCACTAAAGATGATTCTGTACTGTCTACAGCCTCATGTAAGGCGCGCTCGATTCTCAGCGGGGAAACAGCTGCTGTTGGATCGATTCGTGTCCAGCCAGAGCCCTCCAGCCAGACTTCCGCCCACGCATGGGCATCCGATTGTCGAACCACTATGTATCGATCCTCTTCTCTGTAATGACCGCCCTGATACCCCAATACTACACGCGCAGGAATGCCTGCTGCGCGGGCAAGAAAGACAAAACTGGAAGAAAAATGTTCGCAAAACCCTCGCTGGGTTTGAAACATAAAATCATCTACAGAGTTTTCACCCAGCATGGGTGGCCGCAACGTATAGGTAAAGCGTTGGCTATAGAGGTCGTTTATGCGCTCAATAACGTCAGTAGCGGCAAGGCCGTCTTCAACCCACTCCTGAGCCATCGCACGCGCCTGTACGTTGCCCTTTTCAGGCAGAGCCAAATTGCGTTTACGTACACGCTCATCAAGTGCGCTAGGTGTAAGCTTGTAATCAAGGGTCGAAACCACTTCGTAATACGTGCGTCCAGTAATTGGCAGTGCACTTAACAGTAATACTTGCTCGTTAAACAATGTTTGTACGCTAGGCGAATACGCCTCTAATGGCGCCATTAAGGTGAACATCCATTGGTAATGATGGGGTTCTAGCAGTACGGAGTAATTAAATGTTGTTCCACTGTCAGAGGGCGTAATCAAACCCCATTTACTGTGTGCTTTCTCTGCTGGCTGACTACCTGATTCACGCCCCATCCACCCCGTACTAACCCGCTGCCACTTACGCCCATCAAATTGTTCAAGCACCAACCCTCGCCAATAACGTTGATGAGGTTCCGGAATGGGGCCATTTTTAAACGTTGCCCGAAAAACAATTTCATCAGACTCAATTAAATCGCTAATATCCCCGGGTGACATTGAATCACTAAACCCCGTTTTGCTCGACTCACTCATTGAGGGCACAGCCCAAAGCTGCCCCAGCCGTGGCATAACCAAGAACAGAATCAACATAACAGGCAAAGCCTGCAGTAGAACAGAAAAGCCCGACCACAGGCGTTCGCGAACGTTAACCTTGCGGTGCTGAAACACCGACCGTAAGGCCGCCAACAAAACGCCACAGGTAAATAAGCTATATGCACTCCCCCAAATAGTGGGTGACAATAACAAGTGTGCTGCTATGGTTACGAAGCCAATATACAACACAATAAGCACATCAATTCTATTGCGCATTTCGATAAGTTTGAGCACAAACGATAACAATAAAAAACTAATCATCACCTCTACGCCCATGCGTCCACCAAAGCTTAAATATAAAGCTGTAGCTCCCGAAATGCCGAACAGTAATTTTATAAACGTACTAGGAAAAGGCCAAACACCTCGAAAAGTTTGAATACGAGTAAAAACAGCCGAGGCCCATATTATTGACAGCCATAATGGTAGATGTAAAAAAAGCGGTAGAATGGCAAAACCTTGCGCGAAAACCACCCATGCCAACGTTTCTCGACTAACAAAACTGGAGGTAAAACGATCGGTCGCCTGCGCGCCCCTCCCAACGCGAAGGGTCAGCTTTTGAAAAATTTTGAATTGATTTAAGACCATAGTGATTACTAGGCCTCGTAACGCGCAAGCGTCTCAAGCACTTTACGTCGATGATTCTCACCTCGGTCTGGCGAGATAATATCTGCGGGCAAAACAATACCGTATTCTTCATCGTCAAGGCTAAACTGCAATGCCCAGTAGCACATCGCCGAAAGTTTTAACTCGACGTCTTGCGGTGCAATATCGCTAAATATTATCCAGCGTTCTTGAGAGACATTCTGGCTAAATTCTTTAGAATAAAGCCCTTTTTCTTGCGCGTACGCCCGCCACGCTATATGTTTTAAAGAATCACCTGGGCGATACTCACGAATACCACTAAAATCTTCGCCACCTTTTATGGGGTGTAATCCATTACCTTCTGCATCCGCTTTGCAAGAACTCGGCAATGGTACTTCTATAGGAGCGGGATAGATTAATGCCGTGATATCCCAACTGAGCCACGACCAACACTTTACAATGCCAAGCGGAAAATAACTCTGCAACCGCATGCGCCCCGGTTGCTGCCAGCCTCGTTTAAGCGATTTCTGTGGAATACGGATTTTTATCGATTCGTAAGGGTGCACATCAATATTGGCAACGAGATGCCCTCCCGTTTGCCAACCAATCTCAACACTTTCCATATATCGCCTTGAATGATTGGTCAGTGTAAATACAAATTCAACATCCTCACCGGCAAATGCTGACGATGTTCCGGCATATTCAATGGATAACGATGATAGATTTTGGTGAGTATTAAGAATAGTAACCACGAAAACACTAATCATTAAAAAGGAAAGTGCCAGTACTAAATTATTCTGGTAATTCGTGCCTAGCAACCACAAAACGATAATGACGATAATAAACGCAGCGCCGCGCTTTGACGGAAGAATATACAGTTTTTTTCGATCAATACGGTGATAATTAGCAGGCGGCACGTGGCGATCTACATAACGGAAAAAGTGGCGTTCGATAGTACGCAGAATAAACCCGTGTTTTCGAACCTCCTGATCAGAAACCGGACTTGCTTCGTCACTCATGGCCGCGCCTTTAGTTTGTGGTGAGAACATCCACACTCGACAGGAGGTGATCCACGAGTGATCGCGATTGGTCCGGTCTACCACCGGCCGCATGCGTATGCACACCCCGTACGCGGTGCCCTACAACAGAAGGTAAAACGGCTTGTAGATCATCGGGCAACAAATGCTCACGCCCCTCCAATAATGCCCAAGCTTTTGCCGCTCTCAGCCACGCCATCGCACCACGAGGCGATAAACCATAACTAAAACTTTCATCGTAACGGGTAAAATCAACGAGGCGTTGCAAGTAATCTAGCAATTGATCTGTTGCGTGTACCTCGTCTACCAATGCTTGGATTTGCGTCAGATTATCCAAATTTATCACTGGATCTAGCGTCTGTAAAACCTTCCTCGGGTCGACCCCTTTAAATAATTTTTTCTCGCTTTCTCGATTTGGGTAGCCAAGGGAAATACGCATGAGAAACCTATCTAATTGCGATTCCGGCAACGGGTAAGTACCGGCTTGACTTAAAGGATTTTGAGTAGCGATGACAAAAAAGGGCTCCGGTAAAGCTCGGGTTTCTCCCTCGACGGTTACCTGCTGTTCTTCCATCGCCTCTAAGAGTGCACTTTGTGTTTTGGGTGTTGTTCTATTGATTTCATCGGCCAGCAATACTTGCGTAAAAACAGGCCCCTCAAGGAAGTGAAACTCTGAGGTGTCCCGATGAAAAATAGCGGCGCCCAGTATATCTGCCGGTAGTAGATCGCTCGTAAATTGTACGCGTTTATAATCCAATCCCAATACCCTAGCCAAACACTGTGCTAACGTTGTTTTCCCCATGCCGGGCAAATCTTCAATCAATAAATGCCCTCTTGCAAACAAGCAGGTAACGGCTAATTTAACTTGCGTTTCTTTGCCAAGAAGGACCTGTCCTACGGTATCAACAACCTTATCTATTAAAGGGTTCATGGGGTGTTTGCCTACGGTTTGCGAATGAGCGATGCAATGCGCCTAATTCAGGCTTGATTAGATCAACGATACAAACGTACGTTGTCAAAATATAAAATTAATTCAGTTTCTAATTGATAAGAATAGAACATTACCGTCTCGATGCGCTGCATGTTCATCTCTCTATCTTTCGGTGCGAGCTTTACTTTTACTAAAGGTATTTCGATATGATGTGCCCCTGGCGCTAACATTATTGTGCGATTGAAACGGTCGTTATGTTTGTTTTTGTGCGCTTCATCGTGAATACGCATCACCAACATGACATCGGAAGGTTGCGGGTTATACACATCAAAGGAAAAGCTTTCGTAACCACTCCAGTCGCGGCGCACTTCTCTTAGCGTCATACCTGGCCATGGAGCGGGCTTCATCATAAGCCGCGCCGCAACAGACGTATTGTTATGCCACCCTACCGGTGCGGGCACAAATTCGAGTACGCCATTGTAGGCTGCATAAGCGTAGATATTGAGCCAATCATTATCAAAATCGGCTATAACAGGAAACGCTTTTTCACGGTAGTACTCACCCAGCCGCCACTTAGTGGCCTCGGCCAAGCTAAGAGACATAAGTACTCCGCTAGCGATTAGAAAGGGCAGTTTTTTCCATCCTGCAAGAAGAGCCACAAAATAAAGCGATACTCCCGACAATGTACCCGCTAGATCTAGCCAAAAATCACTCCAGCTCGCTTCACGCCCAACCTGACTTTGAATAAGTTCAACGCCGCCGCCAAAAATCAGACACGAGGCTATTGTGAACCCTACTACGAAACGTTTACGCTGATTAAAGACGTAATAATGGAAAATAAAACTAACTGAAAGCGATAAACCCAAAAACAGTAATGCATGGCCTGCATTTTGTAACGCAGACCAAAACAAATTTGTGCCAGGTAATTTATAGAAAAAAAGCAACCAACTATTAAGCCCAACCACCAGTACTAGTAGTATTGTGCCAATACAAAGCTTGCGTGGATTTGCGGTTAACACAGACGAAAAACGGCCTAATAATGTTCGAATCATCTAAATATTTAGGCCCTATAGTGCACTCAAACCTCGATCGAGATCTTTCTTTAGATCGTCTATCGATTCTAAACCCACCGCAACACGAATTAAGTTTTCACTAATACCTGCGGAGACTTTGTCAGCATCAGAAAGCCGACTATGTGTTGTGGTTGCAGGGTGTACGATGGTTGTTTTAGCGTCGCCCAAATTGGCAGTGAGGGACATAATACGCGTAGCATCAATAACCCGCCACGCCTCTTCACGCCCGCCCTTTACTTTAAAGGAGAGAACACCACCAAACGCTCTTTGTTGTTTTTTCGCCAGCGCATGGCTGGGATGGCTTGGTAAACCACCATAAAATACAGTGTCTACACCTGGATGCGCGTCTAACCAAATAGCCAGAGTCAATGCGCTGGCAGAATGTGCCTCCATGCGTAAGCGTAGAGTTTCTAAACCTTTCAAAAATACCCAAGCATTAAAGGGGCTCATTGTTGGACCGCAGGTACGAAGGAACCCAAGAACTTCATCCATGTGTTCTTTGCGGCCAACAACGGCGCCACCCATGCATCGTCCCTGACCATCTAAATACTTTGTCGCCGAGTGAATAACGATATCGGCCCCCAAGGCTATGGGCTGTTGTAATGCGGGAGTACAAAAACAGTTGTCAACAATAAGCAAGCAATTACGGCTTTTCGCCAATACGGACAAGGCACCGATATCGGCAACATCACCAAGAGGGTTCGACGGCGTTTCGGCAAACAACAACCGTGTGTTCGGCGTAATAGCCGATTGCCATTCATCCAAATCGGTTAACGTCACGAGTTCAACATTGACACCAAATTTTTGTAAATATTTCGTAAATAGAACGGTAGTTGTACCAAAAACACTGCGCGAACAAACAATATGATCGCCCGACGATAGGAGTGCCATGCAGGTGCTTAAAATAGCCGCCATTCCTGATGCCGTTGCTACACCCGCCTCGGCACCTTCGAGCGCCGCTATTCGTTGTTCAAATGTGCGTACGGTTGGGTTAGTGTAGCGAGAATAAACATTCCCTGGCTGTTCACCAGAGAAACGGGCTGCAGCTTGTTCTGCCGAGTCGAATACATAACTGGAGGTTAAAAATATCGGGTCTCCATGCTCGCCTTCAGCCGTGCGAACTTGACCGGCTCTCACAGCCAGGGTATCAAGCTCTGCACCCACTAGAAAATCCAATTCGGAGGCTGGCGTGTCAGTCATAATAAAATCTCAACGGTAATAGTCTGATCCAATTGTAACAAGTTAAGCTGTTGCATCAGGTCGCTATAGTTAGGCAATTTACGGGCTAACTTGAACAGTGACGAAAAAGTGGCCTATACACAGGCGATGCTAATCATCGTTATGCATACCGACCATGGCATTATCCCCTCGGGAAACACGGCCAGATTTTATTTTATCGTTTCGCGCTTGCTCTAGTTTATTAAGGTATTCTTCATTTACATCGCCGGTGACATAGTGGCCATTAAATACGGCGCAATCAAATTCAGGGATTTCTGAATTACCTTCCCTTGAGGCGGCGATTAAATCTTCAATATCTTGATAAATTAGCCAGTCTGCGCCGATTTCTTCACAGACTTCACTCTCAGTACGGCCGTGAGCAATCAACTCATTTGCCGTCGGCATATCAATGCCATAAACATTCGGATACATTACTGCCGGCGCTGCCGACGCGAAATACACTTTTGCCGCACCCGCATCACGTGCCATCTGAATGATTTGCTGGCATGTCGTGCCCCGAACGATCGAATCGTCGACCAGCATTACATTTTTATCGCGAAACTCTAAGTCGATAACATTCAATTTTTGACGAACAGATTTACGCCGCATTTGCTGGCCAGGCATAATGAAAGTTCGTCCGATATAACGATTTTTTACTAAACCTTCTCTAAATTTCACACCCAACGTCTGGGCCATGGCTTGTCCAGCAACACGACTGCTGTCGGGTATAGGAATGACCACATCAATATCGTGATTAGGACGTTCACGTAGAATTTTATCGGCTAACTTTTCGCCTTGCCGCAATCGTGCTTTGTAGACCGATACACCATCCATTATGGAATCTGGACGGGCGAAATACACATGTTCGAAAATACAGGGGCTATAGCCAGGGTTTTTAACACATTGGTGAGTAAACAACTCGCCGTCAGTGGTGATGTAGATACATTCGCCTGGAGCAACATCACGCACTAACGTATAACCCAGTACATCAAGCGCCACACTTTCCGACGCTATCATATATGCCCGACCCGCATCAGTATCGCGATAACCGTATACCAGAGGACGAATACCATTGGGGTCTCGAAAAGCAAGTACACCGTAATTTGCGATCATTCCCACGACCGCATAACCACCCTGCACGCGTTTATGTACGCCTTCAACTGCGCGAAAAACATCCTCTGCACCCGGTTTCATCTTTCCCTGCAACTGCAATTCGTGTGCAAAGACGTTCAACAGAACTTCTGAATCAGAGTCTGTATTCACATGACGCAAATCAGCTTTAAACAGGTTTTCACGTAACTCCTCCGTATTGGTTAAATTACCATTGTGAGCTAACGCAATGCCGTATGGCGAATTGACGTAAAACGGCTGTGCCAATGCAGGGCCGGAACTTCCGGCGGTGGGATAACGGACATGGCCAATTCCCATATTTCCGATTAAGCGTTGCATATGGCGCGTACGAAATACGTCTTTTACTAGACCTACCGCCTTTTGCTGCGCAAACTTACCTTGATTACAGGTCATTATGCCTGCTGCGTCTTGCCCCCGATGTTGAAGCATGGTGAGTGCATCGTATAAACCAAGGTTTACATCACTCTTGCCAACAATCCCCACTATACCGCACATAAATCTGTCTCAATAAATAACACTATGTCAAATTAGCCGTTCAGCAAGCCGCCCACTGCGGACGTAAATTCTTGCGCTACTGTACGGCACCAATCATCAAACTCCATTAAATGCGGAATCAATATTGACTCGCTCCACCATACATCCTTGTCGATGGGGATTATTCCGGGTATCAATAATAAGATGGCCATGACAACGATAAAACCGCGAACCATGCCAAAAATCATACCGAAAAGCCTATCCGTACCTGATAGGCCGGTCATTCGAACCAGCTCGCCAATCAAATAGTTCACCATTGCACCGACTATGAGTGTAGCTGCAAACAGCACCCCGAACGCGGCCATATCGCGTACAGAAGGCGTTTCAATTTGATTGACAAGAAGAGAAGACAACTGATCACCAAAAGTCATGGCGACGACAAAGGCTAGCACCCAGTTAGCCATTGACAAGGCCTCTTTAACGAAGCCTCTCTTTAAGCTGATAAGGCTGGAAACCGCCATTATTGCAACAATTGCCCAGTCGGCCCAGTTCATCGGCGCTTTAATCCAGTTGTTTTGAAGAGAAGGCGCAATTCTATCAGAGCCGGTCATCATTCCGAAACATTAGAAGGAATAACTCTTAAGCTTTTTATGCCGCTAGAGGGTGTGCAACCGTTATTGCGCTACACTTGCTATGAATACAACCTCAATTTAACCGCACGGTGGTGAAATTAATCATCAGCCCCACCGCCATTTAAAACCGACCAAAATACCCGCAACCCCATGAAACAAATCGACATTATTAAAACCTATAGCCAAAAGCGATGCTTGGTGGTCGATGATGTCCCCGATATTCGAGCCAGCTTAAAACGGATACTAGTTGATTTTGGATCGAGCAATATTGATACCGCTGGTAATGCAGAAGAAGCGATCGACCTCTGTCAGAAACATCAATACGATATTGTTCTTTCTGATTACAATTTAGGCACGGGCAAAAACGGACAGCAACTTCTCGAAGAATTGCGATTCCACGGCTTATTAAGGAATACAGCCCTTTACATAATGATTACAGCAGAAAGTGCTAGCCACTACGTGCTGCATGCACTGGAGTACCAGCCAGACGACTATTTAGGCAAGCCAATAAACCGAGATGGGCTTCGCCCACGCTTAGACCAAGCCCTGCTAAAAAACGAAGCACTTCTCAACGCAAAGAAGGCGCTTGATGCAAAAAACACAAAAGCGGCAATCGCCGCCTGCAAAAAATTACTCGCTCAACAAAATCGTTACGCAAACGACGCTAAAAAAATGCTGGGAGAGCTTTTCTTGCAGCAGCGCGAATATCAAAATGCGTTAGATCTACACTCAGAACCTCTAGATGGACGACACCCCATATGGATGACAACTGGCGCCGCTCGAGCCCATATAGGCTTAAAGCAATTAGACATCGCAGAAAGCTTGCTAAATCAATTAATTCTAGACAACCCTCGATGCGTTGAAGCTCACGATTTACTGGCAAAAGTATACGAATACCAAAACAACCCTGCTCAAGCACAACAAGCATTGCATAACGCTGTCAGTATCTCACCCAGATCGACTAATCGGCAGCGAGAGATGGGCCGAATTAGCAGAGAAGCCGGCGATGAAATGGCTTCTGTTCACGCCTATAGAACGGCACTAAAGCAAAGCCGAAACTCCTGCCACGAACAAGCCGAAGATTACCTGCATCTTGCGCAAGGGCTAACTAACCTGAGCAGAGAGAACCTAACCGATATGGAAGAACTCGCCTCCGAAGCGATGGAAACACTTAAAGCCGTCGATAAGCGTTTTAGCACACAGCCTATTGTAAAAATGAGACGGAAATTGGTTGAAGCCGATTTGCATCACGTGCAAAAAAATGACGCTATGGCAGAGAACGCCAAAAACGAAGCCCTGCAGGCATACACTGAAATGCGCTTTAGTGCTGTCCAAAACACCTCAGCCGAACTGTGTATCGAGTGCGCAAGAGCCTTCATGGAGATTGGTGAGTACGACAAAGGAGAGCAACTATTACAAGAAGTCGCACGCATTAACAATGATCCAGAGATTGCGATAAGGCTCGACAAATTGCTACGCGAACCTTTAACGCGAGAAGGGGTTCAACTCGCAGCCAAGCTTAACCGCGACGGTATTCAATGCTACCAGGAAAAACAATACGACAAAGCCATTGCCGCCTTTAACAATGTACTACACGAGCTTCCCAATCATATTGGCTTAAACCTGAATATGGTCCAAACCATCATTAGCAAACATAAAAGCAGCCCGCTGAACGAGGCCGATATAGAACTTATCAGCCATAGTTTCCAACGTATTGGTAAAATTGATACTAACTCGGGCTACGCCGATCGTTATACCTACTTGACCAAGCAATTCAAGAAAATAAAGGTAGGCGTAAATCACTAAAACTACACCTTAATTGGAGCTATATTGCTTAATGGCATTTCAGGTATGATAGCGCGTCATTATGAGCTGTCTAACCTATGTTTAACGCCCTCCCTCTTTCTAATAGCAAGTTTGTCGTTGCCGCACTATTTATTGTAGCCTTAGCAGTGTTTTTTAGCGTCTTTGGGGAGCAATATCATCATGCTTGGGTTGCGCCAGACAATTTAATTGCGCCCATAATGTCCCTTGGTTCATTTGTGGCAGGCTCTACTTTTCTTGGAGGGGGCGCCGTTGCATTTCCCGGGTTAACAAAAGTGTTAGGCGCAAGCGCAGACACCGCCAAAACATTTTCTCTGGCCATCCAAAGCATTGGCATGACCTCAGCAAGCCTTTATATCCTAATACGTGTTCGCAACTTACCCATTGCTTTTTTTAGCTTTTTTATACCTAGCACAGTACTCGGGCTATTATTGTCGCTGGGTTTTTTAGATACACTGATAGTAGGCAATGATCTGCGTATTGGGTTCACCTTATTTTTATTCGTATTTATGCTGGTGTACCTGTGGGCCTTTTCAAACAAAAAGGACCATTACACCGATCTCGGTGTGCTCAGTCTAATCGATAAGAATTTAATAGTTAAAGCGGGTTTTTTAGGCGGGATTCTATCGGGTTTACTCGGTTCTGGTGCAGACTTAGTCGCTTTTTGCTTACTTGCATTTTATTTTCGTTTAGAACTGAAACTTGCGACGCAAATATCAGTGGTAATTATGGCCATCACATCAGTATTTGGCACACTTTTCCAGTGGCTTGTATTCAATGATATAACACCTCAAATAAAACAGTTGTGGCTACTTGCCGCACCGGTTGTCATGATTGGCGCACCATTAGGGGCTATGTTTTGTCGCCGCGTAACCAATCGTTTTTTGATCGTCTTTATTGGTGTTATCGTTAGTATTGAGGTGGTATCGACGGTAATACTCATACCGTTTGAATTCCAAAGAAGCGGCTACTATATTTCACTCGTGGTACTTTCTATATCACTCTTAGTTCTACTACATAAAATCAGTAAACGTAAAAAACACACCGATCAACACTTATGCTAATACGCTGTTACACTCAGTAGAAAACTAAGGTTCAAACCGCAACAATATAGAATCAACACCTAAACGAGAATTCAATTGTTTTTGTATTTCCACTACTTTTTGCTTATCTAGGTTTGGCCCTACAAACAACCGCGTCATTTTTCCTTGCTCTGTTTGCACAGAACGCACATAAGCAGAATACCCTAACTCAATCAGCTCATCGCGCTTAACCGTTGCATGCTCAGAAAAACGATAACTGGCCAGCTGAAGCAGCCAACCGTTCGGCGTTCCTTTATCATCCAGTACTTTTGTTTCAATAGTGTCAGGCTGAATACTTCGATCATTGGGTATGTAGGCTGTCGGTGGAGGGCTGAGTTTCTCGATAGCAATGGGCTGAATCGGAGCAGGAATAGAAATAGGCTCGATATGAGGCGCGGGGGGAATTTGAGTCTTACGATTAAGTACCTCAATTCGTTCTCGATCAAATACCACAGGAATAAACACTACACCAATAGCCACGAGCACAAAGGCCCCCACTATTCGCTGCTTGAGTCCGTCGTCCACTATTTGCCTCTTTCAATAAATGCCAAAGCATTGGCTACCGTAAAAAATGACCCAAACACTAATAGTTCGCCTGCTTTTTCATTTTCATCGGCCATTTCGATCGCTGCACAGACACACGAAGAAAGTGTAATACTTTCCCGTGAAACACCCAACTGTAACAGTATTGCCTGAATCTGTTCTGGCTCAGCAGCTCTTGGATTATCCGGTAACGCGGCGATATACCACCGCTCGATACTCTCTATTAACGGCCGAAAAGCACCTTCAATATCTTTATCATCCATTATAGACACAACCGCGTCCAACCGTTCTCTGCCAAAATATTGGTTTAAGCGAGCCGATAGTAGGGTCGTTGCGGCTGGGTTATGAGCAACATCAAGAATCAACCCTTTACCCGCCGCCCGCGCGTGACGACTAAAACGCCCGGTCAGCGTGAGACCAGAAAGACATTGCCCAGCACTATCCGTTAATGGGTAACCCAGCAGCCCTACCACTTGGCATGCGGCCGCCATACTTGGAAGTGGTAAAAGCGGCTCTTCGACAGTTATAGGCTCACTGTTACCACTCACATACAACTCGATAGAAGTATGGTGGTTTTTCGAAACCCTGAAATGATCACCCAATTGGAACAGACGCACGTTGTAATGCTTAGCTCGATCAAGCAAGGAGCGTGGAGCGTCTAGCTCCGAACAAACAAACGGAATCCCCTCTCGTAATATTCCCGCTTTTTCTAACGCAATCGCCTCTCTGGTATTCCCCAACCATTTTTCATGATCTAAGGCAATTGATGTCACGACTGCAATATCCGGCGTTAGAATATTAACCGCATCTAAACGCCCACCAAGCCCGACTTCTAGCAGCCAATAATCCAGGTTAGATTCCCAGAAGATTAATATCGCCGCTAGAGCGCCAAATTCAAAATAGGTCAAACTTGTATCTTGCCTAGCTTTATCTATCGCAGAAAACGCTGAACATATTACGTCATCGGCTACGGCTACGCCGTTCACCTTTATTCTTTCATTGTAATAAAGAAAATGCGGAGAACAAAAACTACCAACGGTTTTATTTTCTGCACGAAGTAACGACTCCATGGCAAAAACGCAGGACCCTTTGCCGTTAGTACCCGCAACCGTGACTATTTTTAGCCCGTTGCCCGTACGCGGCCCCTCTCCCACTAACGAAGCAAAACCGAGCCGCTTGGCTACGTCAGAGATTCGAACCAATCCTAAATCAATTTCCGAGGGATGCAAAGACTCCATCCACGCTAGCCAATCCGCTAGGGTTGAATAACGTGGTACAGAATCTGGATTATGCTGAGATTGTGAATTCACACAGAATCACATTGTTACGGTCAATTGGACAAGATCTCGGCCCACGTTAACACGCTGACTGATGTGTCAATTTAGCCAGAATGGAGCCTAAGCGATCGCGCATTTGATTACGATGTAAAATCATATCTATCGCGCCGTGCTCTAACAAAAATTCGCTCCGCTGAAAACCTTTCGGTAATTTCTGACGAATAGTTTGCTCGATAATAGCAGGGCCTGCAAAGCCCGCTCTCGCTCCGGGCTCAGCTGCATTTATGTCTCCTAACAACGCTAAGCTAGCCGATACCCCACCATAAACCGGATCGGTCATAACTGAAATAAAGGGAATACCCTCCATCTTTAACTTCTCGATCACAGCGCTGGTTTTTGCCATTTGCATAAGAGAAATTAAGGCTTCCTGCATGCGTGCACCACCCGTTGCAGAAAAACAAATGTAAGGAATACGCTCTTCTAATGCAACCTGCGCAGCCCGAGTGAATTTTTCACCAACAGCATAGCCCATAGAACCGCCATGAAACGCGAATTCAAAAGCGCTAGCAACCACTGGCATAGACGTTAACGTGCCCTTCATCGCCACGAGCGCATCTTTTTCACCCGTATTCTTCTGAGCCGTCGTCAAACGATCACGGTATTTTTTAACATCTTTAAACTTTAACCTATCGACAGGTAACACCTCTGTCGCGAGTTCCTCCCTACCCTCTTCATCTAAAAAAATATCCAACCGACGACGTGCACCTATGCGCATGTGATGATCACATTTAGGACATACGTCTAGGTTTTTTTCCAGTTCGGGACGGTACAAAACAGCGGAACATTTTGTACACTTTTTCCACAACCCTTCTGGTACTTTACTAGCACTACGCGAAGCAGAAGAACGAACACTTGACGATACAATTTTTTCTAGCCAACTCATAACTCAAAATTCTCAAAGGTTATAGCTCGTCCAATCCTTGACGAATGGGTTGAACAATTGCTGAAAGAGTATCGCATATCTCACTGACACTCTGTTGTGAGGCTCCTCCCATAGCCTCTACATAAACGCTGCCTACAACAACGCCATCTGCAACTGCACCAATAGCTTTGGCCGTTATTTTATCTTTTATCCCAAACCCCACTAACACGGGCAACTTAGTATGGGTTCGTATCAATTGCAATTTATCTTCAACTGACTGAATGTCTAAATGGCCTGCACCAGTTACGCCTTTTAATGACACGTAATAAATAAAACCACCGGCAAGACTCGTAATTTGCTGAACACGTTTTTCGGTAGTAGTAGGGGCAATGAGGAATATATTCTCCATACCCACAGATTTGAGCTCTTCAGTGAATGGGCCCGCCTCTTCTGGAGGCAAGTCAACCGTCAATACGCCATCAACTCCGGCTTCAGATGCGGTTTTTGCTAACACGCTATAACCCATGCGCTCGATTGGATTGGCGTAACCCATAAGCACAACCGGTGTATCACTGTTTGTGCTACGAAATTCTCTCACTAACTTGATGGCGCTGGTAAGGCTAGCGCCATTGGCCAGTGCTCGCTCATGCCCTTTCTGTATCACCGGCCCCTCAGCCATAGGGTCGGAAAAAGGCACACCCAACTCGATAATATCGGTACCACTTTTAACTAGAGCATGCATAGCGGGTAACGTTGCATCAGCAACAGGGTCACCGTGAACGATATAACTAACCAGCGCTTTTTTCCCTTCTGCTTTACAGGCAGACAGGCGTACTGTAATTCTATTCACTAAGGCTCCTCGCTCTTATAATGTAATGCCGTCGATTTCCGCAACGGTGAGAATATCTTTATCGCCTCGCCCCGAAAGATTAACAATAATCATTTCGTCTTTATCCATTTTCTTCGCGAGTTTTTCTGCATATGCAACGGCATGACTTGACTCCAACGCGGGCATTATACCTTCTACTTTCGTTAATCGGCGGAAAGCATTCATCGCCTCATCATCATTGATAGCCACGTAGTCAACGCGGCCAATATCCTTCAACCACGAATGTTCAGGCCCTACACCAGGGTAATCCAACCCTGCTGAAACCGAATGGGTTTCAATAATCTGACCGTTTTCATCTTCCATTAGATACGTGCGATTACCGTGTAAAATGCCAGGGATACCATCGTTTAATGGAGCGGCATGCTTACCTGTTTCAACCCCTAAACCACCAGCTTCTACGCCGTACATTTTGACGCTTTCATCTTCAAGAAAAGGGTGGAACAAGCCAATTGCATTTGATCCTCCACCCACGCAAGCCACCAAGGCATCGGGTAGTTTGCCCGTTTGCGTCAAACTTTGCTGCCGTGCTTCACGACCGATCACACACTGAAAATCACGAACTAATTGTGGGTAAGGATGAGGCCCGGCGACTGTTCCAATAATATAAAACGTATCGTCGACATTGGTAACCCAATCTCGCATCGCCTCATTCATAGCATCTTTGAGTGTCTTAGACCCTGACGTGACAGGAACCACTTCCGCACCTAATAATTTCATGCGGTAGACATTCAGCGCCTGGCGCTGGACATCTTCCGCGCCCATATACACTACGCATTTCAAGCCCAAGCGAGCAGCTACCGTTGCGGTCGCCACACCGTGCTGTCCCGCACCGGTTTCCGCAATTACGCGAGTTTTACCGGTATATTTAGCTAACAAAGCTTGACCGATTGTATTATTAACCTTGTGCGCGCCCGTGTGATTCAAATCTTCGCGCTTAAGGTAGATCTTCGCGCCACCGACCGCTTTCGTTAATTGCTCTGCAAAATACAACGGTGACGGGCGACCAACATAGTGCGCTAGATCGTAGTCAAATTCCTGCTGGAACTCTGGAGTATCTTTTACGCGTTTATAGAGTGAATCCAAGTCATCCAACGCATGCATCAGTGTTTCTGATACAAATTTGCCGCCAAATATGCCGAAATGTCCGTTGTCGTCTGGGACTGCTGAATAATCAATTTTTGCGCTATCACTATCCACTTTACTACTCACTTAATCGCTCCACCTTCGCATTATCTACAAACGCTTTAATTTTGTTTTTATCTTTTACGCCGGGTGACAACTCAACCCCGCCACTTACGTCTACACCATAAACACCTACGGACAACACCGCCTTTGCAATATTGTTTGGCGTTAAGCCACCAGCCAAAACTATTGGTGCTAAAGGTTTCTCAGGTACTCGCGCCCAATCAAAGGTTTCCCCTGTACCGCCGGGCACCCCTTTCTTATAAGCATCTAACAATATACCGGTTGCGCACGGGTATTGTGCCACCTGGGCATTAACATCTACGCCCTCTTTCATACGCAGCGCTTTCATATATGGACGATTAAATTGCTTACAAAACTCAGCTTCTTCATCACCATGGAATTGTAAAATATGTAGAGGTACGTTTTTAAGTATGCGTTGAACAAATGCAACTGTAGGATTCACAAACAATGCAACAACCGTCACGAAAGGACCAACTGACAACGCTATTTCTTGTGCAACGTCTAAATCGGCAATATTACGAGGGCTGGGTTCATAGAAGACTAAGCCGATGGCATCTACACCGGCTTCTACCGCTACACGCGCATCGCTTACGTTCGTAATACCACACACTTTTATACGCACACTGATTCCTCGTTCCTCTGTGTAAGTCTCTCCAGAGAATTCAAATACCTAAAAAACGCGAAATGGTACCAGAAAACCAAGCACTTTGGAGAGAATTGATAAATCTGGTTTGCTGTTAACGACGAATAAGTTCAGCGTTCTAGCTTGGGAGCCAGAAATGAAGGCCCTATTTCACTATTAGGCAACCCAAAATTTACAGGATAATCAACGGTCACTAGGTAGAGGCCGTGTGGTGGCGCTGTAGCCGCAGATAAAGTGCGATCACGCCCTTTTAGCAGGGTCGCCAACCAATCGACAGGCCGCCTCCCACGCCCTATATCCAGCACAGCACCGACTATATTGCGAACCATATGATGTAAAAAGGCGTTTGCTGTTATATCCAAAACAATAAACTGGCCGACTTCGTACAGCCCTATACGCTGCATCTCTCGTATAGGGCTTCGCGCTTGACACTGAGAAGCACGAAACGCGCTAAAATCGTGAACACCCAATAACGCAGTAACGCAACTTTGCATTGCAGGCAAATCGAGCGCATCCCCAGTCCAAGTCACTTGAGTGCCCATAACAGCCGATCGCACCGGCGCGGCATGAATAACATAGCGGTAACGACGTGCCTGTGCACTAAACCGAGCATGAAAACTCGAATCTACCGCTTGAGCCCAATGAATACGAATGCCGCTTGGCAAACGCGCATTTGCGCCCTGAACCCACGCCTTCGAGGGCCTAATTGCCAGTGTATCGAAATGGACAACTTGACCACTTGCATGAACACCAGCATCCGTTCTTCCTGCACACACAAGCGTAACAGGCTCATCGGCAACATAACTTAACGCTGATTCAATATGGTGTTGCACTGTGTTCTGCGTGCTCGTTTGCTTTTGAAAGCCGTTCAAGCCAGAACCTGAATACTCAATGCCGAGCGCTATACGCGACATTCCGTCTGGAAACAGCATTCCCGTTTTAATTTCAACATTACGTATATATGTATTGCGCGGTTCGTAAGACATGAGACTAATAGCTGACTGCAGTATAACGGGTGAATAAAAAAGCCCTGCATTGGCAGGGCTTTATAGCTAACGGGCTAATCGTAACGCGCTAGACGCGCGATAACAGATTCTCAGCTTCTTGTTTCTGCTGAGCGTTACCCTCTTTCAATATTTCATCGAGAATATCCCGAGCACCATCTGCATCGCCCATATCAATATAGGCACGAGCCAAATCTAGCTTAGTTGCTGTCTCGTCACTATCACTCAAAAAGCCCAAGTCATCATCGTCATCGTCAGACTCCGGATTAATTTCGGGTATATCGAAGTCTAAACCCGCATCAGGAATATCGGCGATAGCTTGATCAAATAACGTATCTTCGCCACCAGTATAATCTTCCTCTTCGACCAATTCTTCTTCCAGTGTTTCGGCACCAACATCGTGAGCACTGTCACTATCATCAACACCAGACACTAATAGGTCCAACGGTTCATCACCATTAATATCTTCGTCAAAATCAGCTTCGAGCTCAATTTCAAAATCACCAAAATCTGTTACTGGCTCTTCCATTACCGTTGGCTGAGCAAGCTTTTCTCCGGCAACAGGCTCATCCATATCATCCGCTGCCGTCAATTCTAAGCTATCAATATCAGCTTCTTCGACACCAAGCCCCGACGTTAGCTCATCTAGCTCTTGGTCAAGTGCAGATAGATCTAAACTACTCGTTAACGATAAGTCCTCTGAAGAGTTACTGCCCTCAGCTACCAGCTCAACATCCGAGGCCACTCCATCAGTATCATCTAAGCCCTCTTCAAGCACATCTAAAAAATCATCTTCAAGAGTAAGCTCGTCAGCTTCGTCATTTGCAGACAAGCTTTCAATTTCTGCATCAAGAGCGTCTAGACTTAAATCACTATCAATATCAGCAGACAAATCGTCATTAAGTGCTTCGTTTGGCAATTCTTCTACAGGCTCACCGTCGAATTCTGACTCTAGCGAAACATCATCTAGACCATCCTCTAAATCAAAACCAGTAACCACAGATAAATCTTCAGGCTCATCCGTAGACAACCCATCAAGATCAAGATCACCTAAATCAAAGTCGTCAAACTCATCGCCAGACTCTAATGTTAGCTCTGACGTATTTTCCTCCAAAGAGGCCTCCTCAAAAGCGGCTGAATCTTCAGGTAGATCTGCCTCCAAGGCTTCCTCAAAGCTGAGTAATTCATCTGCACCCGATTCATCTAGTTCGAATTCAGATAGAACTTCGATTTCGGATAAAGATTCGAGATCAGATAGAGATTCGAGCTCATCTACCACAAGCGGATCGGCACTAGAAACGTCTGACACTGAATCATCAATCGCCATGATGTCTTCAGAAGCAGATTCGAGATCGAACTCTAAGTCAAATTCGTCAATAGAGAGGTCGTCTGCATCATTAACTTCAGTAGAATCGATATCGAGATCCAAGCTCAACTCATCCTCGACCAAATCGTCAGAGAGATCGAATTCCAGATCAGATTCGACTTCAATGCTGTCGTCGCCTGACGCCTCAATTTCAAAGTCAATATCACCATCGATTTCACTTAAATCCAACTCTAGCGCTAAGCCGTCGTCAAGTGGGTCAACGGCGTCATCACTAAGAGCCTCCAACCCAAACTCGTCTTGATCTAAAGAATTCTCCCCGCCAAGATCCAATTCAAAATCAAGACTTTCTTCGAGTGCATCGGCCTCACTAACAATTTCTGAACCGGTATTATCACCGGTACTTTCAAATTCAAGCGTCAATTCACCAAAATCGTTAGAAACCTCTTCTTCAGGTATTTCGGCCTGATCATTTGAGTCAACATCAACATCCACCAGAGCACTTGCTGATACATCAGCATCATATAAACTCGACTCGAAAGGCGCCGCTCCGCCAATAGATTCGCGTAACTGCTCTCCTCTTTGCTTAGCCGAATCATCGTTCGAGAAAAGTAATTGGGCATAATGTGGATCAAATTTTTCAGGGTCTTGTTGCTGAGAGTACACTTCTAGCAATTTCACACGAACATCAGTATTTGAAGCATCACGATCCAAAGCCTTAAGCAACATTTCTTCGGCTTGATCCAGTTTGCCGTAAGCGATGTATATATCCGCTTCTGCAACAACATCTTCAGTTTGCGCTTCAGCAGTATCATCCGCTTCAGTAGGCTCTATTTCTACCTCAGGCTCATCCTCATCAAACTCAGATAGATTTACATCATCGATATCGGAGGGCTCTGTAAATTCTTCGTCCTCAATACCTACGTCATCGAACGGTGTATGCGCTTGTCCAATAAAGTCTTCTGAGTCGTCTATCAATTCTTCGTTAGACTGTCTATGACGAACAAACAAGAACGCAGCTAATAAAATGGCCGCCAATCCAGCGCCAATAAAAATAATGTTATCAAGTAAATGATCAACAAACGTCTTTTCCACCGGCCTAGACGCTACTACAACCTTTTTAGGCGTGGGTATAGCCGTTGGCTCCAGCGTAGGCTCTTCGTTCAAAGCTTCCTCACTCAGAACATCTTCAGTAACTTCTGCCACATCAGGCTCACCGCTTTCCGCCTGGATTACGTCTTCCGGTAGGGTGGGTTCTATTCCTGCGTTAGGCGCGGTGTCAGGCTGCTGCGACTGCCTGTTTTGCTGAGCAGAAAGCTCCAATGCGCGCATATCTTCATTGCTGATCTCAATCATGCGCTCCATTGTTTTGATCTGATCTTGGAGTGCATCAATGCGTGATTTTAAATCGATATTTTCACGAGAGCTTTTATCAAGCTGCTCTAACGTAATTGCTAGCTCATTCTCCAACGCTTCAGCGCTACTAGACCCAGAACCCGCTCCACGACCAGCAACACTACTGTCTATATCTTCAGGAGACGTCAACTTTACACGCCCTTCTCGATTCACCGAGCGCGCATCAGTGGCGCCAATGGTGCGGCTACCCTCAAGCTGTGCACCCGATGCAGGACCAAAGCCTCCATTAGGGTCTCCACTCCAGCTATTGTTTTGAACCGCAACTTCGCTAATAGCCTCGCGCTTTGAATATTCTATTATTTGCGCTTGGTCAGGAACCCGTAAAATCTGCCCCTTTCGTAACAAGTTAATATTGTTATTAATAAATGCATTTGGATTCAACCGCTGTATGGCCAGCATAGTTTGCTGAATTGAAACACTGCGATCTGGGCGAACTTCCTTGGCAATATCCCACAAAGTATCATTTGGCTTAACAGGCCCGTAAACATCGTCACGATTGGCTGCGCCACCCTGAAGGATTGAGGAATGGACTTGCTGCTGAACAGCTAAGGGGCGTTCAGGTGCATCAGAAAATGCTGAACGAGGGTTGAAGTTAGACGGCTGCGTCGCGGCTGGGTTTGTGTCGGATGCGGATGATGTCTGTCTTTGTCGCGGTTGAGATTCAGCGGCAACAACTGACTGCGCAGGCCTATCGTCAAAAACAGGTAAATCCATCAGCAAAGTATACTCGCGCAGTAGACGGCCACTTGGCCACTGAGCTTGCATTACAAAATTGATAAAAGGTTCACGTACTGGCTTTTGAGATGTCACCAATATGACAGGGCCATCTGACCCGTTGAGTTCAACCTGAAATTTTAAGTTCGTTAAAAAATAAGGACGGTCGACCTTCACTCTCTCGAAGTCTTTCGCCGAAGCAAGGCCGACGAGTATCTCTTGCTCTGTGAGATCACGTACCTGTAGCAACTTAATTTCGGCCTTGAGTGGCTGATTCAGTGCAGACGTTGTTGTGATTTCACCCAACCCCAACGCAGAAACAACTTGCGGTAATGCGACTGCAGAAACAGCCAAAAGCATAACCAGTATTCTATGACCCATAGGAGAACCCTTGTTTTAATAATTCAGATTGGCGCGTATCTATGAACCCCCAAAAGGGCCCTCGCACGAACCAGTCATACCCTTGGTCATACCCGAAGCGCCATAACCTCGAATAATCTTTCAGTATTGGTCGTAAGTATTCATTATAAATAGCTTTTTTTCAACTTATTGCCCATGCAAAAGACCCGAGAAGACGGCTAAATACCTGTAATTTTTGAACAAAGACACTATTTTATGGGCGTTTTTTAATCAGGCGACAATACAACTACCAACGCACTCATTGATCGAGCTAGATTAAAGCGTAGCGCTATAGAGATAAAAGGAGGGAAAACATCCCCGTAGTGAACCCACGAAGATGCTATTTCTTTAATCGTTATTGCTCACGCAATATGCGCAGCATTCGGCGCAACGGCTCTGCCGCCCCCCAGAGTAACTGATCGCCAACCGTAAATGCACTAAGGTATTTTGGCCCCATAGACATCTTACGTAATCGCCCCACCGGAATAGATAAAGTACCGGTCACCTTTGTTGGTGTAAGTTCCTGCAGGGTAAGGTCACGATCGTTAGGAATGACGTTTACCCAATCATTGGCGGCTGCGATAATTTGCTCAATGTCACTTAAAGGCACATCCTTAGTTAATTTAAGCGTCAGCGCCTGACTATGGCAACGCATCGCGCCAACACGCACACAAATACCATCAATAGGAATCGGGTTCCCTGAGCGACCCAGTATTTTATTGGTCTCCACTTCCGCCTTCCACTCTTCCTTGCTCTGAAAGTTTTCCCGCTGTACGTCGATGTAAGGCAACAAGCTTCCCGCTAATGGCGCACCGAAACGATCTATCGTTAACCCGTCACGCATTGCCGACACCACTTTACGGTCAATATCCAATATGGCAGCTGATGGATTAGCCAAGTCATCTGCCACGCAATCTCGAATTTCACCCATTTGCGTGATCAACTCGCGCATGTTCTGCGCGCCTGCACCACTCGCTGCTTGATACGTCATGGCTGATGTCCACTCGACCAAACCCTCTCGAAATAGACCGCCCAATCCCATTAACATTAAGCTAACAGTACAATTTCCGCCTATATAGTTTTTAACACCCCGAGCCAACCCCTCTCGAATCACGTCATCGTTCACAGGGTCAAGAATAATTAACGCACTGTCATCCATACGGAGGGATGAAGCTGCATCAATCCAATAGCCTTTCCAGCCACCTTCACGCAATTTCGAAAAAACCGCACCGGTATAATCGCCACCCTGGCAGGATATAACCGCATCCATTGTCGACAATTCCGTTATGTCATACGCATCTTTTAGCTCAGGCGTTTCAACGCCTACAGCGGGTGCGGTTCCACCTACATTCGACGTTGTAAAAAATACAGGCTCGAGCCCTACAAAATCATTTTCTTCTAGCATCCGCCCCATCAATACTGAGCCAACCATGCCTCGCCAACCGACAAATCCAACCCTCATAATGTAACTCTCTTTAAAAATTAATGAATCATATCCAGTTAGGCGGCCCAAACACCGGGCTCACCATTCACCTTTAACCGACCAAAGCAGCAACTACCGCATCACCCATTTCACTTGTTGACACTTTAGTTGTGCCGTCGGAATAGATATCGGCCGACCGTAAACCTTTGTCCAACACGGCGCCAACCGCACTTTCAATAGCCTCTGCTGCACCCGCCTGATCTAACGAATAGCGCAACATCATTGCCGCAGAAAGAATTGTAGCGAGCGGATTGGCTATTCCCTGCCCTGCAATATCGGGCGCTGAACCATGTACGGGCTCGTATAACCCGCGCCCCTCTTTGTTCAACGATGCAGAGGGCAACATTCCGATAGAGCCCGTTAACATGGCCGCGGTATCCGACAAAATATCACCAAACATATTGCCCGTTACGATTACATCAAACTGTTTTGGTGCTCTCACCAATTGCATTGCAGCATTATCAACATACATATGTGAAAGCTCTACTTCCGGGTATTCACGCGATAACGACTGCATAACTTCTCGCCACAATACCGTGGCCTCTAAAACATTTGCTTTATCAACGGAGCACACTCGATTGTCACGTTTCATCGCCATCTCAAATGCACTTCTACCAATACGCTCTACCTCATGTTCGGCATACACATAAGTGTTGTACCCTTGGCGCTCGCCATTATCAAGCAGCCTAATTCCACGTGGCTCGCCAAAATAAATACCACCGGTTAATTCACGTACAATCAATATATCCAAGCCCGCAACAAGTTCGGGCTTTAGTGAAGATGCATCCGCGAGCTGAGGGTATAAAATCGCTGGGCGCAAATTCGAAAACAATCCCATTTCATAGCGAATTTTTAACAAACCCTTTTCCGGGCGAATACTAGAATCCATTGCGTCCCACTTGGGACCACCAACAGAACCCATTAACACGGCATCGGCTGCCTGACACTTCTCAAGTGTAGAATTAGCGAGCGGTACACCGTGCACATCTATTGCACAACCACCAATCAAATCTTCTTCAAACTTCAAACCCAATTTAAATTGCTTATCTACAACTTCCAGCACTTTTACCGCTTCAGCCATAATCTCTGGCCCAATTCCGTCGCCGGGCAACAATACTATTTTTTTACTCAAGGTAATTCCCTCTCAAATCAAAGTTTAGCTACTGACTTACCGCGTCGAATAGCCAAGGCTTTTCTTGTCGACGTTTGTCTTCATAAGTGGTTATAGCATCGGCATCTTGTAGTGTAAGACTAATATCATCAAAGCCATTTAGCAGGCAATGCTTACGAAATTCATCAACTTTAAAGCTATATTCTGCACTGTCTGAAATAACTTTTTGCTGCTTTAAATCAATCGTGAGCTCATAGCCTTCTTTAACGTACATAGCGTCAAATAAATCACTGACGTCTTGCTCATCCAGCACAATAGGCAATAGGCCATTTTTGAAGCAATTATTATAGAAAATATCAGCAAAACTAGACGCAATAACAGCACGGAACCCGTATTCATCTAATGCCCAAGGCGCATGCTCACGACTAGAACCACATCCGAAGTTTTCTCGCGCCAATAATACGCTAGCCCCTTGGTACCGCTTAAAGTTAAGAGGAAACTCAGCATTAACTGGACGCTGACTATTATCTCTTCCGGGCTCACCCACATCCAAGTAACGCAATTCGTCAAACAAATTAGGCCCAAAACCTGTGCGCTGTATAGATTTTAAAAACTGCTTTGGGATGATTAAATCGGTATCAACATTCGGCCTGTCCATCGGTGCAACAAGGCCAGTGACGGTTGTAAAACTTTTCATTAGTACCCTCCTCTAACCTTAATATTCACGAACATCGACAAAATGGCCGGCAATCGCCGCGGCGGCAGCCATAGCGGGGCTCACAAGATGCGTACGACCGCCATAACCTTGGCGCCCCTCAAAATTGCGGTTTGATGTGGACGCACAATGTTCACCAGCGCCAAGTCGATCGGCATTCATAGCAAGACACATTGAGCAACCCGGTTCACGCCACTCGATATTGGCCGCAGTAAAAATTTTATCGAGCCCTTCCAATTCCGCTTGCGCTTTTACCGCGCCAGAACCTGGAACAACAATCGCTTCTTTAACCGTTTCAGATTTAGTGCGACCTTTAACAACGGCTGCTGCAGCTCGAATATCTTCAATGCGAGAATTCGTACAAGAGCCGATAAAGACTCTATCTACGTAGATATCCTCAATTGCTTGGCCAGCCTTTAACCCCATATATTCGAGCGCTCGTGTAATACCGCCCGCTTTAACTTCATCATTTTCTGCACTTGGGTCAGGTATGGCGCCATCAATAGGCAGCACCATCTCAGGCGACGTACCCCAGCTAACCTGAGGCTTAATGTCAGCACCCTTTAATTCAACAACCTTATCAAACACCGCTCCGTCGTCTGAACAATACCCCCGCCAATCGCTCTCGGCTTTTTCCCAGACGTCACCTTTCGGTGCAAAGGCACGACCTTTGACGTATTCAATTGTGATGTCATCCACCGCTACCATACCTGCACGGGCACCCGCCTCGATGGCCATATTGCACACAGTTAAACGGCCTTCCATCGACATGCTCTGGAAGACATCGCCACCAAACTCAATCGCATAACCTGTTCCACCTGCAGTGCCTATTTTGCCAATAATAGCCAGTACAACATCTTTTGAGGTAACGCCCTTACCCAGTTCACCATCGACACGAATCAACATGTTTTTCATTTTTTTGGCAACAATACATTGCGTGGCAAGCACATGCTCAACCTCACTGGTACCAATACCAAACGCTAATGCGCCTAGTGCACCATTAGTAGATGTGTGGGAATCACCGCATACAATAGTCATACCCGGCAAACATGCACCGGTTTCGGGCCCCACAACGTGCACAATACCTTGACGTCGGTCATTTATTTTAAACTCGACAATACCTAGCTCATCGCAATTATCGTCGAGTGTTTGCACTTGAATTTTAGATATTGGGTCCGCAATTCCATCCACTCCTGAGGCGCGTTCAAACGATGTAGTAGGCACGTTATGATCCGGCGTTGCCACAACGCTATCAACACGCCACGGCTTACGCCCAGCCAAACGAAGCCCTTCAAATGCTTGCGGAGAGGTCACCTCGTGAACAATATGGCGATCAATATAAATCAGGGAGGAGCCATCATCCCTTTGAGTAACTTCATGGTCATCCCAAAGCTTGTCGTAAAGCGTACGTGGGGTCATAACACAGGCCTCTTAAAATAGCGGTCTTCAAGTGCACCGATAGGTGCGGATGCCAAGCATTCTAGTATCACCAGACTGATAACTCAAATTCATTATTTTCATATTTTGCATTCCGAAAAGGAATACACTATAAAGAATGTCTCTAGAGAGCACGGAAAGATCAAATGGATACCGAAACACTCAAGGCTTTTATCGCCGTCGCTGAACATCAATCGTTTTCATTGGCTGCCGAAAGCCTGCATCTCACACAACCCGCTATCAGTAAGCGCATTGCAGCACTGGAAAAAAAATTAAACCACTGCTTGTTCGATAGATTAGGCCGCGAAGTGATACTAACTGAAGCTGGCGAAACGCTTCGCCCAAGGGCTGAGCAAATACTACGTTCCATTACTGATACAGAACGCACGATTAAAGAATTAACGGGCAATATATCAGGCGTGCTGCGCGTTGCTACAAGTCACCACATAGGGCTGCACCATTTACCTCCAGTACTGCATGCGTTCACATCAAAACACCAGCATGTTAACTTACAGTTTGAATTCTTAGACTCCGAGCAAGCCCACGAGCGCGTCACTCACGGTGACTGTGAACTTGCAGTTGTAACCTTAGCCCCGAAAATACAGGAGCCTCTTATTGGCGAACGCATCTGGTCGGACCCTCTTGTTTTCGTCGCTGCTCGAAACCATCCTCTAGCGGCGGCTCACACCATTTCCCTAGAAATACTTAGCCGACAGGCTGCTATTCTTCCCGACCTCAATACTTTTACTGGCCGCCTTGTTAAACGATGCTTCGATGAAGTGGATCTCAAATTAGAACTCAGCATGACCACGAATTACCTAGAAACCATCAAAATGATGGTTTCTGTCGGGCTCGGCTGGAGCGTATTACCCAAAACCATGGTGGATGATCAAATGATTGAAATCCCAGTAAAAAACGTACACCTAAAACGAGAGCTAGGTGTTGTCACACACGCCAAGAGAACGCTAGGCAATGCTGCACTCGCTTTCTATGAGACTCTCCGCGACAAAGGTGCATAGAACGACAAGTTTATTTCAACATTTACAAAAACAAAGCGCGACAGCACAAGTATTTGCTATAAGTTAATATTGCTGACACTGCACACTCTGGATTGCATTAGGATAAATATCATGAAAAACTGGAACTCACGCCTGTACGCCCCCCTTTTAATCGGCGGCTGCAGCCTGCTGTCCTCCCACACCCTCGCCGATACGGTATTAGGTATTTATGCGGGTGCGGGCTCTTGGGATGTATCCTTAGACGGATCAATGGGAATTGATGACGTACCCATCACCACCGATGAACTGGGTCTTGAGACCGACAAAAGCAGCTTTTTTTACGTCGCTCTTGAACACCCGATCCCCCTCATACCTAATATCCGCATTCAACGTGCAACCCTCAAAAGCGAGGGGTTTGCCGTCGTTGATCGAGAGTTCACATGGGATGAAATTAGCTTTCCCGCAAGCGCGCCAACCACAACGCTGCTCGATTTCAACCAAACCGATTTGACGCTTTATTACGAAATACTGGATAACTGGGTCAGTATGGATGTTGGCATCACAGCAAAAATTCTTGATGGGCAAGCAAGTATAGAATCAGAGCCAGAAGGCGCTGAACCGATAGAGGAAATCACTGAACTTAACGGTGGCCTGCCAATGATCTACGGAATGGCGAGATTCGACATACCCACCACCGGGGCATATGTGGCGGGCATGATCAATTACATTAGCTATGACAACAGCACAATATCTGACATAGAGATTAAAGCGGGGTGGATGTTTGAAAGTGCACTCGATATTGGTGCCGAATTTGGATATCGCCAATTTAAAATGACATTAGTCGATTTCGAGGGGGCCAATGCAGACCTCACCTATGACGGCCCTTACTTTAATCTAGCCCTACACTTTTAATACCTATTAAGGCCAAGTAATTTAAGGGCCCTCGGCAATGGCGCGCTAACGTACTAATGCGTCGAGGGCTTCTTCATTGCGCCGAGCTTCATCCTTTTTAAACGTGTCTTCAGCTAGCACTTGCTCTTCAATAATATTGACAAAGCCTTCAATTGGAGCAAAATCATTGGCCTTCGTAAGCGCCTTCAGCGCATCCTTGGATTCCCGCTCTACTGCCCAATAAAAGCTGGCTCGGTGTAATCGAGCAGCGGCTTGATACTGATAAAAATTAACATGACTTTCACTTCCGTTAGACTCTCGCTTGGCTTCCAATATACGCTGAGAAACACGCGCACTAGTTCCCCATGCTTTAGCCGCTTTTTTATTCTTATCTCCACCAGAGTAGCTATAGCCAGCGGCCTCGTAGGCCTTGCCCGCCATACGTAATACTTTAAACGAAATAATTCTATAGGCTTTTTTCGTAGACGGGTCATCCCCTGTTTGGTATTTCTTCCAAAGCTCACTACCATAGCCAAAAAGCTTTCCTGCTACATCCAGCGAGTCATCGGCAAAAGTACGCCAAGCAGAAACCGCTTTTCCCTCTTCCTCATACACCAACCAACTCGTCGTCACCTGACGCTGGCTATCAAAAAGATTATCGATATTTTGATCCATTACCGCCAACAACTCTAGCGCTGCTTTAAAATTCAAGTTACTCACTTTTGCTTTTACCGAATCAAGATCACTATGAAGCGACAAATACAGACTACCCGACTGAGAATACAATGACTTAATAGTTTCTTGGGGTACAACCTCTATATTCGAAAGTTTAAGGGCTAAGGGTAACGGGAATGCAGCGGGCCCATGTAAAGAGCAGAAATCGGTCGGTTGATTCATATTCTTGGCGCATCGTGCTTTAATATTTTTTTCGTGAGAAACACAAGAATTTTGCCACGCACCTTCTGGCAACGTGGCACAATCACAATCAATTTTGGGGCAAATCTCTGCCGCTTGAGCGACGGTACACACGATAAGCGCAGTGACGATGCTACCAAAAACCTTAAAAAACCTTAAATTGACTATTCTCATATTCCGATATACCTTTTTTTGCACCGCTACTCATTAGAACATCTTCTTATTTTAGAAGATCGAAGCAAAGACACAAGCCCCAGAAAAAGAGAGTGTGTCAGTTATTTTACGCCAAACCTACCTATGCGACAGTAATCACAAAACGAAACTTTTCTCAGGAAGGTAAAATAGCGCAATCAAATAGGCAATAAACGCTGACAATACTGCAAAACCAAAAGCCCACAAAGGCTCGACTTCCCACATCAAACCGCTTGCATAAGCGCCAATCGCATTTCCTGCCCCAAAACACACGGCGCTATAAAATGCTTGCCCTTGGCTTTGAGAGCCCAAACCAAAATGCACACGCACAAACTCAATCGCAATGGCGTGGGTTACACCAAAGGAAAAAGCGTGGAGTAATTGAATACCCGTAATTAACAGAACTGCATTGGGGTATAACCCAATCACCGCCCAACGAATGGCTGTTACTAGAAGGCTAAACTGCAGTAATTTTGCGATTGAAAACTGCCTGAATAATTGCGGTATTTTGAGGAAAACCACGATTTCTGCAATAACACCAATGGCCCATAATATGCCAATAAATGAGCGCGAGTAATGGAAATCCTCAAGGTATAAGCTGTAGAAAGTGTAGTAAACACCATGGCTCACCTGCAGTAATGTCATTGCCAACATAAACCAAATAACAACAGGCTGTTTTACTATTCGTATAAAATCACCCATACACTGCTGAGTATGAGCGTCGCGCTCATTCGGCAGGCTAACTGCACCGAGAAAAATACCAGTAAGAAAAAAGAATATAACGAGAGGAAGGTAACGAACAGAAACATAACCTAACACGTAACCCAACACTACAACGGTAACAATAAAACCAATGGAGCCCCACACTCGAATTCGACTATAACGATGAGGTTCATCCGTTAAGTAATTGAGCGTGACCACTTCAAACTGCGCCAATATGGCGTTCCAAAAAAAACTGTAGGCAAAAATCACCACAATTAACCAAAAATAATTTTGGCTAAAAAATATACCGGCAAAACAAATACACGCACCGGCAGCGCCTAAACGAATAATAAACAGCCGCCTACCGCATATATCGGCAAGCGCCCCCCAAATATTGGGGGCTGCCAATTTTGTCAACATTGGAATAGCCGAGAGCAATCCTATCTCTGCAGGCTTATAGCCCAAATCATCTAGATAGAGTCCCCAGTAAGGGGAAAGCGCGCCGACTACTGCAAAATAACAAAAGTAGACGGCCGATAGACGCCAGTATGGCATGTGATTATTCGATATTACGACTGGGGGCTTGCGGGAACCGTAAATACATGCGCGCCTGCATCGCCGTTTTGACCTCTCTGCCGCAAAGCATGATCGAGCAATACGATGGCCATCATGGCTTCGGCAATTGGCGTAGCACGAATACCGACACAAGGATCATGACGCCCAGTTGTCACAACATCAGCTGGCTCACCATCAACCGTCACACTCCGCCCAGAAATTCGCAAGCTAGACGTTGGCTTCAACGCAATATGCGCTATTAGATCTTGCCCCGTCGATATTCCACCCAATACACCGCCAGCCTGGTTAGATAAAAACCCTTCTGGAGTGATTTCATCACGGTGCTCAGTGCCCTTTTGGCTAACGCAATCGAACCCAGCACCAATTTCCACGCCTTTTACAGCATTTATACCCATTAAGGCATGAGCCAAATCAGCGTCAAGGCGATCGAAAACGGGCTCGCCAAAACCGGCGACCATATTCGTTGCAACAACAGAAATTTTCGCACCAACGGAGTTACCCTCTTTATTCAGCGCAACCATATAGTCTTCCATTTCTTTGATTTTGGATGCATCTGGACAGAAAAAAGGGTTTTGATCAATCTGACTCCAATCAACAGTGTCGATTTTAATTGGCCCGAGTTGCGATAAGTACCCACGAACGTCTATTCCCCAGAATTGCTTCAAAACCTTCTTCGCTAAAGCACCTGCAGCAACACGCATTGCGGTCTCTCGAGCGGATGAGCGGCCACCTCCTCGATAATCACGAATACCGTATTTTTTCATATAAGTGTAATCGGCATGAGCAGGTCGAAACTGATCTTTTATTTTTGAATAGTCTTTTGATCGTTGATCGGTGTTTTCGATTAACATTCCTATAGGCGTGCCTGTCGTCTTCCCTTCGAAAACGCCCGATAAAATCTTAACTTGATCAGCCTCTCTTCGCTGAGTTGTAAATCGTGACTGGCCGGGCTTGCGGCGATCTAAATCTAGCTGGAGATCTTCTTCCGTTAAAGGGATCCCAGGAGGGCATCCATCAACAATACAACCTAAAGCCAAACCATGGCTTTCACCAAAAGACGTAACTGTGAATAATTTGCCAAACGTATTACCAGACATAAATCTCTCGTTATTATTAACTAAAATTCAGCTATTGAACCTTTTTACAATTGCCACATATTAATGGCCGGTAAACAGCGATCCATATTCCAACAATTGCTCGGCCGTCAATATAAAAATGCCATGACCGCCATTTTCAAATTCGGGCCAGAAAAAATCAACTTCTGGGTAAGTTTCTTCCAACGCTTCCCAGCTATTACCTACTTCAACCACCAATATACCGCCGGGGTTCAAATGTAATAATGCGTCGCGCAATATTCTTCTCGTTAAATTCAACCCATCTTCACCCGACGCCAGCCCCAACGCAGGCTCAGCGTGATACTCGGCAGGCATCGACGCTAAATCTTTGGCGTCTACATAAGGCGGGTTCGATACAATCAAATCATAGGTCTTCCCTACAAATTCTTCAGCGTTAAACACATCAGACTCAATAATATTGACTCGATCTTGGTGCCCAAGGCTCTCGATATTGCGCTTCGCTATTGCCAGTGCCTTCGGTGATACGTCACTGAGGTCTACACTGGCTTCAGAAAACATTTCAGCACACAACAAACCAATGCACCCACTACCGGTACACAAATCTAATATAGATTGAGGGTATTCAGTCACCCACGGCTGAAAGCCCGCCAATACAAGCTCTGCGATAGGAGAGCGAGGTACCAGCACATCTGAAGAAACCTCGAAGCGCACGCCACCAAACCACGCCTCCCCGGTTAAATACGCTGCTGGCTGCTGTGATTCGATGCGTCGAATGAGTAAATTTGCAACCGTCTCACGCTCGTTTAACGTTAAACGAGCGTCCATAATTTGCTCTAAGTGATCCCATGGCTGGCTAAGCGCCCATAGCACAAGCACCATAGCTTCATCCCACGCATTGTCGGTACCATGCCCGAAATACAGATTCGCACGTGTAAATTCACTTGCGCCCCAACGAATCCAGTCGCGCACTGTGATAAGGTCATTTATTGGACTAGTCATCATAAATTTTGGCAAATCGCTAAAAGGTCGTTATTCTAGCGTCTTTTCCCCCTCCCGCCTAACCCCTTTGAGGAAGGCGAGACTTAAAAAACTACTTCGGAATTCACATGTGCGACACCAATAAAGTGGCAACCGGCAAAGCCACCCGTGATTATTTTGCCAAGATAATTGAATCCACAGGCGAGAACTTACAAAGACCCGGTTTAGTTGACACCCCTGCGCGTGCAGCAACCGCCTTTGAATACCTCACCAGCGGTTACAGTCAAACACTGGATGAGGTCGTGAACGGCGCGCTTTTCCCTTCAGACTCTAACGATATGGTCATCGTTAAGGATATTGAGCTTTTCTCTCTTTGCGAACACCATATGCTGCCCTTTATTGGGAAAGCACATATTGGCTACATACCAACAGGTAAAGTACTTGGGCTATCTAAACTGGCACGTATTGTCGATATGTTTGCTCGCCGCCTACAAATCCAAGAACAATTGACAACAGAAATTGCCACAACCGTACAGAGTGTAACTGGCGCGGAGGGCGTGGGGGTGATTATTGAAGCTAAACACCTTTGCATGATGATGCGTGGTGTGGAAAAACAAAACTCGCTCATGAAGACCTCATCCATGCTCGGCACTTTCCGAAGCAAGCCTAGTACTCGCAGTGAGTTTCTCTCGCTCTTACAATAAAGATTGTATTGCTCAAAACGGGGTAAGATAATGCGGCATGCTCGCTAGCTATCTCGCCCCGTGTTCGTCACTACGGTTGAATAACCAACTCTACGCGCTGCAAACCATTTTGCATTCGAACGCGCGGAGCCATTGAACCAACGCCCTCTGCACGAATACGCTTACCCGAAACGCCTTGAGCAATTAAGTATTGTAATACCGTCTCGGCCAACGCTTTTGACTGCTCACTATTCTGATCAAAGCTTTCACCACCATACGCATGTCCAACAATAGCCAGATATTGTAAAGGGTTAAGCTTCAACGCTTCAGCTAATGACGTAAGGTGGACGTTTTGCTCAAGAACGGATAAATCACCAGGCAACACCCAATAACCGTTACTTTCCACATTCTTCCATAACGATTTCGGATCGGAAGCGATGCTTAACGCTAGGCTTTGGTTAACCGTTAAACGATCTACCTGTAAGTAAGTTCGCCGATTACCTCGCTGCGACAAATAGCTCACCACAAGCTCTGCTTGATCATTCCGATTTAATTCCCAAACCTGGTAAAATTGCGAAGAATCGATACCGTATAATTGCTTAACTTTAAAAACTTCATTTGCCCACACATTACTACTACCGCAATCTAGCCCCTCACAGGAATACAGCAATCGACCACTATTGCTGGCAAAATACTGCCTTAGGCGCTGCCCTGCCTCACTAAAACTTACTTCAGAAGCCAATTCATATGTATGACTTACGAGAACACCTTTTACGCGCGCATCACGTTCAAACACCCATTGACCATTAATTTTTATAGGGGCGGAAAGTAGAAGCCTATGACGATCTACCGCCCTCGTTTTTTCATACATGGCAGAAGAATCTAAGAAATACGTCTCAACGATCGGTTCCCCTGCAAACACGTTTATCGACAAACACAAACCCACCCATACTCTGACAAATCTATTCATATACACCAATACCTTTAAGCCGATAAAAACTATTCACATACTGAGCGATCTCGGTTGCCTGCAAAGACATATGTAAAAAATGATCGCCCTCAAGCTCAACAACCTTAATATCGGACACCAAGCTTACGTACTCCGTAAAACCTGCAAAATTCTTAATTAACCCCTCATTTCCCACAATCACTAATACCGGCGCCGCCAAACACCCTAAAAAAGCGCGTACCTGCTCCGCCGTAAACTTTACCTCTGAAGGCGCCATTGCCTTGGAATCGTTTGCCCAATAATACCCTTGTCCCGACAACATCACGCCACGTCGAGCGAGCGCACGGGCGTCCGCATAACCTAAAGGAATGATACCGTTTACTCTTGCCGCCACAGCCTTTTCAAAGCTGGGATAGTAACGTCGCTCACGATTAAGAGATGCCATCAAATTGCGAACGGAAGAGGACAGTTGCGCAGGCGCGTCGTGTGCAGAACTCGGTTCTGGCACCAATGATTCAATGAGAATGACGATATCGATTTTTTCAGGAAAAGATGCCGCTAGAATTGAGGCGATCATGGCACCACGAGAATGCGCCAACAACGAAAATACAGGCCAATTCAACTGCTCTGCCACAAGGAGAATATCGGCAATATCTTGCCAAATATTATAAGCCCCAACATGCTCTCGATGATAACTACGGCCGTGCCCAGGAAGATCCAATGCCACAATATCAAAACGCTCGAGTTTGGGCGCTAAAAACTCAAAGCTGGCGCAGTTATCCAGCCAACCATGTAACGCAATGACAGGCGTACCACCTCCATTACCCCACCTTACGCCTCTAAGCGTATTGCTCAATACACTGAATTCCACTTCACGGGTTTGCATCATTCTCCTACTGCGGGTGATAGTGCCAACGTAGCTCAGCGCAGGATGCCGCGATCACCTCTGCATTAATTGCAGCCACACTGCCGGTAGGCATCACAATAGCACCTCGATTCAAACCGCATAGAGATTCTAAAAAACTGGCTACGAAAGGTAGATGAGTTACCAACACAATAGCGTTGTGGCCACTATTTAATACTACCTTATGCAAACACTCAACGGCTTCGCTGACACTTGATGCGGGCGCCAGCCAGTCCACTTCTTGAGCCCCTGCAAGATTAAGCGATGAGGTGATAATCTCACCGCTCTGCTTCGCACGCACCAACGAACTGGTCAAGACTAGACCAACAGACTGCAAGTGCGGCAAATGCTGGCTTACACTGTCGCGTATCTGCGCTCGCCCATTCTGGGTTAAGTTACGCTCACAATCGGAATGAAAATTGTGTTCTGCTTCACCATGACGAAAAACGTAGACATTAACCACACACTGTTACTCTGCTTTGTTGGTATCTTGAACGCTACCAGTATCAGTAGGTTCAACTTCATCAGCGGGAGTAACTGTCGATACTGTTTCATCAACGGCTACATCGACACCGGTATATTCTGGCCAATCAGAAAATGGAAAAGGTTTATCTTCACTGTTGTACGTTAAAAACGCGATTGTATCGGCAATATAATCAATTAATGAGCCACCGAATGTCCTCAACTTTTTATTATCATTACCGGTAATAAGCGCAAATAAAAACTGGATCACGACGAGTATCCACATCACACTTAACGCGAGCTGTAGAAAAACGGCAAATAAGACCATGTAAATTAACCTGAACCAATGTTTACTCGACGTTAGGTTCGATTTCAGTTGTTCGTCCATCAGACTCCTCCTTGCATATCAACATCACTACTTAGTTCACCTGTCATCAGACCTTGTACTACTTCCAAAATATCGCGGTCGTTAAACAGAATTTCATAGAGACCAGCCACAAGCGGCATATATACATTAATATCTTCCGCCTTTTCTTTAACAATGCGCAGCGTATTCACGCCTTCAGCCACTTGACCAATTTCTTCAAGAATTTGGTCCAACTTCTTTCCTTGCCCGAGCGCATAACCCACTCGGTAGTTACGACTTAAATCGGAAGTACACGTTAGGACTAAGTCACCGACTCCCGCCAACCCCAAAAAGGTCATCGGATTTGCGCCCAGCTCAATTGCCATACGATTCATTTCGGCAAGGCTTCTCGTAAGCAACATGGCCATCGTGTTACTGCCACACCCTAATGCTGCGGCCATGCCCGTAATGATGGCGTACACATTCTTTAGCGCACCACCCAGTTCTACGCCATACCTGTCGTGATTACTATAAATTCTAAATGTCTGCGAAGAAAAGGCTTGCTGAACACAATCAATAACCGAATCATCTTCACTGGCAATAACACTGCCCGTGTACTGGTTTTGAATAATTTCTTTCGCAAAGTTTGGCCCACTCAACGCGCCAATACGCACGTTATCCAGCTCCTGCTCAAGAATTTGACTCATCAACAAGAAGCTATCACCCTCTATGCCTTTTGTTGTGCTGATGACGATAGTGTTCGGACGTATATGAGGTGCAACTAAGCGGACAACCTCGCGAAATGACTTGCTAGGTACAGAGATAGTGACCACATCACACTCTTCTACACAATGCAAAAGATCTGAAGTGACGACAAGATTAGGGTGTAGAGAGTAGCCAGGTAAGTACTCGGCGTTTTCGCGTGTTTCTTGGCATATTTCGGCGCGCGCTTGATCGCGCATCCATAGATACGTTTTATTTCCATTGGTGGCAATAATATTGGCGATAGCCGTACCAAAGCTTCCCCCACCTAGTACTGCAACCGTTAATGCTTCGGGCATGGTCTATCCTGCTGAGGTTATTCTACTTTTGCACAGTATAATCGAATAAACACTCGCTTGCTCTTCTAGACAAGCCTAAGTGCATCCGTACCTTTGTGGTTAAGCGTAGGAACCACTATTTCACATTAAAAGGCAGCAACATTGGACATTCAGCTGAATGAATCACATTAGCAACCTACCGTTAACGTATTACGCAATGCTCCTAGCATTATCTTACCGCCAAGGTGTTTCGATACACATATTTAGAAACTAAAGCCAACGACGATGACTGGGGTTAAACTCACCGCAAAAAAAATGGCGCCGAAGCGCCATTTTTTACTTAGGATACATCCATCAGTAGCTTATTTAACCGCCGCACATAGGCCGCGGGATCTTTCAAACTTCCCCCTTCCGCCAAGTTAGCTTGATCAAATAGCACGTGAGCTAGATCAGCAAAGCGATCCTCGTCCGTTTCGCTATCCATTTTTTGAACTAAAGGATGCTGCGGATTCACCTCAATGCTTGGCTTTGATTCTGGCACAGCTTGGCCTGCAGACTCTAAGAGACGGCGCATTTGAGCGCCCATGTCATCGTCTCCAACAACTAAACATGCTGGAGATTCCGTTAAGCGATGCGTAACACGAACCTCTTCAACTTCGCCCGCCAATACATCTTGAATACGCTTAACGAAATCCTGAGAATCCTTTTCTATTTTCTCCTGTTCTTTTTTCTCATCTTCGCTGTCAAGCTTGCCTAGATCTAAGGCGCCCTTCCCTACATCTTGAAACTGCTTGTCTTTGTATTCCGCTAGGTGACCCATTAGCCAATCGTCAACACGGTCACTCAAGAGAAGTACCTCAATACCTTTTTTGCGGAAAACTTCTAAATGTGGGCTGTTTTTAGCGGTATTAAAGTTTTCGGCCACAACGTAATATATTTTGTCTTGGCCTTCTGTCATTCGCTCAATATAACTATCAAGGGAGTTTACTTGCTCGTCCGTATCATTTTCGGTAGTTGCGAATTGCATCAATGCAGCAATTTTTTCTTTGTTAGCAAAATCTTCCGCTGGCCCTTCTTTTAATACCTGCCCAAACTCTTTCCAGAATACAGCGTATTTTTCTGCATCGTTCTTACGCAATTTTTCCAACATATCCAAGACACGCTTAGTCATTGCTGAACGCATACTGTCAATGTTAGGGTCTTTCTGAAGGATTTCACGCGAGACATTTAATGACAAATCATTTGAATCAATAACACCCTTTATGAATCGCAAATAAAGAGGGAGAAACTGTTCAGCGTCGTCCATTATGAAGGTGCGTTGCACGTACAACTTCAAGCCGCGTGCAGCATCTCGGTTATACAAATCGAAGGGAGCTTTTGCTGGAAGGTATAACAAACTAGTGTAATCTAATTTACCTTCTACGCGATTATGGCTCCACTTAGCCGGCTCGGCAAAGTCATGGGAAACGTGCTTGTAGAACTCAATATATTCTTCTTCTGTAACGTCGTTTCTTGAACGAGTCCACAACGCAGTTGCCGTATTAACGGTTTCATCTTCAGGCTCACTAGCCTCTTTATCATCACCCGCCTGCTCTTTTTCCATGATTATCGGTAATGAAATATGATCCGAGTATTTCTTGATGATAGACCGCAACCGCCAACCGTCGGCAAACTCTTGCTGATCCGACTTCAAATGCAATATAACAGACGTACCACGTAGCGTACGCTCAATGGTCTCGACACTGTATTCTGCTTCTCCAGCACTTTCCCAGCGTACGCCCTCACTTTCAGCTGCGCCAGCGCGACGAGTTTCAACCGTTACTCTATCCGCAACAATAAATGCAGAGTAAAAGCCCACACCGAATTGACCAATGAGATGTGAATCTTTCTTTTCATCACCAGTAAGGTTCGATAAAAATGCAGCAGTGCCTGACTTAGCAATAGTACCAAGATGATCAACAACTTCGTCTCGGGTCATGCCAATACCATTATCAGTAATAGTGACCGTATTAGCTTCTTTATCAAAACTGATGCGAATGTTTAGATCGGGGTCACTTTCGTACAACGCCCCGTTATTCAATGCTTCAAAGCGCAGTTTATCGGCAGCGTCAGAGGCATTTGATACCAACTCACGAAGAAATATCTCTTTATTGGAGTAAAGCGAATGAATCATTAGATGCAAAAGCTGCTTTGCTTCCGTTTCAAATCCACGTGTTTCTTTAGTGGCCTCTACTGTCATGGGGTGCTCCTAAGCTCAGTTCTGGGCGCTATGCGCCAAATTCTTACGATCAAGTTGCTGGCTTATATGGAGATGCTCGAGCAATAATTCAAGGGATTAGATAACCTTATGGATTGAAATTAAGGTTATCTAAGGGATAGCATTGACTACAGGCGCCAAAAAAAATAGAAATACTGGGTATTTACAGCCAGGAGACGTCGTACACTTATCGGCTTAACGACACTGATATAGACCGAAACGCTGTTTACCTTCCATTGCTGGCCCCTCAGCGACAATGGTATCAGCGTCGAGTGCAACTGCTTCATTGCGGGCAAGCGTCAAAAGCTCATTAGCAACTTTACTTGGGTTTCGATTAATAAACCCCACTTTATGTGTCACCAACACCGTGCTCGTCACCAGCTTCTCACAGTCTTGCACTACGGCCGCCTTCACCAAGGCAATACTCTCAACCCCCTCTACAGGCTTGACCCAAGTGCAGCCCATGCCAAACAATACCGCTCCTACGAAGCTTAACAAGACTATAAACTTTGCTTTCATCTCAATTCTCACCTTTCTATTGTCGGAAAATTGCATACTACCATGATGGGAAATCTTTCGACGAGCGGGCTAATGCATATTCTTATAGAACCACAACCGTCGACTCTGGCAGCACTCAAAAAGTATATTTAGAACGCTTTTCTTTTCAGTCACCAGCAACGCTAAAGTACAAATTTCAGACGTAAAAAAAGCCCTTGCTTTTCAACAAGAGCTTTTTGCATACAGATTAAAAAACTACCAGCCGGTAATTTCTTTTAAGCCATCACCAATCTCAGCCAAGCTACGCACAGTTTTAACACCAGCATCTTCTAGCGCAGCGAACTTCTCATCAGCTGTGCCCTTACCGCCAGATATTATCGCACCTGCGTGCCCCATACGCTTGCCCGCCGGAGCGGTAACACCTGCAATATAGGAGACGACAGGCTTAGTGACATGCTCTTTGATATAAGCCGCTGCCTCTTCTTCTGCAGTGCCACCAATTTCACCAATCATAACAATCGCTTCAGTCTTTTCATCTTTCTCAAACAACTCGAGAATATCGATGAAGTTAGAACCAGGAATAGGATCACCACCAATACCAACACAGGTTGACTGACCATAACCATAATCAGTCGTTTGCTTAACCGCTTCATACGTTAATGTACCGGAGCGTGAAACAATGCCAACCTTACCCGGCAAATGGATATGTCCAGGCATGATACCAATTTTACATTCACCAGGCGTAATCACGCCGGGGCAGTTAGGGCCAATCAGCTGTACACCAAGCTCATCGCACTTTACTTTACACTCAAGCATATCGAGAGTGGGTATACCTTCAGTAATACACACTACCAATTTCACACCGCTATTTGCCGCTTCTAATATAGAATCTTTGCAGAATGGTGCAGGCACATAAATAACCGATGCATCAGCGCCAGTAGCCGCAACGGCTTCAAGCATGGTATTAAAAACAGGCAACCCCAAATGCGTTTGGCCGCCTTTTCCTGGCGTAACTCCGCCAACCATTTTAGTGCCGTACTCAATGGCCTGCTCTGAATGGAATGTACCTTGTGAACCGGTAAACCCCTGACAAAGTACTTTAGTGTTTTTATCGATTAGAACGCTCATTATTTGGCCTCCGCAGCTTTTACGACTTGTTGTGCGGCATCAGTCAAACTGGTGGCAGCGATAATATTCAAACCACTATCAGCGAGAACCTTGGCCCCTACTTCAGCATTATTTCCTTCTAAACGACACACCACTGGAATTTTCACGCCAACTTCTTCAACAGCACCAATAACGCCCTCAGCAATCAAATCACAACGTACAATACCGCCAAAGATATTAATCAACACCGCCGATACATTTTGATCCGATAAAATAATTTTAAACGCTTCTACAACGCGTTCTTTCGTCGCGCCGCCACCCACATCAAGGAAGTTAGCGGGTTCTCCACCGTGCAATTTAACGATATCCATTGTGCCCATCGCCAAACCTGCGCCGTTAACCATACACCCGATATTGCCATCGAGAGCTACGTAGTTGAGTTCCCATTTTGCAGCATGCGCTTCACGCTCATCTTCTTGTGAAGGATCGTGCATTTCTTTTAGAGCAGGCTGACGGTACATAGCATTACCGTCAATATTAATTTTTGCGTCTAAGCAATGCAGGTTACCTTCGGTCGTGATAACAAGTGGGTTAATTTCTAATAACGCCAAATCTTTCTCTTGAAACATTTTGGCTAAGCCAAGAAAAATTTGTGTAAATTGCTTAACTTGCTTGCCGTTTAATCCAAGCTTAAACGCTAACTCACGCCCCTGATAAGGCTGAGCACCTGTTAACGGATCTATTTCCGCTTTCAAAATCTTTTCTGGTGTTTCTTCGGCTACTTTTTCAATCTCTACGCCGCCTTCCGTAGACGCCATAAAAACAATACGCCGTGTTGAACGGTCGACAACAGCCCCCAGATATAATTCTTGCTCAATATCAGTACAATCTTCAACCAAAATACGACTAACCGGCTGCCCGTTCTCGTCCGTTTGATAGGTCACCAAGTTTTGGCCTAGCCACTGCTGAGCGAACGCTTCTATTTCAGCTTTAGAAGATACAAGCTTCACACCGCCCGCCTTACCTCGACCACCCGCGTGAACCTGCGCCTTTACGACCCACTTCTTACCGCCTAATACGTCTACAGCATTAGCGGCCTCTGCCGGTGTTTCAGCGGCGATCCCTTTTGATACAGGCAAACCGTATTCAGCAAATAGCTGCTTACCCTGATACTCATGTAAATTCATTGTTGCTTCCCATAGTTCCCTAGCAAGCTGTTCAAGCCGTGCGAGGAACAGTTATTAAATCGATCCCGCCGACTTTTTGGGCCGACCGGTATTTAGGTACGCTTTATTGTTTTGCTATTTGCGTTTTTTTCGGTTGGGCATGTGAATCGCATGCCCATTAACTGCTAATGCCGCTTCCTTAACTGCTTCAGAGAATGTTGGATGCCCGAACACAGTCATACCAATATCTTCTGCACTTGAGCCAAATTCCATGGCAATAGCAACTTGTTGCACCAAGTCAGGCGCGCATGGGCCAACAATATGAGCGCCCAATACGCGGTCGGTTTCAGCATGGGCAATTATTTTAACCATGCCATCCGATTCATCAGCAGCTACCGCACGGCCAATGGCCATAAACGGAAAGGTGCCAACATTATAGGGTTCGCCGTCAGCTTTAATTTGTTCTTCCGTACGCCCAACCGCTGCAATTTCTGGATGGGTATAAATTACGTTAGGAATAATATCGTAATTCATAACGGTCTTTTGGCCTGCGATGCGCTCTGCGACCATTACACCTTCTTCCGAACCTTTATGCGCAAGCATTGGCCCACGCACAACATCACCAATAGCCCAAACGCCTGGCGCACTAGTAGAACACAGGTCATTCGCATAAATAGAACCACGCTCATCCAGCTTTACACCACTGTCGTCTGCTAGCAAACCGTCTGTAAACGGACGACGCCCTACACATACAATTAATTTGTCGAACGTTTCTGTAGCTTCATTGCCGTCTTTATCGGTATAAGTAACAACAACTTCTTTAGCGCCTTTTGATACCACAACTTCGGTACCCGTAACACGGCAACCTAAGCGAATATCCAAATGTTGCTTCTTGTAGATCTTTTGAGCTTCTTTAGCAATTTGCTGATCCATTATCGCTAAAAAGGTATCCATCGCTTCGAGCAGAACAACTTTAGAGCCCAAGCGGCTCCAGACACTGCTTAACTCCAAACCGATAACTCCAGCACCGATTACACCTAAGCGTTTCGGTACTTCTTGAAAAATCAGTGCGCCGGTAGAATCGACAATGACATCTTCATCAACAGGTGCTACCGGTATTGCGACTGGGATAGAGCCAGACGCTAAAATGACATTTTCAGCATCCAAAATTTGCTCTTTGCCTTCAAAATTAACATACGACACTTTACGATTTGCTAATAATTTACCGGTTCCAAATAACGAGGTCACTTTATTGGCTTTAAACAAGCCCGATACACCACCGGCCATTTGCTTAACGATGCGCTCTTTTCGCTCGATCATTGACGGTACATCAATATTAATATCGCCAGTAGTGATACCGTGACCCGCAAATGCTGAATTCGCCTCATGGAATTTATGAGAGCTGTCGAGTAAGGCCTTAGAAGGAATACAACCAACGTTTAGACAAGTGCCACCGTTAACGCCTTTTCCATCTTTTCCTTTCCACTTTTCGATACAAGCGACCTTCAGACCGAGCTGTGCAGCACGTATAGCGGCGACATAGCCGGCAGGACCAGAACCGATAACGATAACGTCGTATTTGTCAGACATAGGATGAACCCCAAAAGTAATGTATATGCAATTTTAGAATAATTGAAAACCGGGCTGGCTACGCTGCCAACCCGTATTTAATAACGTAGGACTATAGCTCTAACAAAATACGCGCTGGATCTTCGATCATATCTTTAATCGCAACCAAGAATTGAACAGCTTCTTTTCCGTCAATAATGCGATGATCGTATGACAGAGCCAAATACATCATCGGTAGAATTTTCACTTCCCCATCTACCGCCATAGGCCGATCTTGGATTTTATGCATACCCAAAATTGCGGCCTGCGGTGGGTTTAATATAGGGGTGGACAATAACGAACCAAATACACCACCATTGGTGATAGTGAAAGTACCACCCAGCATCTCGTCAATGCCAATTTTACCGTCGCGACCACGCAAACCAAAGTCGCGTACACCATTTTCAATTTCGGCAATGCTCATATGTTCAACATTGCGTAATACCGGTACTACCAACCCTTTCTGAGTAGAAACCGCAACGCCAATATCTTGGTAACCATGATAAACAATATCGTTTCCGTCAATAGACGCATTAACCGCAGGAATACGACGTAAGGCTTCAACGGCAGATTTCACAAAGAACCCCATAAAACCCAAACGCGTTCCGTTATGCACTTTTTCAAAACGATCTTTGTATTGCTTGCGAAGCTCCATTATCGGGCCCATGTTAACTTCATTAAAAGTCGTTAACATTGCGGTATTTTGCGTCGCATCCAATAAACGTTCGGCAATTCGAGTGCGCAAACGTGTCATTGGTACACGTTTTTCAATGCGTTCACCTGTGATCGGAGCCATTGGCTCTGGCACTGATGCAATTTTTACCGGAGCAGCAACCGCCGCTTTTACTTCTACCGGTGCGCTAACCTTATAATTGGCAACATCCTCTTTAGTGATGCGACCACCTTTACCTGTACCAGTAACGTCCGATAGATTAATGCCCTTTTCATCCGCTAATTTTTTAGCCGCCGGTGCAGCAATAATTTCCGATGCTTCAGCAGAATTCGTTGCTGTAGCAGGCTCTGAGTTGCCCGCGGGTGCAGCACCTGCACCGCCTTCACTAAAGGTTGCAATAATCTCGTTACTCGTAACGATATCGCCTTCTTGTTTTAGGATCTCTTTCAATACACCATCTGCCGGAGCAGGCACTTCTTGCACAACCTTATCGGTCTCGATATCAACAATAACCTCGTCGCGAGAAAATGCTTCGCCGGGCTGTTTGTGCCAAGTTGCAATGGTGCCTTCCTGTACAGATTCAGGAAACGTAGGGACTTTGATTTCGTTACTCATTTTCAAATGTGTCCTTGTCGCTTATTAGCTAAAAAGTCGTTACTCGTAATAAACAATGATTAATAAACGTGGATCAACGAACGATTTTAAACACTCGTATCCAATGCTGCATTTACAAATTTATTCAGTTCATCTAGGTGGGTCGACATATAACCTGCCGCAGGAGCTGACGATGACGCACGACCAACATAACGCAAGTATGCATCTTCGTTAACGCGTTCAACCACCCTTCGCATACGGTGCTGACTGGCATACCATGCGCCCTGATTCATGGGTTCTTCTTGACACCATACGACATCATTAACATGCCCGTAAGGTTTCAACGCAACCCGCAGATCTTCTTCAGGAAAAGGATATAACTGCTCTATGCGCACCAGAGCCACGTCATCTTGTTCGCGCTCCTCACGAGCTTCGAGCAAATGATAATAAACTTTACCGCTGCACAAAATTACGCGCTTGGCATTTTCACCGGCTACTTTTTCATCGCTAATCACGCTCTGGAAGGTGCCGTTGGCCAGCTCTTCCAACGAAGAGGTCGCTAACTTATGCCGAAGAATCCATTTTGGGCTCATAACAACAAGTGGCCTACGCATGTAACGAATCGCTTGGCGACGTAACATGTGATAAACCTGCGCAGGAGTCGTCGGTATACAAATTTGTATATTATGCTCGGCACAAAGCTGCATAAATCGTTCTAAACGTGCAGACGAATGCTCTGGCCCCTGCCCTTCATAACCGTGCGGCAGTAACATAGTTAAACCACATAAGCGCTGCCATTTATGTTCGCCACTGGTAATAAACTGATCGATAACGACCTGTGCGCCGTTTGCGAAATCACCAAATTGCGCTTCCCAAATAACCATTTTGCCAGGCGTTGTTGTAGCGTAACCATACTCAAAAGCCAATACCGCTTCTTCTGACAAGAAAGAGTCGTAAATATCAAATTCTGGTTGGTCGGGCTTTACATTCTGCAAAGGAATATAACTTTCACCATCTTTCTGATTATGGATCACAGCATGACGGTGCGAGAACGTACCTCGACCGACATCTTGCCCGGTCAAACGTATAGCGTAATCTTGTTTTAACAAGGTCGCGTAGGCAAGCGTCTCGGCCATACCCCAATTAATGGGTAATGCACCACCAGCCATTTTCCGCCGATCGTCGTATATTTTTGATACTTGACGCTGTACTTGAACGCCATCAGGAATATGACTTATTTGTTCAGCGAGCGCCTGTAGCTCTTGAATGGGATAAGTACTATCGTAAGGTGTTTGCCAATCATGGCCAATATAGGGAGCCCAATCAACAAACAAGGAAGAATCTGGCTCGCTGACAAGACCTTGTGCAACGTGCTCTCCACGATCCAATGCTGCCCTATAATCGTTAGACATCGTATTGGATTCTTCTGCACTTAAAACACCTTCGTTCACCAACTGTTCGGCATAAAGCGTACGCGTTGTTTTTTGCGCTCGAATAGCTTTATACATTAGAGGCTGCGTAGCAGAAGGCTCATCCGTCTCGTTGTGTCCGCGACGGCGATAACACACTAAATCCACGACAACATCTTTTGCAAACTCGTTACGGTAATCTGCCGCCAAATTCGCTAAAAACGCTACGGCCTCTGGATCATCGCCATTGACGTGAAAGATTGGGGCTTCGATCATTTTAGCAACGTCTGTTGCATACTCGGTAGAACGAGAATCCTCTTTCAGGCTAGTAGTAAAACCTACTTGGTTATTAATAACCAGGTGCATCGTACCGCCAGTTTTGTAGGCGCGAGTTTGTGACATTTGGAATGTTTCCATCACAACACCCTGCCCAGCAAACGCAGCGTCGCCATGGATCACAACGGGGACAACGTTGTTACCCTTAGTGTCAAATCGACGATCTTGTCGTGCTCGAACAGAACCTTCTACAACAGGCGCAACAATTTCAAGGTGAGATGGGTTAAAGGCCAGAGCAAGGTGCATTTCGCCACCGGGCGTCATAACATTCGAAGAGAAACCCTGGTGGTACTTAACATCACCAGAAGTATCGACTAACTTCTTACCTTCAAATTCATCAAATAACGCAACAGGGTTTTTACCTAAAACATTTACTAACGTATTGAGACGGCCACGGTGAGCCATTCCAATAACCATTTCTTTTGCCCCATAGCCGCCACAACGATTAATGAGCGTATCCAATAACGGTATTAGGCTCTCACCACCTTCAAGACCAAAACGTTTCGTTCCAGGGTACTTACTGTCTAAATGGCGTTCCAACCCTTCAGCAGCGGTCAATCGACGCAGCAAATGAAGCTTTGTTTTCTCGCCAAAATCAGGACAAGATCGACTGCCCTCTAAGCGCTGCAACAACCACCTACGCTCTTCATAATTCGTGATATGCATAACTTCGGCACCGATCGTACCGCAGTATGTTTTCTCCAAATCGGAAATAATTTCGCTAAGAGAGGCTTCTTGATAACCAAACGACAAATCGCCGGTTTGAAACACAGAATCTAGATCTGCTGTGTTTAGACCATGAAACCCCAAATCAAGATCTTGCGGGCTGCGTCTTTCGCGTAAGTTTAAAGGGTCTAACTTGGCTTTTTGATGGCCACTTAACCGATAAGCATTAACCAGCTGAACAACCTCAACTTGCTTACGCTCATGGGCAATATTGGCAGCACCTTCACCTGGGGCAACCATTGGGCGAGCGCGGTTACGACCCAGTAATTCAAAATATTCAATAATTTCAGAATGGCGTACATCAACCCCTGTACCACCATTAACGGTGGGAAGCTTTTCGAAATACTCTCGCCACTCTTCCGGCACAGAGTTAGGGTCCTGTAAATATGACTCGTAAACGTCTTCCACGTATGCAGCATTGCTACCGGATATGTGGCCCGTTTTCCAGAGTGCCTCCATTAAACTTTCTTGCATGGTTTTAGTCACCGCGTAGAAAAGCTTGCGAAGTTAAGAGTGCAAGCACGAACTCAATAATCATTTTTCATTCAAATTAGCGCTCAAGCTAATCAGTACAAAAACTCGAATCTCTATTATCGAAGAAACCGAAGTAGTGAAAACCACTAAGCTCCGCCAACTTAAATTGAGCAGGTGCCATACCGACACCCTACCCCTTCAATTTAACCATTCCGGTCAATTGAGCCTTCTAAGTGCCACGATGCAACAGCATGCTTCGGATATGACCGATGGCGCGTGTAGGATTTAAGCCCTTCGGGCATACATCAACACAGTTTTGGATGCCATGACAGCGGAATACACTAAACGGGTCATCTAATTTACTTAGACGCTCCTCAGTAGCCGTATCACGACTATCGGCCAAGAACCGATAGGCCTGCAACAAGCCTGCAGGGCCAATAAATTTATCGGGGTTCCACCAAAATGACGGGCAACTTGTTGAACAGCAAGCGCACAAAATACACTCATATAGCCCGTCTAACTTTTCGCGCTCTTCAGGAGACTGAAGCCGCTCAATTGCCGGTGCTGGAGCGTCATTTTGAAGAAAAGGGTCAACCTTACGAAATTGAGCATAAAACTGACTCATATCGATGATTAAATCACGAATAACGGGCAAGCCAGGTAGTGGACGCAATACCAATTTGTTCTTTTTGACACATTCCGATAATGGCGTTACACAGGCTAGCCCATTTTTACCTGAAATATTCACACCATCAGAGCCACAAACGCCCTCTCGACAAGAACGTCGGAACGTTAGAGAGGGATCCTCCCCCTTCAGCATTTCTAACACGTCCAAGACCATAAGGTCTCTACCTTGAGTATCTAGCTCATAGGTTTGCATATAGGGTTCTTTGTCCGTTTCAGGATTGTAGCGATAAACTTCAACTTTCAGCATAGTCTTTTGCACCCTATCTCTAGTAGGTACGAACTTTAGGTTCGAAGGCTTCCATTGTTTTCGGCGTGAAATTCACGTCACGCTTAGTCACACGCTTTTCTCCAGGGAAGTACATGGAGTGGCACAACCAATTTTTATCGTCGCGTTCCTGGAAATCTTCCCTTGCATGCGCACCACGAGACTCCTTTCGCTCTTCGGCTGCGATAGCCGTGGCCTCAGCAACTTCAAATAGGTTTTGAACTTCCAACGCTTCAATACGCGCAGTATTAAAGGCGTTACTTTTATCTGATAACGATACGTTTTCAATACGAGAACGTAACGCCGCCAACTTTTTAATACCTTCCTGCATAAACTCACCTTTACGGAAAACACCAAAGTGATTTTGCATGATAGCTTGCAGCTCAGCCCGAAGAACTGTTGCATTCTCACCGGAAGTACTTGTATTAACCTTGTTCAATCGAGACATCGCGGCATCCATATCTGACGCGCTGGGGTCTCTAAGCTCAATACCCTCGCGTAATGCTTTCTCAATATAGAGACCAGAAGCGCGCCCAAACACCACAAGATCCAGTAATGAATTACCGCCTAAACGGTTAGCGCCGTGAACCGATACACAAGCAACTTCACCACATGCGTAGAAGCCTTCAACAACGGTGTCTTCGCCTTTTTCATTCTGCGTTAGCACTTGGCCATTAACATTGGTGGGAATACCGCCCATCATGTAGTGGCACGTTGGAACAACAGGAATAGGTTCTTTAATGGGGTCTGCATGCGCAAATGTTCTAGAAAGCTCTAAGATCCCCGGCAAACGCTGATTAAGAGTATCGGCGCCCAAGTGATCCAACTTTAAAAACACATGATCGCCATTTTCACCGCAGCCACGCCCCGCCAATATTTCTAATACCATAGAGCGAGCAACTACATCACGACCGGCCAAATCTTTCGCGTTCGGCGCATAGCGCTCCATAAAACGCTCACCATCTTTGTTGACAAGATATCCACCTTCGCCTCGACAGCCTTCAGTAACTAACACACCAGCACCGTGAATACCTGTTGGATGGAACTGCCACATTTCAATATCTTGCACAGGAAAACCACTACGCAGCGCCATGCCAATACCGTCACCGGTATTGATATGTGCATTGGTAGTAGAAGCAAATATTCGACCGGCACCACCCGTTGCAAGAACCGTGGCTTTAGACTTGATATAGACGACTTCACCGTCTTCCATATTAATAGCGATAACACCACATACCGCGCCATCTTGGTTTTTAACTAAATCAACAGCAAACCACTCATTCAAGAAAACGGTGTCGTTCTTAACATTGCCTTGATAAAGCGCATGCAATAAAGCGTGACCCGTACGATCTGCCGCTGCGCACGTCCGAGCCGCCTGACCACCTCGGCCAAAGTCCTTAGATTGCCCCCCAAACGGCCGCTGGTATATACGACCATCGTCTGTACGAGAAAACGGCAAGCCCATATGTTCCAACTCAAAGACCGCCTCTGGGCCTACCGAACACATATATTCAATGGCATCCTGATCGCCAATATAATCGGAGCCTTTAACGGTGTCATACATATGCCAGCGCCAATCATCTTCTGGGTCTGAGCTACCAATAGCGCAAGTAATACCGCCTTGAGCCGATACCGTATGAGACCGTGTAGGAAAGACCTTAGTGACCACGGCGGTCTTAAAACCTGATTGCGCCATCTGTAACGCTGCACGCATACCTGCGCCACCGCCACCAATCACAATACCGTCGAATGAAATTGTTCGGATGTTACCCATTAATTGAACCCCCACAAAATCTCAACGCCCCAAACGAGGAAACCAACATTGATTAGTGCATAGAAAAATAATATAAACATACGTAGCGCTAAAGCAGAGCGACCCATCATACGTGTTGTGACATAGTCTGTGAGAACACCCCACAAACCAATCCAACCATGCGCGATAGTGCACACTAAAACTAAAAGGCTGAATACGCGCATCCACAGCTGGCCGTACAATCCCGACCAGTCATCAAACGTCATGCCCGGATGAAACACTATAAAGCCCACCACCAAAACAGTATAAGCGGCAAGAACAACAGCACTAAAACGCTGCACGAGCCAGTCGTAGAGGCCGCTGCGCCCCCAAGTTGTTACGGCCGTTACCATACCCAGAACCCCGCAGAAATGATTAACACAACAGAAAGGAATATGGAGATCTTGGCGCCAAGCTTTCCACCTTCTAGTGACTCACCTACACCTAAGTCCATAATAAGATGCCTAACACCGGCAACAAAGTGATAAGCCAGTGCAGATAGCACAGCCCATAAAATTAGTTTTGCCCATGGCAGCGCCATCAAGCTTGCTAATTCGTCGTAGGATTTTTCGGAGGACAAACTCATATCAAGCATATAAAGCAATACGATCACACCGCCTAGCATTACCACACCGGAGACGCGATGCAATATGGAGACAATTGCCGTTACAGGAAACTTAATAGTTGAGAGATCCAGATTAACAGGTCTGTTCTTATTCACAGTCGTGTTGCACCTTGGTTACCAGGGTTAGAATAAAATTTGTTCGGCCACTTTCCATTAGCTTCGCTGCTCGCAACAACGGCCAATTGACAACGCTGCCGATAACAAACCGATAACAACCACTTACACACTCAGACAAAACTAAATTTGCCGTACTCGGAGCTACGGGCAGACAGACTGCGAAGGGCCGGTACCAATAAAACCATTGGCGAAGCAAGTCGAGTTTACTGAATGTGTTAGGGAAGGCGATTTTAACGATTAACGCGCCACAACCTTGCGCGAGCGCGCCTTTGGAAACGCGCGAAATTATAGTTAGACGACAGTAAAATTACAATTATTTATAAGCACTTAAGGCACAATATTAATCCTATGCATAGCACTATACGCACCACATTGGACAAATAAACAAAATGTTCACCATAACGGAACATAAAGACTAAAAATCAACCATTCCTTTTTTATTAAAGCAGGTTTTTTTGATTCTGCTCAGCGCAAGACTACACTTAAGAGAGCAAAATTCTCTATAATCATGCCTCTTCGCAGGGATAACTCTCGCTAGAGGCGCTCATCAATGTCTACTTATTGACCAACACCCTCTAATCGATCTAACTTTGTACAGCCCAACACAGCGGCAGCATTATACTAATGTCCACTGCTGCGAAGTACTTCAGGTGAAATATACTGACCAATAATGAAAATAAGCGGCGAGTTATTACACGTGCTCGATTCGCACCTCATGTGTCTGCGCACCAAGCAGCTACGCAAATTCAGATTAAATGTGTTCTTGTTCTAAGATTTAGAGCACATTACTTGTTACACAGGAGTCCAATATGACTGATAAGAAAGCAAGCTTAACGGTCGATGGCCTGGGCGAAACCATTGAGTTACCGGTATATGCCGGTACCACTGGCCCAGAAGTTATCGACGTGCGAGCCTTAACAGGCAAAGGCTACTTCACATACGACCCCGGTTTTGTTTCTACCGCGTCTTGCGAATCTAAAATCACTTATATTGATGGCGACAAGGGTGTACTTTTACACCGCGGATATCCCATCGACACCCTTGCAAAAAATTCCGATTATTTGGAAAGCTGTTATTTATTGTTGCACGGCGAACTACCATCAGAAAGCGAATACAGCGAATTCGTTAACATTATTACAAACCACACAATGGTTCATGAATCGATCTCACGCTTCTTTCGTGGTTTTCATTACGATTCCCACCCTATGGCAATGATGTGCGGCATAGTCGGAGCATTATCGGCTTTTTACCATGACTCTCTCGATATCAATAACGCGCGCCATCGCATCATATCCGCACACCGCTTAATCGCCAAAATGCCAACCCTCGCAGCGATGTGTTACAAACACTCTCAAGGCCAGCCTTTCATGTATCCAGACAACAATTTGGGATACGCCGAAAACTTTTTACATATGATGTTTGGCTCACCGTGCAATGACCCCGACGTAAACCCTGTTATTGCCCGCGCAATGGATCGCATATTCTTACTACACGCCGATCACGAACAAAACGCCTCAACGTCCACCGTTCGCTTAGCAGGTTCATCAGGCGCCAACCCCTTTGCCTGTATTGCGGCTGGTATTGCCACCTTATGGGGGCCCGCACACGGCGGCGCCAACGAAGCCGTTTTAAACATGCTTGAAGAGATTGGCGACGAGAAGAACATCGATAAGTTTGTTGCTCGCGCAAAAGACAAAGATGACCCCTTCCGCCTAATGGGGTTCGGGCATAGGGTTTACAAAAACTTCGACCCTCGCGCCACCGTAATGAAAGAAACCTGCGATGAAGTACTAGAAGAACTAGGCCTAGGTGACGACCCCCTATTAAAAATAGCTAAGCGCTTAGAGCAAATTGCACTGGAAGACCCCTACTTCATCGAAAAGAAACTCTACCCTAACGTAGATTTCTATTCTGGGATTATTATGAAGGCCATCGGTATTCCTACCGACATGTTCACCGTTATTTTTGCAACAGGTCGAACGGTTGGCTGGATAGCTCACTGGCACGAAATGATCACCGACGGCTATAAAATTGGCCGCCCGCGCCAACTCTACAAAGGTGCTACCACTCGCGACTTCCCTGAACGTGCGACACGACCACCCGCGAACCCGTCTATATTCTAAACCATCCGTTCGTATAAACACCCAAAGCCGCCAGTGTAAACTCGCGGCTTTTTTTATGGGTATTGAAATACCCCAAGCAAATCACTATCTAACGCTAACGCCATACTGAATAGCCATTCAGATGAAACTCAACGGTCAATGTAACGCTCTAAACTCTGTCTCGTGTTATGTTACCCAATACCCCACCTGCAATATTTAACCGAGCATAAGACTAAGCGTCGTTTTACCTCACCTAACAGGTGAACTTCATGGCTCAACAAAAAATTCTCAAAGCAAAAGGTAACCCGCAATGATTCACGCAAACAACATCGGTCGTCGATACGGTGAGTTCACCGCCGTCGGCAACGTCTCTTTTGATATTCAAGCGGGAGAAATTGTTGGCCTTCTCGGCCACAATGGTGCGGGAAAAACGACCATCATGAAAATGCTCACAGGCTACATTGAGCCAAGCACAGGAAGCATTACGATAAACAGCGTACCTCTCAGCGAAAACACCGACGAATTACAGCAACTTATTGGCTACCTACCCGAAAATTTACCTGTTTACCCTGAAATGACCGTAATGGATTACCTTTATTATTGCGCCCAAATGCGCAATATTGAACCCCTACAACTGGATGAGCATGTTGCCGTCGCTATACAAAAAACAGAACTCGCCAGCAAAGCCTTGAATCCTATATCAACCTTATCCCGCGGTTTTAAACAGCGTGTCGGCGTAGCGCAAGCGCTCATTCACAACCCTAAAATTCTAATACTAGATGAGCCCACCAATGGCCTCGACCCACACCAAACACAGCAAATGCGTACGCTTATTCGCACCCTGGCAACACACGCAACCGTTATTATCTCCACTCATATCATGCAGGAAGTAGATGCGCTATGCGATCGAGTACTTATTTTGGATTCAGGCGGGCTAGCGGTGGACCAATCCATGGAGGAGCTGCGCCGAAGCAACATCATTGCCCTTAACACCAATGCGAATTTAGCCGCCGTAAACGCCAGCCTAGCAAGCTACTACCTAGACAATCAATTAGTAGACTCCGCAGCAGCCGCACTTATAAAAACGCTCGATAACATCAACACTTACCACATTCCGGTCGGTGAAAGCGCAAATACTGCAGAACTCTGTAACGGAATCATCCAAGATCTGATTGCTAATAAGTACCGAATATTCGCCATTCACCCACTCATGCGCGATTTAGAAAGCGTGTTTAGACGCATTCACCTCAACAACAAAACCGCAACCCAGAACGAGGCGTCTCATGCTGTTTAAAAACCGTCTTTTTAGCCGATCATCCCTATACATTGCAAGCAAGGAGCTAAACCTTTTCTTTGCCTCACCTATCGCGTGGTTATTTCTAGGTGTTTTTATCGCGAGCACACTATTTATCGTATTTTGGGCTGAGTCGTATTTTTCACGCAACATTGCAGATATTCGCCCGATGTTCGAGTGGATGCCCATTGTATTAATATTTTTAAGTGCCGCGTTAACAATGCGCATGTGGAGCGAAGAAAGAAAAAACGGTACACTCGAGCACGTATTAACACTGCCGGCTTCCAGCTGGGAATTTGTTATAGGTAAATTTTCGGCCTGCAAAATATTATTAGTGTTAGCCCTAGCACTAACACTACCACTGCCCATCACCATTTCTATTATGGGCAATCTCGATTGGGGCCCAGTACTGAGCGGCTACTTAGCCACCCTATTCTTAGGCACCGCCTACATCGCAATCGGGCTCTATATCTCAAGCCGTAGCGACAACCAAATTGTCAGTCTCATTCTCACTGTTATTGTCTGTAGCGTTTTTTACTTTCTAGGTTCACCGGTGCTGTTAAAACTTGTCAGCAACGACACCGCAGAAACACTACGCGCACTCGGCTCCGGCTCTCGCTTTGAATCCATTACCCGTGGCGTACTCGATATCCGCGATTTTTATTATTACTTCAGTATTTGCGTTGTATTTTTAGTGCTTAACCGATACGGGCTAGAACAAGACCGATGGGCAAGTGATGGCAACCGCCGGCTGCACAATCGCTGGAAAATAGGTACTGCGTTAATCATAGGCAATCTTTTGGCCCTAAATTTCGTGCTAGCGCCTATGTCTGGGCTCCGCTTAGACACCACGG